>JBMFWA010000004.1:0-98524 GCA_049965715.1 Thermoplasmata archaeon
GGTACAACTTCAATGCAGAGGTCAACATGACAATGGCAGCATCGGCATTCACCGGAATCAACATGCCAAGTGATCTGTTCAGCGTTCCACTGGTAAGGAAAGCATTCGCATATGCGTATAACTACGCTTACTATCTCAAGGACCAGGAAGGCAACCCTGCGTATCCGAACACCATATTCGCTTACGGATACGCAGGCATGCTTCCGGCAGGAATGCTTTACTCACAGAGCATTGCACAGCTCAACAACACTACAAGTGGAGTTCCATACTACAACATGACCCTTGCAAAGATGTACTGGCAGGAATTTCTGCACAGCCCAGATGCGGCCAAGATGGGAATAAGTGCTTCAGGAATGTATAAGGGCGCGATGCTTGATATCCCCATAATAACGTTCTCTCCTGACCCACAGGATGAGGAGGGAGCGACCACATGGGGCACATCCCTGGCAATCATGATGGGCTATGGATCATCTGCATTCACGCAGTTCCCGGCATCGCCTGTTCCATTCGCTATAGAACTGGGCTACATGGTCTTTGGGTCAAACCCGATGCCAATATACGAGCTTGGCTGGGCTCCTGACTACCCGTATCCTAGCGACTACATGGGGCCAATGGCAGATCCTGCTCCTGCTTCTCTGTACCCAGGAGCAAACGGAATGTTCCCGCAGTTCATCAGCACTGTGAACACCACCGAATCTCATATACTGAACAGCATGTCGGAAATATTCAACGAGAGCCAGACAGCAGCCAGTCCAGCACTAGCAGAAATGCTGTACCACCAGCTCAATGAGCAGCTGATAAACATGACATTCTACGTCTACCTGTTCCAGGCACCTGAATTCACAATAGCAGCAAGCAGCATCAACCAGGCAAAACTGGTGCAGTACCAGGAAAATGTCATGATAGGCGGTGGCGGGGATCTCCTGTACAACCTGATAAGCTATACATAATGCTTATCACCAAAATTTTTATTTTTTTTAAATTTTCATTGCTTTTTTGTTGCAGTATTATTTCAGATACAAATTCTGAAGTCTGTTAAAAGTATGGATTAAATGAAATTTCAAGAATCGTGTCTTCCTGACGGCTGTGTCTGCCCGATCTTCGTTATCTTCACGAAGGAATGATTTATTCCCCATAGCAGGAAATAGATCGCACACTCTGGCATGCCCGTGGTTCTCGGTAAGGACTAACCGACGGCGCTGGAGAATTATCTCAGCGAATCAGCATTTCCCGGGCAACATTGTATCATGGGACATTTAACAATTCATATTCGGTGTCATATGGGAATTCATTGTAGGCAGTGTTTTTAAAGGAGAGAGTGAACACCACTTCCCTGAAGATTTGAGTAATAAGCGTAGAACCCCATAAATAGTCGTCAGAACGAAGTATTACCAAAAGCTGGAGAGGAATATTCAGAAAATCCGTATAGTGTTGAGTGTGATTCGTGGCATGATGTAAAGTCAAATTGTTGTTGATATTACAGATTATTTAATTTTCAGTAGAGCAGAATAGATCCTCTCCTAACCAACTGGCACCATATCCGCCACGACTTTCATAATCTGCAGATAAGGCTTCTCAGGCAGACTTCAAATTATATTCATAATTGATGATCGACATGTTCCTGATATTTCATCTGGCGGTAGATGCTATGATCAGGTTTTCCCAAAATAATCGATTTCAGATTGAACTCTTACAGGAGATGAGAACTTAATCTGCCAAACGCTTTATATAACTGGCACATCTTTTTGGGGAAGATATGCTTCGAACACTGACCAGGATACCGGAAGACTTCAGAAAAAGATTATATACCGTAGTTTTGATAAGGTTCGGATAAAATGGAATTGAGATATTTCATCATCAGGCGTCTGCTTCTTCTGATTCCTACCATACTTGGTCTTACCATATTTGTCTTCATTCTAATGTGGGCATACGGTCCTTCAAACCTTGTTGGGCCATACCTCAGCCAGAAAGGAGATCGGGCTACACAGATTATCTACTGGGAGAACTATCTCGGCATTTATCCGTCAGATCCTGTCCTGACCTATTTCCACTATTTGGGAAATCTTCTCAGTGGTAACTGGGGTATCGTAGGTGGAACATTCTTCCTTCCATTCAGCAATGTTCTTACTGATATTGAAATATTCTTTCCCAACACCATTCAATTAGCCATTGGGGCTTCCATACTATCAATACTCATAGCCATTCCACTTGGGACATACGTTGGATCAAGACCAAATTCTGCGGTTGACTCCGCTGCCAGAATATTTTCACTATCTGGATATGCCATGCCTGCTTTCTGGCTTGCCTATCTCCTTATCCTTTTGCTGGGCATCGGTGTGAGTCCAATAGGATTCCTGGGCTGGACTGGTAACGGGCTAGTCCTTACTCCGGGTGCCCCATCGTGGCAGGGTATCACAATAAATGGCACTCCAACTGCTCTCACGAGCCCTACGCACATACTTATTATCGATGCCCTTTTGCACGGTGACCTCCATCTCTTCCTCAGGGGCATCAATTTCATCATCCTGCCTGTTCTTACACTGACATATGGTATTCTTGCAGGAATACTGAGGTTTGTCAGGGCTGGAATGGTGGATACCTCGAACCAGGAGTTCATAAAGACCGCCCGCGCCAAGGGGGTGCCTGAGAATGTCATAATCAAGAAGCATATACGGAAGAACGCTCTTCTTCCGACTGTTACAGTTATGGGACTGCTCATATCCGGATTACTCGGAGGTGTAGTGGTTGTCGAGGAGGTATTCACATATTATGGAATAGGTTATCTGCTTGTTCAGGCGGCTACGCCGAGCAGTTTGCAGGTTTGGCTGATAATGGGTTCCACCATAATATTTGGTATAATCCTTGTTCTCACCAACCTTATAGTGGACATAATATATGCTTACATGGACCCAAGAATCAGGTATTGAGAAAGGTGTTTGAAAAATGACCGAAGTAAATATAAGTCCGGGCTCAGTTTCCCAGAAAGCCGATATTGAGGCTGCCAGACACCCAAGGGTGGAGCAGTTCAAAGAAACATTCAGAATGCTCCTCAGGAATAAGGGTGGGCTGGTGGGCATGATTATAGTGATACTCTTCTACTTAATTGCTATACTTGATGCTGTATATCCTGCTTATCTGGGTGTAGCACATGATGTTACGCTGTCAAACTTCATACCAAAATCCGCTACTGGACCAGGGGGGGCCTATTCATTCATCCCACCGTACTCTCCGGGTTTTTCGCATGGTTGGGGGTACATCCTCGGAGGAGGAACATGGAATATTCCGCTGCTTGCTACGATGCTGGCAGCAATGAAGTTTGATCTAGGTTATTCCACACTGATTGTTGGGCTCGGGGCCCTTATTGGAGTAACACTTGGAACAGTATCTGCATACCTTGGAGGAATCCTTGATGAAATAATGATGAGAATCACAGACATTTTCTTCAGCGTGCCCTTCATAGTTCTGGCAGTGGCAATAACTGCAATACTTGGCCATAACTACAATGCCCTGGTGTATGCACTGATCATCATATGGTGGCCTATTTACGCAAGGCTTTCCAGAAGTCTTGCGCTGCAAACAAAATCTCTCAATTACATAGAGGCTGCGCGTGCAGCTGGGTCATCCAAGGTAAGAAATATATTTGTGCACATTATTCCAAACGTTCTTTCACCGGCATTCGTCCAGGTCTCACTTGATATCGGGACGATAATATTGATTTTTGCAACACTTGACTTCCTAGGGGTACTTTACATAAATGCTTTTCTAGGCCCGCCCGAACTGGGCCTGCTCATTACGCTTGGAGTCGGTGGAGGAGGTGCTCCAGATTACCTCATGACCGGGCAGTGGTGGATATTCCTGTTTCCTGGGCTGATGCTCCTGCTCTTCACCGTATCCGCAAACCTTTTTGGAGACGGGTTGCGAGATGTTCTCGATCCCAAACTGAGGAGATAAATCATTATGACAGAAGAGCTAATTGAAGAACAAAAAGCTGATTCTGTGAAGATGGAGAACGTGAAAACAAGGTTCTTCACTTCGCGCGGAATTGTAAAGGCAATAGACGACCTGTCTTTCGAGATAAAGGTTGGAGAGAAATACGGACTTGTGGGTGAAAGCGGAAGCGGAAAGAGTGTCACTGCCACGTCTGTTATGGATCTCATCCCAGATCCCCCTGGCCGTATAATCCGGGGAAAGGTATTCATTGACGGTTTCAACATACTTACCGATCTGCCTAAACTTGTCAAGATCAACGTCAGGTCGGAGACGGACGTGAGGGTAAAGAGGAACAAACGTGCAATCAAGAAGCATAATTACATTCTATCCGGTATCAGGGGCAAAAAGGTCTCCATGATATTTCAGGAACCATTTCTGTCACTTAACCCCGTCCTCACCATAGGAGACCAGATTGAAGAGGCAATACTCCTGCACAGCAGGGTTTCTATAGCAGATTCTCTGATCAAAAGGGAAACATTGAGCCAAAAACAGGTCGAAACCATAGTGGACAGCCTGGTTTCACAACCGGACATACCTACAAGGAAGGAACTGATACACAACTGGTGTACAGAGAATGGAGTTCCAGATCTGGAATCGAAGATCAATGATCTGATCGAGAACTCCAGTGACAGGGATTTTATTGTTCGGGAGGCAGTGCAGTTGGCACTGGGCGAGAAGGAAGGTCTTCTGCTCGACGATCTGTACCTGGCAAGGGACTACTATGCCACGCAGGATAAGCTTCATGATCTCAACCTTGAATATCTGAATTATGAGGCGAATGGAAATGAGGCGAAAGCGAGTGATATCTCAAATAAGATAAAGGACCTCGAGGTTAGACTGAGGAGTGAATTCTTCAGCTACAGGATAAGATTGAAACTTTTCAAGAAGAAATACGACAAACCATTTGTTAAAGTAGCAGCCAGAAGGGCACTTGAGCTATTAAAAGAGGTCAACATCGCCGGGGCGGAGAGAGTGCTGGATTCCTACCCCCATGAACTCAGCGGCGGGATGCTCCAGAGGGCTATGATTGCGATGGCTCTTTCTTCCAATCCCAGAGTGCTTATTGCAGATGAGCCCACAACCGCGCTTGACGTAACAACCCAGGCCCAGATTCTGGATCTGATAAAGGACGTAAACCAGAGAAACCAGACCTCTGTTCTGTTCATCACACATGATCTTGCTGTCATAGCAGAAATGTGTGACAGGGTTGGCGTGATGTATGGCGGGAACCTTGTGGAAGAGGCCAAGGTTATTGATATCTTCAGGGATGCCAAACATCCATATACAACAGGACTGCTCAATGCGATTCCTCGTGCGGAGAGGAGATTTGAAAAGTCTGCCAGGCTCGAGTCGATACCTGGCAGTGTGCCGAACCTTATTTCTCCACCTTCTGGATGCAGGTTTCACCCAAGGTGCAAATTCAGGATGGATGTATGTTCGGAGAGGAAACCAAAATTGATCGAAATTGAAAAGGACCACAAAGTAGCCTGTTTCCTTTATTCTGATGAATACGAGGAAGTGAAAGAGGAGGAGGTTCCATAATGGAAGTCACCGGAGAATCACAATCAAACACGCAAGTTCAAACTGGATACGAAGACTGCAAATGCCCTGCTCACGCAGAAAGGGGAGAGAACATACTCCTTTATGTTACAGGATTGAAGAAATTCTTTCCAATAAGTTCTGGACTTGGGAGAGCGAAAGGTTATGTCAGGGCTCTGGATGATGTCACGTTTACGCTGAGGGAGGGAGAATCCCTGGGGGTAGTCGGGGAAACCGGATGCGGCAAAACGACACTCGGCAGAACAGTTCTTAATCTGATTTCAGCGACAGATGGCGAGGTTTATTTCAATCTTCCACAGGAAGAAATGACCAGTGCAATACACCTGGAATATACTGTGAGACAGATGCTGGACCAGGGAAAGGATCCTGAAAAGGACGCGAAGCTGAAAGGGTTAATGGGAGAACTTTCCAAAGTAAGGAAGAAGTATTCGCTCACAAGGATGAGCTCCAGGGAAATGATGAAGGTAAGAAAATACATGCAGCCTGTCTTTCAGGACCCTTTCAGCTCTCTCGATCCAAGGAAGCTCATAAAGGACACTGTGGGAGAACCAATGAAAGTGCTCCTGAAGATGAACGCCTCTGATATCCTGAAGAAGGAGAAGGAAATAATAGATGAAATTGGTCTCAGCGAGGATCATCTGTACAGGTATCCGCATGAATTCAGTGGAGGTCAGAGGCAGCGCATAGGTATTGCAAGGGCCATATCCATAGAGCCTAAACTGCTTGTTCTTGACGAACCAACATCTGCCCTTGACGTTTCGGTTCAGGCCCAGATACTGAATATACTCAGGGACTTGCAAAACAGGAGGGGTCTTTCATACCTCTTCATATCTCACCATCTGAATGTCATAAGAATGATGGCAGACCGTGTGATGGTCATGTATCTTGGTAAACTGGTTGAACTGACAAGCACAGAGGAGCTCTTCACTGACATGCTTCACCCTTACACAAAAGCCCTTCTTTCAGCAATACCAATACCGGACCCGGAGGCAAAAATTGTCAGGACGATCCTGAAAGGTGAGATACCCAACCCTTCAGATCCGCCCAAGGGATGCTATTTCCATCCCAGATGCCCGGTTGCAATGAGGAACTGTGGATGGTCTCCCAGGGACCTTGCTGAACCTGTCAGATCCATGCTTGATCCAATCAGGAACCCGGAGGCTGAAGATATAAAGAACGTTGAGGAGATAATAACAGAGGAGAGCGAGAATATACTTCAGATAAAGTTTGCAGAGGGAATAACGACAGACGAAAAGACACTGCAGCTTGTAAAGGATCTGATTGAGAAGGAATCACTGCAGGAAGGAGGCATAGTATTCAAGGCCATAGATACCGTGGCCAGGAGCGATGCTGGAAATTCAATAATCATCAAGATGATAAAGCCGGACACCCCTCAGCTCAAGGAGGTCAGGAGAGGACACTACGTTTCCTGCCTGATATACAACTACAACTACTTCGATCAGGAGGAGCAGTCCAAAGAGTCTTATGCAGAATCCCAGGAAGCCTATCCAGATAACCAGTAGGTCGCTTGCAGACAGACTCCCTTCCGAGATCAGTTCAAGGGATATGTCGCGGAGCGAACTGCTCTTCTACATTTTCTTTCCATTTGCAAGGTATTCATATATAATCGGATGTGTCTTCTTCGACGTACTTATAATATCCCAGCTTTATCTTATTATCCCGGGAATAAGATATGTGATGACCATTCTCTCTCTATATGAGCCATCATTCAATTTTTTCACTTTCCTGTTTTTCATGCAGGATGCTGTACTGATGTCAGTGTTCATATATCTCGAAGGGGTCTTTTATTCCAGGAAATTGAGCAAGAGAATAGAGGAAGACCGGATAATAGCCATACTGGAAAGAAAATCAAAGCACAAAATAATCGAATAATCACCCAATCCATAAGGACATCATGACGTCGTCCGCATAATTGCCGTCAATTAAGAACTGCCTCTTCTTGACTCCTTCCACCTCAAAGCCATTTTTCCGATAGGTTTCAATGGCGCCCGTGTTAGAGGAAAAGACCTCAAGATTGATCTTCTGGATCTCCCTTGTTCTCGCCCATTCTATTGCGCTCTTTATCATCCTGGATCCGAGCCCCTTGTGCCTGTGGCCGTTCATAATTGCTATGCCAAGCTGTGCTGTATGCCTGTTTTTCTTGTACATTCCCCTCTGAAGGGTCAGGACACCGACAATAATCCCATCCTGCTCGCAAACAAGTGTCAGGTCCTCCGGATTTCTTATTCTTTCCTGTTCTCCCCTCTCGCTCCAGAGATAATATTCACTGACCAGGTAAATCCTTTCATCCATAACGCTCTGCATACAATGGATTATGCCCTTCGCGTCGGACGGTCTGGCAATCCTTATCTGATAATCGCCGGATTCTTCCTGCTCAGATCTTCTCCATATCACTTATCCACCTGCAATAGTCTATCCGGAAAGAAGCTTCTCCAGATCCTCGTAAACCTCGGCAAACTCTTCGGAAAGCTTCCTCACCCTGTCCAGTATGGCAGTCCGGCTCTCAATGAAATCAGGTGAGAGGATTGCTCCGCTGGCTGACGGTTCAATAACACTGTCCCTTTCAAGGATCCTGAGAGAGTATCTCACCTTGTGTTCAGGCAGGCCGGTCTCTCTTGAAAGTTTGATTATACCAACTGGTTGTTCGTTTGTGAGTATCTTTATTATGGAAATATGCCGTTTCAGTGTCTCCATCGCGTTTTCCAGCTCCTTAAGAAGCGACTCACCACTCTCGGTCATCAGCATGAATAGTTCAACTCCTTAATTTATCTTTCACTCAATTCCGGCATTCGTATGCCAGACGGGTCATCGACTCCCACTGAGGGGGAATGGAAAGATTATGTTCCCCTGATATTTAATCGAGAAATCCTGTTCGTACCCTATCATGTTCTTTATGATATCCATCCTCTTTTTGATATATTCATCATATCTCGAGGGATCAGAGGAAAGTTTCTGAAGATCTCTCGCAACTCTTATCAGTGAAACCTGGAGCCTTATCTGAAATCGCCTGTCCTCATCAAATTTATCAAGGTCAAACTCCTTCATGAAACTATATTCAATGGTCGCTAATAAAATAATTAACAGATCAGATGATGACTGGGGCACCGGTAGTAAAAATGAGGGATATTAAATTCACAAGGATCGCTGACTACACGTACGAAATCGCAAGGGACCAGGAGGAGGGGATGAATGTTCCCGGCATTCTCTTCTCGGATCCTGAAATGCTTGATCACATACTCGCCGATCAATCCGTCCAGCAGGTTATAAACGTTTCAAAACTTCCGGGAATTGTCAGGGCTTCCTATGCTATGCCAGACGTTCACAGCGGATACGGCTTCCCCATTGGGGGGGTTGCTGCATTCAATTACGACGACGGTATCATATCGCCCGGGGGGGTTGGATACGATATAAACTGTGGTGTTTCATTCCTCCTCACGGATCTCACATATGAGGACATCAGGATCAGAAAGCGTGAACTTGTGGATGAGATTTTCAAAACTGTCCCTTCGGGGCTTGGGCACAGGAGCGAACTGTCACTCGGCAACAACCAGATGAACGAGGTTATGATGGAAGGAATAAACTGGGCAATCGATCAGGGAATGGGCATTTCATCGGACAGGGATCACACAGAAGAAGGAGGGAAACTGATGCCTGCAGATCCGTCAAAGGTTTCCAATTCGGCAAAGCAGAGGGGAAAAAATCAGCTTGGAACGCTGGGAGCAGGAAATCACTTTCTGGAAATACAGAGAATAAATCAGATCATAGACAGAGAAACTGCGGAAAAGTTCGGTATAACGGAAATGGACCAGATAGGCATCATGATTCATACAGGTTCACGGGGACTTGGGCATCAGGTTGCCTCTGACTATATAGACCTGATAAACAGAAAATACGGCAGGGACGAATCCAGTATTCCAGACAGGCAGCTCATCTACGCCAGAACCGGTACAGATCTGTTCGACAGTTATTTCACGGCAATGAATGCAGCCGCCAATTTCGGTTTCTGTAACAGGGAAATCATATCTGCAATGGTAAGGAAGGCATTCTCGAAGGTCATAGGGACGGAGGAGGATGAGATAAGGCTGGTCTACAGCATTGCCCACAACATCGCAAAGGTTGAGGAACATGTTGTTGATGGAAAGATCATGAAACTCATAGTTCACAGGAAAGGTGCAACCAGGGCCTTTCCTCCAGGAAGGAAAGAAAACGGGCATCTCTTTGTTGAAACAGGTCATCCAGTGCTGATACCTGGTGACATGGGTACAGCATCATACATAATGGTGGGAAAGGAGGGAAACATGGAGAGATCATTCAGCAGTTCATGCCACGGGGCAGGAAGGATGATGAGCCGCAAGCGATCATCCGAGACATTTAGCGCATCCGCAGTCGAGCAAAACATGGAATCCAGGGACGTATACCTGCGCACTGCAAGCAGGAAGGCAATTGTGGAAGAGGCTCCGGGCAGCTACAAGAATGTTGACATGGTTGTCTCGGTCACCGAAGCGGCAGGTCTTGCAAAAGCTGTGGCCCGCATGATACCGGCAGGGGTGGTCAAAGGCTGACTCCGACTCTTCCGGGAATTTCCGGCAATATATTCTGGAACGGTGCAATGAGAAGGGGAACAATCCTGTTCGATGGAAAAAACCTCAATTTCAGCGGGAAACTAAACGACAGGTTTCCTCGAGGCACTGTGATTCCCGGACTGATCAACGCTCATATCCATATAGGTGATTCATTCGTCAGTGAGGAACCTCCCACCAGCCTCAAGGACGCAGTTGGACCCGGGGGTTTCAAATACAGGATGTTGCAGTCGGTCAATGGGAAGGTTTTCCGCGCGGGAATGAAATCGGCAGCCGGATTCATGAATTCAACCGGAACAGTAGCAGCCATAGATTTCAGGGAAAACGGGATCCAGGGAATAAGGGAGTTTGAGAAGGCGGGGATCAGAAAACCGGCTTTTGTCACAATGGGCAGGCCTTCGCAGGATCTGACAGACCTGGAGGAGGTGATTTCCAGTTCCACGGGTGTTGCACTCAGTTCGGTAAGTGATCATGATGTTGACTATATGCTCACTGTTGCGGAACAGGCAAGGAAGATCGGTAAGAAGGTGGCAATTCACTTCAGTGAAAGATACAGGGAAGATATAGGAATTCTGAAGAGGATCAGACCTGATCTGGTCATTCACTGCCTTTTTGCCACAGACAGCGATCTCAGGGAAATCAGGGACATTGGTGCAAGGATAGTGATCACTCCCAGATCCAACATGGCATACGGGCTGACAACAGACTACGGGAGATTCCATATGCTTGGAATATCTCCGCTTCTTGGAACGGACAATGTGATGACCGTGGAGCCAGACATGCTTTCAGAGATGCAGTTTCTTTATCTTCTGCAAAGGAGCAGGACAGGATTTATGCCTGAAACAGTAATCCAGATGGCTACAACCGAACCATCGAATCTCCTCGACTCATGGAACATTAATTATTCAAGAAATACTGTGATTTATTACCCCGGGGTCACGCGGACACCTTACGAGATTGTATCCAGACCGCACCAGGGATATAGGATTGCTCAGATAGTCAGTGAACGCTGACCAGCAAATATTGCAGGAATTCCTTATCCGGATCCAGTGCCGCCTGCCAGCCAGGGAACCTTTTGTAAGCAAGAAAAAGTTCCGGGGGTAATCAGGAGGACAACTACGAACTAACAAATCCCAAAACTTGCCAGTGTCAGGACAATATTTATATCAAGAGATTACTTTATCCCGAAACTGAGAGGAAGATTACATTGAAAAGAGGCTATCTAATAGCACTGTTAATCGTGATTATGATAACAGCCGGCACACTTACAGTATCTGACAGCACTAACGCAATAACGCCCCAGCAGGGGAATGTGAATCTTGAGATTTATTATGCCCTGAACGGGAGTCCGGTTGGAGTTGCAAACAATAACACGGTAACGACAGTGAGTTACGTCAGTGGTATTGTGATATCCTCGCAGACCGGGCCAGATCCATCATTCAACCTGGCCTACGGAAATTATACGGTATCCATAGCCCCTGCTTCAGTGGTTAATGGAGTTACAGGACCAGCTGTGGCAGCACCGGTCACAAAGATGATAGTGGTGAATTCCCCCACGGTCTCTCAAAGTGTGATGGATAATCTCACGCCAATGCACACAGTGACAGTAAATCTGGTGAACCTGACAAACGGCACATCCGCAACGGTCAGCTTTTCCACAACCTATGGATTCTCCCTTGGAACGTTTTTATCGTCCAAGTCGGAATTCAATGCCTCGCTACCGACAGGAACAATATACGCTAAAGCCTCAATCTCTGGAGTTAACGGAATATTTTCATATGAATACCAGATCGCTGCACACACCTCAAGCATAAATGTTTCACTGAAGAACTCCAACACCATCTTCGGTATTGTTTCTGCACAGAATTCTGCCACAATAAGCTCAATAAACATAATCGTGCTGAACACAACATCCAGAAACTATGTGGTTGATCATTTCTCATCAAACGCTTTCAACCTTTATCTCAGGAATTTTGCCAACAAGGTTGTCATAATCACGGCCAACGGATATGCTCCATACCAGATTGCGTCTCCATCTGCGGGCCAGGTCTCCCCGGTCCTTCAGACAGCCAGCAACAGCATCGTCTCAACTTACAGCCTTAGCAAGAATCTGCAGACAGTGAATGTGACCATAAACTTTTCAATAAGCAATGCCACGACGCTCCCATTCATGGCAAATGCAAGCGTTGGATCATTCTACTGGCAGGAGAAGCTTGATGGCCTGACCAATTCCAGCGTGGCAACATATCTGCAGGGCTACCTTCCTGTTTATACGAACTCATCATTCACACTAAATGGATATAATTACAACAGAACATCCATGTCGGTATCAAAGGTGTATCTCACAAAGAACAACGCGTCCGCTGCCATAATGGCGCAGTACAGGAATACTGCTGTACCTTCCACCCTTTACTCCAGCGGCCTGTCCGTTGAACTTTACGATCAGGGAACAGCATTCGGACCAGCGCCTCTTTACTACAATTACAGTTTTGTTTACAATAACAACACAATGGCTCTGACATCATCCAGCGTAACTACCTCGACTTTCAAATCACCTATCATTGTCAACGGTGTTGCTTCAGCTCAGTGGGTCAACCTGAAACTTGGCCCAATCAAGAAGCCCACGTTTGTAGATCCGTATATATCGCTGTACTGGACTGGGCTTTCGGGTAGTAATTATCTGCTGAATGCAAGCAGTTCCAATACGACATTCATAGCACCGGTCGGTCAGATCGTTTCAGTTAACATCTCCAAGGCTTACTTCAACCCCGTGACTGGAACCAATGATTACCAGAAGGCATACTTCCAGTGGGTTCTGAACAACACTACCCCGGCAATAGCTGCAGGATGGGGAATGTATAATGTATCACACAAATTCACGGGCCCTGGCACTTACAAATTTACCGTTAACAGCACAAGCCCATCTGGCTCGCAGAACATGACTAATTTCACCATTATCGCTTTCACCGGGGTACCTGCGGTTAATTTCACCGTATCGTTCAATGGCAAGACCCATTACAAGAACACTGTCAGCAACAGTTCATACAACATCACTGTTCCGCAGAACCAGTTTGTGAGCTTCAGCGTGTACAACACGTCGATGAAAGTGCCCGGTACAGGCTATAACGTCCCCTTATCATACAGCTGGAACATGACAAACTTCACATCGAAGGCTGCCAATGCAACCTACTCATTCACAAAACCGTACATAAGCGTTGGTTATCAGTATGCCAGAATATCGATCGAATCGATTACCGGACAGTACTCCAACCTGACCTTCAGGGTATATGTCAATGACACGACTCCACCCACTCCTAAAATTACCATGACGAACGTTAGCGGAGTGAAGATATCCAATCCTTATGCAGGGGTACCAGCCAAGTTCTCTGCCAACACTTCCACAGATGTCTACTATAAATCCCTATCCAACCTGAGTTTCAAATGGAAAGTGGAATATGCAAATGGTACAGTTGCGCCGCAGGGTGCAACCACATACACCGTAGTTTCCGGAAACCTCAATAACAGCACATGGGTGGTTATCCAGTTTAACACGCTGAACAACATGATACTGTCCCTTTCCGCCAAGAACCCATCAAACGTTACAGGATACAGCAATCTCACTCTCACCATGCTCGTTTCCACACCAAGGATAGTCATAACCAGTGCATATGTAGTCGGCACCCCGACAGAAGGTAGTGCCTCAACAATATGGATCAATTTCACAAACAAGGGACAGGCTACTGCTTATGATGTGAACCTTACTGTGCTGGTAAATGGAAACGCAGTGGCAACATTCCAGTGGCCAATCCTGAACGTTTCACAGGTGCAGAACCAGTCATTCACATGGACTCCAAGGACATCAGGCACACTGACTGTCCAGGTAACAGGCAGTACAGGCAACGAGCCGTCATTCTATGCAACACTCGGCAGTTTCACGACGTCTGTGAGCGTCAATCCAGCACCTTACAAGACAACACTAGTCATAGTGGTGATAGTTGTCGTAATCGTGGCAGTTGGAATAATCTACTACAAACTTACCACGGGTGGAAGAAGGAAAAAGTCAGAGACGGAGGAAAAGAAGCCTTCACTGATAGAACAGAAGAAACTGGAAAAGAAGAAATGATTACATTTCTTCCATTAATTTTATTCCAATAATATTTGCTGCATCAGCCAGAACATTACTGAAGTCTTTTGTCAGGATCAACCTTTTATGAGCTATTTTTTCAGGTTGCCCGAGAATGCGGCAGTTGGCGTAAAAGTCATTGAAGGCCCTGACCAGCGACAGGCAGTATGAGGCTATGAGTTCCGGTCTGAGGTTCCGAACCGCATCGGAAAGATATCTCGGAAAATAATAGAGATTCCTGATCAGTGCAGTCTCATAAGTGTCATATTCAGCATCTGGATCAGGATCCAGAGAGAAATCCCCGGCCGATCGAAGTATGCTGGAAGCCCTTGCATATGCATACATTATGTAAGGTGCAGAATCGCCCTCAATGTTCAGAGCCTCCTCCCACCTGAAGACCAGATGTTTGTCGGCGTTAATGCGCATTATGTTGAATCGTATGGACGAAATTGCGACCGCATTGGAGATTTTCACAAGAGAATCCTGATCAAGATCTTTTCTCTTTTCGGCAACAACACTCATTGCCTCCTCCCGGGCCCTGGCAACAAGATCGTCGAGCGTGATTATATTTCCCTTTCTCGTTGAAAGTTTCCCGCTGTCAAGCGTAACGAATCCATAGAATATGAAATCTATTCTTGGGCCAAAATCCATCATGTCCTTAAGCACCATTTTAAGCGCGGCACCATGATCCCTGTGATCCTCCCCAAGGACATCTATAATCCAGTCAGCATTCAGGGCTTTGAAGAGGTGGTATGCCAGGTCCCTCGCAAAGTAAAGCGAGGTGCCGTCCGATCTCCTGAGATAAATCCTCCGTTCGTGCTCCTCAGTTGTTGGATCGGCAGATTTTTCCAGTTTATCCAGAAGGAGATATTTTGCGCCATTATCATCCTTAAGATAGGGATCAAGTGAACTGAACACCTGATCCATTTCCTGGCTTTTGAGGAAGCCTGATTCCCAGACAAAATCATCAATCTTTATACCGAGGCTCAACAGGGAATCCTTTATGGAGAGCAATACCACTGCGGCAGTGGACTTCACTGACTCGATGAAATCCAAATCTCCGCTTTCATAACGTCTTATCAGTGGTCCAAGGACCTTTTCCTCTCCGCCAAGTTCATCCATCTTCTGATAGATCATCTGGTACCCGGCCAGTAGATTCTTGAGATTACGTTCCGAACCCTTGAAAAACCTGTTAAATCCTTCATAAAGGGCAATAACCTGCTTTCCTGAATCGTTGACGAAATACTGTGTGGAAACCCTGTAACCGTATCTAGAAAGCAGCCTTGCAACGGAATCACCTATGATGGAATTTCTGGCTCTCCCGACATGTATGGGTCCGGTGGGATTTGTGCTCGTGTGCTCAACGTTGACCCTTTCCGGATCCTGAAACGTATCAGGGAAAGAACCGGTGGAGATTATTGAATCTGACACAACCCTTAACATCCTGCCGGGCTTTATTGAAATGTTTATGTATCCCTTCTCCTCCCTGACTCCAGATACGAAATCAAGGGTTCCAACGGAACGGGATATCTCATTGTAAATATCCCCAGGCTTTTTACCGTATATAGATGCAAGTGCAAAGGTCCTGAAAGTGAATTCAGCAACACCCCTTGAATCGTACACAAAATCCTTTTCTCCCATGTCGGGGTAAAGTTTTCTCAGGATATCCCTGATCTCAGTGTAAAAATCCCTGTAAATGAGCACAACACTCAAGCATAAGAAAGTATAAATTAATTGTCGATTCCCTTACATTCCGTCCACCGGGATAAGCCGGTAACAGATTCACTCATGGACCTGTATGGTTATGCCCGCGCTCTTCAGGTGGTTCAGGAAATCAGGATAGCTCTTTGCGATTCTTTCTGCGTTCTCATGAACAATTTCGAAACCAGAAATTATTCCGGCTATGATCCCGCTCATTATCATCCTGTGATCGCTGAACGAGAGCCTTCCGGGGTTGACAATCCCATTTTCTGCTACGATATAGATTGAATTATCAGTACGGTCGCATTTCCCTCCAAATGATTCAACAAGCCTGCAAATCTCGGAGATCCTGTCACTCTCCTTCAACCTGAGTCTGCCCGTGTTTCTGAGAAAGATGCCGCGCTTCGAAAACAGTCCCAGAACAGAAATAGGCGGTGCAAGATCAGGACTCTGATCAACGTCCAGCTCAAGAACAGAATCTGGCAAATCTACACTGTGAAGACGCAGACATTCAGAATCAAATTCCGGTTCAAGGCCAAGCTTGAAGAGGAAATCGATTATTGTAGAATCCGGCTGGCTGCTGCCGGGATTCAATCCCTTGAGTTTAAAAATTCCGTCCGAAACAAACAGAGATAGAACTATCCAGAATGCCGCTGAGGAAAAATCGCCATCTGCAACCACTTCAACAGAGTCTTCCTCTTTCGCCCTGGATACGCTAATCGTGTTGCCATTGATTGTTCCCGCGTAGCCAAAACGGGACAGGCACGAAAGGGTCAGGTCGAGGTACCCGGATGAAACAACAGGGCCCTGAAGAGTCAATTCAAAACTTTCCATCCCTCCCAATGCAAGATATACCAATGCACTGGAAACAAACTGGGAACTCCGGTCAGCCCTTATTTGCCGATAACGAAACGATCTGTCTGTAGCATCTATGAGATATCCGTCACCTGTCTTTTCAATGTGAACGGAATTCTTTCCAAGGAAGTCAATCAGATCGTCAAAAGGCCTCGCCTTAAGCTCATCACTGATCTTCAAAATACTCCTGCAGCCCGCGCCTGCAAGCAGTCCCATAAGAAGTCTGGTTGAGGTTCCCGACTCCCCGCCGTTTATAACGTCAGGACACCTGAAATCTGGAAGCACTTTTAACGCTTCACTGTTCCGCAAAACTGCGGAACCGCATCTCTGAGCAGCCGAAAGGGCTACTACCTCATCCTCGCATCCCGATGGATTGAGAATCGAAACCTCTTTGTTCATGAAGGCAGAGAGAAGGATGTAACGCTGTGTCACGCTCTTTGATCCGGGAACGGTTACCGATCCATGAATCCTGCCGGGAAGAACCTTTATGTTCAAGATACCTCCTTCACATCAGCTCTTCTGTTGCTGAATCTCGTTTGAACCCGCCCGTATCCTGTAAAAAGTTTCACACCGCGGGGAATCCCTTTTTCAAAAACACCGTATATTGCAGGACCTTTTCCCGACTGTGAAGCATGACCCGATCCCATACGAAGAAGAGACCCAATCGCCATGAGATCTATTCCAAGTATCGATCCCATCACAAACCCGTTCAAATCCATGGCTTCAAGAACGTTTCCATCCATAGCCTGCCGGAATATCCTGTCAAAGCAGGCCGAATAATGGGAGAAGTTCTCTAGGGAGATTCCCGATGTAGTTCTTCCTATTCCTTGGGGATAGGCAATCATAACCGGATATTCTGGAATTTGACCCCTGGCAAGTATTTCCATCTTCCTGTTGTCTGTTATGCAGTAGCCTCCGTACAGACATGAACAGAGATCATCAAACGCCCCTGTCAGGGAAGTTCCATTCGCGATTGAAGCAAGGGCAGCTTCCTTAAGGATCTGAACATCATCCAGGTGGAGATCATTGATGGATATCATCCCAAGAATGATTCCGAGTGTGAGTGCACTGCTGCTCTTCAGGCCTGCCGAAACTGGAATCCGGCTTTCCACATGAACAGAATAACTTCCGGAAAGGTTCAGCCTTTTTTCAATAAAGGATATGGTTTTCCGGATCACCTGATCACTGGAATCTGAAGCCGACTCCGTCATGGTGATCTCCATGGGCAGGTCAATGGATGCTGCACCCCCCAATCCGTTTGAAAAGGCAGAAATTATTGATATGCCGCCGTTGATCCTCACCCTGACTTTCTTAATCATCACTGCCTCACCAAATCGTCTATGATGCTCTCAAACCTTTCTCTTTCAGGCTCTTGCTGAAAAAGAATTCTGAATGATTCCAGCGCCTGGCCAAGGTACATCTTCACGCCATTCACAACAGTCTTCCCGTTCGCCTTCATGTATTTCAGAAAGGGTGTTTCTGTGGGATTGTATACAAGGTCGATCCCGACAGTGCTCCTGTCCATCAATGTTTCAGGAAACGGCAATGCCGCTTCATAATTTTTCATTCCCAGCGGTGTGCAGTTCACAAGGATGTCAAAGGAGGCATCAGCAAGATCTTCCCTTTCAACTATCACCATATCCTCGTAACCCTCCAGATGCCTTAATTTCCGTGAAGCATTCTTTGCGTTGCTTGACAGAACGGTCAATGCAACGTTGGAAAACTCGGATGAAATGTATCTGAACACCGTCCTGAAAACTCCCCCAGTTCCCGCTATGCAAACACTTTTTCCCTCAAATTCTATCCCATTCCTGTCTACCAGATATGAAAACCCAGCATAGTCAGTGTTGTAGCCACAGGTTCTCCCGCCATTATTCCTAACCAGATTCACGGATCCGGTCTCCCTGGCAATCCTGTCCAGCTGATCAACGTATTTCACGACTTTTTCCTTGAGCGGGGAAGTTACGTTGTACCCTATGAAAGCTGGTGAGGCATACTTCAAAAAATCCTCCAGAAGATCCGGCGTAATGTCCATTGGAATGTAGAAAGAATCCATGTCCATTTCCCTGTATACCCTGTTGAACAGATACTTTCCCCATGACTGCTCCACGGGGGTGCCTATGAGACCGGTGAGTCTAGTGGTCATTCACACCAGATCCTGCAAATTCGGAAAGCAATTCTGTTATTTCAGAAATGGGAACACTCAACGTTACAATGTCCCCAGGGGTCCTGATCAGAGGCAGGTTGACAGAATCAGAGACCTTCTTCTTGTCGTTCTCCATAAAGCGAACCAGGTCATGGGGATCGAAGGCAGAGATATCAGGGAGATCAATACCGGAAGACTTCACAATCCGGATCACATGCCGGTAGGTATCTTTCGTGCAAACCCCCCTCTTCATTGATACAAAAGCCTCAAACATCATCCCTTCCGCGACCGAAACTCCATGGGACAGCCTGTTATCCGATGCTGCCTCTAGTGCGTGCGCAAGTGTATGACCAAGATTCAGGACAGCCCTTTTTCCCATGGTATCATGAGAATCCCCTGAAACAAAAGTTGACTTTATCAATATGGACTTCCTGATGATTCCTTCCAGCAGTGCAGGGTCGCGGGCTTCAATCACCTCAGATTTTGAAGTGAAGGACAGGATTTCCGGGTCACTTATGAGGCCATATTTTATGATCTCTGCAACCCCGTCAAGAAAATCGCTTCTGCTCAATGTTTTCAGAAATAAGAGATCACAGACAATGTCTCTGGGGTCATAGAATGTTCCAATGACATTCTTGACATGACCATGATTAAGTGCGTTCTTACCGCCAATTGCGCTGTCAACCATTCCAAGTAATGTTGTCGGAAAAGCTTCGAGAGTGATCCCCCTCTTGTAAGTTGAGGCAACAAAACCTGCCGTGTCTCCAATTGTCCCTCCACCAATGTAGGAAATGAATGAATCTCTATCCACATTTCCGTCAATCAGATCCTGAATGACCATAGAATACGTCTGAAGAGACTTTGATTTTTCGCCGTCGGGAATGATCTTAACATGACCATTTTTGTCTTCACGGATATATGCAACGAGTTCCGGGTAAAGTGATGAGACTTTCTCGCTTACAATGTAGTATCCGCCAGTCTTAAGGCGATTTTCAATGAATCCGCGTGCCACGTTATCCCCGATGGTGACAGTGGAATTGATCCCGAAATCTTTCAGGAGTAAGGTGTCAGGTTCCATGATATCTTAATTCCCATCACAAATAAGAATTTATAAAATGTCAAGATCAGAACCAATGGCAAGAAGGCAGATCCCGTTCCAGGATATCAGCGCTGACGGGTATACAAAAATTGCAAACCATGGAATGATTGGAAGCAACCGGACTGCGGCGCTGGTGGGGATGGATGGAAAGATAGACTGGGCTTGTTTCCCCAGCTTCAAGGACAATCCTGTCTTCGATTCCATACTGGACTCCAAAAAAGGAGGGTACTTCTCAATCAGTCCTGCTGAAACTGACAACATAAGGGTAAGGCAGGCTTACTTTAAAAACACCAACATTCTTGTAACGGAATTTTTCAGGAAAAAAGCGAAGATACTTGAACTTACGGACCTCATACCGGCCAGCGAATACACCATGGTCAACTTCCCTGAGATCCACAGGCGTGTCGTGTCATTTGATAACGACACGGTGATAAGGGTGGAACTGTTTCCGTCATTCGATTTCAGATCCGGAAACCTGACCGCTGTCAAATCTGCAGACGGATACGTTTTATCAAGGGGTGACAGGAAAGTCGCTCTTTCCACCGGTTATGATCTGGATACCAGTGAAAGGGGAGTTTTCGGAAACGTGACAGTCAAAAAAGACACAACCTCATGGTTTGTTTTTCTCCATGGAGTTTCAACGGTAAACAGGGTATCCGACTACCGATCTGATGAAAGGCTGTCCGAGACAGCAAAATACTGGAACGAACTTGTCTCGGCAAGGAAATTCAGCGGAATGTATTCAGGAGCGGCTGTGCGGTCTGCACTCACGCTGAAGGCGCTTTTTTATGAGCCAACAGGACTGATGGTTGCAGCACCCACCTCCAGCCTTCCGGAATGTGTCGGCGGCGAGAGAAACTGGGATTACAGATATGCTTGGATCAGGGATACTGCCTATGTGGTCGAAGCTCTTTCAATGATAGAGTACAGGAAAGAGGCGATCAAGTTCCTGTATGATATCATGCAGGTTGTGCAGAGAGAAAGACGCCTGAGAACCATATATCCCATCGATCTTGACGGCTCTCTCGATGAGTTTGAAGTGGATTATGACGGTTACATGGGATCGAAACCCGTCAGAATGGGAAACAGGGCAGCGAAGCAGCTCCAGATAGACGAATACGGTTCACTGGTCAACGCCGTTTACTTTGTTGGTATGAACGGTGGCCTCATAACCTCATTTCTGTGGCATTTCGTTATGCAGATACTCGACGATCTGGCAGGGATATGGGATACGCCTGATTCCACACTCTGGGAATTCAGGACCGAGCCAAGGCACTACGTTTATTCCAAGGCAATGGCCTGGACAGCGTTCACAAGAGCAATCACACTCGGTAAATTCCTCGGATACTCTGCACCATATGAAAGATGGCAGCAGACCGCAGAAACCATCAAGGCGCAGATCATTGAAAAAGGGTACGACAGGAAATCAAATTCGTTCGTGCAGTACTATGGTGCGAAAGACACAGACGGGGCCCTGTTAAGACTGCCTCATCTTGGTTTTCTGCCGCCTGACGATCCCAGAATCAGAGGAACAGTGGAACGGATTGAAAGGGAACTCATGACAGACAACTATCTTTTCAGGAGATACCTGAATGACGATGGTTTCAGGTGCCAGGACAATGCATTCACTCTGCTGTCATTCTGGTATGTAGAGGATCTTGTACTGTTCGGAAAAAAGGAGAAGGCGAGAGAAGTGTTCAATTCTCTTCTAAGGCATGGTAACCACCTGTCTCTATTCTCAGAAGAGATAGATCTCAGGTCTGGCGATCTGATAGGTAATTTCCCACAAGCTATGACACACCTGGGAATTATAAGGGCATGGAAAAGCCTTAACAGGGCTTATGGAAAGCCATAGGCACTTCTCTTACGCAGTTTTCAGAAAACCGGATTCAATTCGCTTTAGTATTCGCGCCACCTGTAGCCGCAGGCCTCGCAAGTGTAAAATTTGGTTTCCGGTTCGTCCGCAGATCTTGTCTGCTTGAGCAGGAAATAGGCACCCACGTGACCGCACTTGGGACAAACTGCGTCAGAATCAAGAGGTTCAGCACTCTTTTCTTCTTTTATCAATACAACTTCCTTGTTGTTGCTCTTGCTGACTATCTTCTTGGAGTGGTTCTTGCTGTTCTTTTCCACCTCGTAACCACATGAAGTGCATACATAAACATTCCCTGATGATATCATAAGGGAGCCACACTTGGGACAGAACATTCTTCTCATATTAAATGAAAGTATTTAAAACCGGCTACTTGGGAGAAGAAAACACATTCTGCAGAAAATATTCATTCATGTGAAAATATCAAAGAGGGTCCAACAATGGAGGAAATATTTCCAACAAGGTTAAGTATATTCAACCGTTTTTTACTCCATGAAAGTGAGTGCTATTTTGCCTCCGTTTCTGCCAATAGAGGACATAAAAAGAACGGCAGCGGCTATTCTGCCGGATATTGAGATCATCACGGACCTTGACTTCAAGACCAACGAAAGTGAAGTCCTGATTGCAACGACCTTCACAAAGATTGACAAACAAGTACTCGATAAGTTCAAGAATTTGAAGTTTTTACAGATAGCAAGCACAGGATATGACAACGTTGACACTGCGGAGGTGAAAAGGCGGAAGATCATACTGTGCAACTCGCCAACCTCGAATAAGGAGAGCGTTGCCGAGCATGTGATCGGTATGGTGCTGTATTTCCTGAAGGATTTTAAATTTCTTGATAATGAACTGAGGAATGGCAACTGGCCGGTTCTCACCGCCTCAAGGGATTTGAAGGGAAAAACCTTCGGAATAATAGGCATGGGGGCGATCGGGAAGAGACTTGCCGAGAGGCTTGCCGTTTTCGGGGCCGGGATTATTTACTATGACGAATACAGACTCAGGGAAGAGATGGAGGACGATCTTGGAGTAACATTCGTCTCATTGAAGGAGCTGATTTCATCCTCTGACATAATATCAATTCATGTTCCCCTGACAGACGGCACCAGAGGAATGATATCAAAGAAAGAATTTGAATCAATGAAGCCGGGCTGCATCTTCATCAACACATCAAGGGCCGAGGTTGTGGTTACGCAGGATCTGATAAACGCTTTGAAATCCGGCAAGATCAAGGCAGGAATAGACGTTTACGACAGAGAACCTCCGGACTTTACGTCCGATCTTTTCAGGACGGAGAACACACTCTTCAGTCCCCACATTGCGGGCGTCACAATAGAGAGCCAGGGCAGGTTCATTGAGGAAACCGTCTCCAACGTGATAAGATTTCTTCAGGGCGTCGAACCTTTGAACAGGGTGGCGTGATGAAGGGTTATGAAATCTTTGCAGAATCCCTGAAGAAACTTGGAATTGAAAAAATATTCGGCAATCCCGGCACCACCGAAATTCCAATGCTGAGAGGTATAAAGGACTACGTGCTCACACTCCATGATTCCATATCGCTGGGTATGGCTGACGGCCTATCACAGATATCCCGGGCGCCTGCACTCTGCAACCTGCATACCATGCCCGGCCTTGGAAATTCTATGGCGTTTCTTCACACTGCCTCAGCGAACAGGTCTCCGGTTATAGTGACCGCCGGACAGCAGGACTACAGACACATCTTCTACGATCCAATCCTCTCAGGGGATCTGACAGGACTGGCGTCAAACTTTGTGAAGTACAGGTTTGAGATCAAGAATACCGCGGACATATACAGGTCGCTCAAGAGGGCTTTTCAGGTGGCAATGACACCGCCAATGGGTCCTGTTTTTCTGAGCTTTCCAATGAATATGATGGATCAGGATTATGAAGAGAGTTTTGATGGATTTTCCAGGGTAACCCAATCATATGTGAATCATGAAGCAGTGAAGGAGATAGCGGATGAGATCAACCAGTCCAAAAATCCAGCGATCGTGTTCGGATCAGAAATAGATCTGTACAGTGCTTTCAATGAAGCTGCTGAATTTGCCAACAAGATTGGATGCCCTGTGTATGGTGAACCGCTTTCAAGCAGGGGCTGCTATCCTACAGACGATCCACAGTTTGCAGGGGATCTGCCTCCCGCCTCCGCACTCATAAACATACGGTTTGTTTCCAACGATCTCATTCTCATAATCGGAGGTGACATGACACTGTATCCTTACACTCCTTCGCCGCTACTTGCCGGAAAAAAGGTGATAGTGGTGGGAACAGACATATCCGGGAGAATAGGAACCGGATACGTGATGAATCCAAAGTTATTCCTGACAGAGGCTGCAAAACTTGTGAAACGCAAATCAAGCTTCGCCAGACAGACGGATTTTGCGGCAAGAACCGCCACCGCCATGGCAGGTAAAAAGATGGAACCGCTCTATGTCATGTCACGCATCAGGAAAGTATTTGAGGATCACGCAATAGTTGACGAATCCATTTCGGCATCACAGATCCTCCGTGCCGTCATAGGTTATCGTCCGGATTCCTATTTCACAGCAAAAACGGGCCAGCTAGGATGGGCTCTGCCGGCAGCCTCAGGGATTTCCACTGTAAGGAAGAAGGTGCTGTGCATTCTTGGAGACGGATCGTTCATGTACACATTGCAGACACTGTGGACAATCAGGAAATACAATCTCCCAGTGAAAGTTGTAATCCTCAACAACGGTGGATACATGATACTGAGAAGCTTTGCCAGGAGCTATTATCCGGACATGGAAAACAGAGAATTCCTGATGCCTGAGATGGATATACCAAAACTGGTGGAATCTTTCCACATTCCCGTCGAAATAGGAGATCCAAAGCTGGAAAACCTTGAATGGCTTCGCACCGGCGAAGAACCCAAAGTGCTGGTGGTGAACTCCAGATTTGATATCCCCAAGATGTTCCTCTGAAAGCCAGCTTTCGGAGAATATATAAGGATAAAGCTCCCGAATCAAGAAAACCTCACAGACGAAAGTGATTCAGCTCCAGGCACAGAGCACCCGGAAGAGAAGAATTCTGCAATACAGGCTATGATAAACCCTAAATGTGGAGTCGCATTCTCCACCAGGTTTTATGCTTTCAGAAATCTTCACCGACCAGCACTGGAAGATAGACTTACTGCTGGGAGAATTCATAAAATCTCTGAAGGAAAATGATCAGGGTGTTGAAGAACTGGCTGAGCTAAGAAAATTACTGAGGTCGCATATTTACCTTGAGGAAAGCGTTATCTACCCTTTGGTGGAAACCAATGAGAACCACAATGGCATAAACGGACTTGAAGTTGAGCATGCAGGCATATTTCGATTGCTGGACAAGATACAGCTGTATATCGCCCGTAATGATTATGTCAGGGCGACTGACAGGGCAGAAGGTCTGGTCAGGGTGCTTGCAGCACACAACGGAAAGGAGGTGCAGACAGTGTATTCTGTCCTGGATGCCCTTCCGGAGAGCGAACAGGCGGGTATAATTGACAGGATAAAACAGCTAGGCGTTCCGGAAAACTGGGAATGCAAGGTTCTGATAAGGTACAGCAGAAGAAGATCAACGTGATGTCCATTTTTCAGCAGGGCCCATCATTTTTCCAGGGTCATCTGGTGACAATATTAATAGTAAGTATCATTTTACATAATGATGAGTTACGACGAGGATAAAATTCCGGAAATTCTAAAAACTTCCAAGACCATAGCAGTGGTGGGGATATCTGACAAGCCAGACAGGGACAGCTACAGGGTGGCGGAATATCTTGGAAGGCATGGCTATGATGTTATTCCCGTAAATCCCGTCATTGGATCATGGAACGGAAAGAAAGCATACCCCGATCTTAAATCAATACCTGAAAACATCAGGATTGACGTGGTTGACATTTTCAGGAAACCGGATGCAGTTCCAGGAATAATACAGGAAGCCCGTGAAATCAAACCTAAGGTGATATGGATGCAGGAGGGTGTAGTCAGCACCGAGGGGGCAAACGCTGCAAAGAAAGAAGGAATGACCGTTGTTATGGACAGGTGCATAATGAAGGAGCACGTGAAGATGTCCAGATCCTGATATCTGTGCACAGGCATTCAGTCGGAGAAGTTTCGTGATTTCAGCAGAATAGTGAAAATTCTTATCTCCATAGTCATTCCCACGGATACCGGATGTCGGGGTAGCCTAGCCCGGTAAGGCGGTAGATTCGAGATCTACTGCTCTCGCAGCTCGGGAGTTCGAATCTCCCCCCCGACGCTTTTCGTGACATCCTCCCCCGACTGATGGATGGGGATTTACGTTTGCATATGTTGAAATTGGACAGGAAATCAGATATCGGTAAACAAACGAGCACTTTTTACGAGGTTTCTGAACCCCTCTTCCGGTACTCCCATGCCTGTCCACTTCTCACCGTGAAGTTCATCGGATATTGAAAAAATTGCCGCCGATTCAACGGTTCTTCTCCTTGAAACGGCAAATAATGATGCTGCTTCCATCTCCACAGTGAGAACTCCCCTGTTCCTGAATTCCTCTATTTCCTCCATGGTCTCCATGTAAGGGGCGTCTGTTGTCCAGGTGATGCCTATTGTCGCCTTGATTCCATTTTTAATCGAAGCCCTGAACAGTGTATTAGTGAGAGGAATAGATGGATAAGCAAACAGCGACGGTTTCAAATAATGATATGAAGTCCCCTCATCCCTTACTGCTTTTGCGCAGAACACCAGATCGCCAAACCTGATCTTAGGATTTATCGAGCCAGCAGTTCCCAGCAGCAGAAATTTCGACGCTCCAGCTGAGGCAAGCTCTTCGACAGTTGCAGCAGTAAGCGGACCGCCGGGACAAATTCTCACTATATACAGGCCGCGATCTTCATCGATTGCCTCCTGGAATAACCCGCGATAGAACAATTCAGATTCCTTCAGTGAAAGATCATCAACCAGCATTTTATACAACTGACGGGAAAAGACTATGATACAATTCTTTGGGTGAAATGGGATATTGATCCCCTCGTTTCTCAGGAAATCAGCAGCAGTGAACTTTGGAATGAAATTGACCTTACGCTGAACCTTTGGAAGATACCGATTGATCATGCTTTATAATGATGGTGGATAAAATATTTTTAGCGTTGGCAACCAGAGGATTTCAGGATAAGTTCACAGTGAAACCTTCCCGGGGATTTTTGGAAAGGGCGTTGTGTCTGAGACATGGTCGAGTCCGCACAGGAATCTTGTGAATCTTTCAACGCCTATGCCAAATCCTGCAGACATCCTGATCCCGTGTTTTGCCATTTCCAGAAACCATTCAAACTGTCTCTCATCCTGCCCCTTCCTGTGGATGCGATCGACTATCCTCTCATACTCGTACTCTCTTTCTCCGCCGGAAATGGCTTCCTGATAACCTTCCGGCCATATCAGATCCATGTCGCGGAGTATTCCTTTCCTGTTTTCATATTCCCTGTCATAAAACTCTCTTGCCTCGAGCGGAATGTCGATGATCCACACGGGCTCTGAACTCCTTGCCGAGATCTCCTTTTCAAACGAGGAACCGTATTCCGCCTCCGCATCTCCATAGGTGATCTCCCTGAACGGAACATGAAATGTGTGGATCGATCTTCCGAAAAACCTGAGGTCATCGCTGTTCTTTTGTAAAGTCTCTTCTATTGCCTCGTTGATTATAGCCTCGGCAAGCCTCATCATATCTTCTCTCGAAGCTTCAAGCGCCTCAATGTCAACCTGAGTGAACTCATACAGGTGTCTTCCTGAGGTTGCTTTTTCATCGGTCTCAAGCCTGATGTTCGGCGACATTATGAAAATCTTTCCAAGCTCCTGCACTGCAATCTGTTTGTGAAATATCATGCTCTTGGTAAGCCACATATCGGATCCATAGCAGGAGATATGGGGATCATAGACGGGATGGTTCAGAGGGTCCGTAAGAGGAGATATTATGACAGGGGGAATCTCAAGAAAACCTCTCCTGACCAGTGACTGCCTCAGTGACTGCCTCAGAGTGCTCTGCACCCTGATTGCCCGCTTCACAGTTTCACTGGCAATATGTTCCATCGCATGGCTCACTTCATCCCTCACAATTTGATTTTGTGTTGTTTGTTCCATATTTTCCATAAATTATAATCTTTTATAATATATTGCGATAATTTTCCGTCAATATGGCAAAGCTTTTAAATATAACTTAGTTTTAACCACTTTATGGAAGAACTGGACAGAAAGGATACCGCAATACTCGAATACCTTGAGAATCAGGCAAGGGACAAGATTTCCCTCATGTCGGACAGGCTGGGCATTCCAAGGGCCACCATATTTGAGAGAATGGAACGAATGAAGAAGGAAGGAATAATCAAGAAGTTCACCATTGAGCCGGATTATGAAAAGATCGGAATGCCCGTTCTCGCATACATAATGATCAATTTTGATCCAAAATGCTCAATTGACCAGAAAACGCTCTCTGAGAGACTTTCCAGATTTCCCAACGTCATTTCAGTAGCAATTATCTCAGGTCAGTGGGATATACTGGTACTGACTAGAAACAGAAGCATGAAGGAACTTTCAATGTTTGTCCTTGATAAACTGAGGAGTATGGAAGGAGTGGAGAGAACCCTGTCTCTGCCCATATTCGATAAGATCAAATGATATAATTGCAACCGGGACGAGCCTGAAAGAGTTAAATACAGTCCAATTATGCCTTTTTCGAAGCTGGGATAGCCTAGCCTGGTAAGGCGCAAGTCTGGAAAGCTTGTGCTCTCGTAGCTCGGGAGTTCGAATCTCCCTCCCAGCGCTTTTCTTAATAATATCATAAAAACGATGGTGCTGGATTACACGTATTAACTGGATCCATTGCTGAATTGGAAGAGAAATAATCTACTTCTTTCTTAATGATACAACCGACTTTGGTATGCCAAGGCCACCGGCTGGATTAAAAGTGGATCCATATGTTGAATCACTTGTTATGCCATGCAGAACCAGTGATATAACCCAGATTGTAGCGAAAGATATCAGGAAAACAGTGACAACCACCGCGGCAATCCCAAGCAATTCTATTCCAAACTGGTTAAGTGCAGCTAGCCCGCCTCCAAAGAAGAATCCGTTTGGAAGAGATGGATTTCCCGAAGCAGCTGCGAAAGAATTCTGTGTGAAAAAGGCAATCATGAGGATGCCAAATATCCCGCCAACACCATGTTCCGGGAAAAGGCCAACCGGATCAGAGAACCACTTCCTGGCCGAGAAGAATTTTTCAGCAACCAGAAACAGGGGACCGGCGACAAGACCGAGTATGAGGGCACTCGCCGGGCTCACAAAACCTGCCAGGGGAGTTATCACAACGAGCCCCATCAGGATACCGTTCACTGCATAGAGAATATCGGGCGCCTGTTTCGCAAATACGTACCTGAAGAACAACGTTGAGATCATTGCGGCCGCTGAGGACACAAATGTCGTGATTCCCACAACCAGAACATCGCTGTTGAAGGCCAGTACGCTTCCCGGGTTGAAGCCAAACCATCCCACCCAGAGCAGGAGTATGGCAAGGGCAAGCCAACCCTCATTGATCAGCGTTTTCTCCCTCAATGTTTCCCTGAAGCCTCGCTTCTTCTCCTCTCTCCATATCTGGAAGACTATGGCAAGGCCCGCTGTGGCTGCAGCAGCATGTACAACAAGCCCACCGGCAAAGTCTCTCATTCCCAGCAGGTAAAGCCATCCGGTGGGGTTCCATATCCAGGAAACAGGGATGTTCCATATTATTATGAAGTAAACTATTGAGAAAATGAAGAATGCCTGGAACTTCACCTTCTTGAGAACTATCACTGCCACCAGTGCAAGCGTAACAGATGCTGCCGCAGTCTCAAAGAAGTAATATGTTCCAGTGGTGAGTCCTGTGTTGAAATATGCCGGCCCCATAGACCACCACACGCCGTTAAGCAGTCCCATGGCGTTGGAAGAGAAACCACCAAGAAGCAGACCGTTCTTATAGAAAGGATTTCCTATTATTCCATAAAAAGTTGGTGCAAATGCCGTGTTGAATCCAATTATCGCCATAACAAAGATAGCAGTGCCCGTTATGACAATTGTTTTCATTAGACTCGAAGTGAAACTCTCTCCGAGTTCACCAACCTCAAGAAAACCAACAGCCACAGTCATCAAAAGTATGAAAAGTGCGGCAACTATTATCCAGAGATTGTTTATCAGAAGCGTCGAAGTAACCTGAACAGAGTTCACTATCTGAGTAACATCCATGGTGCAATTCACCGGCGTAAGCCTGATGATGATTTTGGAGGCATTAATAAACCACTGACCTTATCTATAGGATGGTGCAAAGACTGATCGTTTTCTGGATATGGAAATCAGAAAATGAAATCATTTCGATTTCAGGATTTTACAATGTCGACAGGTATGATCTCTGCTGCGGATTCAAGATCGGAGACATCCGGCGGGCTGTGGAGGAGGAATCTCCTGGCATAGATAGATGCCACTTTCAGCATTCTCCTGCTTTTAGTAAGATTGGCCATGTGTACAAGCAGAATTACTGCGAGTGAATGTCCAATTGTGTTCAGGAAGTCCTTGGCAAAGAACTGAGTCATTTCCGGCGACATAGATGAAAGCAACTCAAGGTTCTTCCTGATCAGAAGAAAAGCGTTTTCGAACAGATCTATACCGTCAATTACGTCCTCCCGCATCTTCTCCACATCCTTCATCATGGTAAGATCCGATCGCTTCTTACCGATCACTTCAAGAAAGTCAATTGCCTGTATATTGCTTGGCCCCTCCCATATTGGCGTGATCAGGGCTTCCCTGTGCAGTCTTTCGACAGGAAATTCCGTCAGGAAACCAACCCCTCCATGGAGCTGCATGGCCATTTCCGTGACATATGAAGCCATATCGGCAGTAATGTTTTTTGCCATATGAGTAAGCATTCTTGCATAGTGGTATTCATCGTTGTATGGGGGTCTCTGCATAAACGACCTCTGAAATTCCAACGCAGCTTTGAAGGCAAGCAGCATGGAACCCTCAAGATAAACCTCCATGTCCATGAGGTCCCTTTTTATCAGGGGCTGGTCGATCAGAATTTTTCCAAACGCCTGACGCCTCTGCAGATAATAATACGCCTCCAGATATGATTTTCTGGCAACTCCCAGAGCACCCATCGCATTGGACAGCCTTGAAACCATCAGGTTCTCCATTGTGTAGTATATACCCTGGTCGGCACTGCCCAGCATATAACATTCTGAATGCCTGAATTCCACCTCTCCAGTGGGTACGCTCATGGTTCCGCTCTTCTGTTTGAGCCTTCTGACGATAAAATTTCTGCCACCGGCAGAATTTATCTCCGGCACCAGGAATAGTCCCAACCCCTTTGCGCCTTTCCCTCCACTGGGGGTTCTGGCAGTCACAACAGCCATGTTTGCCAGGCCTGCATCACTGGAAAAGTACTTGGTGTCTCCATCAAGGAACCATCTGCCGTCACTGACGGTCGCGGTCACAATGTTGCTTCCAAGATCGCTTCCGCCCTGAATCTCTGTAAACCATGTTGCGCCGTACATCACGTTCGGATCCTTTCCTGTCAAGCCGGGGATGAATCTCTTCAGATCATTCCCTCCATATTTCGACAATGCATAGGCTGTCTGGTTCGTTACAGTCAAAACGCACGCTATTCCTGGATCAGATACGAGATAGAGAGCAGCGAAATGCTTCATCCAGTTGCCGGAAACGTAGGGAAAGGAATTTATCTTGAACTCGGTCATAAGCCTCCTCAATGCCCATCTTTCCGATGGGGCTATCCATGTCCTGTCAACCCTGTTTCCGTTTATACCCCACATTATGAGTCGGGGGTTGGCCTGCTTGTCAACGTAATCTGCAATTTCGTAAAGATCCTTTCCTGCAAAAGAACCAAGCGACGACAGACCGGAAAAGTCTTCTCCAAAATATTTTTCAGTCAGTTTGAGGAAACCGTCAATCTCGTAATGGTTCTTTCCATAGATGTTTGAAAGATAAGCAAAAGGCGACTCTTCCATTCATGATCAGTGAAATACTCTCTAAAAATGTTTTCCGGCCGGATTATGGAATACGAATCTCATTCCCTGTGGGGCTCGAGTTTTGTAATAAGTCCGGAGTTGACAGATGATATTATCTCGGATACGGTTCTGCCCTGCGCAGATACAAGCTTTATTCCACTGGCTGAAAAATCAGAGACAGCCCGCGGACCCATCATACTGGCCACGATCACATCAGGTTTGAGATCTGTGACACGGGAATGAATGCTTCTGGCTTCTGTTGCATCTTTCTCGCTGCGGTGATCTTCATGAGGTCCTTCCCCTGCAAAGAATTCAATGGACGCGATATTTCCTTTCAGATCAGTCTCCACGAGAGCAAGATAGGGAGCTCTGCCAAAGTGAGGAGAAGCAACAGATTCTGCACCATTCCTGCTGAGTGTCGGTATCAGGATTCTCATAGGTAATCTGAGAATAATGCACCTCACATTTAAAAGAGATACGGCTAAAATTATTCAGAGGATTCCAAATCTCTCTCAGTCAGAGCATCATGAGTGATCCAATTGCGATGCATCCAATTGCGCTGATCACAGCTAAACTTTTGTTTACTTTCCAGTTTAAATATAATCAGACAATAACTTAATATGGCAGAAAAAGAACTGAAAATAAGAATATACGGAATGACCTGCGACGACTGCGTGGCGCATGTAAAAAACGGTTTACTGAAGGATTCAGGAGTGCTGAATGCCGACATTTCGCTGATAAAGGGAACCGGAAACATAAAGATAGACGATTCAAAAACTGATCCGTCAAAAATAATTTCAAATGAGGTATTTGGAAAGGGATCGAAATACAAAGCATCCATAATCCACTGAAATGAGGGAGCAGATATGAAAGGTGAATTTGACCTCGTAATAATGGGATGGGGGGCTGCGGCATTTTCGGCAGCGATAAAGGCGAGCGAGCTGACCTCAGGCGGAATGACCATAGCCATGGTGGGAAGCGGGAAGCTCGGAGGAACATGTGTCAATGTGGGCTGCGTGCCGTCAAAGTATCTTCTGGAATCCTCACACAGGGTGTTCAACCCGCTGCACCCCACAATGCCCGGAATCAACCCTGTGAGGGTGGAATACAGCTTTCCAGAGGTGATGGAAGGCCTCCGGAATTACGTGAATACTGCCAGAACGGAAAAATACGAAAAGGTCATATCGCAGTACCCCAACATCACAGTTTTAGAGGGTAAAGCAAGATTCAGCGACAGCAGAAATGTAGAGGTTGTCAGTGACAGTGGAGAAGTGATTCATTCTTTACGCGGAGACAATATACTCATAGCAACCGGATCATCACCCTCTGACCCGCCCATACCTGGTCTTGATAAGACTGATCACCTGAACAGTGAAAACATCTGGAACCTTTCAAAACTACCGGCAAGCATCCTCATTGCCGGCGGTGGAGCAATTGGTCTAGAAATAGGACAGGCTCTTAGACACCTTGGCGCTGAAGTGACTGTGGTGGATTCGCTGCCTGAGATATTGCCTCAAACCGAGCCTGAAATAGCAAGGGCCCTGAGAGAACATCTTGAAGGAGAGGGAATGAGATTCGTTCTAAGAGCGAGAATAAGCAGGATATTCGAGGAAGGTGAAGAGAAACTCATGGAGGTTGTAACACACAGAGGGAACGAAATACTGAAGGCGGAAAGCATACTTGTCGCCACGGGAAGATCTCCGAACACAAAATTTCTGAATCTATCCAATGCAGGCGTTGAGACTGAGCGTAACGGATCCATCAAAACAGATAAGAAAATGATGACCTCCCAACCAGGAATTTATGCAGCAGGAGACGTGGTCAGCAAGAAACTGATGCTCGAAACTCTTGCGGCAAGGGAGGGCGTTGCGGCTGTGAGCAACATGCTAGGGATGGATGTAACGATCGATTACGACACAATCCCATGGGGAATATTTACGGAACCCCAGATTGCAGGAATCGGAAGTACAGAAGCCCAGTATTCTGCAAAAAACGGATCCTGCATGTCCCGGACTATCCACCTGTCCAGCGTCACGAAGGCCACCATAACAGGAGAAGCGGACGGCATGATCAAGATCATTGCCGAACCAGGTTCAGGGAAGGTTGTGGGTGTTCAGGTGATGTCCCCGAATGCGACTGACTTCATATCCGAAGCGGCATTCATAATGAGGAACAATCTGACCGTGGAGGATATTGTCAACACGACGCACATATTTCCATCATTCGGTGAAGGCATCAAGATAACGGCCCAGTCATTCTTCAGAGATATCTCTAAAATGAGCTGCTGTGTGGAATGAATAATTCCACAGGCAAAACTCAACCCCTGTCGACGGATTCTCCCGGGTCATATTTTTTATTTTGAGCTGCGGCGAGAAGAATGGAAAAGCTGGAAAGTACCGGAAAAATGGTCCCAAATTTTGTGAAACCGAGATCTCCCGGGGGAAAGTGTTTAAGCTGGGTGAAAATACACCCTCCTGACCAGATATGAGCAGAATGTCAACGAGTATGATTTCGCTGGGAGTGGCGCTGGTTTTGCTGGGCGTTCTCCTGGCGCTTTATGAATTTATGAATGTTACGGTATCGCCGACCACAAGTCCGTCGCTTTCAACATCATTTGCAGATGTGCTCAACGTGGCTGCGTACATGCTCATCAAGATTGGGTTCCTTGCAGTTATAATGTGGGGTGGGTCGCTCCTCATCGGGAAGGCTCTGCAGATGACAAAGATCGAAAGAGAATCGTTATCTGAAAAGATCAAGCAGAGTTGAAGGCCGGGTGCTTTCATGAGAATATCTGGTCCACTGAGGATGATTGGCTACGTGATTCTTGCAGTGAGCATTCTTGTTTTGCCATTCGCATTTACAAGCGTGGGTCAGACGGTCCAAAACATATCATACAGCCAGCCGACAATAGGATATGTGAACTCAACATTTGTTATAAACGGCACGATCTCAGGAACAGACAGCGGATCTTTTGAGGTCGACATAAGCGTTTTCAACAACACATTCGCCTTCATTCCAGGATCGCAGGAACATTACTCCTATTCGGTTCCCCTCAACAGAACAGGTATAACAGGGAAGGGATGGCCAGTCAGCAATGCCACACTGTCCGTTGATGCATCACTCTCGGTGCTATTTTTCAATTCAACTGCAGATAATATAATCAGTGTGAATGTCCCCGCTGTTTTTTCGGGGTTTTCTGTTAATTCATCGGGCAATTCCACCCTGGGAAACGGTTCGAGCGTCTACAGAATCCATGCATCATTCTATGACTATCTTCCAGGCACATTCAGCATTGGTCACATACCGGTCAGTTACAACGGAAGATACGCCGGGGAGATCAATGCGACATCAATCAGCTACGGCTACAATTACGAGAGCGGATTCGTGATACTGCCCTCCGGCATAAGCTCAGCTGATCTGGTGTTTGGGGCTGGAGGTATTCAATGGAGTGTGAACAATGTCAGGATTTAAGCCTTCATGGAAGGACATTGCCATTGCAATCGGCCTTATCGTGGTATACTTTTTTGTGTTTTTTGTGCTCGTTCAGTATTTCTACGGGACATTCATCACCAGTCTCATTGTTACTGAGATTCCGGTCAACTCCCAGATCTATTACTACTATGCATATGCAATCATTGGAATAATCTTCGTGAGGGCCATCTTCAGGAGGCACTGGTTCAGCCGGGTTCTCAGCGGATCCGAGGCTTTTCTTTTTGTGCCATTCACGGACATCATTCTGAACGGAGGACTCATAAGCATAAATGTGCCAGGTCCTTCAGGAAACCTGCCGGTATCGGTCAATATATCCATCTTCCTTTTCCTGATCCTTTCTGCAGAACTTATCATAGGGATTTCCTATATTATCAGGGCAATTGAGATGGTTTCAGAATCAGAATATTCAGATATCTGAAAATGAGCGAACAATCAGTCTGCGTCTCCGTAGATCTGCTCTCACAACTGGTTGTCCATGAATTTCCTGACCTCTCTTATGTAACCAGCTCTGTCCTCCCACATTGTCAGGTGTGAACATCCTTTGAAAACAAGGAGTTTAGATCCGGCAATGCTGTGGTGAATCTGCTCAGCCACAACCGGCGGTACCTCATCGTACTCCCCCACTGTTATGAGCGTTGGAACCTTTATGGCAGAGATCCTGTTGGAAATATCCCAATCCTTCATTGTACCCGTTATGGTGAATTCATTTGGCCCGTTCATTATCCTGTAGACATTGCGCTGATCGGCATAATTGAGCGAAGCCGTGACCTCTTCCGGAAAATTCTCCATGCGGATAAAATAGGTGTGATAGAATTCCATAACCGCTTTCTCGTATTCCGGGTTTTTGTAGTCGCCGCGATCGCCATAATATTTTATTGCCTTGGATGCCCAGTTAGGAAGATTATCAATGAGTTTGGCCATTTCCCTTACAGTCAGAGGAATGCTGGCCAGTCCGCCTGTGATTATCAGGGCAAGAAGGTTTCTCTGGTATTTCAAAGAGTATGCCAGTGCCAGGGCTCCGCCATATGAGGATCCCATCAGAAACACCTTCCCCTCAGGCGCCAAGGTTTTCCTGACCTGCTCAACCTCTTCAACGGCGTAATCTATCGTGAAGTATGACAGATCTGCAGGTTCATCTGAACGACCGCATCCAAACTGATCGTAGAATATCACCTCATATCCATAATCAGCAAGATCTGCAAGGGGAAGTACGTAATCATGGGACATGCCCGGTCCGCCATGAAGACATATTATTCTCGCTCTGGGTTTATCCGGGCTGAAAATTTTATAGTATATTCTCAAATTGTTCACTGTGATGAAACCTTCTTTTTCAGTTACAGGCACACCGATCCCCCCTTTTACTTCAAACTCTTACCTGAATATAATGATGCACATTCATATGCACCAGGTGAATGGAAACAGCAATTAGAGATGCAGAACCACGCCATAATTCTGATAAATTATGTAGATAGCTACGATGATAACGATGACCGCAAATATCTGGGTCAATCTTCTCTTCGGTACCCTGCTTGCAAGACGTGCACCTATCCAGCCTCCCAGTATACCGCCTGCAATAAAGAGACCGCTGATCACGAGATCGAGTTCGCCGCTGATTGAATAACGGATAGCGGTCACCACACCGAATGTTCCGACAGACAACAGGGATGTTCCCACAGCCTGTATTATGTTAAGACCGCCGCCAAAGAGAAGGCCAGGTACTATCAGGAATCCGCCACCAATGCCAAAATAGCCTGATGCGAAGCCCACAACAAGGCCGACGGAGACAAGTTTTGTGTATGATCTGGAGGCAGATCTCTGCACCGCGGACATATCAACGCACTTTCTCTTGAGCATGTATGCCGCGATGCCTATCATCAGAAAACCGAAGAAGAAAAGGAGATAGGTTCCGGGCGTTAAGAGCCCCAGTTCAGATCCTAAGAGAACGCCCACTATTCCAGGTATGGTAAAAATAGCTCCTAACCTGTATTTTACATTTCCCTTGATTGTGTGTGGTATCAGGTTCAGGTAGGCATTGATTCCAACAGCCAGAGCGGTGGTGCCTATTGCCATATGAGGATGATCAAATCCAACAAAATAGATCAGAAGTGGAATCGCCAATATCGAACCGCCCCCACCGATCAAGCCGAGGGAGAATCCAACAAGCAAACCTGAAATTACTGAAAGGATGAGCTGTAAGTCAGTCAGTGGATACATCTGTATGCCTAGAATGTCAGTACGGAATAACCATCTTCAATCATGGCATTGGTTTCCACGCCGCCAAGTACCATTTCAATGCCGGGAAATATATCATTCTCTGTAAGTCCTTCGCCTGCCATGCTTATCTTGCATATCTTCAGCGGTATGCCCTCATTCCTGAGCATGTTGATCTGCTCTTCGAACTGTGGAGAACTCTTTTGATGCTTATTTGCAGCCTGCACACCCCTTCCAAGGAAGAGGAATTCGACACTGGCCTTTGCATTCAATGCGGTGAAGAATCTGCTGTCGCTAGACGTGATTATGAGAAATGGAAGCGGGGCGAGAAACTATCCATATGTTCACTCGTTAACCGAATTCGGCAGACTACTGCTGGGATGACACAGGGTTTTTTCGGGCAATTTCAAACGAAAACATGTGAACATTGCAGGTTAGATCGACTTGCAATGCTTAAGTACCGCTAATAGCGCATTCTCTCTATCCTCATCACCCTTTCCCTCTGGCGCTTCTCATTTAATTTAGCATGAGCCTGGAATCAGAACCCACAAATCCTCTAAAGTCTGTTCATGAGCTAAGCCACTTCCACAGTGGAATGAACTTGATATTCCTTTTAACGCCATACCATTCACTTTGCTCAGTTCTCTCGACGGAGTCTGTGATCACGATAAGATCTTTACAACCGAACACCTCAGAACCTTTGATTAGAGACCTTACCTCCCTTTCCATTGTTGATGATTCAGAAAGATCTGAACAAACTTGAATTAATTCCCTTACTAGGTTTCCTTGCTTGACTACAAAATCAATCTCAAGTTGCTGATCATTCTTCCAGAAATAGAATTTGAAATTTTCTTTATAAGACCTTCGTAGAAGTTCTATGGCAACAAGATTTTCGTAGAGCACTCCTCTATCTTGACCATTCCTGTGGGTGCTTGAGTGAATGAATCCGTTATCGATGCAGTACATTTTCTTGTTTGCTTTCACCCGCTCGCTCACTTTTGTGGAGTACAGTTCCATTTCAAAAAAAATGAAACTTTCTCCGAGAAAATCAACGCACCTTTTCACGGAATGGGCACTTTTCAATCCAGTCAGGTTGGTCAATTTCGAATAGGAGAATTCCCTGCCAATGTTGGAAACAAAATACTCAGCTAGCTCATCAATTGTACGCGGTTTCCTAACCCTGTATCTCTTCACTATGTCCTTATAAACGACAGGTGCGAACAGGGTCGAGGGATATTCCCTATAGTTGAGAGATTTTACGAACGGTTCGGGATAGCCTCCATTGATCAGGTATTCAGACAATGTTACTCTGTACTGGGATTCTGTAAGGTTCCTTTTATAAGAATCAATGATTTCAAGGTAGGATAGAGGTAGTATACGTGGTGACCTCCTCTCCCAGCTTCCGCAGGGAGCTTCCCACTTCAAAGGTTGCTGGCGGAATCTCCATGGGCTTGAATTCCCTTCGGCCCGAAGGTACTCTGTCCTTCATGCTAAGCCACCTGACTTTACGGATGCAGGCACGCATGAAGCAATATGCATTCCGACCTGTTTCACTTCTGTCTGCCAGCGGACATGTAGAGGAACCTTGGGTCACATATCAATTTGTCTACTCGCTTTCATCCCCTATCTTGCGAAAGGGGACTTCCCGCTCGCATATGTTAAAACGTGTCTGCCTGTCAAGTGAGTGGCTAATTCGTGGCTCAGGAGATTCGAATTGCTTCCAGTGATGACCAGATTATAACCTTGCCTTTGCAGCCGATTTACGAAAAGTTCTCACCTGTCTAGATTTTGAATCTCATCAAGTAAGAGGTACTTGGGTCTTGAATAGATGGAATTCACTTCTTCTGTAACATCGTTGTAGTCACCCACATTAGCCAAGGTTTCGTCGTCATAGTTTACGTAGCCGAACGTTCCCACCTGGCTTAGCGCGTGTATGGCGAAGAAAGACTTTCCTGCCCTTCTCGGGCCAATTATCACCTTTATCAGATCCGAGTCAGACCCGTTAATCATCTCCTTTCTTGCTATATATCTTTCCGCGAGCTTTGCTTCGAGTTCATTTTTCTGATGGATTAGCGAATCTCTGATAGACGTCATTAAATTTCTATTATTATGATGCATAAAACTTTAAAGATTTATGTATTAAGATTCAGAAAACGCCAATAACAATGATCAAGACCTATAATTCGTTTAAAACTGACAAAACACAATAGGAGGATTACAGCCAGTTACCGGGAGAGCACGAATGCAATGATCCAGCGCTCAAAACGCATTTTTCAGATCTGAAAGCTCTTTGTGGTTCATCAATAATTGATAGGTGGCTTACGGAAGTCTGGCACCATAAAAGGAACTAGAGATACTTAATCATCGTAACTGCTGCTTCGTGATATCCCATCTTGACATAGAGATTCCTCGCTACTGTGTTTGAGCCGAATACGTTGAGGGATATTCTCTCTACCCCTTCTTTTTTTATGAACTGCTCTAATGTTCTCATTGCATCCGTTCCATATCCTTTTCCCCTGTAATTTTCGTTGATGATTATGTCCCAAAGATATGCCTCTCTTACTCCCCTGTCCCTTATCTCGAACCATATGGAACCAACTGTTTCTTGGTCATTCATGATGTGCATCAGGTGATGTCCCGGCGTGTCTGTTCCGTCTGGAAGGAATTTCTTCGCGTATTCCTCTGCCTTCTCATATGAAATACCCTTTTCAATCAGGCCAGCGCTGTCCATATCCCGTTTCCACGAATCCACAGAATACTTCCAGTATGCTGAAAATTCATCCCTGCTCATGGGCTTAAAATCTAACATCGAAACTCTATCCAGACAGCCAATATAGAAATTTCTTGTTAGAATCATGGGGCTGACCGGATTCGAACCGGTGACCTCCCGGTTATCAGCCGGGTGCTCAAACCAAGCTAAGCTACAACCCCCTGTGAATGCCGGCTGTCATCTTTCAAATTATAATAAATGTTTCCTGTTCAATTCCTTTTCAGCCCATCCCTTGCCTTCAGCCATTCCATATCCCTGCATACTGCACAAAGCCCCTCTGTGGTCGGGGAACCGCAAATGGTGCAAGGCTTCAGGGCGCCTGAATCATTCTTCACCATAATCATATCCCTGATACCTTCATAGAAGTTCATTATGGCATGTCTTGTGCCAGGGCTTCTCTCCTCCAGCGTACTGATAACATCGCGGAATGTATTGCGGTGAGCCTTGGCATAATAGGGGCACCAGCTCGAATCGAACCCGATGCCCTTTATCATTGCGTAGATCACGACTTCCCTTTCAGGTATTGATCTGAGCGGCACGATCCTTGGAGTCAGACCATCCAGCGATCTGGAATGTGGCGCCAGCCTTGCCATTCTCGCAATATCCCCTTTCGCGACGTTCATAAGAATTGACTGTGAATAATCATCAAGGTTGATTCCCAGGGCAACGTAGTCCGCATGCTGTTTCTCGGAAGCCTCGTTCATAATCTGTCTCCTCATTGGTCCACAGTGGGCGCATGGAATTCCATCCGGGTCGATCTTAACGATCTCATCCATTGTGTAACCATTCCTCTCTCGAAACGATATGACTGTATGATCCACGCCGAGATCACTGCACAGTTTCTTTGCAGATTCCAGTCCACTGTTCCTGTATCCGGCGATGCCCTCATCTATGGTGAACGCTGTTATTGTTACATTCTTCCAGGCTGCATAGAATTTTTTGAGCACGTACAGGGTCACCGAAGAATCCTTCCCGCCGGAGATTGCGACAGAAATCTTTCCCGTTTTTTTAGGGAAATGAACCTGCTTCCTCAGCTCTCTCTTCACACGCCTTTCAAAGAAATCGACAAAATGCTCGCTGCAAAGGGCTGAACTGTTGTACTTTATCTCAATAATGGCATCCCTGTTGCACAATGAACACTTCATGAATAATTCCAGTGGCAGATTTCATTCTTGTTCTAATACATTAAGACCCGATCATTCAACCAGAGAGACCTGGACGCTCTTACCGCTCTTCATGGCGTTGTATATAGCTGTTCCAGCGTCGTTTTCCATTCTGATTCTGATTATACCCTTGCTGGATGTTCTGGCAGTAAGCACCGGGATACCATCGATGAAAACCCGGGCATTCTGGTTGGGGACCCCGACATCAATATATATCAGCCTGTTTTTTACCTCGAGAACAGCAGGAAGGAAATCGCCATCCCTTTTTTCAGGTTCCATAGGTTCCACTTCGAGCTTGATCCCAAGAGCCGATTCTATTTCTGATATAGTGGATCCTTTCCTGCCGATGAGCCTTGCAATCTTATCCTCACTCACCTGAACTATGGCCTTTGAGTCGCTTATGAGCTTGACCTTGACTTCCCTGATGCCGGTGAACCTTGTGATCTCCTCCTCGATCTTGTGTATGGCCAGTTCACTGAGAGGCTTCTGATCCCCATGCTTGGATATTGGCATCACAACAACCTGTTCACCATATGTGTATATCTCAAATTTCTCCTCTCCGGTGAAGAATTCCCTTATCACAATGACCGGTCTTGCAAGATCTTCCTGGCTCATTCCTGTAGGTACCTTGACAACATGCTCAGTGGTCATCACCTGAACAACCTTTCCCCCGTCAATATAGAGGATTGTATCCACAACCTGCGGAATAAGGCCAAGTTCTATTCTACCGATAAACCTCTGAATGGCATCAACGGGCCTCGTGGCATGAACCACGCCAATCATTCCCACTCCGGACAGCCTCAGGTCTGAATAAACCTTGAAATCAGAGGTTATCCTCATCTCATCAAATATTGTATAGTCTGTCCTTACAAGGAGAATAATGTCGCCGGTTTTCTCCATGGAGTTTTCAAGTGCAGTGTACTGGGTGATATCCCTGCTCACCTGAAGGTCTCTCGGGTTTTCCATTGTCTTCACGATATTCCCCAGTCCGCTGAGATGCTCTGCCAGAGCCTGCACAAAAGTGCTCTTTCCGGCTCCCGGAGAGCCTGCCACAAGTATGCCGAACGCAGATTTTTCAAACCTTTCGATCAATCTGGGATCCAGCCCGTATTCATTGAGCGTGAGCTTCTTTATGGGCTTGACCGCGGTGATCTCAATCTCATCTGAGAAGGGAGGCCTTGTTATGACGATCCTGATATCCTTCAGCTGGATGACTGTCGCTCCGTACATATCCATCTCTATGAATGATTCCCCCTCCTGTCTTCCTCTCTTGACTATGTTGCTCGCAACATTCTCTATGTCATGTATGTTGATCTCGTAATCCAGTCTTTCAAGCCTGTACTGTCCCGGAAGACCTCTTTTCACCATAGGCTTCATGTTTGCCTTGAGATGTACGGAGGAAGTGATCTCGTCAAAGAAATCCTCTATCTCTCTGACCGATGTCTTTGGAGGTTCCAAAAACTTGACGGTTATTCCCTTTATTGTGGCAATCTCTCTCTGAATGTTATCGCCCGTCACCAGGATGGCATCGTTCTCCATGGCCACCTGCCGGATCAGTTCGTCTATCTCTCCGCTTTTGGCGCGCTTTATCTGCCACTCAGTCGGTCTCTTTCCATAAAATTCAAGATATATTCTATCCTTATTCGCAAGATCCCTCAGAACCTTCAGTTCCTGCAGGGCGGCAAATCCGATAGATCGCCCCTCATTGGCCTGATGCTCAACCTCAGCTATCATGGCCTCGGGCAGTATCACCTTCTCACCTTCCTGCTTTTTGATGAAACTTGTAAATCTGCCGTCTACTATAACCGATGTGTCTGGAACAAATGTCACGCATTTGAAATCAGCAATTGGTATTTAAATAATAATAGGCAATCCATGGACATTGATAGAAAAGAGTGATCTCATTGAGATGATATTCATTATCAAGGAGCGTCTGATGGAAGCTCCTCCAAATTCTGCAATGGCTTATTCTGGAGGACTGGACAGCTCAGTTCTGATGTATCTGGGAAAGAACAGGTTTCATGCTTATACAACAGGATTTCCCGGATCTCCTGATCTGGTGAACAGCATCGCAAACTCGTCAATTCTGGGATTCACTCCCACCCAGATCATTCTTGATGATTCCATGATGCAGGAGGCAGTGGGCGCAATCAGGAAAATAGACCCCACAATATCCATGCATGAGCTTGGTTATGAGTCGGTGCTTTATCTCGTTTTAAAGAACATAGAAGAGGACCTGCTGGTCACCGGGCAGGGGGCCGATGAAATATTCTTTGGATACAGGAGACTCATCAATTCGCCTTCACCGGACAACTCAATGGATCTGAAGAGGCTGTTTGACGTAACTCTCAAGAGGGAGGAGAAGATTGCATCATCACTGGGCAAGAAACTCCTTACTCCATATACGGACAGGAGACTGGTAGAGCTGGCATCCATGATCCGTCCAATCGATCACGTCGACAGCGTTCAGGGAAAGCTCGTGCTGCGGGAACTTGCCAGGCTCGCCGGAATAGACAGGAGAGTCTATTCAATAAGCAAGAAAGCTGCCCAGTATGGGTCGGGCACTGAAAAATGGATAAGAAAACACATCGACTTACCTGAAAAAATAGAACAAAGCTGAGCAGGTGAAATCCGATGAATGAGAAAGAAGAAAGGAAGCGTAGAAACAGAACAAAGGCATGTATGTTCACTTACGGTGGCCAGACTGTTTGTGTTGATCCTTCCCTTCCGCTTTTCAATCTGCTTGGAAAAAAAGATTCAATTCTGATCATCGGGGTCATCGGAAACAGATCAGGAAAGAACAACTTCAATGAGATACTCGCAGATATTCCAGGTTCAAGCACTACATTGATCTCAAGGAGGATCAAGGAGTTCATCGCTGCTGGAATAGTATCCAGGAACGAATCAGAAGAAGGAATAACATATGCTTTAACCCCATTTGGAGAAACCATCAGGGAATCTCTGCTTCCACTACTGAAGATCCTTGATAAAATCGATTCACAAGCCGTTAAACGTCAGTGATATGAAACAAGATCCACAGAATTGAAGTGCTGGGAATCGTGGCGAATTATATTTTTATTCTTGAAAGGGACTTGAATCTGGAGATTAAAACAGAAACTGCAAAGAGTCCGCCTGCCATGACAAAGAACACGTAGGGTGGAAAAGTCACTGCCATTACAATTCCAGCGATCATGCCGGACACAGAGTTGAAGGACGTTCCCAAAGTATCCATTGCACCTTGAACCGTGCCCATGCGTTCCCTAGTCACATTTCCAAACAGAACCGAGGAAATTATTGGCGAAGACATTCCAGAGAAGAGACCCGCAAAAAAGAAAATAACAATGAAGAGATAAATATTCACGAAAACTCCAAGGAATATGAACGCAGCTGCACTTACGGCATAGATTGCCATAAGTTTTCTTCCTACCATATTAATCTCTTTCATCCTTGAAATCAATGAAGATCCAACTATTCCGCCAGAAGAGATCGACAGCAGCGCGAAACTTAGGTAGGAAGAATTCAACTCGAAGACCTGATCAGTCATGACAGCAGAAGCAGCATCGGTCATGCCCCAGAATAAAGACGAGACTGCAGAAACCGCTACTATACTCAAAATAATGATGTTGCTGCGTATGTAGGCGAAACCGTCCTTCAGGACCTTACTGAACTTCTCTGTCTTTACCCTTATTTCCCTGACATCCGTAATCAGCAATATGGGCAGGATTGACAAAAGATAAAGAATTATGATGATGACAATGGCAAGACGAACGTCGTAAAGCACAATTGCGGCCGATACAATGAAGCCTGAAAGCCCCGCCGTTCTGGAAACTATGCTGGCCACTGACATTCCCTTGAGATAGACCTGCCTTTTCATGAATCTCTGCGCCCATATGGCCCTGATCGGGACAAGTATATCCTTCGAGATTCCGAAGATGATGGCAGAAAGAAACAGAAGTATTACCTCTTCACTGATGGAATGAATGAACAGTACTGGAATAAGGAAAAGTGCTGCCAGTGATTTCATGATTGGCGATGAAACTGCATACAGCTTTTTTCTTGGTGTTCTGTCAATTGCAGCACCGACAATAAAACTGAACAGAAGAGGAAGGGTGAGAAATGCGCTTGTGAACCCGGTCACAACAGCAGATCCTGTATAAACAATGGCAATCCACAGAATCAGGACAGTGAATATAGAGGTCGAGAACGTTGATATACCCACATCTGCCATAATCAGCTTAAAATTTCTGCTCATTTTCCCGGTATCCTGGTTCAGCGTTACCCTTCCCCCTCTATTATTCTGGGCGATGAACTACAATATCCGATATTATCATTGTATTCCCGGGGGCCTTAGGCTCTAAACGTTGCCAACCCGTATTTCGCAAAAAATGGCATTTGATTTAAATTTTTGCCTAAACAGATAAACTCTGATCCCTGCACATAAGAGGGCTGATGTCCACAAACGCAGTCAAAAACGTGTTCTGAGCAAGAATATACATGGAAAATCCGCAAGGCTTTGACACTACAATCTCTTTAAATAACATCAACCAATTAAGGTTTAGTTTTAAACGTGAAATTTCCAAAGTGATACAAAAAATGGCAAAGATAGGAATTATTGGTGGCAGTGGCTTATATGACCTGCTGCAGGATGGCAAATCAGTTGAGGTAAAGACACCTTTCGGGAAACCCTCTGAGAATCCTCAGGTGGGAAGCATCCACGGGAAAGAGGTTGTTTTCATTCCAAGACATGGAAAGAAACACCAGTATCCTCCGCATATGGTGAATTACAGGGCTAATATTTGGGCCCTCGAAAGTTTGGGTGTTGAAAGAGTAATTACCCTCAACGCAGTAGGATCTCTGAAGGAGTCTTACAAGCCAGGAGACATAGTTATGCCGGATCAGTTCATTGATTTCACAAGGAGAAGAGATCTCACTTTTTATGACGGACCAGAAGTCTATCATATTTCTGCAGCAGATCCTTTCTGTCCCGAGATCAATGAAATATCTTATAACAAGGCAAAAAGTCTTGGCTTCAGGGTCCATCAGGCTGGAACTTATGTATGTATTGAAGGTCCAAGGTTTTCGACCAGGGCAGAATCAAAGATGTTCAGGAATTATGCCGATATCATCGGCATGACCCTTGTACCGGAGATTAACCTTGCGCTGGAAAAAGCCATGTGCTATTCAACCATTGCAACCATAACCGATTTTGATGTCTGGGCTGACACACCCGTCGATGCATCCGAAGTGATGAAGATAATGAAGGAGAACGAGGAAAAAGTCTCGAAACTGCTTTATGAAATCATCCCGGAAGTTGCCAGAGAAAGGAAGTGCAGCTGCAAGTATCGTCTGGAAAACGCTAAAGCATGAGGTAAATAAATGAAAATAAAATTTTTGGGCGGGGCCGAAGAAGTAGGAAGGCTCGCCGTGAAAATAGAAGAAAAGAACAGCTCGGTAATGGTAGATTATGGAGTGGTGCCAGACAAGCCACCGAAATATCCAATGCCACCTGAAAAGGTGGACGGACTTTTCCTTACGCATGCTCACCTTGACCACTGCGGTGGCCTGCCAATGTATTACCATTCTCTTGACGCGAAGTTTTACTCTACGATACTGACAGCAAACAGCATCAAGCCGCTCCTTCTGGATTCGCTTAAGATTGCAGGGCTGGAAGGTTATCCGCAGATGTTCAACTCCGATGATGTGTCGATGCTCTACGACCACTTCAATGAAGCGGTTTATGGAGAACAGTTTGATCTGGGGGACTTCAGGGTCACTCCGCAATCTGCCGGGCATATCCCCGGTTCAACAATGTGGAAATTTGAGAATTCCCAGAGCGTCATGGTCACTGGTGATATATATACAAGAGATACAATGCTCCTGAACGGTGCAAAACCTACAAAGGCCGACATACTGGTGATTGAAAGCACCTATGCAGGCAAGAACCATGAGGAAAGGGGCCAGGTAATCTCAAGACTGAAATCGAGAATAGCTGAAGTGGTGGACGATGGCGGAAAGGTAATACTCCCGACTTTTGCTGTTGGGAGAACGCAGGAACTCGCAATGATACTTGCCGATACCGGTTATGACATCAGCGTTGATGGAATGGGAAACAGCATAACGGACATCTACATGCACACAAACGGATTTCTGAGGTCGAACAGCGAATTCCTCAAGAACATCAAGAAGACAAGGAAGATCAAGGGATGGAGGATGAGGGAAAGGGCACTTGACAGTGACATCATAATAACCACTTCAGGAATGCTGGACGGAGGACCGGTTCTGGGATATATAGACAAGCTTCAGAACGATACAAAGAGTGCAATATTTCTGACCGGTTACCAGGTTGAAAACACCAACGGAAGATCACTTCTCGAGAATGGTACCATGAAAATTGCAGGTGTCAGCGTGAAACCCCAGATGAAGGTCGACTTCTTTGATCTTTCTGCACATGCAGGGCATGACGATCTCATAAGGTTCATAAAGGATGTTGACCCGCAGAAAGTCATACTGTGCCACGGTGAAAAGAGGGAAGAACTGCTGCATGACCTGGATGGTTATGACGTGATGCTTCCGATGAACGGGCACGAATTTACGGCCTAAAGCCCTGAATTTACCACATTTTAAATTTTTCTGCGTAATACACCCGATGAAAATGTCCGGAACGAAAGTAATTTTTTTCGACCTTGACGACACCCTTTTTGACTATACCAATTCCAGGCACACAGCATTTCTCGCAGTGAAAAGGAAGTTCAGCGAACTTTCGGACGCATCCATTGAGGATCTGGATTCATTATGGACGAAGTACTGGTACGAACTGCTGCCGACAGCGGTGATCCGGGATTCCTCTGTAATCATGCGCATGAGGAGGGAGAGACTCAGACTGATCTTCAGGGACTACGGCACAGATCTGAACGAACGGGAAATGGAAAATGTCATGAGGACTTATTCAGAAAATTATGACAACAGCATCTCTCAGGTAACTGGTGCGGGGGACCTTTTAAAGAAAATAAAAGCAAGCGGTATTTCCGTGGGTGTTATAACAAACAATCCATTGGAGGGCCAGAAAAAAAAGCTGAAGAAATGCGGGATTGAAGATTATGTCGATATTCTGGTCTGTTCGGGCGAGGTTGGGTATTCAAAACCTGATCCAAGGATATTCGGTCTTTCCATGAACAGGATCGGAACCAGCCCGGAGGAATCTGTCATGATTGGCGATTCCTGGGAATACGATATCGTTGGAGCAATGAATTCCGGATTAAGGGCTGTATGGCTCAACAGATTTAACCTCAACAGACCTGAGATATCAGCGGATGTGATCGAAATCAAATCATACGTACCGCCTGAAACGGTACTGGAAAAATTGGGAATATAGGGTTTGTCAGCAACAAGGGGCCCCGGTTCATGTATCATATACCGCACCGGAAGTCTGTCTCTGCACCCTGGACACCGACAGGATGACAACCGGAAGGAGAAGAAGAACCAGGATGCCCAGTATGCCAAAGGAAAGGGTGTATCCGTAGATCAGTGTATATGAGAATACGACTGAGATAAGCGATCCTATGGAAATCTGTATGGAATTGAAGAGTCCAAGACTGAGCGCCCTGTATCTGAGAGTCTTTTCTCTGGCAATCACCGCAGAATACTCAAGCGATGAGACCACCACAAAGAGTATCCCGAGGATTACAGTGGCTGACCATGTACCTATGTAACCTAAATAGGGAACGGCCACTATGAAGGCGCCCACGAGAACAGTCATGTATGAAGCAGATCTGATCAGGTTCCTAAGTCTGAACGCCCTGACAAACTGTATCCCCAGAACGCCAATAAGAAGTATTGTTGCACCCAGTACAGCCGAGGCAAATGGGCTGAATCCTATTGAAATGGAATAATTCTTGAGATATTCAGGGAGAAGGTAAGATGCAGCCCAGAATCCGGAAAAGGCAATCGCTATGGCCCATGTGCTTCTGTTCCGTATTCTTGTAGTTATATCGGGCACGGACATGGACGTGTATTTTTCGGATTCCGGAACGGCGATGAGTATCAGGATTGCAAAAACTATAGTTATAACGCCCATGATAAGTTCGTCGGCCTGCCAGGAATATGACGATACAATGAATGCGAACCCGATGATGCCGATTCCTCCTCCAACGTTGAAAGCCGCGTTGTAAAGGGTAACAATTTCAGTGACTTTTTCATGGTACAGCTGGCTCAGCACAGCCATGGCGGTGGAGAAGAAGAGCGCAGCACCGACTCCATTGGCAGCGCGTAATGCCAGCAGCATATAGTAGTTGAATGAAAACGGGGCCACGAGATCCGAAATTCCCATCACCAGAATACCCAGAAAAGCAGTGGTCTTTGCCCCAATGCGAGATGATATTATGCCTGCGGGGACCTGAAAAACACCGGCACCGATTAGGAAAAATGTGAATACATAGACCGTTGCAGGCAGGGGTATTCCAAACGTTGCCTCGATACGGGTAATAGCGGGTGAAAGATTATACCAGTTTGCAGCGTACACTATCCTCGAAAGAATCAGGATCGTTCCCGCAAATTTTACACTGGATTTTGCCATTGGTGAATGAGCCAAGAGGAAATGGCTATCGTGAATATAATCAATTAGTAAGGGAGCCCCGTTGTTCGTTATCTAAAAAGCGAATATCTGGAAATTTCAACCATTTGGCTGTAACTATCACACATCCGAAGGAAATGCAGAATCCGCACCTGTTGACGGCATACCGATCCTGAAAAAGGCACTGCGGATATAAAAGGGCAATATCCCGGAAAGTAATATATTCAAAGTTTGCTTAAGGAAATGATATGTCAGTTATTGAAAAAATATGTTGTATAGATACAGAAGGTTTTGTTACAATCTTTCTATCCAGTCGGGAGGCATGAACAAATGCTTTTTAAGATCGCAGATTTGAAGCCGGATTCCTCAAACATTGATCTCATTGCCAAGGTTATATCAATAAACCAGAAAGAAGCCAATACACAGAGAGGACCGACGACTTATTACTACGGGATAATAGGGGACACCTCCGGTACAATTCCTTTCACAGCATGGACAATGACATCATCTGTAAGGGCAAACGATGTTCTTGAACTCAAAAACTGCTCCGTGAAACTCTACAACGACAGATTGAGACTTTACATAGACGCAAGAACCCAGGTGATCCTCAGGCCGGGTGAAGAGATGGAAGTCAGGAGGACCTACCCGCTGCTGAAGATAAGAAACATCTCCGTGAGGGACCCCTATATCGCCGTTGAAGGAATAGTGAGAGACGTCAAGGAAAGATCATACACAGGGAGGGAAAAGTCTGGAACTCTTTATTATGGTCTTCTGGAGGATGAAACCGGAAACATAAGAATCAACTCCTTCGACGTGAAGCTCGAGGAGAACACAGGTTACAGATTCACGGGAGCAAAGGTCAGTGAATATAACAACAGGTTGCGCGTATCGGTCAATGACAAAACAGGAATCCAGAAAATAAAGATAGACCTGACACCCGGGCCTGTTTATTACGACATTCATGAACTCAAGTCCCCAATATCTGGAATATTCATCAACGGGTTCATTGTGAACGTGGGGGATAAGGGTGGTGCCGTGTTCAGATGCCAGGAGTGCAGGAAGACCGCAGAGAACGGAAAGTGTCCGGATCATCCGGATGCTCCAGTATACAGGGATTATTTTCTCTATTTTACCGTGGAAGACGGAACGGGGTACGTACAGGGCACTTGTGGGAAGTCTGCCCTGGTTTCCTATAGGAACGAATGGAACGAATCTGAACTGGAAAGGATTTCATCAGAAGATAATGGGATGACGGAAATAAAGAAGGAGATCCTTGGAAAACTCATAACTGCAAAGGGAGAGGTAGTAAACAGCCAGAACGGAATGACCCTGAGAATATCCGAAATGAAACCTCTGGGGGAGAATGAAATAGCGAGTCTTTCCAGAAAATATCTTGAGGAGGTCTAGATAAGCATGGAAACAAGGAAGAGAGAAGCCTCAAAGTGGATTACGTCCAGGGAACTTAGAGATTCCAATATAGAGGAGGACAACAGCTCCGATACCAGGGTAAAACCATTCATAATCACTCCACTTGGCACCCGGGTCAAGAGAATACTTTTTGTCGGCACCGTTAATTCAATATCCGACGAGGAGAATATAACAAAGGTTGTCATCAATGACTTCACGGGTTCGTTTTATCTGTCAATTTTTAAGGACACCTTTCCAGAAGACAGGAGGGTTCTGCCAGATCAGTTTGAGAAGGGTGACAGGCTCCTTGTGGTTGGGCGCCTGAACACATTCAAGACTGAGGATCAGCGAATATTCTACAATGTAAACCCGGAGCTGGCACTGAAGGTTGAGGATGGTAGCATGGATTACTGGAATTCAAGGGCCGTTTATATCGCACAGCGGAAAGTTCTTGCAATCAGAGAAGCCTCTAAACTCGAGAGCGCCGATACTTCAAATCTCACAAAGCTTGGGTACTCTGATGAGGAGTCTGAATGTGCTCTGAGGGCTGTGAAACACTACCCGGGTTACAATTACCAGCAGTTCATCGAAAACCTCAGGAACAGCCTGACCTCATCATCAAGGGACCAGGAAGTGGAGGAGAAAAAATCCATGATCCTTGATTTCATAAGGAACAACGATAAGGACGGGAAGGGTTGCCTTTACGAGAACATTCTAAACTCCATGAAGGAGAAGGACATAGATCAGTCCACGCTGGATGAGGCATTGAACCTGCTGGGATCATCTGGGGAAATATACGAAGTTTCCCTCAAGAGGTTCAGGGCGTTATGAGTGCGGATGACGTATCTGATCTGATGGACAAACTTGAACGGGAGCTCAGGTATTACCGCACGGCGAACGAAAGACTACTGAAGGAATTGAAAACGCTCAACGAAACGGTTATTTCCAACGAAAAACTGAAGAAAAGAATAGAGGTTGACAGGGAGGACTCAAATATTCTGATAGATCTTCTGAGGAGGCTTTTCGATGAGAAGAAATGATGTCGCAGCTCTGAAGGGAATTCTCCAGCTTTCAGAGGACGAAGAGCGGGAGATAAGCGATCATCCGGAACGATTCAGTGAGATAATAGACAGCATAACGAGGGAGGTAAGAAAGCACTTTGATCTCACTCAGAAGAAGCTGGGTCTTATGTCCAGGTATGCAAGCCTCAACTATTCAATATATGATCTCTTTATGTCTGCCCATGATAACGCAATAGTCATAGGAGGGCTCAACGCGGAGGCAAAAATGAGGGGAATTGAACTCGGAAAGGACGCAGATGAAAAAATAAAAACCATCATGGACAGATATCTGATGATCGATCCGACCTACGGTGTCCAGGAACGTGACAGCGTGAAGAGAGTCAAGCCAAGGTAATGTGCAGGATCTTTCTGCGGGAAGCAATTTCAGCAGATCAGAGGCTACAAACAAAGGCAATAAGTGTTGAGAAAGCCTTAAAAAATCACATGCAAACTGGCGGTTATGCAAAAATGATTTCATACAGGGATTACATAACGATAGCATGACAATAGGTCCGGAAGAGATTACAAAACTCCTGAAGATGGATGGTTTTCTCAAGAACTTTACAATAGATGTCAAGGAAGCCTCAAATGGGAGGTTTGTCATAGAGATGCCGCTTGAGGAGAAGGTTATGAGGATAGGCGGTATAATGAACGGCGGTGCAATCATGGCCCTTTGCGATCTTGTCGGAGGTCTTTCCATCCTGACAAAAGATGACGTGATCAACCAGGTGACAATCAACATTGATGTTAACTTCCTCAGGCCTATCGCAAAGGGGCCGGTAAAGGCGGTCGGGGAAAGTGTACGCATCGGGAAGACAATAGGTTATTCCGAGATGGTGATATATGACGGCAATGGCGAAGAATGTGCAAAGGGATCTGGAAACTGGTTCCTTTTCAGGTAGGACTACATGAACGACCTCACAGTTCGAAAAGACGGTCCATTCAAGGGGATCAGGGTTGTCATCGCCTTATCTGGCAGTGTATCAATATACAGAATACCGGACCTGATAAGAGATATCAGGCGTGAAGGGGGAGAAGTGGTGGCCTGTATGAGTGCTGACGCAGAAAGATTACTGAGTCCGGAAATCATCAGATGGGCCACGGACAATGCAGTAATAACCCATGTCACAGGAGAAATGGAACACATAACACTTTTTGAGGATGTGAACACCAGAACTGTTCTCCTGATCGCACCTGCCACATACAACACCATAGGGAAACTGGCATCAGGCATTGCTGACAGCGTCCCATCATTATTGTTCTCGAACGCAGTGGGATACGGAATCCCGGTGGTTGTTGCGCCTGCGATGCACAGGGGAATGATTGAGAACAGGATAAACGCTGATAATATCAGAAAGTTGAGGGACGCCGGAATTACCGTTCTCGAACCAAGGCTCGAAAATTCAAAGGCAAAAATACCGTCGAACGCCACAATAATGGATTCCATTCTTCGCGCATCAGGAACAGGTGCTCTCAAGGGAAAGAAGATCATGATTGTGACGGGGAGGAGTGAGGAGCAGATAGATCCAGTCAGGGTTCTGACAAACAGGTCAAGCGGAATCACTGGCTACTGGCTCGCCAGAAATTCATACAGACTTGGGGCGGATATCACCATTGTGGGGAATTGTTCCGTGGGAATTCCTGATCACATAAGACACATTGCAGCTTTGAGCACATCAGAATTTGAGGAAAAGGTCATGAGCGAACTCCTCGCAGATAACTATGATGCCGTGATTGTTTCCGCTGCATTGTCTGACTTCGAGGTTGCAAACCGATCTGCGAAGAAGATTAGCAGCAGCTCCGAACTCTCACTGAAACTGAAGCCAAGGGGAAAGATAATAGATGCCATCAGAAGGAATTACAAAGGATTCCTCGTGGTCTTCAGGCTTTCTTCAGGAGAGGATCTGGAAACAGTAAGGAAGAGGTTCAGTGAAAGCACACCCGATCTCATAGTTTTCAATACCTACAGAACAGGAAAGGGTCCCTTTGGGGACGCCAGGAACAGTTACATAGCCATCAGTGAGAACGAGTCAAGGGAGATACCGGAGAATTCAAAGGAACTGATCACTGCAGAACTCTTAAGCATTATAGCTCAAAAATTGAGGTAGGTAAATTGCCTGAATTCACAATAAAGGGAATCGAACTGAGGAGAATGAACGTGGAATCAGCCTTAATATTCCTGAAACAGGAAGGAATTAAGATGTTCTCCGGTCCTTTTCCGCATATTCTTGCTCTCCCGGAAAAATGGATTACTGAAGCAATTGAAGAGGACTCCAGCGTAATATCCATGTTGTGCGATCTTTCAGATAAGCACGGATCTGTTATTGTACCGGGAAGCTTCACAGTAAAGAGAGACGGCAGGTTGTATAACAGTGCTCCCGTAATAAGTGACGGAAAAATACTGGGATGGCAGGACAAGATCTCGCTTTATCTTGACGAAAAAAAGAAATACACCAGGGGAAGTAATGTATATACATTCAGCACACCCTACGGAAGAATAGCTGCACCGGTATGCTATGATCTGGATTTCCCGTATTTCTGCAAGATCGCATCTTCTAAGGGGGCTTCTATAGTCATAAACCCTTCTCTGATAAGGGAGCCATTTCACAGTGAATGGGAACTCTACGTAAGGGCAAGATCTCTTGAAAACAGGCTATGCGTGGCATCCATAAATTCCATATCGGAACCTTTCAACGGCAACTCGGTCATTTCAATCCCGTTTATGGACGGATACGGTGCCAGGATCAGGGTTCACAGAAGCATGGGGGCTTCAGTCACTGCTGCAGTGGATCCTGAGGTTATAGCTTCTATGGCAAAAATTCGTTCCAGTGAGGATCCGGGAATATATTCATTCCAGAGCGGTACTGTTAATGATCTCTGAAACTCTTTCCGGGTGTGTTACCTGCGGAATATGCCCTGCACCATCGATCTTGAAGAAGAGGCTTTCCGGGATCATCTCATGAAATTTCATACCATATTTCAGGGGAATTATGTTATCATCTTCTCCCCATATTATGATGGTTCTTGCCTTTAGGTTGTGAAGTCCATCCGGATCAAGTTTTTCGTTGGTCCTTGAATTGCTCATGATTATTTTCCTCATGATTTCCCTTCTGTTGTACCGGCTGATTTTCATGAGCATGTCAAGGAATGCATCAGATGCGCCGCTTTCTCCCACAGTTGGGTTTATACCTGCACTGTCCACCAGGTAGAGGTAATGGGACTGGACATATCCGGTTGCGAGTTTTGCTGCTATCCATCCACCATAGGAATTCCCCAGAAGTCCGAAAGGCTTTATGCCTGAAACATTGACAAACTCAGTTATGAATTCGCACTGGTTATGGATCGAATACTCTATGTCCGGTTTATCAGATCGCCCATGCCCCAGCAGGTCAACCATAAAAAGCTCAAATCTTGAATCAAGATAACGATTGAGCTTGATCCAGCTGTTGCCTGTACCGCCCAGTCCATGTAGGAAGATCAATGGCAGCCTTCCGTTACGGTGAAGATATGAAATATTCCCAAGGGATGTATGGGCAATAAGTCTTTCCATAATAATTTCAAGCTGGAAGTGCAGGATAATGCAAAAATATTTCTAAAAAACGGGATAAATTAAAAATTTTATGCCATCAAAAAGATGGCGTAAGGGAAATCAGTTCATAGACGACAGGGCTTCCGATACCTGTTACCTCATCGTAGCCAGGTCCCGCATAATAGTATCCGTTGTATCCCACAGTTATGTCGTGGAACGCGGTACCATAGTCAGTACTTGAGTAGATGGAGTAAAGTATCTGGTGCACGTTTGCGCCATTTATTGCGGCAGTGCCATCTATGGACTGTATGTCGGCAAAAATGGCTGACCACTGGGGAGCAGCTGCACTTGTACCGCCAACCTGGATCCAGCCGGATGATCCTTCGTAAGTGGTCGTATCATAAACCCACACACCTGTGTTAGGATTCGCATCGTAGGACACATCTGGCGAAGCCCTTCCGGATACACTAATTCCAGCAGAAGACTGATATGAGGGTTCAGGGAAGTATGTGCTTATGCCTCCGCCGGAACTGTTCCATGCATATTCATATCCATAGGAAGCTCCTGTGGATGTAGGATTGTTAAGAACCAGTGAGGTTCCACCTGCGGATACAACAGAGGGATCCGTTGACGGATAGTTCACGGTTATGGAACTGGTCCCGTCTGAAGCGCCGTTATCCCCAGACGCTGCAACAGGAATAACACCGTGCGATGCGACATAGGAGAAGATGGATGAATACTGGGCCAGTTCGGCAGAGGTCAGGTCACTCTGTGCCTCTCCCCATGACATGGATATGATATTCGCATGGGTTGTGTTGTAAGCGTAGTTCACGGCATCGTTGATCAGGTATGTGTTTGAGGCACTTGGCGTCTCAATAAGGACTATCTTTGCGGCAGGCGCCATTGCATGTGCCCATTCAACATCGAGAGAGGTCTCGAGGGCCCATCCAGAATTTCTGGAAACCTTTCCAAATGGCTGAACTATCTGCAGATTTATGGCAGGAAGGCCAAATGCACTGTCGAACGTTTTAACATCGCTACTTATACTGGGGCTTCCGTATGCATCTATCACGGCAATGGTTTCACCGCTTCCATAGTTTGTGTTATATGCTCCATTGCTTGTGTACTGGTAACCGTCCCAGATCTGTATCGGGATATATCCTGGATAAGTTGTGGGTGCAGAAGAACTGCTTCCGCCTATCTTATCAGGACCAACCACGAACATTGTCACACCATGTGCACTGGAAAGCACCGGACTCTGATAGTTTCCGGATGCAACTGCAGGTATGAACAGACCGCTAAATGCGACTACCATTCCCAAAGCTACCAACAGGACTAGCTGTTTTCTAATCATAAAAAATGATATATGGTACCACATATATAAACATTCGTTCAAGTAGGTACCGAAATTCGATGGCGCGGAAGTTGCAGACAGACCATTGTTGATCAGAAAAGTAACATACAATGAGGACTTAAAATGTCCAGGGCCCGCATATTTTTGGACTCCTAAGATGAAATATCACATAGGTTGGCAATCTTAGAAAGAAATTTTAGTGCAAAAAGAAATTTAATAGGTAAGGATAATAAAGAGTGACAAAAAAATACGTATACCTGTATGAAGAAGGCAGCAAAGATATGGCAGATCTTCTCGGAGGCAAGGGTGCAGGCCTCGCTGAGATGAGCAATATCGGTATGAACGTACCACCCGGTTTTACGATAATCACGGAAGCTTGCAGGGACTACCTCAAGAATTCCAGATTTCCCGAAGGAATGCTCGACCAGGCAATGAATGCTCTTAAGGAAATAGAAAAGCGATCGGGGAAAAAATTCGGTGATTCCGAGAACCCACTGCTTGTCTCTGTGAGGTCCGGTGCACCAATAAGCATGCCGGGAATGATGGATACCATACTCAATGTCGGTCTAAATGACATGACCTTAAAGGGACTTGCAAAGCAGACCAGCAACATGAGATTTGCTCTGGATTCCTATAGAAGGCTGATCCAGATGTTTGGGAACGTTGTTCTGGAAATCCCAAAGGAGGACTTCGAGGCAGTGCTTGAGGAAGTCAAGGGAAAGAATTCACTGAAATTTGACAGCGATCTAGGTGAAAGCCATCTGCGTGAAGTCATAAACTCGTTCATGAATGTGTACAAGAAACACAATAAAGAATTCCCTCAAAAACCAATGGACCAGATGCTTCAGGCAATAGAGGCTGTATTCAGGTCATGGAACTCGGATCGTGCAGTGGCATACAGAGAGATAAATCACATATCCAACGAGATGGGAACCGCTGTAAACATTGTCACAATGGTCTTCGGCAACATGGGCAACGATTCTGCAACCGGTGTCGCCTTCACAAGAAATCCGAACACCGGAGAGCACAAACTCTTTGCGGAATATCTCACAAACGCACAGGGCGAAGATGTGGTTTCTGGATCAAGGACGCCTAAATCAATAGAGGATCTCGCAAAGGAAATGCCGGAGGCATACAAAACCCTGCTTGACTACGTGGAGAAGCTGGAAAAACATTACAAGAACATGATGGACATAGAATTCACCATAGAACGAGGAAAGCTCTACATGCTGCAGACCAGGACAGGAAAGAGAACCGCGAGGGCTGCAGTCAGGATCGCAGTGGACATGGTAAATGAAGGCATAATAACCAAGAAGGAGGCAATCATAAGGATAACACCGGATATCCTCAACGTTACGCTTTATCCCCAGGTCAAGAGCAATGATTCAATAAAACCAATCGGGAAAGGGCTTGCAGCGTCTCCAGGAGCGGCGATCGGTGAAATAGTATTCTCATCAGACAGGGCAGTTGAGCTGTCGAAGCAGAAGAAAGACCTTATCCTTGTGAGGCCTGAAACCACTGCCGACGATGTGCGGGGCATGTCAGTATCCAGAGGGTTCCTCACACAGAAGGGAGGCATGACCTCGCACGCTGCAGTTGTTGCAAGGGCAATGGGAAAGCCTGCCGTTGTGGGTGCAGAGGAGATAAGAGTAGATGTGAAAAACAAGACCCTGAAAGCTGGAGATCTTATCCTCAGGGAAGGTGACAGAATTACATTGGACGGGACAATGGGCCTGTTTTACAAGGGTGACATGGAAACAGAATCTTCTGCAAAAACCGTCGAGAATGAAACACTGCTCAAGTGGGCTGACGGTTTCAGGAAACTCGGCGTCAGGGCAAACGCAAACACCCCGGAAGAGGCAAGAATGGCCAGGGAAAATGGCGCGGAGGGAATAGGTCTTGCCAGGACAGAGAGAATGTTCCTGGGCAACGAAAGAATCGGGATTATGAGGGCAATGATCATGAGCAATGATCAGGAGGAGAGAAAGAAATACCTTGATAAACTGCTACCAATGCAGGTATCAGATTTCACTGAATTTTTCTCCACCATGGAGAATTTTCCCGTAATCATAAGGTTGCTCGATCCTCCACTTCACGAATTTCTACCGGACAAGGAGGAGGTCCTGACCAGGATGCTTGAACTTAGAAACATCAGTGATAAGACTCCACAGCAGAAGAAGGACCTCGATGATCAGGAAAAAATGTTCCGAACCATCAAGGCACTTGAGGAATTCAACCCAATGCTCGGGTTCAGGGGATGCAGGCTCGGATTGTTGCACCCCGAGATTTACGAGATGCAGACCAGGGCCATAATCACAGCCGCGAAGAACGTGAAGAAGCAGGGAAAGAACATATTCCCGGAGATCATGATACCTCTTGTTGGCCACCCCAATGAGATCAGGATCCTGAGGGAAAGACTTGAAAAGGTAGCGCATGAAGCCATGGGTAATGATAAGATAGAATACAAATTTGGAACCATGATAGAGATCCCCAGGGCATGCATAACCGCGGATTCAATAGCAAAATACGCAGATTTCTTCTCATTCGGAACGAACGATCTCACCCAGATGACATTCGGATTCAGCAGGGATGACGCAGAGGGAAAATTCCTTGCCAAGTACGTGGAGGACGGGATTCTGGATCAGGATCCATTCTCTTCTGTGGACCAGGCTGGGGTGGGAGAACTCATGAAGATGGCCGTGAAGAAGGGAAGATCGACAAGACCCGACCTTGAGATCGGAATATGCGGCGAACAGGGAGGCGATCCGGAAACAATAGAGTTCTGCCACAGGATAGGACTGAATTACGTATCATCCTCACCATACAGAATACCTGTCGCCAGGCTGGCAGCTGCCAGATCGGCAATAATAAAGTCCTGATTGATGTGTGTGCTGAACGTGAGTGATGACGGTCAGAAATATAGATGGATGTCGACAGCACCATCAAAACAATACCCAGGAGAACAGGAACCGTCTCTGCAATGAAAAATTATTGTTATTTTTTTAAATCCAACATTTCTGGAATCCTGATCACTATCCTTCCAGTTCACTCTGCTTAACTTTCCAAATAGAAGCATATCTCCAATATAAGCGCTAGCTATAATGGCGAGAGTAATAAACATCATAAGTACGACGCACTTGAACTGGAAAAGAGACTTGTATTTCCAGAATCCTCAAATATCACTGCAAGAGTGAGTCAAATTATAATCGCATACCCTCTCCAGTTGGTCTGGAGAATATCAGTTCGTTCATTATTCCCCTTGGTGGAGGACGGTCCTAATTCGTTTGCTGACTGACAGAGTCTCTGTAATATCTGAATGGAGAAGGATTTTTGTATTCCCTTAAAAGCCTCGTGCTAAAAGATGGCGCCTAGCGGCAATCCCCAAAAACTGGTGCTGACCATCGGACGTCATGGAATTGGGCTATGGAGAAAATACAAACCCGCAGTCTAAACAAATTTCAAGATCATGAATAAGACGAACACTATGGTAAGGTAAGGGCTGGAATACTTGAAAAGATTGAAGGAACTCCCCATGCTATGTTTCTTTGCAAACAATGCAGCGAGAATCAGTAAAGGAGCAGACAGAACGGCAACGATGAAGATATAGATGGTAGAATTTTCCCCAAGGAAGTATGGAATTATTGAAAACACAGCCAGAAGAACCGCAGAAAAAGAAATGCAAGCTGATGAGATTCTCTCAGAATATACCACTGGCAGCATTGGCACACCAGCATTTTCGTAATCATCTCTGTAGCGATAGGCAAGGCTCCAGATATGCACCGGAATCCATACAACAACAAGGGCAAAAAGGAACCAGGGGAGAATGGAAAAGGAAGAAGTGACTGTGTACCATCCAACAAGCACAGGAATTCCCCCAGAGAAACCGCCAAGTATCACGCTCCATGGAGTCCTCCTCTTAAGCAGCAAACTATAAACAACTACATTGTCTGCAATTCCAAAAGAAATAAATGATGCTGCCAGAAATTTTCCATAAAATATGAGAAGGATTACGGACAGTGTGATCAGAAATAATCCAAATATAAGGCCGTTCATGGGTGAAATACTGCCGGTCACGAGAGGCCTGTTTCTGGTTCTGGCCATTTTAGCATCTATATCGCGATCTATGAAGTTGGTGACAGATTCAGAACCTGCTGCTCCTGCGGATAATGAAATCACAGTCAGCAAAACAAGTAACCAGTCGGAGAGCGAATACTGGTCAATCGCCAGCATTGCACCAACGGCACCTACAAACACGAGTAATGACCACACCTTCGGTTTGGTGTATCTGAAGTAAAGCGGTATAGATTTCCTGAACTTACTGAACAAGTATGATCTCACTTATTACAACAATCATCAGTTGATAAATAACTTTAGATTCTATTATATTAGGGTTTGGGTTTTAATAAATAGAATATATGAGGCTATGAGTTCAAATGACATCAGAAAGTGGTTCAAATTCTAAGTGGAAGGACTTCCTCCTGAACCCGAAGTATAACATTGTTGCGGTTCTGGCTTTTATAAGCATTTTTCTTGTGATAGGACCTATTCTTCCAGGAGTAAGCTGGTTCAGCCTGGGTGACTTCAGCCTTGACATGGTTAATTTCTACCATACCATAATGATACCCTTTGTGTTTTTGCTAATTCTGTACGCATCGGAGCTTCTAGGCTTAGGCATGCTTGAAAGAAAGGCTGTTAACGTCAGCACATACCCGATTCTGTTACTCACTCTCCTCGGAACGGTTTTCTTCTACCCGGCAAGCACGCAAACGGCTGACTATGTATTACAGGCCTTGAGAGATGTCTGGATGCTTGTACTTGCGTTAATGTTCTTCGTTTATCTATTGATGCTCCCTTTCAGGGACAGACAAAAATTCAAGAATATATGGGGCGCGTATTCACTAATATTGATCACAACAGTTTCTGCAGGAATTGCAGCTGTAATGGGTATGATATACGAATATGGTAACCTGTTCGGTTATGCTTCGTTACCTGTATTGAATAACGATGTCATGGCGTGGGGCGGTCTGCAGACATTCCTTGGGAACCTTGTGACATCACACTCACACCAGATGCTCCCCGCAGTAATGGGCGGAATCGTTGGTCTGGCAGCTGTAAGCTTTGGATATGAAAAACTCTCATCCGTAAAGAGAAACATCGTAAACGCAGGGTTGGTCATCGCAGTGATTGGAACAATATCAATGAGCTACCTTTACTTTATCTCATCATTTGGAACTTACGTGATACCTGCGATATTCACATCCGGCACAGGCGGGATGAACGGGCTTGCGTTGGACGACAGTCAGACAGGCATAATAGGCATCGGGGCCCTTGTCACGATCATCGGGCTCTATTATCTCCTGTCCGGAAATCGGGCGGATCGACTGGTTCAGATTTCTGAGCTGCTGACATGGATCGCAACAATGGCTGTTATGATCGGTGTGGGATATGCGATGGAGTTTAACGAAACCTATTATGGTTTTGGATCTCCAGGAGTTCCCCCAAACGGTGGGCCCGGCTACCAGTACGATATGGCTTTCACGGATGGACACCTTCTGTTTGCGTTTTTCCTTATGCCTTTAATGGCTGGGATACTACTCCTGATCATGCACTACATCAAGGAATTTAACACGGAAAGGAGGCTGATCACGTACTTCATAATAGCAGGAACCATAATTGGGGGATTTGGCGTCCTGGAGTATGTTATGACGCTATCCTGGGTCGTGGAGTCCATCGGATTGGCGCTGCTGATAATAGCAATAATAATAATAACATACACTTTTGTCAAATCTGCAACTGAAAAGGATGGGGTAAAGGGCACACAACCAGCAAACTGAGGAATCCAATTCCTCAGGTACATTTTTAACATATACGAGCTGGAGCTCCCTGCATTAGTTGGGGGAGGATGTCACCATCATAGACGGACAGCGATATTCATTACTGCCACTGATGCAAAGGCATATAACAGTTCTTGCCGGAAGGCGTCTCTTGGAACAGAACAAAAATTCAGATACAATATCAAGAGCGTGAATAAAATAGTGAGAAAGGTTAATTGTTGGGCATGAATTTAGCCAGAATCACAAATGAAAATGTCTGGCGGTAAGATCTTATGAATTTCTCTTCAGTCCGTAATTCCCTGATGTTTGGAAAAAGAGAATTATGGGCGGTATCAACCGCATCCATCATCAGATCCATTGGATTCGGCATGAGCTGGCCATTTCTGGCCATTTTCCTGAATGTGGAATTGCAAATCCCCATCTATATAGTCGGTCTGCTGTTCAGTCTTTCCACGGTAAGTTCTATTGTTTTTAGTATAATTGGCGGAGGGCTCTCAGACTATCTTGGCAGGAAGACCATGCTTCTGATCGGAAGTGTCATAGGAGCCTCCATATACGGATCGCTGGCATTCTTCATATTCCATTCCTATGCAGTATTCCTGATCGAAATACTCTTCGTCTTTTCATCCATTTCAGGTGCCATAGTGTTCCCTGCCGCGTCTGCTCTTGTGTCAGATGTCACCGACGAATCTGAGAGAACCATGGCATATAGCATTTACCGGATAATGTCCAATGTGGGGTGGGCAATTGGTCCTCTGACAGGCGCCTTTGTCTATGATTATGGAATGTACATTATATTCATCATTTTGGCAGTCACAAATATTCTGCAGTTTATAGTCATATTTTTCTACATCAGCAGGAAGAAAAGAAAATCCGGCAGGCTGAGGACAAGGGTGAGTTTCCTTGTTTACGACAGGTATCTATTTGCCTTCTCAATTGGAACATTTCTGATAACTGTACTATCGTCACAGTTTTCGGTGACTCTCCCGGTTTATTCGGACAAGGCCATAGGAATACCCGCATCCAGCCTGGGTTACATCTACGCTGTCAACGGAATCATTGTTGTTGCGGGGCAATATCCAATGTCATGGATCATGAGAAAGGTTTCAGATATCAAGGTGATGATGGTAGGATCTCTCTTCTATTCCATAGGATATGTCCTTGTCGGCTTTTCCGGCACTTTGATTGACCTCGTGCTGGACATGATCCTCATAACAGTCGGTGAGAATCTTACCAGTCCAGGCATGAATTCCGTGGTTTCAAAGATTGCTCCCACTGGAAAAACAGGTATCTACATGGGATTTCTGGGGATGGTCAATTCAACAGGGAGGGCCCTGGGACCTTCCCTTGGGTCAGTGTTTCTTTTCCTCTATGCATACAACGGACCCGAGGTCTGGTTGTCCCTGTGCTCCTTTGGACTGGTGGCGATAATGGCATTGAACATGGCCGCCAAAATGATCTACTCGCGGCAACCATCAGCATCGACTCCCGAGTCAGTTTAATGATTCATACCGAAGGCTTCCGATCAATCAGCTTAAGTGCACATAATACATAATCATAGAAATTAGGAAGAGAAAACCTATAAAAGAATTCGCTCCCAGAAACGAGAACCTTATGCTCTTGGGATCGTCCGGCCTCAGTGTGATATGCTGGATAAGAATGAGAAATAGAATCACGACGAGCACGATATAATAAACAATCGAATGGACATAGAAGATTAAGGATATGAACGCAAGTGCAGTAAAGAGGTGAACAACCAGAGAGATTGTCAGGCTTTTCTTAACTCCGTATCTGGTGACCAGCGTCTTAAGCCCATTTTTTAAATCCGTCTCCCTGTCCGGAATCGTATAGACGATGTCAAAACCAGAGATCCACAGAGATGCTGCAACAAACACGATGTATATTTCAGGGGTAGTTGGAATTCCCGGTAAAATTGACACATATCCACCCAGAACACCAATACCTATGATCGAGCCCATATAAAAGTGTCTCCATGGAGTATATTTCTTGAGCAGGGGGTCCGAAAGAAACAGTATCAGGACAATGGGTGAGAGATAGAGGACAAACCGGTTTATCAGGAAAGCAGATATCTCAAAGAGGATGGCAAAAACGATTGTCAGTTGGACCGCCGTCGATGTTTTCAGGGCTCCAGTGACCAGCGGCCACCCCTTTTTTCTCGGATTTATGAGATCATATTTTCTCCCGATTATCCTGTTCAGCGTCATTGCAGTAGCCCTGGCAAACACCGCCGCCAGCGTGATCAGCACGAACTTGATGATATCATAATTTCCAGCAGATGCTATAACGGCACCGCTCCATACAAATGGAAGATCGAAAACAGTGTGCTCAAATTTTATTAATTCCAGAACATCCCGGAATCTGCTCAAAGACCAAATCTCCTCCATTTGTCCTTGACCATCCTGTCGACATCCTCAGACATCTGGAGAACATCCGGCCAAACCCTCTGGTAACCTTCTGATGGGCCCTTCTTTGTGGCATCTATTCCCATCTTGGATCCGTAATTCATGATTGAAGAAGCGTGGTCAAGGCTGTCCGTTACTGTTCCAGGTATGATTATGACGTCCCTGTCAGGATCAATTCGCGTTGACATGGCCCAGAGGAGCTGTTTTCTGTCGTGTATGTCGATATCGTCGTCGACCACCACGACAATCTTGGAAAACATGAGCTGCCCCATTCCCCAGATTGCAAACATCACCTTTCTGGCATGACCCGGATACCTTTTGTGTATTGAAACTGCCAGTATGTTGTGGAAGACACCCTCCTCAAGTGTGTTCATGTCAACTATCTCAGGAAGCTGTGTCCTGATAACCGGAAGAAACATTCTCTCTATAGCCTTGCCTATGATGACATCCTCGTGCCAGAGCTTCCCCACGATGGTGGTGGGATAGACCCTGCTCTTCCTCTCTATGGCCCTCTTCACGTGAAAAACAGGAAATTCAGCCTCCAGAGAATAATACCCGGTGTGATCGCCAAATGGCCCCTCAGTCCTGGTCTCCGAAGGATCTATGTATCCCTCGAGTACTATCTCAAAGTTGTGTGGATATTCCAGATCCACGGTCTGACCCTTCACCAGGTCGAGCCTCTTCTTCGCGATCATGCCGCGGAATGAGAACTCATCCAGGCCGTCAGGGAGAGGGGCAACTGCAGAGAACATTGTCAGCGGATCAGTCCCTATGACCACTGCGACGTCCATTTTTTCACCTCTCTCGCGGTTGCTCAGGAAATGCTGGGAACCACCCTTGTGGATATGCCAGTGCATTCCGGTGGTCTCGGAATCATAAACCTGCATCCTGTACATTCCCACATTTTTCACACCTGTCTTTGGATCCTTGGTTACAACAAGGGGCAGTGTGATGAACTTTCCTGCATCCTGTGGCCAGGTTCTGGTTATGGGATATCTGGAAAGATCAACCCTTTCAGGAATCTCGTAACCGCCGCCTATCCCGCCCGATATCTTTGGCCTGACTCCGCTCAGTTCCCTGAAGAGTTCTATGCCTCTCGATATCATCGACTCGTTGCTGTCTGGAGGCCTGACAAGGTTGCTCAGCCTCTCCCCGATGTCGTAGGGTTTCTCTCCAAGAATGGTATCCATTTTCTCCTGGGTTGAAAAGATGTTTCCAACTGCGGGAATAGAGCTTCCTTTGACATTTTTGAAAAATAGGGTTCTGCCCTTCCCTATTCTCTCCTCCTCGCTCAGGATATGTGTGAGTTCAAGATCGGGATTAACCTCGTCCTCGATCACAACAAGATCGTTTTTCTTTGAAAGGTATTCTATGTAGTCATGGAGGTCATCAAACAACATAAATCCATATAATGCAGTGGAATTTTATCTTTCCGTGCCGCAAACGAATCATTGATAAAAACTAAGTCCGCTTTTGCAGGTTTCTTCCAAGGCGTACAATCAATGAAATGTTTTGGCTTTCAGCATATTTTCATCTATGTTCTTCTTTATCTCAGTGGAGGGTTCAAGCATTGGAATCCTGTATCCCCCATTCACACCAAATGACCTGTACAGTGCATAATAGTAACCGGAAGGAAATCTGGCAGCATTCAGTGAATCCATGAGCGGATCGACGCCCTTTATCTGCAAAGAAGCCGCATCTTTCATGGATCCGTCAGCAAACCGGTCTCTGACAGAAAGAATAATCTTTGAAATATTGGATATGCCGCATACACCGCCGTCACCGCCCAGAGACAGTGAAGGGAGAAGAAGATCGTCCTGCCCCTGGAAAACAAGGAAATGATCAGGCCTGTTCTGTACCATCTTGGAAAAATACCTCATGTCGGCAGAACTGTCCTTGATTCCCACAACATTGCTGAACTCACTGGCCAGCAAAGCTGGGAGGGACTGTGGAATGTACGTTCCGCTCAGCTGTGGTATGTTGTAAAGGTAAAACTTCATGGGTACCCTGGAAAAGAGGCTGGAAAAGTAGTTTTTCATTTCATCCATGCCTGGAATAATGTAGAACGGAGGCATCACAACGCCGGAATCACAGCCAAGATCATTAGCAAGCATTGCCATTTCGAGTGATTCATTGTAACTGGCCGATCCGACACCGGCATAGATCTTGATGTGAGTTTTACTGGCGACGAACTCAAGAAACTTCTTTCTTTCCGCAAGACTCAGCCAGGGAAATAGTCCGGTTGAACCCAACGGGAATATACCGTCTACCTTAAATTCTTCAAGTCTGTCAAGAAGTTTTTCCGTGAGCGGGTAGTCAATCTCTCCCCTTTCGTTGAAAGGAGTCATCATGGGCGTTATAATCTGTGGCTTCATGAATAAGCAGTTCACGATTGTAGATAAGCATTTACAGTTCAGAAGACTGGAGAAAGTCGATCAGCAGACCTGGCGTCCGCTTCTTGGGATTTCACGTAATACTCTTGAATAAGGGTAACTGTTGATGATCATCTCCTTCTCGAGCCAGCCACGCCTGGCGATGGCAGTGGCAAACCTGAGGTAGCGCAGATCGTCAGTGTCTTTTGAGTCGCTTCCCAGCATGAATCTCGCCCTGTAGTCCCTCGCTCTCCTGACCAGATCAAAAGGCAGATCCGATCTTTCAGGGAATCCGCTTATTTCCAGAAATACCCCATTATCACTGCAGGACTGGAATATCCTGTCCATATCCATCGGGAATCCATCCTGTTTCCCTATGATTCTTCCTGTAGGATGGGCTATTCCAGTTATCATGCCGGATTCGATCCCGCTCAGCAATCTCCTGGTATTTTCGCCAGCATCATGGCTTATCCCGTCATGGATGAATCCAAGGACGAGATCTACTTCTTTCAGGATATCAGAATCGTCCTCAGGTTTTCCGTCCCGTTTTATTTCTGTTTCTATTCCAGTTATGATTTTAAAGCTGCCGGAATCATTGATCTTTCTGGCTCTTTCCAGAAGGTTGGATATGGCCCGCTTTCTCTCCTCAGCACCGGCATCTCCTGTCCCAGGGTCTATCACTACCGCGATGTACTCAAGTTTGTTGTGGATCGCAGCTTTCACAAGATCATCAAGAGTGGTTTTCCCCGCGGACTCAGCAAGGTGGCAGTGAAGATCTCCCCTGAGATCTTCGTATGCGATGAGTTTTGGCAGATTATGGGATATTGCGGCCTCAATTTCACCCATGTTTTCCCTGAGCTCAGGCTCAATCCAGCTCATCCCAAGACCATTGTACACAGAAGGTTCATCGAAACCCGCAATCTGTTTATCGCCAGTGAAAAGCCCGTACTCATTCAGTTTCATACCCTTGCTTATGGCGATATCCCTGAGCCTGATGTTGTGGCTCTTGCTCCCGGTGAAATACTGCATGGCAGCGCCAATGGACTCCTTCGGAAAAAGCCTGAAGTCACAGTTCAGCCCGATTTTGAGCACAGCAGTCATTTTAGACGGTCCCCTGTTTATCACCGCATCCACCTCAGACAGTCCAGAAAAAAGATCCATTGATTCAGACGGTCTGTCCGAGACTGCAAGAATGTCAATGTCACCAACAGTTTCTCGCATTCTTCTGCAGGATCCGACGATCTCCACGGTGGTGAAAAGCCCAGAGTCAAGAAGCTTCCTTCTCATTTCAAACACATAATCATAGACATCAGCGAGGAAGAGTCTTCTCGATCCGGAAAGAAGGTAGGTTTTCACAGACTTCTGAAGATTGGACTCACTCTTACTGCCGAAGCCAGGAAGGCCGGAAATCTTTCCCTCCTCAATCACCTTGATCAGGTCTTCAACATTCCGAACGCCAAGGTTTGAATACAGTACAAATATCTTTTTGGGTCCGAGTCCCTGAATTTTCTTCAGGGTCTGGAAATCTACAGGATATTTCTTCTTGAGATCATCATACTTGTCGATCCTTCCCTGTTCTATGAACTGAATGATTTTCTTCTCTATTGCGTCACCCACCCCGTCAATCTCACGAAGTTTTCCTCTCCTGTAGATATCTGTGATATCTTCCCCAAGAGCCTGTATTGAAGCAGAAACTTTCCTGTATGCAAGGGACTGCCAGCGGTTTCCTTCAAGCTCCTCCATGTCAGCCATCTCATCAAACATTCCTGAAAGATCCTGATTGATCATGTTTTACACAGGACTTCTGGAAATAATTACTTTGCCGAATATACCCACGAGATGGCAGTCAGCCTTATGCAGAGCCGGAATAATCTGATTGAAATTTCGTGCAAACGGCATCTGCAAAAGTAATATACCATTAAGACCTTTTAAATCATGAATTCAAAAATAAAGAAGATAGAGATACTGGAACTTGGGGATAAGGGAAAGGAAAGCTCATCACCATGGAGCTCCACAATTTTACTGGTCAGACTGACCAGCAGCGATGGTCTGGTAGGTTACGGGGAAGCACCCACAACGTTCATGACGCTTTCCGTGAAGGAGAGCATGAGGGAGGTGGCAAGAATTTTCCAGGATGCAGATTTCTTCAACATTGAGAAGAATATTAATGATTTTTACAGAAATTCATTCTATCTCACAAAGTCCATGCAGGATACCGCGGCATTGAGCGCATTCGAGATTGCAAGCTGGGATCTTATTGGAAAACAGTTAGGTGCTCCAGTATACAATCTCATAGGCGGGAAGATGAGGGAAAAGATAAGAGCATATGCAAACGGCTGGTACTCAGACTGCATCACGCCTGATGATTTTGTAAAAGCTGCAAAGAAAGCACAGTCCATGGGATTTACGGCACTGAAGTTCGATCCGTTCGGATCCAACTACGACCAGATGCCCCTTCAGGGTCTCAAGAATGCTGAAGCAATAGTTTCTGCTCTCAGAAACGAGTTTGGTGACAGGATGGATCTGCTCATTGAATGCCATGGCAGGTTTTCCCAGAGAGCGGCCATAGACCTGGGCGTTGCCATGGAGAAATATGGCGTTTTCTTCATAGAGGAGCCGCTTCACCCGGAATTCGAACATGTTCTGCCGGAACTCAGGCGACACATAAGGGTGCCTGTGGCCCTGGGTGAACGTCTTCTTAACAAGACGGATTTCGCAAGGGTCATAAGTAGTGGAAGTGTCGACGTAATCCAGCCAGACCTTACAAATTCGCTTGGAATACTTGAAGCGAAGAAGATTGCTGCGATTGCCGATTCATTTGGTGTGGCTGTTGCTTATCACAACGCATTCGGGCCCATTCAGACAGCAGCCACGCTTAATGTTGACTATTCCATAAGGAATTTTCTGATCCAGGAGAGTTTTGAGCAATTCTGGCCTGACTGGAAGAAAGGGGTTGTGAGATCCGGATACAGGTTTGACAGCGGTTATCTGCTACTAGACGGAAAACCAGGTATTGGTGCCGAGGTAGATGAGAAACTGATCGAGAGTCAGGCGGTGGATGGCATGGAGCCATTCGATCCTACAGAACCCCCATGGGTTGTATCTAACACCTTCTCAAAGGCACCGAAGTTTCAGTAAATTGGGGAATGCGACCACGTTGCACATCATAAAAAACTACGAGGACATAGACACAGATGTCCATGGTTTTCGGCTGCTGGACTCACTTGAACTGTCCATGAACAGGCTGACGCCGGAAAAGGTGATGGAGAAAGCAACCATGGGCATTCAATCAAAGCTTGGCACGGGAAGAACCCTCGTGATTGGCTTCGGCAAAGCCTCTTTTGGCATGTTTCTCGGTCTTTCCAAAAATCTTGGTGACAGGGCAGAATCCAGTTCAGTGATAGTTCCGGAAAACCTGGAAATCAAGGGCAGTGTAAGGGAGTTGAAAGTGTTGAGGGCACCACATCCCGTACCAGATGAAAGGACAATCAAAGCCTCCCGTTCCATAATCGGGGGAATAGGAAAATTTCAGGAGAACGACAATGTGATAGTTCTGATCTCCGGTGGGTCCTCGTCGCTCTTCGAGATACCTGCGGGCGGTATCGACGTTGATTCGATCAGTTATGTGACATCCACCATGATGGACCGTGGATCAGATATCATGGACCTCAACAGGATGAGGCAGGTTATGTCCTCCGTCAAGGGCGGGAAGCTTGCAGCACGTCTATGGCCTGCAAAAGTGCTGGTCTACATCATATCAGACGTGCCTGGAGACGATCCGTCCTTCATCGGATCGGGACCGGTCACATTCACTCATATAACAAGAGAAGAGATTGATTCCATCCTGCAAAAGTACGATCTTGACAGGGATTCAAGAATAAAGGAAATAAGGGATAAATTCGACTATACCTTTCCTGAGAAAAATAAGTTCAGGCATATAACGACAAAAATAGTCCTGAAAAATCATGACTTCGTAAGGGTGATCACAGCATCGCTTCGAAAGGGTAACCAAAGAGTTCTTGATCTTGGTTCCGGACTGGGCGGAGATGTGCAGGCCGTGGCGTCCGGACTGTCTGATTCCATGGAAAGACTATCATGTCTGTACGGAAGAGATACCTGGTTTGTGGGAGGTGGCGAAACCACGGTAAATGTAAAAGGAAAAGGAATCGGCGGCAGGAACCAGGAGCTGGCAGTGAGATTTGCAATGGAGATGAGAAATAAGGGAAGGGAATACGCGTTCATATCTGCCGGAACAGATGGTATTGACGGAAGCAGCGAAGCAATGGGCGGAATAGTGTGCAGCAACACCTTTGGAAGGCTGGATCCGGATCAGGTAACCGAATATCTCAGGAACAATGACACAGGCACGCTTCTAAAGATTAAGAACATGGCAATGATTAGCGGTGCAACCGGAAATAACGTTTCAGACGTTTTTGCTGGGTTCATCGGCAGGAAAATACGGTGAAATCATGAATGGAGCTAAAATAGTAGCAACAGTGGGGCCAGCGAGCGATACTGAAGGAGTGATATTGAAATTACTTCGCAATGGAGTATCCACTCTGAGGATCAATACTGCACACATAGATCCGGGTTACATCAAGAAGATCTCGGAGATCCTTTCAAAAATCAATACACAGGAAAAAAGCTTCATGTCTGTGCTTGTGGATCTGAAGGGTCCGGAGCTGAGGACAGGAGAATTCCAGGGCGGGCAGAAGATAATTGAACAGGGAAAAGCATACACCATTGGTTCCAGCTCATGTGACATTGAGGTGAATTATCCCGATGTGATGAGTGGACTCTCAAAGGGGGACGACATACTTTTAAGCGATGGAAGAGTGAGGATGTCGGTTGTTTCATCGACCGGCGGCAAAACCACCGCAAAGGCCATGAATTCAGCCACAATCAGGGATAGAAGCAGGATTAACGTTCCGGGTAAGATTCTCGATCTCGGAGTTATAACTGAAAGGGACCGGAACTTCATAGACGAAAGCATATCCGCTGACGTGGATTTCTTCGCCCTCTCATTTGTCCAGAAGAAGGAAAATGTCATTGATCTCAGAAGAACACTCCTTGGAGAAAAGAGCAGTGCACACATAGTATCAAAGATAGAGACAAAGTCAGGACTGCAAAACATAAGCGGCATCGCAAGGGTTTCGGACTGGATAATGGTCGCAAGGGGAGATCTGGGCGTGGAACTGCCGCTGGAAGAGGTTACAATGGCTCAGAAGAATATCATAGTGGAAAGTCATAAATTCGGAGTTCCCACAATTGTGGCAACGCAGATGCTTGAGTCCATGGTGAACAACTCAACTCCAACAAGGGCAGAGGTATCCGACATAACCAATGCAATAATGGACAACGCTGACGCACTGATGCTCTCTGAAGAGACGGCAATCGGCAAGTATCCGGTGGAGGCAGCATCCTACCTGAACAGAGTCGGTCGCTATGTTGAATCAAAGGTGAAGGACTTTCCAGAACCTGTGGAATTCCTTGGAAACAACGTAGCATTTTCCATAGCAAGAGCTGCTAAGATGGTCTCGGAAAGCATTGCCGCTGACGGAATTCTTGTTTTCACCAAAACTGGATCAACGGCGAGGATGATATCGGCGGTCAGGCCACACTGCACAATCTATTCCGCTGTCATGGACAGGCCACTTGCAAGGAAACTTAGCCTCCTGAAGGGAGTGGAACCAATAATGATGCCCAGGGATTTTGAGGGAACAAGGAGCCTTAATCAGGTGATGGATTACGTGTATCAGGAGAAGACAATAAAATTCGGGTCGAGGGTCGTTGTCACTTCCGGTTCGCCCTATTTCCTCTTTGGAGGAACTACTGATATGAGGGTGCTCACAATCGGGGACTATGTGGGAAGGGGTTATGCGACAGGAAGGAAGGTAACAGGCAAGTACAGGACAGACGGTACGGGGGAGATAACAGTATCAGGAAAGTTTTCCAGGGACCTGCTTGGAAGGAAGGGAACCAAGGCCATAATTGTCATGGAAAGGATACTTGCGGACGACATCGAGGCCATATCCAAGACCGGAATAACAGTCGTGCAGTCTGCAAGGTTTGTCAGGGATCTGAAGGATAACGAGGAGATAATGATAGATCCTGGCACCGGAGTTATAGTGTCAAACAGCAGATCAGAAGAGATCCCGCCTGAATGACCTGAATGTCACGGTCTTCCCCGAGAAGTCAACGTAAACATTTTTCAGTTTGACATATTCCTCGATACCGTAGCGGCTACCCTCACCAGCCTGTCCTGTCATCCTGAAACCTGTATGGTACCCCTGGCTTGATTCAGGTCCGGGCATGTTGACATACAGTTCTCCAAACCTTATTCTTTCAGCCGCCTGGAATATAATCTTCTGATCCTCGGTGAAAAGGTAGGATGCAAGTCCATACTTTGAATCGTTTGCGAGTTCCATCATCTCGTCGAAACTGGAAACCTTCTTCACACCAATGATCGGTCCGAATATCTCCTCCTGGAAGAGTTCTGATTCCTGATCAATGTTCTCCATAACGGTGGGCCTGAAATAAAATCCTTTTCCGAAACTCCCGGCCACACGAACTTTCCTGCCGCCAAACACCAGTTTTGAGCCGGCATCCACAGCATCTTTCACAAACTTTTCTGCAGATTCAAGAGCCGCATTATTGATCAGCGGGCCTATGTCGGCGTCCATTGGATCACCAACCTTAAGCCTCTTCACAACCTCCATAAACCTTGCCATGAAAGGCTCATAGATATCCTCATGCACATACAGTCTCTCTGCTGCTATGCATGACTGGCCCCCATTCCAGTATTTCGCCCATATGAGGTTCCGGACAGCGTTCTCTATGTTTGCGTCCTTCCACACCATGTAGGGCGCTTTGCCGCCAAGTTCAAGAATGAGCTTCGCCATATTGGACGAAGCATTATTCATTATTCTCTGTCCGGTGGCTGTTGATCCGGTCATGGTCACCAGGGACACCTTTTTGTGAGAAACAATAAAATCGCCTATTTCACTTCCCTTCCCGGTTACAAGATTTAAAACACCATCAGGAATACCAGCATCCGCGAATGCCCGCACTATCCATGCGGCAGTGAGAGGTGTGTCCGAGCTTGGCTTGAGAACCACCGTATTGCCGGTGAGTAAAGCAGGAGCAAGTTTTCGGGCGACCATCCCTACCGGGAAGTTCCAGGGGGTAAGCGCCACAACAACGCCATATGGAACCTTGTACTGGAATATTCTTCTATCAGATGTATCACCCTCAACCACATCACCGGTGATTTTTCTTTCAAAACCTGCATAATATCTTATCTGATCTAGGGCTCCCTCAACCTCCTCTCTCGCCTGAATGGCAATCTTGCCATTTTCGCTCATCAGAAGATGCTCCAGTTCGGTCCTGTACCTTTCCATCATATCTGCTGCCTTCAACAGCAATTTTGATCTCTCCCTTGATCCAAATCTCTGCCACGGTTCAAAGGAGGATTCGGCTGCGTCTATCGCCCTCGATACATCATCCTTCGTTCCGGCAGGGAAATCTTCCATAACAGTTCCCGTGCTTGGGTTGATCTTGGTTAAAACAGATCCACTGGACGAGTCCACCCATTCTCCATCTATGAACATCTTCATAATTTCCAATTACGGTATCGCATATTTAATTTTGTGCAGAGGTTCAATCAGAATATATAAAAAGAAGCGCGAACTTCTACTGAGGCAATCCAGACGAGATCCAGTGTTTAAGGAAGCCAGTTGGTTTGTGGGATCATAATGTTTATACCTAGAATCCAGTTGCAATAACCGATACTTCGGATGGATAATGCAATATGATAGTGGTGATGAATCACATTGGGGTGAAGGATGAATACAGAAAAGCGTTCGAGGATACTTTCATAAGTAGGGCACATCTAGTCGAACACATGGACGGATTCATTAAAAACGAGGTTCTCAGGCCAATAAGGGGGGATAAATATATAGTCCTGACATACTGGGATTCCATTGAGAATTTCAATAAGTGGGCAGAGAGCGATGAATTCAGGAGTGCCCACAGGCAGTCGACCTTGCCCAGGGAGGCCATAACCGATAATTACGTTACAGTGCACGAGATATTTTCAACCACATGAACTCTGACCATAGCTAACCTGTTTGCTGGATTGAGAAAATGCACCATAGAGAGAATTAATTCTCGTCTTCTATTCTCGCAATGTATGCCCAGGCCCTCTTCATTTTCAGAAACCTCTCAACTATTATATGCGCATATCTATTCCTTAGATGTATTGAAATGTGGGATTTCGTATCCTTTGCTCCACTGAGGGTGAGCTTTGCCGGAGGCGGCACAGACATTCCGCCTTACGTTGAAAAATATGGCGGATCAGTGCTGAACACTACAATTGACAGGGGAGTTACGGTAAAGTACAAAGATGACGGAAAGCCGCTGGAGCTTTCTTCAAGGGATTTCCTTCAGAGTTTTACAATGATTTCAGATCACCAGAAACACACATCGTTTGTAGAGGAGATTGGTGAAGTATTCACGGAATATGGTATTAAAACTGGAAGAGTACTGATCAGTAGCGATGTGCCGCCCGGATCAGGACTCGGTTCTTCGAGTGCCCTGCTGGTGTCAATTCTGAACCTGATCTCAGCTGTAAACGGAAATGGATGGGACAGAAGACAGATCGCCAGTATGGCATACGATCTGGAAAGGAACAGACTGAAGATCGTGCTTGGAAAACAGGATCCATATGCAATTTCATTCTCAGGATTCAAGTTCATGGAATTTCCGCCCGGTGAAAGTGAGAGAACTACTTTTGCTGGAAACTGGAAAACAGTGAATCAGATTGAGAGCAGATCCCTCCTTCTCTATACCGGTAAAACCAGAGAGAGCTCTGAAGTGCTGAAGGATCAGGTAAGGAAATCAAGCGTGGGGGATTCTGAAACTCTCAGGAGAATGGACGAACTCAAGAATCTTTCTCACCAGATGTGGACCGATCTGGTGGAAGGAGAGACAGAGAAGTTCATTGATGGCGTGAACAGGGGATGGAACCTGAAGAAAAGTCTTGGCAGGAACGTCACCAACGAGAGAGTGGACAGGATAATAAGCGAGGCATTCGTGAACGGGGCTGCGGCAGCCAAATTGCTTGGCGGTGGCGGAGAAGGATTCATTCTGCTCATATCAGGAGAAAACAGTCTGGTTGATCTTCAGAGCAGGATGTCAAAATTTTCAGATTTCATAATAAGGATTTCATTTTCAGGAAAATGCTACGTAAAGAATGAATAAAATTTTTCAACGGGTTCAGAAGAACCCTATTAATGAACTGATCACGTAGTGGTTCAGCATCAGGGTGACAAACAATATTGATATTGTGTTGACCACCTTCACCAGGGGGTTTATTGCTGGACCAGCTGTGTCTTTTGTTGCGTCTCCGACAGTATCTCCAACAACAGCCGCTTTGTGTGCATCAGATCCCTTTCCGCCGTACTTGCCCTGCTCTATGTATTTCTTGGCGTTATCCCAGGCTCCTCCACCCACAGTCATCATTATGGCCAGTGGAAATCCTCCAAGAATTACGCCCAGCAAAAGGCCTCCCACCGCAAGCGGGCCAAGGACAAATCCAAGCAGAAGCGGTGTGGCTATGCCTATTACAGCCGGCGCAGCAAGCTGGTGCAAAGCCTCCTTCGTGACAATGTCAACAGCCTTTCCGTAATCCGGTTTTGAGGTGCCTTCCATTATTCCCTTGTCGGCAGAAAATTGCCTCCTGACCTCCTCAACAATCTTGTACGCTGCCTTCCCCACCGCATCCATAAGGAAAGAGGTGAAGAAGAATGGAAGAAGCGCACCTATTAGGAGTCCAACCAGAACGAGGGGGTTGTCTATCTGAACAGTGGGAAACACTGACTGTATATCTATCTTGAATGCGGCGAAAAGTGTCAGTGCAGCAAGTAGTGCACTGCCGATCGCATAACCCTTTGTGACTGCTTTGGTTGTATTGCCGACAGCATCCAGCGGATCAGTGACCTCGTTTCTCGTTTTCTCGTCAAACCCGCACATTTCGGCTATACCGCCTGCATTATCAGTGATTGGGCCGTATGAGTCTATCGATATTATTATGCCGGTGGCAGACAGCATTGAGGCCGCTGCAATTGAAACACCATAGAGACCGAATACTGTATTGTGCAGGTAATAGGCAGTCAGACCATATGAAAGAACAATGCCTGTTGCTATCACAACTCCAGGAATAAGCACAGCCTGAAGCCCGTATCCCAGACCGGTGATAATGTTTGTTCCGGTTCCAGTCGTCGAAGCCTTCGCGATTCTGGCCACGGGTGCGTATCTTTCAGATGTGTAGTATTCTGTGACATAGACCATTACAACCATTATGATTGAACCAATGAGCGTATCAATGAAGATTGCTACGTTGTCATTCATTAAATAGTAGTTTGCAATGAAAAATCCAATTTCAGAAAGCACAACAGTCACGATAAGACCCTTATAAAGGGCGCTCATGATTCTCTGTCCCTCGCTTTTTCTGACAAAGAATGTCCCCACTATTGTCGTCAATATGGCGATTCCTCCAAGAACCAATGGGAATATGACTCCTGCACTGGTTATAGCGATTCCAGCTGCTATTGGAATTGTCTCTCCAAGCAGGAAAGCAAGAAGCATGGATGCAAGAGCTGTGACTACGAACGTTTCGAAAAGATCTGCGCCCATACCGGCACAGTCACCCACATTGTCGCCCACATTATCAGCAATTGTGGCAGGGTTTCTAGGATCATCCTCGGGAATTCCAATCTCTACCTTACCAACAAGGTCTGCGCCGACATCTGCGCCCTTTGTGAATATTCCGCCTCCAACTCTCGCAAAAAGGCTCACCAGTGATGCGCCAAATATATACCCAACCATCGGGACCGGGCTCTTGTAAAGCATGTAGAATACAACCAATCCAAGGAGGGCAAGGGATATGACGCTGAGACCAGTAACACTTCCACCTCTGAATGCAACCCTAAGAGCTGGGTTAAGACCCTGTTTGGCTCTTATTGCACATCTGACATTGGATCTTATGGATATGTTCATGCCGATCAACCCTGCAACTGCAGATCCTATTGATCCAACAAGAAATCCAACAGCCAGTTGCCATGATTCTGTGTGCTGCCCGCCTGCATAAAATGCAAGGAAAATCACTATCGCAATCACAACAGCAAACGAAAAGATCGCAGTGTACTGTCTTTTCATAAAGGCGTTAGAGCCGTCTTTTATGTAATTTGAAATCTGAAGAGGCTTTTCCTCATCTACCTTGATCTTCAGGAGAAGATAGCTTTGCACTGCAGCATACAGGATACCTATTAACGCTGCAACGAGAACGAAAAGCTCCCAGCCAAATACTGTCCCGTACATATACGAGGATATGGTCTGATATAATAATTCTTTTTATCATTTTGAACGGGAAGACCTCTGACCTGGCAGGGAGATGATAGCGAACATCGACATGGTAAAGTGCATTCTATTATAAGCCGGTCAGGACTATTAAACTGAAACATCCATAAGACAAATAGCTTCTGGAAACGGGAAAAACAACCCAGGGAAGCATGTCAGACAGTTCTGTACTATGGAGTTCCATAACATACTCACGGCTAGAACAGGCTTAACAGGGGAACCTGTAAAGACACAAGAAATAGGATGTAACTATTACCCTCCGCGCTTGACCAGACCGTAAGAGATGCTCCATCGGAAGTATTGAAGCAGGCTGAAACCAGGAAACAGTCTGGGTAGCTCAGGATGCTCTCAACCAGCTAATCGTTGCGTCATATAAACAGCAACGGACCCGTTGCGAAAACTGGGAGTAGTTGATTTATGTTTCGACATCTTCAGATACTTACAGGTACTTGATGATGTCTTCCACGACCTGACCTTCGATTATGCCCTCATTTCTGGCTTTTGATGTAACCTGTGAAACTTTGCTTCCAAGCATTGACTTCAGATCAGTTACTCCGGTAACTCTTACAGCCGTGTCTCCAAGCTTTTCGGCAGCCTCGATATTCAGGTACCCACACATGACGAATCCCTTTGGCCCCTTTATTATAACCAGCGGGGCTTTGTCCATATTCACCTTAATGTACTGGAAGGTTTTTCCAAATCGCTCGAAGGTGTCTATCTCCATCATGAAAACGAATTGTTCCCCCAGATATAAATGATGGGTGCATTGAACTATTCTAAGAGCAAAAATGAAAAGGTGATTATGAAAATATTAAATTTGAAAATAAAAAAGAGAGTTCAATCGGTCTGTTCTGACTCCGTTTTAGAGACTGCTGGATGACCCTTCAAGGACGCTGCAATGGCAGAACCAATAAGGCTAATCGCCAGGTTCACCACAAGTGCAATCAGTCCAATGTAGAGGAAACTGAAGGGTGTGGAGAACTTGAACAGAACGGTCTCAAGTGTCGGGAATTTGTCCTGAACAAAGTTCGCATAATAGATCATGTAAATACCAAGTATTATGCCCGCAGCCCAGCCCAGACCTACCGACCATTTTTCAAGTTTCTTTGTATACATTCCAAGGAATATTGCCGGCAGTGTCTGAAGTATTATTATTCCACCAATCAGCTGAAGTTCAAGTGAATAGGTGGAAGATATCAGGAATATGAATGCAAGGGCAAGAAACTTGAACATGACCGAAAACCACTTGGCCATTCTTGCCTCATTCTTGGGACTCAGATCTGGCTTGAAAACCTTGACCACGTTTCTGGTGAGCAGGTTTGCCTGAGATATTGCCATTATGGACGCAGGAACCAATCCTCCTATGAATATGCCCAGGAACGCAAAGCCGACAAACCAGTCCGGGAACTCGGCATAAATCAGAGAAGGCACCACAGTTACAGCGCCGTACTTGGAAACATAGCCGAGGGCAGCCGGTGACCCGTATATGAGGATGCCAAAAAGTGCAAGAAAAGCAAGGCCTATACCGTAGATAGGAAGCAGGGCTGTGCTGTATCTCAGTCTCTTAGTGGAGTTTGTGCTGAATACCCCATTGATGGCGTGTGGGTAGAGATAAAGGGCAAGAGCACTCATTATGGAGAGACTGATAAACCCGTTCAGGAAAAGCGGTGCAAGTGACTCATAACTCGGCGCCGAGCTAGCCTTCATGGAGGCAAACGCATGGCCGAATCCGCCAATGTACATTGGAACCAGGACAATCACAACTATGACGGTTGCAAATATAATGACATCCTTCATCACGGCAGTAATTGTCGCACCTCTCAATCCGCTGGTGAAGGTGAATGCGGCAAGAATTATGAATGCTATAACAAGGGACAGCTCAGTTATAGTTACAGTGTCAATTGTGGTGAGCTGGCCAATCATGACGGTAAGCACCGCCTGCATTCCGTAGATCTGAAGCGCTATATAAGGAAGTTCCGCTGCTATACCAGTGAGGGCTATAACGATGGCCAGTGTTTTACTGTTAAACTTGTCCTGAACCATGTCGACAGCAGTGACATAATTTTTGCCCTTCGAAATCTTCCATAACCTCGGCATGGTGATCATTGCTATACCGAAAGCCATGCCGACGTAGGGAACTGCAAAGTAGTAGATCGCCGCCTTCTCGTAAAGCAGTTCAGGAATTGCGATAAAGGTGTAGGCAGTGTACAGATCAGCACCTACCAGAAACCAGGCAAGGTATCCACCGAGCTTCCTTCCAGCAAGTGCCCATTCTCCAATATCACTCATGTCACCCTTTCTGAATCTTGAACTCCAGAAACCCAGACCCACGAAGATTACGAAGAGAGAGATGAAAACGGATAGAACCACATAGTTGTTCATTACTCACCACCCTCCATCTTATTCAGCAGCCAGGCAGCCATGGTATATGCAACCGATGTCACGACCAGCCACACAATCTCGAACCAATAGAAGAAGGTCAAACCAAACAATTCAGGAGCCTTGAAGTTGTAGATTGGGGTTATAGCAAACACTGCCATTGGGATTAACAGCAGCAACGCCACGATTACTTTTTGTCCTGTCGTACCTTTTGTCTCAAGACTCAATTCACCTTCAGTTGCACTGACAGTCATTGTCTATCAGTAGTGTATACAATGTGGTAATATTTTAAACTTTTGATAATAATTGTTAAGACCGGATGATAATTCTAATCTGGTATGAGATAAAATCTATTCATTAAAGGGCAGAGATAACGAAGGTATGAGAGCAATATCCCCTGATTTGGATAATTAAGGGGAAGGGCTATCATGATTCAACTCCAGGAACGCCTGAGGGACAGTGTGGATTGACAGATTTATCAAATTTTGTGAAAACCAGGGGAAACTATTCAAGGAGATATAACTAAAGTCCATCAGGTTGAAAAGAAAATAACCAAAAATACTGGAAAAATTAAAGATGGCCAATCATTGCAAAAGAAAATGAATAAAAATATCATCTGGTTTTCCAGACAGGAGATTAGTTGTCCGTGGGACCTGTCGTATTCTGGTTATCTTCGCTACCTGTGGAATTGTCGTCCACAGATTGTCCTTCTCCCAGTTCTCCGCTATCCTGGTTTTCTGCAAGATGCGCAGAAATTACCTGGTTGCTGGACTGGTTTACCTGAACGACGTATACCAGACCATTGGGTGCCAGAACCTTTATGTCGAAAACAGAAACTCCATGTTCTGTATCGTTCTCTGTCTTCAGGATCTTTGCGGTTCCGTTTCCGGGGTAGTTCTGACTTACATATGATAGCGCTGCCTGCTGGGCCGCGGTCATATTGCCAGCAGGTGCAGTCGAAGCCAAGGCATGTCCAATGCTGGGCCCTGCAGCTATTCCTGCGGCCGAGGCGACAGATACAAGTGCTATTGCAGCCAGTATGGCCTTTATTCCGATTATTGACGAAAGCAGTTTTTTCACCTCCTTGAAAGCCATAGAAAGCTCCTGCTGTAAACCGTTATGGAACACCCCTGTTCCATAAGTTTTTTATGCCAAGAGAAAATGTAAAATGTGTCAAAACTCCTCGTGGCGCTCGTTATCCTGATGATATCATCAACTTTGATGTTCTCACAGGTTTCTTTCGGATCCGAAAGCGAAAACGAGATCAGCCTTGCGGATTTTCCTCAGATAACCATCAATGTGACCAACAGTGTGGACGTGAATCTCACATACTGGGCAATGGTTCTCTCAACCCCACAGGGACCTGTTGGATCACAATTTGAAAAAATGAACTGGACAGTTTCCAACGTTTCAGATACATATTCATACGAGTCATCGTTCTCACTTACTCCTGTTTCAGGTACAGATCTGGGTGATTTTTATGGGAAGTATATCAATGCAGGCAGCAGTGCAGATCAATCAAAAGGTGCAGTTGCTGCAATTCCTGCGCGTGCCTATGTGAACATCTCGCACTATCTTGGGCCTGTATCGTCCCTCTCAATTTTCAATGCAACTCAAAGTTCGAATTACAAATTCTCCGGGATCAACACTTCAACACTCAAAGCTTCTTTCAGTCTTGTTTTCACTGCCCCTCAAAACAGTACAATCAATAACTATTCCCTGTTTTTGATACAGGCTATCAAAGCTTCAGAAAATGCACAGCAGCTGAATTACAGCAGCATAGAAGCACGCGGCGCCAATGAAACATATGGTGGAGTGGCAATGCAGACGGGTACTGGAAATAACACAACAAAAGCACTTTACTGGTGGGGAAATGATTTCCAGTATAACAACAGTATCATAGCAAGCAATGTTACGAGCATAACCCGCGAAGAAGGGAGGTACGTGATTTTTAATTTCACTTTCCATACGTCCGGAGGGGTATCAGTCGTAACCCAGGATCCGTATATCTCAGTTAATGGAATAAGTTTGGTTGGAAACAGAATTACTGTTTACGGAGAGAAAATTGCCAGTTTTCTCTTGGAACACGTTGAATTTACGGTTGGCGGTTTTGCTCTTGGTGTGGTTTTTCTGTTCGGCCTTTATGCAAGACACAAAAAACCGAAAATACGGTTCTAACTTTCGTCCAGAAGCCCCAGGATTGAGAGCGCAATCGAATCGATAAAACTGTAGCCGTATTTTTTTAAAAACGCAATAAAAAGTTTCCTGTCCTTCAGTTCGAAACGAACATTCTTTCCATCGCGTATGACTTCGATGATTCCGTCACTCTCCATCTGCTTTATGATGTTAAGTTCCTTTTCTGCAAACAGATCGCTTGAGACGCCGCTGTTATTTGAAAGGGCAGAAAAAAGCAAGTCTTTTCCTGTTTTGTTTCTAAGATAAAAAGCTATTTTGCGGTCCGATATGGTTCCAGACTCGTTGGAGAAGAATCTCACATTTTCGCTATCTTTTCTGGAGATAATTTTCCCATCTCTTTCCAGCTGGTACAAGTGATAGTCAAGTTTTCCTACCGCGGAATTTGTTCTTCGCTGAAGTTCTCTAAAATGCAACCCAGGGTTTTCAGATATCACTTTCAGCAATTTCTCCCTGAACGTTTCCTTATCCTTCAACTAAGAGATCCCTCTTAATATCCCGGCATAGAATACTAAAAGTATGAGGAATGCCAGCAGTATGCCGGCATAGGTTCCTGGAACCAATATAAAGCCAAGAAGATCGAGTAGAATTAATACCAGATACACCATTATAATGGAAGATAGTATCAACAATGAACGGATTATCCGGACTTTTCTTATCCTGAGCACCCTAAGTGAACCTAAAATAATGATGATATCTATTGCAATAGATAACCCTATGAGGAGAAATATCAAATCAAGCACAGAAATAGTTGTTGCTGCCACACTGTTATAAAGGGTCCTCATTAATTTAATTTTTCCAAGCATGACAAAAGTTTAGCCAAACGGAAATAATTCTGGATCGATACCATCATATCCGGTATGAAGCGTCCAATGACAATGCTTATATAGAAGTTTATTTTTACTTCTTTCGATCAGTATGATAGGCGGACAACCAATATTCATATTAAAAGAAGGAACTAAGAGAGAATCCGGCAAGGATGCTATGCAGAACAACATTGAGGCAGCGAGAGCCATTGCAACATCCATCAGGTCCACACTTGGACCGAGAGGAATGGACAAGATGCTCGTCGACTCACTGGGCGATATAGTGATTACCAATGATGGAGTGACCATACTTAAGGAGATGGACGTTGAACACCCTGCTGCCAAGATGATGGTTGAGGTTTCCAAGACGCAGGACAGCTTTGTTGGGGACGGAACGACCACCGCAGTGATAGTGGCGGGAGGTCTTCTGAGCGAGGCTGAAAGCCTGATTAAGCAAAACGTTCACCCAACAGTGATAGCGGAAGGATTCAGAATGGCAGCTGTTCACGCAAAGAAAACCCTGAGTGAAATGTCAAAGAGCGTTTCAATAAAAGATAAAGATCTTCTTCAAAAAATGGCATCTACTGCTCTCAGCAGCAAATCTGCCTCAGGGAGCAAGGAAAAACTGTCAGATATTTCATATGAGGCAGTAAAGAGCGTGGCTGAGAAGAACGAGAACAAGTACACTGTGGACTTCGACAACATCCAGATAGTCAAGAAGAAGGGTGGCGACATCGACGACACAGAACTCATATACGGAATAATAGTCGATAAGGAGAAGGTCCACCCGGGAATGCCAGATTTCGTTAAGAATGCCAAGATAGCGTTACTGAATGCAGCCCTTGAGATCAAGAAACCTGAATTTGACACAAACATCAGGATAGATGATCCATCGATGATCCAGAAATTCCTTACTCAGGAGGAGTCAATCCTGAAGGATATGGTAAAGAAGGTAAAGGAATCTGGAGCAAACGTGCTCATAACTCAGAAAGGCATTGATGACCTGGCACAGCATTATCTCTCAAAAGAAGGAATATACGCAGTCAGAAGAGTCAAGAAAAGCGATGTGGAGAAGCTGGCAAAGGCAACCGGCGCCTCCATAGTATCCTCTCTAGAGGAGCTGAGCTCATCGGATCTTGGTGATGCAGCGCTTGTTGAGCAGAAAAAAATTGACGAGGATTATCTGACGTTCATCACAGGATGCAAGAATCCCAAAGCCCTTAGCATACTCATAAGGGGCGGAACAGAGCACGTTGTTGATGAAATCGAGAGATCGCTTACCGACTCAATTCATGTGGTGGCGGCCGCCGTTGAGGATGGAAAGTACACCACCGGCGGGGGATCTTCTGCTGCAGAGATTGCACTGAGGTTGAGAGAATATGCATCGAAGGTCGGCGGCAGGCAGCAACTCGCCATAGAGAGATTTGCAAACGCAATGGAAGAAATTCCAAGAGCCCTTTCAGAAAACGCAGGACTGGACCCGATCGATGTTCTCATCAAGATCAGGAGCAAGCATGCAGAAGGTCAGAAATATTATGGCATCAATGTATTCACCGGAGAAGTTGAGGACATGGGCAAGGTTGGAGTCATTGAACCTCTGAGGGTTGGAGAGCAGGCGATAGAATCCGCAACCGAAGCCTCAGTGATGATCCTCAGGATTGACGATGTCATTGCAACAAAGGGAAGCAAAGGGCCATCCACGCCACCTGGAGGACCCGGAGCTGGCGGAGACGAAGACTGAGCAGACATGGCCAGAATTTCATAATTTTTTATTTTCCAAAAAAAATTTTTTTGATGCTGAAAACTATTTTTCAAACATGTCGGAGACTGATTTTTCCCTTTATGAACAAAATCAAGTTGAATATCTTTGTATAGAGCAAAAAAATTGAAATCAAAAACTGTTATATATTGATAAAATTTATCGAATGGTGCAAAACGTTTATGCCCAGGTTTATAAGAAGCAGCATTACGGAATGGTAGGTAAACACTCTGCAGTGAAGGTATGTCACTGGACAAAAAGTGAAATGACTGGTGGAAAAGGCTGCTACAAGGATACGTTTTATGGTATAGAGTCTCACAGGTGCATCCAGATGACTCCCGCGGTGAATTCCTGTACTGAAAATTGCTCGTTTTGCTGGAGATTCCAGGGATTTGACAGCATGCACATTTCAGACGAGGACGATCCAGAGTTCATACTCGAGGAGTCCATAAAGGCCCACAAAAAACTTCTATCGGGATTCAAGGGGAATCCCAAGGTAACCAAGGAAAAATGGGAGGAGTCACAGAATCCCAAGCACATAGCAATTTCCCTTACCGGGGAACCCACCCTTTACACGAGACTTGGTGAGTTCATAGAGCTGGCAACGAAAAGAGGATTCTCAACGTTTCTGGTCACAAACGGAACGTTGCCCATGGTACTTGAAAAACTCAATCCACTTCCCACACAGCTTTACGTGACCGTTGCGGGTCCAAACAAACAGGTTTTCAACGATCTTCTAAATCCCGCCATAGGAAATGCGTGGGAAAATTTCAACAGAACAATTGATCTGCTTCCAAGCCTTGACACAAGAATTGTGCTGAGGCACACTCTGGTGAAAGACATAAACATGCCATTTCTAGATGAATATCATTTCCTTGACAGCAGGGCAGATCCAGACTTCGTTGAATGCAAGGGTTATGTTCATGTGGGGCAATCAATATCCAGGCTCACTCAGGATAACATGCCGTCCCATGATGAGATTCTCCAGTTCTCAAGGGACCTCGGTGCCAGACTTGGATACGAACTGACTGCTGACAGGAAGGAAAGCAGGGTTGCTCTTCTGGCAAAGAACCCCTCAAATTCAAAGATCGACTTCGATAAGATTTCATCCGGACTGAACCTTGCTTAGAAACGCCGGATTACTCCTCAGTTTGAGGAATGATGTGTACCACTGCCATGGCGATGGGTATCACTCCAAGTATTGCAACAACAACTCCAATAAGTATTCCTGGAGAGAATTTCTGGAAAGCGGTGTAAGTCGAATATGCAGTTCCAAGGGAAAACAGCAAGAGACCCAATATGATGTAATTCATCCACCTGTTGTTACTTTCTCCACTCAATGATTATCACTATTCCAGAACAATCAAAACTATTTATAACTATTCCGGGGTGAAAATTCCAGCTATCATTTAACTGTCATTCAAATTCACTGCACTTGGAAATTCATGTGCAGTGATCACTCTGGCCAGGTGGCAGTTAAATTATAGTGCAAGAGGATTATGTAATGATAAAGATGCTTGACTATAGCTTTTCACAGGATCAGGAAATGATGCGGGAGTCCGTGAGGGAATTTGCGAAGAGGGAAATTTCTCCTAGAATTCAATCAATGATCAAGAACAGGAGAATTCCGGATGAGATTTTCAGCGGGCTCGCAAGAATGAACCTACTGGGAATGACAGTGCCTGAAAAATATGGAGGAATAGGGGCAGACGCAGTTACAACCGGAATAGCCGCAGAGGAGATTGCACGTGCTGATCCAACAGCATCCATCCCGGTACTCTTTCTTGTGGACAATGCCTGGTCATATCTGGTAAGCAAGTATGGTACGGAAGAACTCAAGTCCTCGCTTCTTCCAAACGTAGCGAAGGGAAAATCCATAGTGGGGATAGCCTCCACCGAACCAAACTTTGGTTCAGACATTGGATCGATGACCACCACAGCTTCCATCAGGGGAAAAGAAATAGTCATCTCGGGGGAGAAGGCTTTCATAAGTCTTATCAGGGACATAAAGGAGAGAAGCGGGGGATTTGTCACAGTGACCAAAACCGACATGAACAGGGGCACGGGCGGTGTTTCTCTGGTATACGTTCCATATACAGAGGGAAAATTTGACATAAATTACACCGAGGAAATGGGAAGAGAAGGATCCTCATGGGGCAGCTTCAGAATCAATAACCTGAGCGTTCCCGCATCCAACATGCTTGGCACACTTAACAAGGGATTTAACATAGTTCATGAGGGGTTCGAATTTGCGAGAGGGCTGATATCGGTTATTAGCGCAGCATCTGCCTTGAATTCGCTCGAAAACGGGATGAACTACATGAAGGAAAGGAAAGCCTTTGGACAGCCGATTGCGAAGTATCAGGGTCTGCAGTTTGATCTGGCCGGTCACGTCGCCAGAATGGAAGCGGCGATGACAATGGCCTACAAAGCCCTCTGGACATATGATCAGGAGCAGAAATATGGTAAATTTACAAGATTCCAGGTGAGCAAAGCAATTGCCGTGGCAAAACTCATATCAACAACATGGGCATTCGATGCGATCAACGATGCCCTGCAGTGGCAGGGAGCTTATGGGTATTCAAAAGACTGTCCTGAAGAATGGGCTCTGAGAGGAATTCGATCTTTTCAGCTTGCAGAAGGATCAAGAGAGATAATGAAACTGATCATCGCCAGGGAGAGTCTGGGAAAGGAATACATCAAATGAGTCTCTAAACGTTGAATGTAACCGGGGCCTGGAAGGGAACCCTGAAAATGGAATGTAAACAGGATCTGTCAAATCCATGAGAATCCCCGGTCCTCCCTATGCAGTCAGTTTATGATAGACGGACAGGGCATCCAGATTGTCCTTTATATCGTGAACTCTAAGGTAATCGACCTTTTTTTCCATCAGGTAGATCGAGGATGCAAGCGTTCCTGCCAGTCTCCTGTCGACACTGCTGCCCGTGATGTCCCCTATGAAACTCTTTCTGGAAACGCCAACGAGGGTTTCAAATCCCATGTTCAGCGAATCGATATCCCTGATCAGTGCGAGGTTCTGTTCGAAATTCTTTCCGAATCCTATTCCCGGATCAAGAATGATATTCCCGGGTTTAATGCCAGATTTAACAAGGTGCGAGGCCTGCCGGAAAAGGAAATGATTTACCTCTCTTACCACGTCTGAGTAGTCAGGGTGGTTCTGCATCGTAGAAGGCTCTCCCTGCATGTGCATTACGATACACTTTAGCTGTTCTCTCTGTGCGATATCCACCATCCTCTGGTCGGAAAACCCGGAGATATCGTTGACGAATGATATGTCGAAGTCAATAGCTGCCTCCAGGGTCTCCGGGTTTCTTGTGTCCACCGAGATCGGTATAGTAGAGCATTCCCTTATGTATTTTATGAACGGGATTATCCTGGAAATTTCTGTAGATGCACTGATTCTCTTGCTTCCAGGCCTGGTACTTTCACCACCGATATCTATAATATCAGGCTTCTGGTCAAGGAAACCGTCAATAGATCTTATATCTTCCAGGTTGAATCTTGATCCTGCGTAGAAAGAATCCGGCGTTGCGTTAAGTATTCCCATTATCTTGGGAACCGAAGGGTTCCTCGCGATCTTTCCGAACATGGATTTTGCCAGTTCAGCCTCTGCGCCAGGAAATTTTCCAGAAGCCCTGAGAATGTCTTCAACATCCTTTTCACTGGCCTGTATTAAGCCTGGACGAAGGGCTTTCTGTATATTTGCCATGGAAGGATGGTTGCCGTAGACCTCAAAAAGACCGTTTCCTTCAACCCCGATCATCCTTCTGGCAGGGAAAAGCAGGAAGTCTCCATCATGCATGATTTCCAAAGTACAAAGGAATTAATTATCTTTGCAGTCTCACCTTTATGCACAGAGCAGTGAAACACAGTATCTCTTTATGTACACCCTACAGTTTAATACGAGACTAAACATTCTTTTACGTGATCAAATGAAATGGATAACGAGAGAGAAAGCAAAGGTGGACAGGATCGCCTGTCCGTGGGTGATCAAGAGGTTTGTTGACCCTGATGCTGAATTTATTTTTGTTCCGGGGGACAAAGTGATTAAGGCAGCAAAGGAAATGAATGCCATTCCGTTCGACGTGGAAGGAGCTGAACTCACCCACTATGAGGAAAACGGTGAGGAGAGAGTGAGTTTTGACTCCATAATAAGGAAATACAATCTAAAGGACGAGGCGCTTCTGGATCTTGCCGCTATAGTGAGAGGGGCTGATGCTGATCTTGACAATCCAAGGGTGGAATCTGCAGGGCTTGAAGCTGCGGCAATGGGTTTCAGGGAGATAGCGAAGGACGATCATGAAAACATGAAGCTCCAGTTCCCCATGTATGACGCGCTCTACCAGTACTGCAGGCTGAAAATTGGAAAGAAAACAAAACTGGAACACAGCGCACGCCAGAAGTGAACGCTGTTTCCAATCGCCAATTTTTGTTTCGATTGTCTAAACAGCGTGGAAGGCGATCATGTCTATTGCTTTTCGTATATAAACTAACGGATTTCGTTTCCTTTATAAAACCTTATAAGCAGTCTTTCGATTAAGTTGCTCGCTCTGAACTTAGAGAAAGATGATTGTATGAATAATGGTAATTTGAAGGCTGAAACTCCAAGAAAAAAGAGGTATTACACAAACCTCGAGGAGTTATCCGCAGCTATAGGAACCGGTCTCAGCCTTCAGAACAGGAAGATGAGCAGGGAAGAATCGATCGAGGCGGCAGAACACCTGATCAATTTCTTTGGATACAATGACAGGGTTATAGACAACATGCTTGAACCGGAAGATCGCGATGCATTCTACACAATGGAAGATATTGGCGTGCTTCAGACAGAACGCGAAGAGACTACGCTGTTTGATGGAAGGGAATGGAGAATACACTACTGGATTCTGAACACAGACAGGATATATGAATTGTCAAGGATGAAGTTGAGGGATGTCAAGGCGAAGCAGGATGACACCTTCAATTTTTACGAGACCATTCCTGATGAGTACTGGCGTGCATCTTAGGGGATTGCCATGCACATTGCGGTACTCGACAAGGAGAAATGCCATCCAAAAAAATGCAATCATGAATGCCAGTTTTACTGTCCGCCGGTAAGAAGCGGAACCAAGACGATAGAGTTTGTCGACACTCAGGATCAGCCCATCATAAATGAGCCACTCTGTATCGGTTGCGGAATATGTGTCAGGCGGTGCCCTTTCGGGGCGATAAAAATAATAAACGTTCCGGACGAAATGAACAAGGACCTTTTCCATCAGTACGGACTCAATAAATTCAGACTTTACTCTGTTCCTGTGCTCCAGAAGGGAAAGGTCGTGGCGATTCTCGGTAAAAACGGTCTCGGCAAGACCACTGCCCTGAATATTCTTTCCGGCGTTACAATACCGAATTTCGGGGATTACGGGAAAGCGCCGGATCAGGACCTTGTAATAGAGAAGATGGCAGGAACACAGATGGGACAGTATTTCAAGGATCTCTACAACGGTAAGAAGAAGGTGGCGCTTAAGAATCAGTATGTTGACCAGATCCCCAGAGTTACCAAGGGCACCATAGGGGAAATAATTGCCCGCTCCGATACAGATGGAAGGAAGGATGAAATAATTTCAACGCTGGAAATGCAGTCATCCCTGAGCAAGGACGTATCAACATGTTCAGGCGGCGAACTGCAGAAACTTGCAATTGCCGTCACCCTGCTGAAGAATGCCGATGTGATGATGTTTGACGAGATGTCCTCGTATCTTGACATCGGCGACAGGCTCAGGATAGCCAGGATAATACAGGATATTGCAAAGGACAGGACCATAATGGTCGTGGAGCATGATCTTGCCATACTTGACTGGATAGCCGACGAAATATCACCGATTTACGGCGAAAGCGGAGCTTACGGTGTCATCGGCATTCAGAGATCAACCAACAAGGCCATCAACTCATTCCTCTCTGGTTACCTGAAGGAGGAGAATGTCAGGATCAGCACCCATACCATAGAGTTCTCCAAGCGTTCTGCCAAGAGAACCCACTCCCAGGAGACGCTGGTAGCATGGGAAGGAGTAAGGAAGACGCTGGGCGATTTCACAATATCATCAGACAAAGGTGAGATCGCCAGGGGAGAAGTTGTGGGGGCAATGGGAAGGAATGCGCTGGGAAAAACCACATTTGTGAAGATGCTTGCGGGTGTTCTTGAAATGGATCAGGGGAGCATCTCCAGAAAACTCAGGATTGCATATAAGCCACAGTACATATCAACAACCTTCGAAGGCACAGCATTTGAGATGCTGTCACAGTCACTGAAGGAAAGAATGAGCGAGAATTTTGTAAAGGGCGACATTCTGGCTCCCCTTGACATAAACGAAATCATGTACAGCAATGTTCAGGATCTGTCCGGAGGAGAGATGCAGAGGCTCTCAATTGCCCTGACGCTTGGAACGGACGCGGATCTGTATCTGCTGGATGAGCCGTCAGCTCACCTGGATGCATCTTTCAGGATGGCCACTGCACGTGTCATACGCAGGGTAATGGAAAATACAAAGAGGAGCGCAATTGTCGTTGATCACGACATATACTTCACGGATCTGATATCCGACCGCCTGATGGTATTCCAGGGGAAACCGGGAATAGAGGCAACCACATTTGGTCCAACCGATATGAGAACCGGAATGAACCTCTTCCTCAAGGGGGTTGGCATAACATTCAGAAGGGACGAAAAAACCATGCGTCCAAGGATCAACAAGGCAAACAGCAGTCTTGACCGTCAGCAGAAGGAGACCGGTGAATATTATTACTCTCAGTGAGACAGGGGCTGGTTTTCTCTGATTGAAATACTGCACAGGGACGGGCTTGCAAGAATCGGGAAATTCAAGACACAGCACGGCTATATCCTGACTCCGACTGTGATGCCTGTCATAAATCCTAACATGATCACCATAACTCCGGAAAGGATGAAGAAACTTGGTGTGAATGCAGTCATAACCAATGCTTATATCATCAGGCGGAACAGTGATCTGCGAAAGAAAGCACTGGAAGAGGGCGTTCACAGGTTGATCGGATTTGACGGTCCTGTGATGACAGATTCCGGCACTTTCCAGTCGCATGTTTATGGTGATGTAGAATACACAAACAGGGAGATCGTGGAATTTCAGCGTTCCATAGGCAGCGACATAGGAACCATACTGGACATATTCAGCGAACCTACAGACTCACATGCAGCCGCAAAGGATGCGGTTGAGGAGACACACCGCAGGTTCCTGGAAGCAAAGAATCAGGGAGAGATGATACTGTCAGGACCGATTCAGGGATCAGTCTATCCAGATCTGAGGAGGTATTCCGCAAATCTTATGAGCGAGGCAGGATCCCAATATTTACCGATTGGCGGAGTTGTACCACTGCTGGAATCTTACAGGTATTCAGATCTGGTGGACATAATCATAAATTCTCGTTTGAATGCTGATTTTTCTGCACCATTACATCTTTTTGGGGCAGGCCATCCGATGTTTCTTGGAATGTCTGTCCTGCTTGGCATCGACATTTTCGATTCTGCATCGTATGTAAAATACGCCAGAGATTCCCGGCTCATATATCCAGACGGCACCCGCGATCTCTCAAAAATTGATGAATTTCCCCTCTGGAGCCCAATTCACGATCGGTACACGGTAAGAGAAATGTTCTCCCTGGATCCGGAAAAGAGGACAGAGGAGATTGCCTGGCACAACCTTTTTGCAATATTCATGGAAATCTCAGAGATCAGGGAGCGTATAATGGAGCAGAACCTCTGGCAGTATGTTGAGGGGAAAGCGAGGGCTCACCCATCTCTGTTCAAGGCATACCTGAGAATACTCGACCATTCGAGGGATATTGCACAGTATCAGGAAATCAGCAAGAAATCACCGTTCTTCTATTTTGACGGTTATTCTTCGATGCACCCTTCAGTACAGAGGCTGAGATCATTCATCACAGGAATCTCCAAAAATGCAAGGAAAATTGTGATTGTGGAAAATGATCTCACGAGGATTCAGATGCCGGATCAGAGTGTGGTGAGGGAGATATACAACCGCTCTGACCAGACTTTTCTTTTTCCGTGGAATTCATTTCTGGTTCCAGTGGAACTGAAGGATACGTACCCTGTCCAGCAGATCGTGGGGCATTTCCTTGGCCAGGAAGAGATAAAGGCCAGTATTGACGCACTTAAAGAGGAGGGCAGGGAAGTCAAAGCCCTCTCGGAAGTTGTGGACGAACTCAGGGACGCACCTGAAAAGAGGGATTTGGATCTTCAGGAAGTCAGAATGATAGCGGACTATCAGTTCGGAGAAGGAACAGGTATGAAGATGTTCCCGGATGGATCGGTTGTCAGAAGATCAAGATCCACAAACAGGATCAGATCAGTATCCCTGGGAGGCGAGATACTGGCAACCCTCAGGCCCCATGACGGTTTGTTCACTCTTTCTTTCAACGGCGGGCTGAGACTCAGGGAGATTTGCGGAAACAGGCATTCTGTATCGGTCAGCAGAGACAGTGCCGATTACAATGCGAAGGGGTACAACGTGTTCTTCAAGTTCATCACAGACTTTGATCATGAGATCATTGCAGGCAACGAAAGCACGGTTATCGATCCAGACGGCGAAATGGTGGCAGTGGGTAAAGCAACGGTTTCCGGAAGGGAAATAGGATATTATAAATCCGGAGTTGCAGTCAAGGTTACACATGGCAGGGAAAGTGGTGGATCAGCAGAGAATGAAACTTGACAGGGAAAAGGAGAATATAATAAAAGCCACGGGAAATGTTCTGGTGATTGCAAACCCGGGGACGGGAAAGACCGAACTTATTGCAAGGAAATATGCAGATCTTGTTGCTTCTGGCGTGAATCCGTCAGATATCCTGTGCCTGACGTTCACCAAGAAGGCCATGACAGAGATGGAGGAAAGAATTTCGAAAATACTCAGCGAGGAGGGCATAAACACAGGCTTTTCTAACATTAATGTGTTCACATTTCATTCCTACTGCAACCAGTATCTTGACGACAAGGCTCTAGTATCCCCAAATCTGCTCAGGTATTCCATCTTCAACTTTCTCAAGAACGAGAAAGTATTCAACTATGAGGACGACTATCTTATAGGCACTATTGTACCGAAGATAGAGAACGCGATACGCTACCTCAAGACATACGGAATGCTGCCCGACTCAATAGATCTGGAAGCCGTGAAGTGTCAGCTGGGCGATTTTGGAAAAACCAGAATCATTTCAAAGAGGGAAATGGATTTCTTTGCCGAAAAGTTTGTTGCAATGTTCGACAATTACGAGAAGGAGAAGGGACAGCAGGGTATCGATTATGCAGATATGGTACTGAAATTTCTCCAGATGGGAAGGAAGAAAATATACAAGTATGTCCTCATAGATGAACTCCAGGACATAAACAGCCTTGAGGCAAGGGTCGCTCTTGACTCATCCGAAACATTCTTTGCAGTCGGGGACAGAAAGCAGGCAATTTTTGGATTCCAGGGAGGATCTGTGGCGAACTTCGATCTGTTCAGGAATTCGAGCGTTTTTGTTCTGCACTATAACCACAGGAGCACCAATGAGATCATTGCCTATGCGAGGGAATACTATCAGGCGAGGACAAAAAACCAGGACCACAGATCCGAGCTGTCCGGCCTTGCAAATCAGGATTCAAGCCCCGGTCAGAGGCCGACGATTATAGAGAGCAGCGGTGAAACCATAGAGGGCATTGTACCAAGAATCATCAAGCAGCTGGAGGGAAAAACCTCAAGCATAGGCATTCTGGTGAGGAAGAATGCTCAGATAAAGGATGTCGCGATGGAACTCGAAAGGATGGGCTACCAGTACAGGGCTGTTTATTCCTTTGAATCAGATCTTCCTATGGACGAGATCGTCACGTTCCTGAAGGGACTTCTCGGGAACGATGTCAGAAGCATCAGGGCAGCCATGCTCACTCCATTTTTCCCAATTTCGCTGAAGGATGCTTTCAATCTGCTTGAACCGAGATCAAGGGATGATATGGGATCGTTCCTGGAAAAGGTCCCGGAATTCAGGACAATGAGGGAATCCATAAGAAACGTTAACGATCTGGACAGGCTGTTCATGAAGCACATAATACCAGTCTCAGCCTCTTATGGGAAGGAATATTTCACGACAGCACTCTCGGTGAGAGAACTGGTGCTCGAGGCGATCTCCGTTCTCAAGGATCCGGGGATATCTGATATCATCAGCTACGTTCTCAACGCAGATTATCCACAGAGCCAGAATGATTCAGACTCCGGAATATTCATAGAAACAGTTCACGGCGCCAAGGGCAGGCAGTTTGACGCTGTCATATATCTGCCATCTTCTTCAAGAGAGTACGGAAGCATGGTAGACGAAGTGAAGCAGGCAATACTGATCAGTAAGGGAATAAATCCAAAAGAGGAGATAGAGGAGGAAGACCTTAGGATAGATTTTGTGGCCATGACAAGATCCATGCAGTACCTATACATAATCCCGGATCCCTCAAAGGCAGATCCGGGATACTACGTCCCTGAACTTTCAGAAAGAATAGTTATGGATCCGGAGGGGGTCGCGGACGATTCACTGTACCAGAGGTACAGGGAGGCGTACAATCTGTTTGTATCAGGTGATCCTGAGGGCTCAAGAAAGGTGCTGCAGGAGAAAGAGGACTGGGTAATCAGCACAATATCCGAATACTTCGGCAATCTCAGGAGGCTCTCATACTCTTCGGTGAGTGATCTTCAATCCAGCTGCTGTGACTTCCTCATAAGGGATATAATCAATGTCAGCGCAGAATCGAAGGCGATGGAACGGGGCACCATGATACACAGCATGGCTGAAATGATATCCAGGGGGGAGGAGGTGGAAACAACAGATGAGTATGCAGAATACAGGGATAATGTGAAGAAAGCGGTTGAAATAATCAAGAGGGATTATCCGGAGCCTGTAGGGCAGGAAATCAGTATAAGCGTACCAATAAACACCATTATCGACACAACATATGAAATGGAATTCAAGGGCAAAATAGACGCCCTTTTCCGGAACAATGAGAGGTACCTCATAGTGGACTGGAAAACAGACAAGACAGATGACAGGTCTTCACACCACAGGGCGCAACTTGAACTCTACCGCAAAATGCTATCATCCAGCAGGAACATTGACCCCGATAAGATAGATGTCGGCATCGGGTTCGTGGCATTGAGGAACCCCATAAACCTCCTTGGAAGCTCTGTCAAGATTGACATCACAAGACCCAACAGCAAAACACTGAACAGTTTTCTGGGCGCTCTCAGGAGAATAATAAACATGAAGGACAACCCTGAAATATTCCTGATGGAACTTCAGGAGGAGAACCCTGAGAATCATATATGCAGGTCCATAGTTGAGGAATATGTCAGGGAAAAAAGATATAATGTCAAAAGTGCGGTGGACGGGATTAAAACGAACCTGGATAGCTTTATTTAACCGCGGATCCGTGTCCATGTTATCGATTTCAAAACCAGACAGATTCAAAATAATGCTGTAAGAGGCACGGTCAGGTATATTTATTATTGGTTAGGTCCCCTAATTGGAGACAATATTGTCTTGTAAGATTTCAAGCTTTCTGAATCTTCTCTATACATTTTTGATTCATCTCCCTTGGTGTAATATATCCTATGGCACTGTGCAGCCTCTCATTGTTATAGAAATCCACAAATCTATCTATTGTTGATTCCGCTTCCTCAAAGCTCTCAAACTCGAATCTCCTTATTACCTCCCTTTCCAGGATCGAGTTGAATGATTCTAT
>JBMFWA010000005.1:0-87816 GCA_049965715.1 Thermoplasmata archaeon
CGGGAAGAGAATCTCATTTGACATGGCGCTGCTGGTTCCCCCGCACAGGGGAAGCAGACTGGTCACGGACTCAAAGATCGGGGACCCCATGGGATGGATACCCACCGACAGGTTCACGCTGAACATCGCCGGCTACACCGATGCATATGCAATTGGGGATGCCACGAACCTGCCCGTCTCCAAGGCCGGATCCGTGGCGGATGCCGAGGCCATTGTGGTTGCGGACAGGATCTCCAAGCAGGTGACGGGATATGAGCCAGATACGATGTATGACGGAAGCGGAGGGGCACTGATGGTCACGGGCCTGGGAAAGGCATCCATGATCACGTCCAGCTATACCCAGCCTCCCGTCTTCATGCCGGAAAGCTATTCATACTACTGGCTCAAGCTGATATACAACAAGGTATACTGGAACATGACTGCAAAGGCGGTCCTGAGCGGGGTGAACGAATGAGTTCTGAAGCGGTAGACACGCTGCTGGAACAGCTATCCGCCCCGGAGAACAGGGAGCCACTGGAGAGCATTCTGAGAAACCTTCCCGTGATCTCGGGAGAGTTACAGGAACTGAGGGAACTGCGCGAGAAGGGAATCCTGCAGTCGCTCATGGGAATAGGATACCTGGTGGCCAGCCTCAAGGACGTCATGAGCAGCGAGATGATCAGCGGAACGGCCGGAATTCTTGATGCCATGCTTGAAATAATGGGCAAGATCGCAAAGCCTGAGTTCATGGACGCAATCAATGAGATCGTTGACGGCATATCATCCGGCAGTCTCGCCACAGAGACAAAGGTGAAGGGGACATGGAGCCTGCTGAAGGACGTCAAGGACCCGGACATAGAGAGGGGGCTTGCCATCCTGCTCAGCATAATGAAGATCCTGGGCAGGATGGGGAAACCCGCCAGGAACAGATAATTCCCTTTTTCGAAACACCCCCGGCCCGCACGGAACTGTCCCTGAACGTTTCTTCAACGCGGGCCTTTAATTTTACTGTCTGTCGAAATCCATGGAACCGCAGAATGCAAGGAAAATATTAATAGTGCCTGAATTGTATGCATACAGATGATGATGGGCAAAAGAATGATGAGGAGCGGATTTCTCCCAATGCTTTTCGCACTCCTGTTTTTCCTGGTCGTGCAGTTCCTCCTTGGAATGTACATCAACCTTTATGTGACAATCCCTGCAATGTATGGATTCTCTATGATGGGCTTTGAACCCCTTTACAGCGGTTTTCCCATCGTTATGGCACACATGTTCCTGGGCATTCTGATTGGCCTCACGTCCATAGGCATCCTGATTCTTTCCGTGGGAACGGGTTCACGAAGGATCATGCTTGGTTCGGCAGGACTTTTTCTGTCAGTGCTGCTTGCGGGCATAGACGGACTTTTCTTCCTGTTTGACGGCCAGAACAACCTCAATTCATACCTCATGTCCACAGGCTTCATCCTGGCAATGCTGTTTTCAATCCTGCTGCTGATCTATGCCGGTCCCGGTAACGCAAACGATGGCATGGGAATGCACCACTGAGCATATTATCCGCCACAGAATCTTCCGCCATCTTGCGGAAGACCATTTTCCGGTGATCACTCCTATTATAATACCGTAATTCCTGATGAGACCGGTTATGAAGAAAATTATTCCGTCTAGCAGGGCGGGAACCTATCTCCGATGAGACTGATTCGCTGGCACGCTCTTGTAAAGCACATCGGTTCGCGTCCCGGAATTGGCATATGGCGTATCTTCCCACCTGAACTCCATGACGGAAGAGAAATAATGATCCCGCGGTCTTGATTTGAAGAGGACCGTCCTTATCCACTGATCCTGTGCATTCCTGAGCTCGTCGATGGCAGCGGGTAATCTGCCCCCAACAGTTTCCGCCATGGCTGCCTCAAGCCTGGATATGCTTTCCGGAAAGAAACTGTCTTCCTCCACAACCCTGACGGCCTTTCCGTCTGAAATTCTCTGTATGATGTACCAGACACCGGGTACCTTCCTGACGTCCTGCGTGCCGAACCTGACCCTCCCCCCGGTGAGGTAGGATGCCACATCCCCAAGGCACGGGCTGTTTCTTGAAAGCACCCTGAGGTCGGTCCTGTCTGTGATTCCGCCGGGGAATAGGTCCGACAGGCCGACTGACATGGCATAAGCGCCCCTGAAGAGACCATCACATCCGTGCCCATGGAACTTTATCAGATCTGCAACGGTTATCCTCTTTGCCCTGGCCGCATACCTGCCATGGCTCGATTCTGTATCGATCACGCTGAATTCGGGCATGAACTCAGCGTTTCTGGCATCATCGCTCAGGTACCACAGTTCGTCCAAAACATCAACTCTTTCAGTGATCTCAGAACGATATTACCGTGTATCCTTCGACCGCATATCTGGAGAACGCGTCCCTGGCAAACTCAAGGTCGATTCCGTGCTTCCGGAACTCGTCCTCGAGGTTCCAGTTCTTCACCTGATTTGAACATGCCTCAAGTGTGATTCCTGCCTCCCTCAGATTCTGTATGGCGTCGACAACCTCACTGTTATCCTGCCCCTTCTCAAGTGCCCTCACGCCTCCTGTGAACAGGAACACCTCAACATTTTCAACGCCATTCTCCTTCTTCGCATCATGTATTCTCCTGGCAACATGAAGACCTGACATCACCTTGGCTCTCTGATCCAGTCCCGAGTTGATCACTATTGCTATTTTTGCTCCCATTTTCCAAACCTTCATACGCATATTATAATATACTAATAAGCCTTTTGGAACAGGTCATGCTACAGGGAGGTTTCGGGGTGTGGGATTTTTATGTGTCGGGAATTCACAGCACTGAATATATGAATGAAAAACAGAGGAATTGCCCATGCAATCCGGCGGGAAATTCACTGATCAGGTTGTCTGTGCCCGGGGCGCCTGAATAATCATGTCACCTGAATTCTACATCTCTGCGGCGATTTTCGGCATGACCCTTTTCCTGGTCATCAGGCGCCCATTCAATCTTCAGATAGGCTATTCTGCGCTCATAGGTGCAGCCCTAAGCTACGCTCTGGGAACCATAGACACAGGCAGCATCGTGACTGTCTGGAACATTGTCTGGAATGCCACGTTCACGTTCATCGCAATCATAATAATATCGATGATATTCGACGAGGCCGGGGTCTTCCGTTATGCTGCACTCAAGATCGCTCGTTATGGACGAGGCAACGGGCCTGCGCTGTTTGCCCTCATAGTGCTTCTGGGATCCGGAATCTCGGCAATATTTGCCAACGACGGCACCGCACTGATTCTCACGCCGATAGTCTATGCAATGCTCTCAGAACTCAGGATGGAGAGGAAACTGATCATTCCGTTCATCATGGCAACCGGCTTCATCGCGGATTCGGCAAGCCTGCCCCTGCCGGTCAGCAACCTTGTCAACATTGTGAGTTCCACATACTTCCACATAAGTTTCCTTGATTATGCCCGCGTGATGATAATACCTGATGTTTTCTCTGTCGTTGCATCCCTTGCCATCCTCTACCTGTTCTACAGGAAGTCCATTCCGGGGAAATACGATCCGGGAGCCATGGGAAGGCCGGAGGATGCTGTGAAGGAGCCCGCTGTCTTCCGGCTTGCCCTGCCCGTGGTCATAATACTGATTATCCTGTATTCAGTGGGAGGGATATACAGCGTGCCCATAGCATTCATTTCAGTTGCTGTCGCTGTTTTCATTGTCGTTGTTGCGAGATACAGGACGGGGATGGATGTTAATAAAATTATGAGAGACGCCCCATGGCAGATAGTGATCTTCTCCTTCGGGATGTATCTCGTTGTGTTCGGTCTTGGAAGGGAGGGGCTGACTGCCATCATGAGCCAGGTTCTTGTGGATCTTTCCGGTCTTCCTGGACCATTGCCCGTGGTATTCTCGGGATATTTCTTTGCCTTCCTGGCATCGTCCATGAACAACATGCCCTCAGTGATGCTTGGTGCCCTGGCAATATCCGGGGTGCACAATCCCGGGCTTCTGGTTTACGCCAATGTCATAGGGAATGACATAGGGCCCAAATTCACGCCCATAGGCTCCCTGGCAACCCTGCTATGGATACACACCCTCAACAGGAAAGGAGGATTTGCAATAGGCTACAGGTATTACATGAAGGTGGGCTTCATAGTGGGACTTCCCGTGCTCACCGTGACTCTTCTGTCCCTCTATCTTCTGTAGTACGACAGAGGCATGCAGGTCGTGGAGCCTGCGAAATGAACACGCAACTTTTCCAGAACGAGGGACTCATTCACTGAATCATGCTATGTATGATGTGCTGTCGGAATCGAACCTGTTCACTATCCTCAGCCTGGAACCGTCTCCGCCATGGACCTGGAGAAGTTCAGGGTAAACAGACCACAGATCACCATTGCTCAGGATAGAAGCAGGGTGGCTTGGTCCGAAGTATTCCCTTGTCACCAGCGCAGTCATGGCTCTCGCCTCCGCCTCGTTTATGAATCCGACAGAGTGCAGATATTCATGCGCGAGAATTGAGAATACGAATGAGTTGAACTCCAGCGGGGACTTTGCGATTCTGCTCATGGCGTCGACCAGAGACTCGTTCATGACTATGTAATTGCCCCCGACCTGCCAGTATGCACCAACAGTGGCAGGCAGATCAGAAAGGGCAAGGCCGAGGCCGGATCTCTCGAGCCCGGTTATCTTCCTCACCGATCTCTTGACGATCTGAAATATCCCGTCATAGCTCATCCTGGCATTGACCAGTTCGTCCTGGTGGTAGCCGTTAGAACTCAGACTGCTGCCCGGCTGTTTTACTGGAGAAATGTCTTCGTGTTCCCATCTTTTATAGTCAGTATCTTTTGATATATACTCAAACAAAAAACCACCAGTCCGCAAAGATCAAGCCGGTATAAATAGATTGCATCATCGCACGCCTTAAGTGAAGCAGATTTGGAAATTTGTTCCAGAACTGGAAGACCATTGTCTGTTCTGGATCAGCATTTAAGTATCATGGCTGCCGCCCATCTATGCATGATAAGGAAACAGAATCTGCATATACATAATTCGGGAAGACGTTTTCCTGTTGAAATATTGAAACAAGTGAAAAGATACTGACTATAACATTTTAAAAAAATGATATTTCTCGGATATGATTAATATCCGGGATTTATCACGATTTGCGGCTGAATTTTACACCTGGCCCGACCGGGATTGTTTTTGGTCTTATGCTGTTGATGATGATTGCAAAGCTCGTGTATGCCGCAAAGAAGGCTGCCAGGATGCCAAAGTACCCGCCGATATGCGTCCACATTGTGCTGCTGTAAATTGCGCCAACACCCAGAGTCACAAAGGCAATCCACAGTGTCAGGAACGTGAGGTTCAGGGTTGTGTTGAGCATCATGGCGCCTCCCCACATATACAGGGTGAATATTCCCCACAGTATGAGAGACCAGCCCACGGCCACTGCCGGAAGAACCGTTATTATGTGCATGTCCGCAAGAATATTGAGAAGTGCATAGAATTCCCAGAACGCCCCGTAACTGGTAAAGGCGGTGAACCCGAATGTGTTGCCGCGTCTCATTTCCCAGGAGCCTGCGATCAGCTGGGCTAACCCTCCATATGCCACTGCCAGCGGAACCACAACTCCAGCGCCAGCAGCTCCGATGAACCCCGCGTTTATGAAACTGAGCAGGAAGGTCGTGAAGGCAAATCCTGCAAGACCCAGGGGGGCCGGATCAGCCGCGAGCGCCTTGTTAAACGGGTTGACTTCTCCAGTTTCCGTCATCTTACCACTCTCCGAATAGCAAAATTAATACTCGTTTTGCCATACCGAATATACACATATTCAATATTTAATTGTTACTACCAATAATTGTGCGGAAACTATATATAAGATACTTTTCATAGGCATTGTTATGGCAGAAAATACTGAAAACAGGGAAGTGCTTCCCACCGAGGAGAGATATCACCCGGGAATAGGTTCTTATGAGAACGTTTACAGGGAGTCTATTGATCACCCTGACGAATTCTGGTCGAAGGCCGCCACAATTCTTGACTGGAGCAGGCCATGGGATAAAATCCTCGATGACAGTAAGCCTCCGTTTTACAAGTGGTTCGTTAACGGGAAACTGAATGTTTCCTACAACGCCGTTGACCGGCACATAATTTCACACAGAAGAAACAAGGCCGCGTATATGTGGATCGGTGAGAACGGCGAGGAGAAGATCATCACCTACGACGGACTTTACAGAAGAGTGAACAATCTTGCTTCCGCTCTTATAAATCTTGGAATAAAGAAGGGAGACCGGATACTCATTTATCTGCCCATGATCCTGGAAGCTCCTGTTGCAATGCTTGCTGCAGCAAGAATCGGCGCCACATTCTCATTCGTCTTCGCAGGTTTCGGAGCTACTGCAATAGCCGAAAGGATTGAGGATGCAAAGGCCAAGATGGTTATCACAGCCGATGGAGGATACAGGAATGGAAAAATCGTCGAACTCAAGAAGGTGATTGATGAGGCACTTGAACAGACATCCACTGTGACCAACGTAATCGTTGTCAGGAGAACAGGCCATAACATCTCAATGGAGGAGGGCCGTGACATATGGTACCATGAGGTTGTGGGTGACGGAATGACTTATGTGAAGCCTGTTGAGATGGATTCCAATGATCCGCTTTACATCCTTTACACCTCCGGTACAACAGGTAAACCCAAAGGCGTGGTCCATGGGAATGGAGGATACGCAGTATGGGTTGCAAATACGATGAAGTGGGCCTTCAATCCAGATGATGATGACAGATGGTGGTGCGCAGCTGATATAGGATGGGTGACAGGACACAGTTACATTGTATTCGCACCGCTCATACTTGGACTGACGTCGATAATATACGAGGGGTCGATCACCTATCCTGCACCTGACAGGCTCTGGGAAATCATTGAACGATACAGGGTCAACATTCTCTACACTTCCCCGACAGCGATCAGGACTCTTATGCGTTTCGGGGAAAAATACCCCAAGATGCATGATCTTTCCACCCTCAAGGTTCTGGGAACTGTGGGAGAACCAATAAACCCTGCTGCGTGGAAATGGTACTATGAGAATATCGGCAATTCAAAATGCCCGATCATCGATACCTACTGGCAGACAGAAACCGGTGGTTTTGTTATCTCTCCAGCACTGGGACTTGGATTGCCTCCGCTGAAACCTGGATCCGCGACTTTTCCGATGCCTGGAATTGATCCAGTGATTCTTGACGAAGGGGGTAATGAAGTGAGAAGGGGAGAAAAGGGATTCATAGCCTACCGTAAACCATGGCCGGGCATGTTCCTGACATTGAACAACGATCCGGAGAGATTCAAAAAGACGTACTTCGAGAAGTTCAATGGTATGTACTACTGCGGAGACTACGCTGTGAGGGACAATGATGGATATTACTGGCTTCTTGGCAGGGCAGACGAGGTGCTCAAGGTGTCCGGCCACAGACTGGGTACCATAGAAATAGAGGACGCGTTGATTTCCTCTAAGGAGGTTGCTGAGGCCGCTGCCTTTGGAAAACCTGATGAGATCAAAGGTGACAGCATAGTGACCTTTGTTGTCATAAAGGACGAATTTAAGGGAACGCCTGAAATTGTGTCCACTCTCCGCAAGAGAATCAGGGAGGAACTTGGCCCGATCTATGTTCCTGATGAGATACACATTGTCAACACCCTGCCAAAGACAAGGAGCGGCAAGATAATGAGAAGGGTTGTAAAGGCAGTATTTCTCGGACAGTTGCCTGGCGACATCAGCACTCTTGAGAGTTCTGCCTCCGTGGACGAGATCAAGGCTGCCATCGACGAATTCAAGAAAGAGACCAGCAAATAGGACAGTGTGAAAATGATGGCACGAAAAGTGCCTTCAGTATATTTCTTCACAATTTATTTTTTGTAAATGCAACTGCATCTGATGATAATTATTCATAAATAACGCTGCGTGATTCCAGCTCGTGCTTGAAATAGGTTGTGAAAACAGCAGAGCCGGAATAGACACCCTTGGGGCTTATCTCTCGTCTTTGACAATAGGGTCCACAGTGGTGCTGATGGAATCGGAGGACGGACACCAGACCCACGGAGGGTGTGCGGTTCTTTCTCCCTTTGCAAACAGAATCAGGAATGCAGAGTATGTCTTCGAGGGCAAGAGGTACAGCCTGCCAAAGAACTCGGGCGAACACTCGATACATGGACTTCTGAGGGATCTGAGATGGAATGTCGAAAAGTCTGAAAACAACAGGGTCGCAGTTTTAAGCACCGTGTTGAGGCACCCAGGTTATCCCTCTGAACTGTACTCGAAATTAACCTATTCGATTTCAGAGAACAGTTTTTCAGTCGATTATGTGGCCCTCAACTCAGGATCAGCCAACTGCCCGGTACTTATAGGTTTTCATCCATACTTCATGACCGGAAAGAAATGGAAACTGGACTACAGGGGCAAAGTCACCAAGCTGTTGTATATGGATCAGTATTTTCCCAGTGGAGAAACCGAGCCTGCTGACCTCAGGTCAGAAAACTTACATCTGTCCAAACTGGATAACTGCTTCCACTTTGACGGAGATCTCCGGTTGATATCCGATAATGGAACCTTTCTGATTAAGAGGTCAAACATGCCATATCTGGTGATCTACAATGGAACCTATGCGGGGAATGATTCTGTGGCAATTGAACCCATGACAGGAGCTCCTGATGCATATAACAATGGAATCGGCCTTCTGAAGCTGAGACCTGGTGAGTCCTTCAGTTGCGGCTTTGAGATAACCGTTGAACAGGAAATGACGGGTTCACTCTGATCGATAAAAGATGGAAATAAAATATAAGCGGTGTTGGTATAGGGAATTATGGAACCGACCCCCGGGACTTCCGATTTTGATTTTATAGTGAGCCTTGCTAAAAGGATTATTCCTGTTAAGGCAATATCGCCCTTTGCCGGCGGAAAAGGCGAGTCGGATAGGATCGACGAGATCGAATTCATTCTGGAGGAACTTGGCTATGATTCATACACAAGGTACGATGTAATTGATGAAAGCCAGACAAAGCGATCCAATCTCGTTCTCAAGATCGGGCATCAGGAGAAGACTTTATGGTTCATACCACACGTTGATACTGTTCCTGCTGGTGATATCAATCTCTGGACCAAAGATCCGTTCAAGGCAACCGTAGAGGGAAACAGAATATACGGCAGGGGATCGTCCGATAATCTTCAGGCTGTGTTTCTCTCGCTTTACATGCTTAAGAAGTTTGATCCTTCCAGGCTCAAGTACAACCTTGCAATTGCCTTTGTTGCCGACGAGGAAATGGGAAGCAAATACGGGATACAGTACCTGATATCGCAGAACATTTTCCACAAAGATGACCTGGTGATCGTACCTGATTGGGGCGTCCCGGACGGAAAACAGATTGAGATAGCTGAAAAGAGCATACTCTGGCTGAAGTTCACGGTCTTTGGGAAACAGGGGCATGCCAGCAAACCTTCCGAAGCAGTCAATGCCTCCAAGCTGGGAATGAAGTTCATGCTTGAACTCGATGCAATGCTCCATGACAGATTCAAGGATACAAATGACCTGTTCAGCCCGAACGTTTCCACATTCGAAATAACCAAGCACGACCTGAACGTGGAGAATATCAACACGATTCCAGGCAAGGACACCTTCTACATGGACTGCCGTATACTTCCCAAATATGACCTGGATATTGTACTGGACGAGATTGACAGGCTGCTGAGGAAATTTGAGACGGAAAACAAGGTCAAGATCACAATTGACCCTGTTCAGCGTGAGCAGTCTCCTCCACCAACATCCAAGGATTCGGAGATCGTGAAACTACTTTCATCAGCCATTGCACAGGTTTCAGGATCAGAACCCTCGCTGATTGGAATAGGCGGGGGGACATGTGCAGCATTTTTCAGGAACCTTGGAATAGAAGCTGTTGTCTGGAGCACGGCATTCAATGAAATCTACCACCAGGCAGATGAATATTGTGTTATCGATCACATCTTCAATGACTTCAAGGTAATGGAAAAGATACTCACAGGATGATTATTCCCCGTCTGATTTTGCAAGATCGCGGAGCCTTCCCTCGCCGTCGATCTCATCCACTATTTCAGCGACCTGTTTCGGCACATCGGAACGCCAGTCGCCGCCGCTTATCATCTTCTCCCTTATTCTCGTACCGGACCATCTGGTCCTGTTAAGAAGAGAAACAGACTGCACCTCATATTTCTTTTCAGAAAACAGGCGTTTAACCAGAGGATTGTTGGTATAAACCTTGGAAAATTTAGGGGTCAGTGATTCCACATGAGCAACCCAGAGTGGATTGGAATTCACATCCTCTATAGGTACGAGGTAAAAATCGTATATCTTATTTTCCTCAAGCGATCTTGAAATCATCAGATGTCTTTCTCCTGCCGTGAACGGATCCTTAAGCGTGTGAGAATACTGTGCACTTCCTATTCCTATTATCACCGACGAGTTTTCCCGAAGTATGGATCGTATCACCTCAAGATGCCCGAGATGGAAAGGCTGAAATCTGCCCACTACCAAAGCTCTCATTACCAAGGTAATCTGATCTAAGACATAAATCTTTGACTATCAATATTTTTACGATTGCTGTTCAGGTGCTCTGATCATCTACCATATACTGGCTTATATTCACAGATTCCTCCTTCATTCCCATAAATTCTGTGGGGCACCATAAATTGATGATCCGCCGACGGCATCGGAAAATAGCTGTAATCCATCATCGTTATTATGTACGGGTGCGCTGCCTGCCAGTGTTGCTTGAATAATATCGTTATCGTTAAATAGCGATATCGAATATCCGAAATCATGTATCCTTACAATGAATTGCGTGGAAGGAGAGGCTTCCTGCGCCCTTACATAATAAACACCTTAAAATCCTCCCCAAAAAACGGAGCAGAAATAATGAGCGAACTGGAAGTTATGAGCAAGGGATACTGGAGACCTTCGCCAGGATCGGTGTACCCTATTCTTCATTCTCTGGAGAATGAGGGAATCATAAAGAAAGGCGATAACGGGAAATATGAGATAATGAAGAGCTATGAATCCGCAGAGGCACAGCTTCTTGAGGATGATCTTGAATCTGTCCTTAATGAGATGAAGGACTTCTCGGAGTACCTCCTTGATCTGGCCCATACCCGTAAGGAAAAATTGAGAAAGGGAATCGATGATATTAAGATGATATCTGAAAGACTGCAAAAATGTATAGAAAAGCTGGATGGTGACTAGATGGCAATAATAGAGGTCAGGAATCTAACAAAGATATACAGTGGAAAAGTGAAAGCTGTCGACAGTATCTCTTTTTCTGTCAATGAGAATGAAGTTTACGGCCTCCTGGGTCCCAATGGCGCTGGTAAGACCACAACCATCAAGATGCTCACATCCTCGCTTAAACCGACTTCCGGAACAGCCACAATTGACGGACTGGACATTGTCAGGGATTCACTCAAAGTTAGGGAGATAATTGGGATAGTTCCGCAGGATCTGACCGCTGATGAGGACCTCAAGGGGTATGAGAACCTGATGATGTTTGCTCAATTTTATAATATTCCCAGGAAAGAAGCCGAAGATCAGATAGAAAAGCTTCTCGATCTGGTTGATCTGAAGGAAGCTGCAAACAAGTACGTGAGAGAATATTCCGGCGGAATGAGAAAAAGGCTTGAACTTGCAATCGGCCTTCTCCATAATCCCAAGGTACTGTTCCTAGATGAACCGACCCTCGGGCTGGATGTCCAGACACGGACAAAGATGTGGGAATACATCAGAAACGTTGTGAAGGCGATTGGAGTCACCATAATACTCACAAGCCATTATCTTGAAGAGATTGACGAACTCGCTGACAGGATGTCCATAATAGACCGGGGAAAGATTGTCATCACTGGCACATCTGCGGAGCTCAAAAGCTCCCTGAAAGGTGACATAATTTCCGTGACATGCGGAGACAGGGAAAATGCCTCACGACTTGCAGCCTATCCAGGGGCAATTGAACCTCCAAAGGTGAAGGAACTGGATGTGCGAATCAAGGTTGAAAATTCTGAAACTGAACTGGCAAAGATTTTCAATTACATGATTGAGAACAGGATAACCCCGCTGTCGATAAATGTCTACAAGCCTTCGCTTGACCAGGTATTCATAGAATACACGGGCAAGACCATAAAGGAGGCAGAGGGCGGGGAAGATGTCAGGAGGAACATGATGAACATGAGGAGAATGAGAGCATGAGCGGACTCATACCTCTCACTGTCAGGGAGATCAAGAAATGGTACAGGAATCCCACATTCTTCTTCGTGGGATTGATTCAGCCGTTCTTCTGGATTGCCCTGTTTGGAAGTGCACTTTCGGCCGGTCCCTTCGGATCGTCCAGCGCCTCGGTCTTTCTGGAGGGCGCTCACACATACATCACGTTCATCCTTGGCGGCGTACTGACAACCACTGCGCTCTTCACAGGCATGTTTTCAGGCATCAACATAATCTGGGACAGGCGTCTGGGAACTTTATCCAGGTTGTTGTCTTCGCCCATAAGCAGAAGCTCCATAGTGTTTTCAAAAATCCTTGCGGCCATGGTGCGTATTCTTGTCCAGGTTGTGATTCTCTTCATAGCGGCACTTGTGATTCCCAACGGGCTTGAACTGACCAACGGGATTACCATGCTGGAGATTGGCGTAATTGTCGCTGCCGTGCTGATGATAGCGTTCATATTTTCAGCAATTTTCTCCATAATTGCTGTCAGAATGAGGAACATGCAGACCATATTCGGGATAACAAACCTTGTAAATCTCCCGCTGATGTTCGCCAGCTTCGCTCTGTTTCCTCCATCATTCATGGCGTCCTGGTTGAAAACAGTGGCATATGGAAATCCCGTCAGCTGGTCTGCAATTGCCATGAGGGACGTCATCATCAATGGAACCGTGATAAGCTCATCCCAGATGTATACGGTTGGACTGTACCTTCTGTATCTGGGCATACTCACCGTTATAACCCTCCTGCTTGTCTATTTCGTGACAGAGAAGGAGATCAGGGAATAGTTTTTTTATTATTCCCTTCCTGCAGGGTATTATGTCGAGGCGAAGGGCAGCAAATCTGAGATGCGACCTCTCGGGTCAAGGGAATAATCTGCTGCCTCTCCGGCTCTCACGCTAACATCGTCATGATAGCGCGTGCATAAGAACTTTTTTCATTGACATCTGACATATTATCTCAGAAATATTGTAACCTTGTTTCTCCAAAAGCAAAAAGTATTCATGTCACTTATGCATGGAGTTCAGAACATGAATTCAGATTACACAAAATTTGTACATCTATTGCATAAAAGACCCCTTATATTTACTGTTGTACCGATTCGTGACAACAAAACCGGAGATCCGGTGCATGATGAGAAGATACTGAAGACTGTTGATGCGAGGAAGAGTGAGATAGCTGCAGCACTGAAACCTTTTTCCCGCCTCAGTGCTGTAAACGTTCCGGAGCTGGTTGAGGAGAATCACGAAGGAAAACCGAGGTACAACAGCGTCTACACAAGGAAGCTGGCCAGATCAATTGCGGATTCGCTCGGAGTGGATGCCATTGTGAACAAGGTTGTCGTTCACATTGACAGTTACGACGACTATGTCAAATGGGTTGCGGAAACCAGTTCACTCGGGATATCAAACATTATATTCGTCGGCGGGAATACCAGGCATCACAGGTATCCTGGACCCAGTGTTTCAGAGGCAAACATAACAATCAGGCATCTTGAGGAGAAGGGCAAGATCAAGGGCATAACTGTTGGAAACATTTGCCTCCCGGAGAGAAGAGACGAGGCCAAGAAGATGCTTTTCAAAACACTCACCGGTGCAAAATTTTTCACCACACAGATGCTTTTTGACAGCAAACAGATCACGGATCTGCTTTACGAATACGGTAAGCTGTGCTCCATAGCAGATGTGGAACCTGCCACCATATTACTGAGTTTTGCACCATTGAAGAGCACTGCTGATCTCAATCTTCTCGATTTTCTTGGCGTGGACCTGCCTGAGAACGTTAAGAATTACATACTCGAGGATGTCAGCATGGCTGAGGCCACTCACCGTTCTCTTCTTAATGCGCTGAATGTCTACTCAGGCGTTGTGAAGGCCCTCAAAGATATTGAAAATCCAGTTCCCATCGGAATAAACATCGAACAGCTGACCAGATCTAACCTGTCATCCTCTGTGAGGATGCTTGGTGAATTCTCAGGAGTGATTGATCTTGAAAGCCATGGGATCAGTGAACGTCTGGAGAAATTGCAGCATCAAAACTGAATCTGAGGATCTTAAAATGATGCGATAATCAGACGATCAGTCTTTGCGTACTGGCATGCCGCTGTGTGACCCGTGTTTTTAAGTTCCACCAGCCTCTTTTTTTAAATTCTTAGGCTTTCTGAGGTTCTCTATGATCTCTGCCATTATACTGAGAGATATCTCAAACGGGGTCACGGCACCTATGTCTATTCCAACTGGCGAATGTATTGAATCCAGAAAATCCTTGCTTACACCCTCGGATGTCAGCATCTTCACATCATTTTCAAATCTTTTGCGGCTTGCAAGCATTCCAACGTATCTGGGACTGAACCTGGAAAGCATCTTCAGAACCCTCAGGTCTTCGGCGCCCTTTGTCAGTACCACGATGAAATCATCAGATGATATTTTGAACGAGCCGTCCTCTATTTTGTCTGAGGCTACGTTGATGCTCCTTGCATCTGAGAAATCAGGATTTGAATCGACTACCACTGCCTGAAATCCCGCCATGTTGCAAAGATTTACAAGACTGATCTCAACCTCATCCCTGCCTCCGGATGAAATTAATATAACCCTGTGACCGGGCCTGAAAGGTTCAATGAAAACTTCCATTATTCCTCCGCAGAATGTTTCAACGTGTATCTCATCGCTCCTGTTGAGCGCTATCCCTTTCAATGCTTCCCTGGTGTCTTCCAGAAATATCTTCACCATCCCTGGCTCATTTTTCCTCAGGATATCAAGAGATTTTTCAATGATAACCGAGTCCGGGCAGGCCCCTCCCAGTGTACCGGCTATTATTTTTCCATCACCAGAAACAATCATTCTGAAGCCCGGTTTGCCTATCGATGACCCGGACACGTTCACGATGGTCACCACGCAGAAAGGCTGACCTGCATCTATCAAATCCTGTGCAATTTTAGGGAAATCCCAGTTATTCAGCAAGCTATCCCAACTTCATTTATTCGCTTAATATAAACGCTGTCCACTCTCACATGATATCGCTGGAAATGTGACAGGTGATCCTGTCGTTGAATGGCCTGTACTCATGCTGCAAGATCGCTTAAATATATCTCATATAGAATGATATGCTGTCGGTATCATGGAGGTTAAGGGAGAATTTGAGGTCAGATCCGGCAGGGATAAAATATATGATTTCTTCGAAGACGTGGAGAAAGTTGCTGCCATAATCCCGGGATTGATCTCCACTGAGAAGATTGACAGGTATTCTGCAAGGCTTCAGGTGAAGGCTGGAGTCTCCTATATCAAGGGGAGGTTCAACGTTCTTCTTGAGGTTGTGAAGCCTGTGAAGTATCAACCAATTGTGGTGTCAGGGAAGGGGTCCGGATCAGGAAACTCGCTGAATCTGAAGGCAGTCTACAATATCGACGAATACATTCCTGGAGCCTCCAGAATAACGTGGACTGTTGACCTGACCTTTGGCGGTGTTGCCGCAACAATGGGGGCCAGACTCATAAACGGGACCGTGGAGAAGTACACAGATGAACTTGCTGATGCATTCAAGAAAGCCATAGAGGCATGAGGGAGTTGGGTTCATCTGGGGTTTCAGCCATTGTACTGGCATCTGGGTTCTCAAGGCGCTTCAGTTCCAACAAACTTCTGCTCCCCCTTGGAAACGAGACTGTCATAGGCATGACAGTCAGGCATGTCATGGAAGCGGGCATACCAAAGATAGCTGCAGTGATTCCGGATGGGGATTCGATGCTCAAGCGTGCGCTGCCCGAGAGTGTTGATAAAATATGCAATCCAGACAGGGATGAGGGGATAGCATCATCCATCAGGGCAGGAGTGAATCGGTTCATGGAAAGCGGCGATGCCGTACTGATAATGAACGGGGATCAGCCTTTGCTGCCTCCATCCATCATTAAACAGTTGATCGATCTGTTCACCGGCAATAAACAGAAGATCGCTGCCTGCTCCATTGGCGGAGAACCTGTGAATCCTGCAATATTCCCCCATGTCTGCCTAGCAGATCTTATGGCCCTGAAGGGTGACAGGGGAGCGAAGCCATTAATTCTGAGAAACATGAAAAAGGTGGTCACGATCGATGTCGATCCAGTATTCCTCACTGATATTGATACAGATGAAGACTATGAAACTGTTCTGAGGGTTCTGGAAAAGATCGGATGAATTTTAGAGTATGTCCTCCGGCCTAATGGGCGTCACCCTTATTCTTTTACCTGAAGCTCTCTCAATGGCCCTTGCCAGTGCGCTCGGCACCCCGATGGTTGGCGCCTCTCCCAGCCCCTTTGCTCCGTGGGGCATCCTTGATGGATTCTCCGCTATCTTCACATCGAAGTTCGGAATATTTTCAGCAAGGGGAACGCCTGCGTCAGCTATGCTGGATGTCACCAGCTGACCATCTTCGTTAAAGGCGATTTCCTCGTACAGAGTCTGTCCTATGCCCTGTGCAGCACCTCCCTGTATCTGTCCCCTCACCATGTCCATGTTGAGTGCGCGCCCGACATCGTAATATGATGAGCACTCATTGACCTTCACGTCTCCCAGGTCGTTGATCTCGACTATAGCTATATTGACGCCAAATGAATTCAGCGAACCAGACTGCTCCTCATTAACATACATGTCATATTTCCCGGAAAGCAGGATCTCGGGTTCGTACGTTCCATGTTTCTTGCTTATTTCATGCCTGATCTTCCTGCACGCGGAGACCACTGCTGCACCACCGACTATGGCGCTTCTGCTCCCCCATGATCCTACGCCTTCTGCAAGCATATCGGTATCACCCCTGTTCAGGAAAACTATATCTTCCGGGACCTGAAGCTCCTCGTGCACCAGTTTCCTGACAAATACTTCATGTGCCTGGCCGTGGCTGTTTCCTCCAAGCCACACATTTATCTTCCCGTTCTCCACTATGATTCTTGCGGTTTCCCCAGGGGCAAAGGCAGGTACTAAAACAAAGAAGGAGAATCCCAGGTTACGGTACACGCGTGCCTTCCGGCTGTAGTCCAGCTCCCTGATCGCGCTTTCGAGGAAAGGCTTTGCCGGATCAATCTCCATGCCAAGAGGAGATTTGAACCTTAATGGCGAGGAGTTTACGAGCCTCACCTCCACCGGATCCATGTTGAGTTCGTCCGCCAGCAGGTCAACCATCCTTTCTATGAAAAATGATGCTTCAGGTCTTCCCGCTCCCCTGTATGGTCCAAGGGGGACCTTGTTTGTTAACACGGCCCTCGATCTTACATACGCCTTCTCTATGGCATAGGGTCCGGTCATCATTGAGGCAATGAATCTTGACGCAAATTCTCCCATACCTGCCCCATAGGCACCTGCGTCAACGGTGACCTCACCCTTCATTCCAAGAATTTTCCCATTCCTCTCTGCGAAGATCCTGACCCTGCCCATGGCGCCTCTCCCGTGACTGGTAGAAGATAGATGTTCCCTCCTCGTTTCTATCCATTTCACAGGCTTCCTGAATTTCATGGATGCATGGGCTGCGATGACATATTCAGGGTAAAGCCCGCCCTTTGATCCGAAGGCGCCACCTGTGTCCGCCTGCATAACCCTGACAGTTGACGGATCAAGTTTCAATGCCTCGCACAACCCTTCCTTTATGCTGTGCACAGACTGAGTGGATATCCATACATTGAGCCTTCTGCCATCGAAATTTGCTATTATCCCCCTGGGTTCAATGGGATTGGTTGCAATCCTCCTGTTAACAAATGTATCCTCCAGAACTAGCGCGGATTTGATGTCGTAAAAATCACTTCCCCTGAAGCCCTCTGAAAGAATATTGCTCTGGGTTCCATGATGAATTGGAGGGGCTGTTGCAGCACTCTGGAAGTCCATAACCGGTTTCAGAGGCTCATAGCCCACATCCACTGAATTGAGTAAATCCTCCGAAGCATACCTGTCCTTTGCAAAAACTGCAGCCACAGCCTCACCAACATAGTTTACCTGTCCCGCTGCAAATACAGGCTGAATAAGGGATGCTCTGCCGGCCATGGCCCCCTCTCCAACTGAAGCCATCTTCGCCTTGAGATCAGTATAACTCATTCCGCCCTCTATGCTGGTGATTCTGGCTCTTGCATAAGGGCTCCTGACCACGGACATGTATAGCATATCCGGCAGGACAATGTCGTCCACAAACGTTCCTCTTCCTTCCACAAACAATCTGCTGTCATACATGTTAAATCATCACCCAGACACTTTCATACCTGCGAAGGCTTGATCTTCTGTTTCTGATCGTCCTCGTTTTCCATCAGTCTGGAGGCATACTGAATGGATTCCACAATGCTCTGGTATCCCGTGCACCTGCAAAGGTTGCCCGAAAGGTTTCTGCGTATCTGTTCCTCAGTCGGATCCCTGTACTTCCTCAGCAGCCACAGAGATGTCATAAGCATCCCTGAAGTGCAGTACCCGCATTGAAGTCCATGTTTCTCCAGGAATGCCCTCTGCAATGGATGAAGTTCTCTGCCTGTAGAGAGTCCTTCCACGGTGCTGATCTCCCTGCCATCAGCCTGCACAGCAAGGACAGTGCATGATTTTACAGCCTTTCCGTTCATCAGTACTGTGCATGCACCGCAGTTTGAAGTGTCGCACCCTACATGGGTACCTGTAAGTCCAAGATCCTCCCTGAGATAGTGAACTAGCAACTTTCTTGGTTCTACATCCGACTGGTATTCCTTGCCGTTAACCCTGACCTTAATGCTGACCATGTCCATTTATACCACATCCGCCCTTTCAACAGCCTTATCCACAGCCTTTATCGCCACCCTGTGGAGAATCTTCCGCTTAAATTCCGCTGTTCCGAAAACGTCCGGGGAGAATTCTGAATATTCTTCAATTATTTTCCCGAACTCCTCCGGAACGCTGTCCTCGAATTTCTTTCCAATGAGGAAACTTTCAGCATTGACCGCCTTCAGAGGCTTGGGGCCCACGGACGTCAGTCCAATCCCTGCCTGAAGTATTGTACCTTCCTCGTCTATTGTAATCTGCGCAGCCACTGCAGCAATTGAGAAGTCCCCTGCACTTTTCTTCTCCTTCACATAACAGCCTGAGGTGTGATCAGCGGGCTTTGGAATTATTATTTCTTTTAGTATCTCTCCGCTCTCCAGAGCGGTGGTGTATGAATCAACGAAGAAGTCTTCTGCCCTTATCCTTCTGTCACCTTTACTGCTTCCTGCCACGAAGTGGGCCTGCAGTGCCATCATAACTGCTGGCATGTCGTTGGAAGGGTCTCCATGGCTGAGATTCCCCCCCAAAGTACCCCTGTTCCTGACAAGCGGATCGCCAACTCTGGATGCGGCATCCCATATTATCGGGTACCTTGTCCTGATCAGAAGGCTGTCCTCCAGATCCGACATGGTGGTAAGTGCTCCGATCTTAAGGGCGTTCCCGGACTCGTTCACGTAAACAAGATCCTCCATTGCGGAGATATCCACTATATACGGTACAGATGTGAATCTCAGTTTAAGCAGCGGTATCAGGCTCTGACCTCCGGCAAGCACCTTTGCTTCGTCCTTGTGCTCGTCAAGTATCTTGTATGCCTCCTGAAGACTCCTGGGGGCATAATAACCAAATGATTCCGGAGTCATGAGTGCCTAGCCCGATATGATATTTAAGAAATTTGATCCCATTCCATTCCAGTCCCTGATCGCGATAGGAGGCTGCGGCCTGCCGGGTTCAGAATTGATGCGACGATTTACAGAAATCGGAGAAACGGTATGGCGAATGTTGTTTATATTGTTTGAAAGCATGCAACATTATGATAGATATATCCTCGAAGGAAATTGTTGAAAGGACCGCCACAGCAAGCGGATATATCAGGTTGCAGGAATCAACTGTCAGGAGAATAAATGAGAAAGCGGTGAAGAAAGGGGATGTCCTTGAAACTGCCAGAGTTGCAGGTATGAGCGCTGCAAAGAGGACATGGGATCTGATACCTTACTGCCATCAGATTCCAATCACCTCGGTAAATGTGGAGTTTGATGTTTCCAGTAATGGTATAAAGACCTCATGCACAGTCAAAGCAACTTACAGAACGGGAGTTGAGATGGAGGCTGTCAACTGTGTCGAGATTGCACTCCTCACCATATGGGACATGGTGAAATATCTTGAGAAAGATAAGGAAGGGCAATATCCAAATACCGAAATTTCCTCAGTGAAGGTGGACAGCAAGAGGAAGGTGAGAATCGGTGATTCATGATGAGGGCGGAAAAATGAATCTTAAATTCATGATAGTCACGGTTTCAGATACCAGAACGGAGGAAAATGACATTTCCGGGAAGATCATGAGTGAGTTTATTTCATCATCAGGCAGAGAGGCTCATCGATCCATAATTCGCAACGAACCCTCCATGATAGAGAAGCTGCTTTCAAGGGAACATAGCCACTATGATGTCTTTATTTTCATAGGTGGAACAGGCATTGGAAAGCATGACATAACATCAATGACAATCAGGAAGCTCAGTGAGAGAGAGATACCTGGATTTGGTGAGCAGTTCAGGAGATCTGGTCTGGACGATAACAAATATTCGATTCTCTCTGATGCCTCAATGTTCCTTTATAACGGCAGGATAGTATTTTCCCTCCCTGGATCAGAGGATGCCCAGAAAACTGCGTTTCAAATTATCGACAGCATAGTTGACCATGCGTATCATGAAGTAAACAGATGATCGGCAGTTTCACCTTCCGTTTCCATCCGGATTCTTGGATTTTTCTGACAGGTATTTTTCAAGATCGGCAGGGTAGTTTATGTTTAAGAAACAGTCCGATCGATCGGGTGGAACATTGATGAGATTTGCATTTCTCTCAACAAATCCATGAAGTGATCTCCCGCCCTCGGCTATGTATCTTCCAAAATCAGGGAGTATTGAGGATGAATAGATACAGTGAAGGGTCTGTAGTTTCCCATCAGAGGTTACAGGACAGAGTGATCTACCATCAAACGCTTTCATCATGTTCCTGATGAGATCCGGGCAGATCGCCGGCATATCGCCAGCGAAAGCAAAAATATCGCCAAAGATAGAGACCGCATTGAAAACTGAATTCACAATGGTTCCCTCTGAATTGTCCCTCTCAATTCCTCCATATCCCGACCGGAATGACGGATCCTTGGAGAATATGATGACCTGGTCAAAGAGCTCCAGACTGCCGAGTTTTCTTGCTAACCCCTCTGTCAGACCTGATCCGTTCACCACAGCACTGTGTTTCCCCGGAAATCGTTCGCTTCTTTTGACAAATATAACTGCTATCATAAACTTCCACAGACAGGACATGCTTTACTGCGCTCATTATGTATCCTCTCAATGGTGTAATTCCATAGGTCCACGTATATAATGTCACCGTCCACACGTTCGCCCATAAGAATTTTCAGGGCAAGAGAAAATGCCAGAGAACTGACAGTTGCAGGAGCAGATGACAGTATTCCGGACTGGGCACAACCTGCATTCTCCCCCCCGCTTTCAGGATATCCAAGGCAGGAAATGCAGGAAGTCACGCCCGGTATCACCGCCTTGAAGGTGCCAAAGGTCTCGTTCGCTGCAGTCATGATCCATGGTATTCTATTATTCACGGAATACCTGTTTATAACGTTCCTGGCAGAGAAATTGTCTGTTCCATCGAATATGAGGTCTGGAGTACCGATGATGGAATTGTTGGATTCCGTCAGCCTCTCATTGACCGGCTCAACATCGACATTGTGGTTGACGGCTTTGATTCTCTTCCGCAGAGCTTCACACTTGAGAATCCCCAGATCGGATTCCTGGTACACTATCTGCCTTTGCAGATTTGTCATGGATACCGTGTCATAATCAATTATTCTTAACTTTCCTACACCGGTTCTCGCGAGGAGTTCTGCAGCCATCCCGCCTGTTCCCCCGAGCCCCACAACGGTTACCTGCGATGATGAGATCTTTTTCTGCCCGTCCATGGAAATATTTCCCAGCGATACATTGCCGAGATATCTGTCAATTTCGAGCCCTCTCATATTACTGCCATCCCGAACTCACTGCCCTGGACATACTTGATTTATTGTATCCATTGTATCCCGTAAAGACTGCCTCAGCCGCCACTGACGGGTGGAAACACGGCAATGGTATCGTCCTGAGACACTTTCACGCTATCATCTGCAAACTGTTCGTTGCGGGCCACAATGAGTGTGTTTTCATAGCTTGACAAACCGGGGTGCAGGCTTAGAATGCTCCTCTTGAGATCTTTCACCGTGGAACCGGAAGTAATCTCCAGGTCTTCCTCTTCCAGTCCGGCTATCTCCCTAAATCTGGCGAAGTACTTCACTCTCAACAACATCCTCTTTCCTCCAGTATGGTTCCCTTTCCTTTGCCGCCTTTCCAAATATGTCTTTCAGTCGCGATCTAGAATTTTCTGAGCGTATCTCATGCAATATGTTGACATAATTGTCGCTGCGCATAAGGCATGGTTTAAGCTCTCCTGTAGACGTGAGCCTGAGCCTGGTGCAGTTGTTGCAGAAATCATAGTTGAACATTGGTTCAACAAATTCCACCGACACCTCTTCACCGTTGTTGATTATTGTGTATCTCTTCCTGTTATGGAGATCATTGCGATCCATTGATATTGCCCTCCCCGAAATCTCCCTTTCTATTGGGGCAAGATCATAATGATATTTCTGGTAATCAGGGGACTGAAGATTTTCCCTTGTGGTTTCATACTCAATCAGCTGCAGAATGAGGCCGTTTTCTGAGGCGAAATCAATCATCCTGGGTATCAGATCAACGTTGATGCCATTGAGGACGACAAAATTAACCTTTATTGGAGCAAGTCCCGCTTCCCTTGCTGCTGCAATTCCGTCTTTTACCTTGTCCAGCGCATCAACTCCAGTTATAAACTTGAATCCTTCCCTGTCAATTGAATGCATGGAGATGTTGATTCTGTTCAGTCCTGCGTTCCTGAGATCTGATGCCTTTTTTTTGAGAAGGACTCCGTTTGTTGTCATAGATATGTCTCCAGATATGTGCTTCCTGGTGCGCGCGACTATATCGACTATATCATTGCGCATCAGTGGCTCACCACCCGTGAACTTAATTTTGTTGATGCCCAGATCTCTGGCTATTTCCACAACTCTTTCTATCTCTTCTGCCTTCATCTCCGACGAGTTGACCGGTGTGCCCTCCATGTGACAGAAAAAGCACGAAAAGTTGCAGGTTGTATTCACCTGTATCCTCATGCTCTTGACCGGGCGGCCAAAATCGTCAACAAGCATAATGGTTCTTATGCATTCCTGATATCAAAACTTTCCGTTATAGTTGGAACTGTTTTGGTTCGATCGCACATTCGTTGATACATACTTAACGCGCAACTTTTGCCTCTTCCAGAATTTTGCACGAGGCATACAGGAGATTGCCTGTTTTGCCGTCAGCACGTCCTGTTGTGCCCGTTTTAACCTGTGCGAGCCGGAATTACGATTTCAAGGAAGTTAGTATGAAAGCGCGTGAAATGCTTATTCTCTCTCCGAATGCAACCCAGAGTTCGCATGCAGACAGAAATGTAAAAGGCCTGGGATGCATATTTGCTTCATGCGTGCCTGCATCATTAAGGAAAGAAGGACCTGCATGAAGCTCCCTGAGAGAGCTGGGAGAGGAGATCTCATTTGGAATCTATGAAACCAGGCTGCAGATTTTGGCATTGATAACTTTCAAATCATAAAAACTTGCATTCATAAAAAACTGGGGTACCGTATTGTTACTCACTGCCCTCGATCCTTTCTGACCTCCATTGTTCGGAATCTTTAAAAATATCCTTTTTCCATATCGGGACTTCACTTTTTATTCTGTCAATTATGTATCTGTTTCCCTCGAACGCTTCTGACCTGTGTTCAGATGAGGCGATCACAACGACAGATGTTTCACCCACATTCACCCGGCCCATTCTGTGTATCACTATTGCGTCATTCAACCTGTATTTATCAATCGAATCGGAAAGGATTCTTTCCATCTGTTTCAGCGCCATGGACTCGTGGACCTCATAATACAGTGCCAGCAGATCTTTTCCGTCCTCTATTGGTCTCACAACACCGGAGAAAGTAACAATGGCTCCTGAAACCGATCTCTCAAGCTTCTTCAGCCATTCGTAGAGCAGTATCTGATCCTTCACGATTATGGCTGTCTTCATCTTAAGTTCCCGGCATTCTGTGCCATCAGAACACCAGACATGTTATTTTAAAGAAATATAATAAGTAATGGCAGAATCCCGGAAAGGGTGGTCACTTGGAACAACGATTGAGGTCGTGGACCTCGAATTTACATATGAAAATGGCTTCAGGGTTTTTGCCGACATAAACCTTCAGGCAGAAAGTGGCAAGTTCGTTGCCCTGGTTGGACCATCCGGTGTAGGAAAGTCCACACTTCTGAGGCTCATTGGAGGTTTTCTCAAATCAACGGGAGGTGAAGTTAGGCTTCAGGGAAGGAGAATTGCCCGACCCACTCCCAAGGTTGTCATAGTTCACCAGTCCATAGTCACCTTTCCATGGATGACCGCTCTGGAAAACGTGATGATCTCGCTGAAACCGAAACGGCTCAGCAAGGATGAATCTATAGAGATAGCAAAAAATGCACTTGAAACTGTTGGACTTCAGGGTTTCGAGGACCTTTATCCCAAGGAGATGAGTGGTGGTATGCGACAGAGAGTGGCTGTTGCCCGCGCTCTGGCAGCCAATCCACTTGTGCTTTTGATGGATGAGCCCTTCGCACACCTTGATGAGCTGACCGCGGAGGGTCTCAGGCAGGATATCTACAACATTCTGTTCAGCCCTGATACACCGCTTAAATCTGTGATAATGGTCTCTCACAACCTCACAGAGGTGCTGGAACTGGCGGATGTAATATACGTGATAAACGGGTCACCTGCCACCGTCGTTGCTAGAGTTGATGTACAGCTCCCAAGACCGAGAAACCCCAGGGATCCGGAGTTTGACAAATACCTTGATCGGCTGTACGGACTCCTCACTCCAGGCAAGGTGAAACGGAATTGACAGGGTTCCTGATTCTTGTCCTTGCTGTACTGGCAACAGCGGTCAGGGTACTGGGTTTGATACTTCTGTCGATAGTAACCGGGTGGTTCCTCGCATATGAGACGATCAGCAACAAGAAATTTGAGAATATTTTCATAGCGTCAATTGAAGTTTTCGAATCGGTGCCTGTGATTGCATTCTTTCCCATTGTCCTGATACTTTTCGTGGTCGGCATTGGCGGATCGCTTGGTGTAGAGCTTGCAGTTGATTTTCTCGTTTTCACAGCTGTGGTCTGGAACATATGGATGGGGGAATATCAGGCATTCAAGACCGTGCCAAGAGAAATGGTCGAGGTTACAGAAAATTTCAGGTTCACGTTCTTCGAAAGGCTGAGATATCTCTATATCCCTTTCTCTGTGCCCAGAATTGCTGCAAACATATTTCCAAGCGTGGCCGACGGATTCTTCTATATCACTGTCAGTGAAGTGTTTGTCATTGGGGCTCATACTTTTCAGGTTTTTGGGATAGGGTTGTACCTGAATCGGTTTGTCCTGGCCGGACAGTGGAACCAGGTTACAACAATACTGCTGATTCTCGCAGTGGTGATTGTCATAATCGTGGTGCTTATGAGGGAATTCAGCAGGTATGCGGTATCGAAATTTACCATTGACACTGACATGCCCATCGTCAGGAGAGGAAGACTGAATATTCGTGAATCTCTCAGAAGTTCTGCTGTTGCAAGTGTCAACCCTCTCAACAAACTTGCAAAATATAACAGGGTCCGCAGGGTGAGCAGGAGAATTCAGCAGGATACCTATTATGAGGAAAGGAATGAAAAAAAACATGGATATATCCTGGGAATTATCGGCTTACTCATACTGGCCCTCCTGGTTTATGGTATTTACAGAATAGTGTCAGGCGTTTCCTTTTCAGAATGGGTTTATCTTTTCTCCATTACTCCGAGACTCCTATTTGACCTGCTTCTGGACTATGCCAGGGTAGCAGTCATAGTCGCTGTTTCCTTCGTCTTTTCTATTTTTGTTGGATATTATCTTGCTGTTAACAGGAAAGCCGAAGCAGCGGGAATACCGTTGATTGAAAGCATCAGTGCGTATCCTGTACCGACTTATTTTCCATTTATATTCCTTGCGGCTTCACCATTTGTGCTTTCCGTTTTCGGTGGCCTTTCAAATGAGGTGTTTGTGCTGTTCCTTGGTTTTATGAGCACTTTCTATTACGTTTTTTACAGCTTCTGGATGGGTGTCAAGGCCATGCCGTCAGAATACACTGAGCTGATGAAAAATCTCAATCTGACATTCTTTCAGAAGATGAAACTGATCATAATGCCATCCACATTTCCTTACCTGATCAGTGGAATCTCTTCCACCATAAACAGTGCCTGGGGTGGCCTCATGATTGGGGAATTCTGGCCATCGATTATTGGTGATAAAACACTGAGCGTATCAAACGGGCTTATGAAGGTCATAGACGTTGCAACGAACACTGGAAACATTGACGTTGCAGCATGGGGATCGTTTCTGTTTGGAATAATAGTAGCGGTCTATTCCATTCTCTTCACCAGGCGTATGATGGATCTTGCAAGAACAAAATATGTTGCTGAAGAGGGAATATACGCTGCGTGATAATGACTGTTCATGCAGCCTCAACAATCTCAAAAACGCATAAACCGCTTATTCAGCCATTCTTCATCCGGCTCGTGGAAACGGGATCAGGATGGCGAGGATACTTTCATTACCTCAAACCCTTCATCAGTCTTTTTAAGAAGACCGGAATAGAGTCCCCATTCTATGAGTGTTATCTCCAAATCTCTGTTACCAGATGGCGTATTGTATGTCTGTATGCCATTTTCCTCCAGACTCGTCGATAGATCCTCCACCTTAAAACTGCCTAGTTTCAGGGCAGAATAGAATGGTTCAACATTGTCCAGGGAGTTTGCAAGTATCACCCTTCTCTTCTTTGGACTTGATCCGATATATTCCTTGCCCTTCTGAGTTATCGAAATATCGCCATCTGTAACATTGACAAACCCGAGTGTTGATGCTGTATAAACTATGGGTAACAGATCATCGAGATCAACTTCCATTTCCTTTTCCAGCTCAAACAGATCAGTCTTGTCTTTGAATATAAAATTCAATACATACAGAAGACCTACAAGATCTGCTATTCTGGCATTGGGTTCAATACTTTCCATCTTCTTATTTATGTATTGCATTCTTTTTATTTAGACTTTCTTACACATCCATGCTCACATTGGAACATTAGCGCGTGAATATGTTGAATTCCAGAAATAATCTTCCGGAGATTGAACTAAAAACTATTCTATGATAGAGCCCTCATGGGTCTGATGATCGAGATAGATGGAAATTCACTGGCTGTTGAGTCCGTATTGAAGGTCGCAATGAATTTTGAGGAAGTAAGAATCTCCCCCACGGCACTGCCCGTTATTGAGAAGTCCAGACGGGTCGTGGAAAATGCACTTGCCTCCGGTAAAGGGGTGTATGGTGTGAACACCGGTTTTGGAAGTCTCCTCAACGTGAGAATAGATGAAAAGGAGGCCGTGGCGCTTCAGGAGAATCTCATCAGAAGTCACTCAGCAGGGATCGGTGATCCATTGAGCGAGGAGTTTGTGAGGGCGATAATGCTTGTGAGAGCCAATAGCCTCATAAGGGGATTTTCAGGAGTGAGGAAGGAGCTGGTAGACAAGATTGTTGAATCACTCAACAAGAGATTCTACCCTTACGTGCCTGAATATGGGTCAGTTGGAGCAAGCGGCGATCTGGCCCCCCTTGCACATATTGCACTTGCTCTAATGGGTGAGGGTTATTGCATATCTGAAGGTAGAAAAACAATGTCCTCTGAGGAACTTGCAAAGAATCATATGGCTCCCCTCCGTCTTAAGGAAAAAGAGGGTGTTTCCTTCATAAACGGAACCTCCGCAATCGCAGGAATACTTTCCGTTGAGATTGCAAAATCCTATAATATATTGGAAAATGCCATGGCATCTGCGTCCATATCGATGGAGGCACTGAGGGGCACCATTCTTGCATTTGATCCTGTTGCTGTTGCAGCGAGAAAACAGAAGGGTCAGTCAACTGTCGCTTCGATTATCCGGAAACTCCTCGAGGGGAGCAGAAACATAGAAAAGTCATCGCTGGAAAAGGTTCAGGATGCATACTCCCTCAGGTGCATCCCCCAGGTCTATGGAGCTGTGCTGGATACTTTGAATTACGCAGCTGGAGTTCTTACTGATGAGATCAATTCCACCACGGACAATCCGCTTGTTTGTGATGACAGGATAATTTCCACAGGAAATTTCCACGGGGAGCCTGTTGCGTTCATTGCCGATTTCCTGGCCATTGCACTTACTGATCTGGGGAACATGATAGAAAGGAGGATTGCAAGACTGACAGACAGCAGTCTGAGCGGCCTTCCTGCCTTCCTGACGAGGAATTCGGGCCTTAATTCCGGTCTCATGATCGTTCAGTATACGGCTGCAGCACTTTGCAATATCAACAAGGTGCTGGCACATCCAGCATCCAGCGATTCTATTCCAACCTCTGCAAACCAGGAGGATCACGTCAGCATGGGCATGAATTCTGCCCTCAAACTTTCAAAAGTCGTTGAGAACCTCGAGAGAATTGTGGCCATGGAATATCTCGTTGCAAATCAGGGGTTATATTTCATTGATCAGGAGGTATCTCCCTTCGTGGAATCGATCGTTTCCGAACTCAGGAATGTTGTCAGTGAATTCAGAACTGACAGATCGCCCAATCCGGATGTGGAAAATATCATCAACCTTATGAGATCGCCTGAATTTAGGAATAAACTTAAGAATTGGGGATCATATCTGGTTCCCTGGCTTTGAGGTAATTGATAATGGTAAAAGAAGAAAATTTAATAATTGCAGCGAAAGGAAAATCCCTGCTGGAATCAGTACCAGAAAAGATCAGGCCTAGAGTGGTTGCTGCGGAAGTGGATGGAAAAGTCGTCGATCTTTCAACAGTCGCCTCTGATGGCCCCATCCGGTTCAAACCCGTATACATCGACTCGCCTCATGGTCTTGAGATATTGAGACATTCTGCGGCTCATCTTCTGGCACAGGCCGTGACTGAACTTTATCCCAGTGCCAGACCGAATGCCGGTCCTCCGACGGAAGACGGATTTTATTACGATATACAGATGGAACCGATCAGTTCCGATGAACTGGCTGCCATTGAGAAGAGAATGCTGGAGATTGTGAAGAGAGATCTGCCCATAGAGAGGCTTGTACTTCCCAGGAAGGAACTCGAAGAACTTTTCGGCGGGAATATTTTTAAGCTGGACAAGATCAGATCCAAGGTCGCAGAGGATGGAAGCTCAACCGCATACAGGCAGGGCGGGTTCGTCGACTTCTGTACAGGCCCCCATGTTCCGTCCACCGGTTATATCAAGGCCATAAAGCTTCTTTCAACCGCGAGCACGCACTATCTGGGTGACGAAAACAGGGAGAAGATGGTGAGGATTTACGGAACTGCTTTTCCAGACGAGAAGTCTCTGAAAAACTACCTGAACATGAGAGAGGAGGCTCTTAAGAGAGATCACAGAAAGATCGGCCAGGAAATGGATCTATTTGTGTTCAATTCCGAGAGAGGCCCCGGTTTTCCATTCTACACCCCCAATGGACAGATCATCAGGAACGAACTGATCTCCTTCATGAGAAGAATAAACGAGAAATACGGCTGGGTTGAGGTATGGACTCCACATATCTACAAAGATACGATATGGAAGCAGTCCGGCCATTATGCAAAATACAAAGCCAATATGTATACCTTCACTCTTCCCGACGGAGACAGTTATGGAGTAAAACCCATGAACTGCCCCGGCCACATCACCATTTTCGAACGCAGTCTCTACAGTTACAGAGATCTTCCTGTAAGGTACTTCGAGGCTGGAACCGTCTACAGGTATGAGAAATCCGGCGAGGTTGGAGGACTGACCAGACCGAGGGCGTTTACCATAGACGATGGTCATGGCTTCATGCGAATCGACCAGATAGTTGGAGAGATTGAGCAGGTACTTGCAATGGTCAAGGAAGTTTTCCAGACCGTGTTTTCGAATCCGGTTATCACCTATGATCTGAGCGTTATCGACAAGGAAAATTACCAGAACTACCTCATATCATATGTGTGCAGGGATTGCGGCACTGTCACGGACATGAGGAAAGCCGCATCAGACAGTGATCTTGTCTGCCCGAATTGCGGTTCAAAGTCGCTGGACCCTGATTTTTCAAGATGGGATCAGGCAACGGATGCATTGAGGGAGGCACTGAAGAGGAATGGAATATCCTATGAGGAATTCCCCGGAGAGGCAGCATTCTACGGACCGAAGATTGATGTTCATGTGAAGGACGCCATCGGGAGAAACTGGCAGCTTTCAACTATCCAGATCGATTTCTTTATGCCTGCAAATTTCGGACTGAACTATATCAACAGTTCAGGAAAGAAGGAGACCCCGGTTATGCTTCACAGGGCGATATATGGCAGCTACGAAAGGTTCATGGTTATACTTCTTGAAAGTTATGCTGGAAAACTTCCCACCTGGCTCGCGCCGCTCCAGTGCTACATTGTACCGGTGACCGAGGAATTTTCAGACTATGCGTATACTGTGAGGGATAAACTTCAGGCGTATGGGGTAAGGACGCAGGTTGACAATTCATCAGAAACCCTGAGCAAGAAGGTCAGGTCGATAAGACCGAAACGTCCAGCTTATGTAGTCGTGGTGGGCAAAAACGAGGTTGACGGGAAGACCGTATCCGTCAGGAACAGGGCAGATAAGCAGAAGGAGTTTAACCTCGATGAATTTGTCAGTCTTATCAGGGAAGAAATCTCGGAGAAAAAAATATCCCAGATATTCTAGGGCGGAAGATTCTCATGCCCGGAAACATTTATACTGCTTTCAGCATTTGAAGATACTGTGAAGTGTTTGACATGACTGAATGTGTGATGTATAACATGATTCTTGGAAATTATCATCCTTCAACAATATGTGTTGAGATGTCCAAGCTTGAGGATTCACTCACTGCTCTCTCTGAGATAATAGATTCGGAGTATATTGAGGATGAGATGCAGGAATTTATAGAAAAGTATGCACGAACTGAAGAGATCATGCCGGAAGACAAAACCGTGGGTTTCATTGTGGTTCACAGAGAGAAGAAAAACTTCGCAATCTCAATAAACAAGAACGATGATAAACTCGCAGAGAGGCTGAGAACCATTGCTCAGAAATTTGCGTCCAGGGGTTACAGGGTGGAAATTGATATAGCCTGACAGGAAAAAATGAATAATTTATACCAGTGGCTTTAAAATAAATATATAAATAAGGATTTGCTATAGTAACAGTATGTTTGATTCTCCTGTCGACTGGATTATTATAATTGCCATAGTGCTCATCCTATTCGGAGGGGCGAAGAAGATACCTGAGTTTGCGAGAAGTCTTGGAAAGGCCTCTGGAGAATTCAATAGGGGAAAGCTTGAGATTGAGAGAGAACTGAAAAGCTCGTTTGCAACCACAACCGCATCTTCCTCCGGCCAGAGTTCAAATCTGCATGAGGCGGCAAAGAACCTCGGAATAGACACCGCAAATAAAACTGACGATGATCTCAGGAGAGAGATGTCTGAGAAACTAAAGAATTAAAGATGGCCGATCCTGGTTTTTTTAACTCTGATTTTATAAAGCACATAGAGGAGCTCAGATACAGAGTTATCAGGATAATCTATTTTGTAGGATTTTTCTTCATTATATTTTTTATGTTCAGAATCGACTACTTCACCATCATGGGCAGTCGTGTTCCCCTTCTTTATCCGGACCCATACCAGAACCTCGGATCGCAGTTCCTTCATGCCATTGAAGTCCATGTGCTGCCAAGCGGGACCAGCATCATAATCATAAAGCCCACAGACGGCGTGGTTGCTGACATGTACAGCTGTATATTTCTGGCGCTTCTTTTCTCAACTCCGGCCATAGCTTACCATCTTTGGAAATTCATTTCTCCCGGTCTCAAAAAGACTGAGGCCGAAACAATCAAGTCCATTGTGGTTCCCGCCACGCTCCTGTTTCTTGCAGGGTCCTTTGTGGGACTCTGGTACATTGCCCCTGAACTGTTCAGGATATTCAATTCATTTGACGTTGGATTGGGGGCAATAAGCAGCGTGAGTGTTCTCTCCTTTATTTCATTCATTTTCATATATATCCTAGCGTTCGGAGTCTCCTTCGAGGTGCCGGTCTTCATGGTAGGACTTACAAAATTCGGCCTTGTTGAATCCGGATTCTGGGAGAAGAACTGGCGCTATGCCGTTGTTGCATCCTTTGTATTCGGGATGATTTTCTCGCCTGGCGTTACGGGGTTCACCATGGTGGTCATTGCACTGCCCATGATTGCACTTTACTTCGCAGGGATATTTTTTGCCAGGAGGGTGGAATCACGGAACGTTGAGGCTTCCGAAAGCACTGTCTCTGAAAGTCTCTAGCTGCTTGAGTCTGATTCTTGCGGGATCGTAGATTCGTGACAGTATCTGAGTGGTGTTGTTTCTTTTTCTGCGCCTCATGTCCTTGTACCTGTGCAGAAGGTGCACATCCAGTTCTGACATGCTGTTCTCGAATTCAGCTTCATTCTCCGTTATGGCAGAGATAATCCCGAGATTCACCGCTGATTTCGCATCAAATATCTCGCCAGAAAGAATTTTCTTTTCCCAGGCCTTTCCATATATTTGATCTTCGGGGTCCGCAAGCAGGAACGGCATGCCATACCTGATATCAGGAAAACCGAAAATTGAATTTTCTGAAGAGAATGCAAAATCCGACAAAAGCACGATCTCCAGCCCCATTCCCAGAGCTGGACCATTCACGCGGGACAGAAAAAGCTCGCTTGATCCGGTAATCAGGTTAGACAGTGTTGATGACAGAGAAAGAAGATCCTGAAAATATTCAGATTCCCGCAACCTGACGCAGGAGGCGTCATATCCAAGCGAAAAAACCGGACCGTTTGATTCTATGAGAGAAATGCCCTCTTCACGGCCCCCAAGGATCTCGGCGACTGCCTGTATCATGTCCTGTATTGACTCTATATCCAGTATCCTGTACTGGATGGTGTTCAACGTAATCCGGTGTATGTTCTCCTCAAGGGTAAGTTTAACCTTTCTTCTGTTGTTGATCCACACTGAGTCTTGATCATGTTTTACAATATAACAGTATCAATGAACTCTGAAGGGATATGATTATGTCAGTATTCAAAATATTTCATATCCATTCTGCAATGAAGAATATGATCAGGCAGAAATCAGTAGAACGATCTGGTGCATCCTGCCTGTATTGCATATAACATCATGGATGGGCTGTGAAGGATCACGTGCTTCATCAGCCTCGGGATTTCGATCAGGTCATTGCCGGTCCTTGCCCTGAATGTTCTCAGTATCCTTGGTATGTCAAGAACCTTCTTTTTTGGAACCGTGTAGAATATCTTTTTTATTCTGTAATGATCGAGCAGGACAGGATACAGTTCTGATTGCCATTCCCTCTGATACATTTCAGGATTATTCACTGATGCCGCCTTTCCTGCCAGCTGGCCTGACCAGGTGGCGCCCTGCAGTCCGCCCCCGGTTGATGCAAAAACGCTGTTTGCCGCATCTCCAACTATCATGATATTTCCGAACACCACCTTTCTGGGAGGATGTGCAACGGGGATAAGATGTGATATCGTATGATGGACCTCGCCCGCCAGTTCAGGATGATCCCTTGTAAAATCTCTCAGGGCAGATACAGGATTTTCCCTGCTCTGTTTCACCACACCTATGCCTATCCTGCGAAAATTGTTTCTGTCTGGAAAATCCCACACATATCCACCGGGAGCATATCTGCTCAGCCAGAAAGATATATCGAAGTCTGTCCTTGGATGGAGTTTTCTTGTTTCCTCGTAGCCAACTATCATATCAATGTCCTGAGGTTTCATCTGCCTGGGCGTGAGAGAGGTTGTGGGGCCCGAGGCTATTATTATGTTCCTGGCAGTGATGTTTCCCTGTGTAGTGCTGATCTCGTTGTGTGTTATCTTCAGGACCCTTGTATTCAGCGCGATGTTAAGGCCCTTCGCGAGGTACTGTTCATATCTTGTGAAATCGTAAACGTATCCCACCTCATGATTGTAGCGCATCACGGTGAGATCACCATCATCATTCTGGATTCCCACCGATCTTATTCTTGCTGAAACAATTTCATCATTTACAGGCATATTGAGCTTATCCACAAAATACTTAGAGATCCCGCCAGTTGATCTTATTGGAACGCCAATCTGATCCTTCGAATCCAGTATAATGTAATTTTTTCCAGATTCCTGAAGAATTCTTCCTGCAGACAGGCCTGCGGTGCCGGCACCCACTATCACCGTATCATAATCTAACACTATTATCAAATTCGTAACCGATGATATACTTTGCGCCGTTTATCCGGGTACCGTGTCTTTACTGTATCGAAATCCGCCCTGGTTCCAGACCTTTATAATATTACCTATTTCCTGATTTTACCTAAAAAGGCTGATAATCAGTACATGGTCAGATTGAATTTTTCGTCTGCCTCTCTGTACGATTTCAGATCGTGTATATTCATGAGCCTTGAGATGTGTTCCATGGGTGCTGAAACCTTCTGATCATAGGCCTCCCTGCCCAGTTCAAGTCTTCCCTTCTCCCGGCTGAACATTACTATTTCTCCGTACTTCTTCAGGCAGTGGACGCATTCAGCTGCTTCCTCCTCGTTTTCCACGTCCTTAAAACATATCATGAAGTCGGTCACAGATCATCACACCTCTTCTGGTCGAATCCCGGATACTCAACGTCATATCTGTCCATTGTATACTGTATATAATATACAAAGGCTGAAACTAGTTCCTCTATATTGTCCACCATGTAAAACAGTCCGGAAAACTTATCCGATGTTAATTCACTCTCTGCCTCATCAGCATTTATATTTCCTTTGATAAGTTCTTCAATGATGTCCAGGAACTTTTCCATTTCAACATAAAGATTCTTCTTCGTTGCCATGAAAAGATATTTCGATTTGATCTTTCTCCGTTCCAGCCATTTGATCGAAGACCTGACATCACCCATCAGCATGAATGATTTTACTTCTTCCAGATCAAGAAGCCCGTTCATCTAGAAAACCCCCATCAGAGCAGTGGCAGCTGTGTAGAAAATATTGAATATATAGAACGAGAAAAAGAGCACTATGACTATGATTGCGGAGATCACAACGGGAATTACTGTGGCTGGTGAGATAATGAACTTGTCCTCACCCTCTGGCTTTTTCCAGTACATGTACATTATCACCTTCAGATAATAGAATACCGATATGGCACTGTTCAGTATTGCTATGATTGCGAGCCACCACAGATTCCCCTGCACGAGATACAGAAACATGTAAAATTTTCCGGTGAATCCGCCAGTAAATGGTATGCCGGCCAGTGCCAGGAGAAGTATGGAAAGGCTGAGAGCAAGTGCCGGTGATTTCTTGGAGAGCCCTGAAAGATCAGATATTTCCGGTCCATCCTTTCTGAATGCATTCATGGAAAGGAATGCACCTCCCTTCATGAAAATGTAAATCAGTGAATAAATCAGTGCCGCAGTGACCGCATACGTGGCCACGATGGTATAGGATCCGTTTGTCCAAACATCATATGACGTTATGGAAAATACCAGTATCAGGTAACCTGCCTGTGCCACGCTTGAATAAGCGAATAGCCTCTTTATGTTATTCTGTGAAAGAGCGGAGAGATTTCCGTATGTCATGGTGAGTATTGCCAGGATCGAAAACAGTATGAATACATCCTCCCCTATGTACTGGAATCCGATTATGAAGACCTTGAGCATTATCATAAAGGCCAGCAGTTTACTCCCGGTGGACAGGAATGCAGAGACAGAGTTCTCTGCGCCGTCGTATGTATCTATTGCCCACTGGTGCATTGGAAATATCGCGAGCTTGAAACCGAACCCTATTGTGAGGAATATCAGGGAGATAAGAAGCGCCTGACCGGACACGATATTATACACGGGGAGCAGATAGAATGTGCCTGTTGCCTGGAAGAAGAATGCAAGTCCGAATATGATGAAGGATGTTGAAACAGCCCCGGTGAAAAAATATTTGGCTGAAGCTTCAAGGGTCCTCCTTGTCTTGTGGAAACCCGTCATCACATATGTGCCAATACTCACGGACTCAAACGCCACAAAAAGGATTATGAGGTTCATGCTGAAGGCAGCTACCAGCATTCCTGTGGTCACAAACAGGAGCAGGGCGTAAAATATCTCCCCCTTCTTCTCTATATTCCTGAGCGCAGGGATGGTAACGTAGAGAGCAGAGATGATGAAAAGGATTGAGAAGTAGAGACCGAAATCGTTGAACTCAATGCTCCTGAAAAGGACATACTTCTGTACCTCCGGTATGATGAGAAGCAGGATCATTGATATAACGAGGGATACCGATGCGATAGCTGAAAACAGCTTCTTGCTGCCGGAAAATATACCTGCGAACAGGAGAATGAAACCTGCGATTCCAAGAGCGATCATGGGATAAAAGTATTCAAGGGAAGCGAAACCTGTGACTGTCGATATAAACTCGTTATACATCAGAATCCTCCAATATAGCCTGTAATCAGTGGGAATACTATTCTCGGAAATACGCCCAGGATCAGAATGACTATGAAAATAGAGAGCATGGCGGAAAGCTCAGTGCGTGAAAGATCACGTATGGGTCCAAGTTTCTCGTTGTATGGTCCGTACAGTGTCCTCTGCGCAGCCCAGATGTGGTACGATGCGGTGATGATCATGGCAAAAATAACAAAGAAAACAAGTGCGCCTATTGCCTGGAACGATCCTGCAACAATTGAAAATTCTGCAACAAAACCTGCAAGACCCGGAAGACCCAGTGAAGCAAGCAGTCCACCAAGAAGGAGAGTGGACATCATGGGCGCTTCACGGTATATTCCTCCCAGCCCGTAGGTCGTGTCATGTCCTGTGTACTTCTTTATGTAGTAAAGCATGGAGAAAATAAGGGCGACAATCAAGCCGTGAACGAATATCTGGTACATTCCCCCGGCGAGATCAATGGTGCTGTCAGTGCCTGTTGATATGAGGCCCGATCCGAATGATATCATAACAAAACCCATGGAGCTTGCGCTGGCGTATGCCATCATCCTCTTAAGGCTTGTCTGAAACATTGCGGAGAGGGAGAAGTAGATCAGGCTTATTATTCCGAGATAGATGAAAATCCACATTATGTATACTGGTATGTCTGCATAGATATTGTAAAGAATGCCGAATAATCCGTATCCCCCCATGACTGAGAGAGCCCCTGCAAGTATCACAGTGACTGGATAAGATGCGGTTTCGTAACTGTCAGGGAGCCAGGAATGGAGAGGGAATGATGGCAGCTTGACAAGAAAACCGATCATGAAACCGGCTATCACGAAAATCTGGTAGAAGTACGGCATTGACGTGAAGAATGCCGGATTGAGAAGGCTTGATATCTGCATGGTCAGAATACCCTTTTCCGTGTAATAGAAAGAATACAGGGTGAAGATGGACAGCAGTATGAATACCGATCCTATATGCGTGTAAACGAAAAACTTCAGCGAAACAGAGTCCTTCCTTGATCCTCCATATAATCCTATGAGGAAATAGACCGGTACTAGAACGATCTCCCAGAAAACGTAGAAGAAGAACAGATCGGTGGAGAGCAACAGTCCGAAGGTCCCGACCTCTGTAAGCATAATCAGGCCATAATATATGCCATTACCTTCTTTGGAAACGAATAACGCGATAAGGGTGATCATTGACGCAAGAATTATGAGAATGTCCGTGAACCCGTCAAGTCCCAGCGAAAAATAGAACCCGCTGCTGGATGAGAGTGTTATGCTGTATGTGGAGAGGTATCCTCCGGAATATCCCCTGTAAAACTCCGCTGCAGAATATGCTATCACTCCTATGGATATGAGCAGCGCAACAATCTTTGAGAAGCTGCCCGAATATTTTCCCATGAAGAAGGTGATAATTGATGCGGCTATCAGTGCAAAAAATATGTACTCTATGATCATCTAAAGACCTCCAAGGAGTTCAAGTATCAGCAGAACAACCGCTGCAGTCACTATTATAACCACGAAATAATTTTCCACAATTCCCGACTGCAGCCTTCTGAAACCCTTTCCAAGAGAGACTGCAGATCGACCGAGCGCTTCCACACCTTTATTGTATGAATATTCGAACCCGGCGAAGGCTGAGGATAGAGGGAGTATTCCCTTCTGCGCTATTCCATTGGTGAATGCTGAATCAAGATAGTACTTGTTCTTGAGTATTTTGTAGCCTGGAACTGCGGAGAATCTGATCTTCTTCCATGCTTCCCCCGCGTAAATGAAATAGGTGACAACCACCCCTATAACCAGGAAGACTATTGGTATAAGTTCGATTAGAAGGGGAACGGTGGGGATAATCGTGGAAGGATTTATGAAATTGTAGAAGTCCGACTGATATATGCCGTAAATCAGGGCAAGTATTGCCAGTGGGAATAATGGCAGAAGAGCCCATATTGATGGATCTTTTGCTTCGGACGCCAGATGAGACCTCGGTTTGCCCAGAGCAACCAGGAAAAACATCCTGAAAGTGTAGAGCACCGTCATGAATGACCCGACTTCAAGGAAGATCCATGGAATGGCAAACAGGAATGAGTGCTGCTGTGTGTAGAACAGGTAAGAAGCGTCTATTATTGTATCTTTGGAAAAGAATGCTGCGGTATAAGGTACCGCTGCCAGTGTTATGGACCCTATGAACATGAGCGAAATTGTGATGGGCATCCTTTTCCAGAGACCCCCCATCTTTCTTACATCACGAACATCCATGAGTGCTATCAGTATGGCACCAGCCGTCAGGAACAGGAGTGCTTTGAAAAATGCATGGACAACGAGATGATAGAGCGAGAAGGATACCACCTCGCCACCAAGAATGCCGCCAAGACCCAGGGCTGCCATCATGTAACCAAGCTGACTGATGGTTGAGTAGGCGAGTATTCTCTTGAGATCGTTGACAACCAGACCTATGGTGCCGGCGAAAATCGCGGTAAACGACCCTATGAATGCTACGGTATAAAGAGAAATCGGATATGCTTCTGAGAACAGGGGATACACCCTGGCGACAAGGTAAATTCCGGCCGTCACCATTGTGGCAGCATGTATCAGTGCTGATACAGTTGTTGGACCTTCCATTGCATCAGGAATCCAAACATGAAGTGGAAATTGCGACGACTTTCCTATGGCACCTCCAAGGAGCAGAAGTGATATTATTGTGAGATTTTCCTTTCCTATCAGTGCCGGAAGAGATGAGGCATGGTTGACTATGAATGATATGCTTAACGGATCGGCTGTCACTGATGAATATGGGGAAAGTGACGTGTAAAGAACAGCCAGTCCCACGAGGAAGAGCAGGTCCCCGACTCTTGTAACTATGAATGCCTTCTTTGCAGCCGCAGTTGCATTTGGCTTGAAGAACCAGAACCCTATGAGCAGGTAGGAACAGAGTCCCACCAGTTCCCAGAACAGGAAAAACTCAAGGAGGTTTGAAGATTCAACCAGGCCCAGCATGCCTGCGGTGAAAAGAGCTGTTTCTGCAAAATAAACATGCCTGTTGGGGTCCTTCTTCATATAGAACATGGCGAATAAATGAATCATGAGGGAGACAAAAGAGACCATCATGATCATAACAACGGTCAGATGGTCTACGAATACCCCATAGTCAAGGTTGTAGAACCAGTTTACCTGTGAAATGACAACATTACCGGAAGAAGCGTTCAGGTAGAGCAGGTATGACAGCACAAGGGAGATTGATATAGAAATGGAAGCGATTATCCCTGCTATGTCCTTCCTGTATTTCCCTGTCACCAGTGCAATTGGTGCAGCAATGAGCGGTGCAAGAAACACGAACCACGCGTACACATATTCCATTATTCTCTAATCTCCTTGAGCAGCGATATGTTGACCTTGCCGAATCTCCTGAATATTGCTATGAGTATGCTTATTCCGATGACTGATTCAACAGCGGCAATTGCTATGACCATGAGAGCCAGTATTATTGGCTGCATTGATCCATAGGATGATGCAACCAGCGCCAGCACTGCAGAGTTTATCAGGATCTCAATCGATATGAGCATCTTGATGCCCACCTTTGATGACATGACCCCGTAGAGACCGACGGTGAAAAGAAACATGGCAATGGTGTCTGCGATCATCAGTTCCATGTTTACTCCTCCCTTCCCGATATGTAAAGCATTCCAATAATCCCTCCAACCAGTATCAATGAAATGAGCTCAAACGGAACAAGATACTCTCCGAAAAGGCTGCTGCTTATCGCGGTGATGTTCTGATTGATGCGTTCAATGGAACCGCTGATCTGAATTATTTCCACAAATATCACGAGAAAGAAGAAAGCTGAGGCAAGCGCCGCTGCATATTTATTCAACTTCCTTCCCTCCTGTGAGCATCAGGGTGAAGACTATAAGAGTGACTACTGCGCCTACGTAAACGAGGAGCTCAATTGCGCCAAGGAAACTTGCGCCCATGAATATGAAAAGACCGCCCATTGTAAACAGAAACATCATGAGCCAAGTGGCGGAATGCACAATATTCTTTTCCCTAACAGCTTCCAGTGAAGTTATCACAAGGAAAAGCGCAAAGATCAGGAAGATAATGGTGAATATCATTTCTTGACCTTGTCCTCCTCCAGAGCCAGCTCTTCGGGAGAATAGGTGAAGCTGTTCCGGGTTCTTGATGTCTCGAACACATTGGTGAGGTATATTGCCTCGGTGGGGCATATTTCCTGGCAGTTTCTGCACACTGTGCAGGTGCCGAAATTTACGTCCGGATATATCTTTCTCTTGTTCCTCGGGTTTTCCCTGTCAACGGGCTGCATCTTGATACTTCCATTGGGACATACCTGTTCGCACAGCGTACAGCCGACACAGTCGTCAAGCTTTAGAAAGATGCGAAACCTGAATCTTTCAGGCATCTCGCGTTTCTCTTCTGGATACTGAACTGTAACAGGTTTTTCAAAGAGGTGCTTGCCCACTGTGGCCATTCCACCAATCATGCCTATCAGAGGCACTCTCTTCTTTGGTTCTTCAACTTCCTTTACACCTATCATGATTTATCACCACCCCAATCCAAGGGTAAGTATTCCAACTAGAATCAGGTTTATGAATGAAACCGGGAGAAGATATTTCCAGCCAAAATTGACAAACTTGTCAATCCTTATTCGTGGAAGCGAGAGCCATACTGTGAACGATATAAGCACGAGTATGATCGCCTTTATGAACACCCAGATGGGTCCGATGCTGCTTGAGAAAGGTCCTGAGTATCCTCCGAGGTAAAGCGTGGATAGGAGGGTTGAACCAAGCAGTATTGTACCGAACATGCCGATGTAGAACATCGCAAATCTCATTCCAGTATACTCTGTGGAATAACCAGAAACGAGTTCACTGTCACTTTCACCCATATCGAAAGGAGTGTACGAGGCCCTCGCAACCATTGCAATGAAGAACAGGAATATTCCCAGGGGCTGAAGTATACCATATGCCAGGAATTGTGCTGAAACCAGAGATTCCATATCAAGCGGTGTTGAAACCCTGGCGGATGCCATCATGACTACCGCAAGCAATGAAAGCATCATGGGAACTTCAAATGATACGTCTTTCGCAACTGCCCTGAGTGCACCCAGAAGAGCATACTTATTATGGGAACTGACTCCGGCCAGAAGCTCCCCTATTGGCATGATTGCCATCAGCGCAAATATGAGAATCACGCTTACTGTGGAATGCGTCGCCGTGATGCTCCCGATCCAGTAAAGGGAACCGTAGGGAATGAGAACAAAAGCCAGCATAAGGCCTATGAGCACCATCATCGGTGCCACTACATATGGAAAGTTGTCTCTCTCGGAAGGAAGAATTGATTCCTTTCCCATCAGTTTGAACGCATCAGCTATGAGCTGCAGGGAGCCAAATTTCCCAACCCTGTTTGGCCCCAGCCTCTGCTGAAGCCTTGCCATGAATTTCCTGAAAAGGTAAATCATGAGTATGAGGAGGAGGGCGATAACTATCAGGTAGAGAATGGCCTGGATCAGATACGAAACTGCGTAACCAAGATCATGACCAAGAAAGGAGAAAACGCCAAAAAGTCTTTCCAGTAAGCTCATCTGTCAATCTCCCCGAAAACAAGATCAAACGTCCCCAGAATCGCAATCAGGTCTGCGATCATCTTATCCTTGGCCACGACCGGTATTATTGAAAGATTTTTGAACGTGGGGCTCCTCACGTGAACACGATATGGCTTGACCCCGCCGTCGCCAACTATGTACACACCAAACTCGCCCTTTGATGATTCCGTTCTTGCATAAACCTCTCCTTCTCCTCTCAACCTTATCATGAGGGATTTTTTTGCTTTGGGGTTAAAATATGGCCCGTCCGGGATTTTTGTGATTGCCTGGTCAACTATTTTCACAGACTGCCTTATCTCTTCCAGCCTGATCAGGAATCTTGCAAGATTGTCCCCTTTCTGTGACACGGGTATATCAAAATTCAGTTTATCGTAGACGAGATAAGGTTCCTCCTTCCTCACATCATAAGGCACGCCGGATGCGCGAAGTATTGGCCCGGTCACGCCATAGCTGATTGCTGTCTCCTTATCGATGACTCCAAGCCCTTTGTTCCTCGAAAGGAAAATATCGTTCTTCAAAAAGAGATTTGCTATTTCCTCCAGCTTTTTTGGAAACTGTTTTATGAATTCCTTGATCTCTTCAATTATCTTGGGAGTTATATCCTGGTACACTCCGCCTATGCTCATGTAGTTGTACTGCTGCCTTGTCCCGGAAAGTTCTACGAAGATGTTCAGAATCTTTTCACGTTCGATGAAGCAGTAGAAAAATGGTGTAAGCATTCCAAGATCGAGACCAAAGGCGCCCATCCATACGAGGTGGGCTGCAATCCTGTTTAGTTCCGCTGCCACCACACGGATCCACTTTGCCCTCTCCGGAGGTTCAACACCCAGTAATTTCTCTGCAGCCTCAAGAAATCCCACTTCCATGTTCATGGCTCCCACATAATCCATTCTGTCAAAATAGACTATGTTATCGCAGAAGTAATCCATCTCGCAGAGTTTTTCAGCGTTTCTGTGAAGGTAGCCTATGATTGGTTCAATTTCCCTGACAATCTCGCCGTCAAGTTTAAGCCGCAGCCTGAGGACACCGTGCATGGAGGGGTGCTGTGGCCCCATGTTAAGCTCTACCAGGTTGGACATTACCAACCATCCCCTGGATCGAAGGTGGCATAGTCCTCTCCATATTCATCCATGTTGATGTACTGAACATTATTCAGATCGTAATCCTTTCTCAGTGGATGTCCTACCCAGCTCTCAGGGAGAAACATTCTCTTCAAATCCGGATGTCCCTCGAAGCGAATTCCCAGCATGTCATACTGTTCCCTTTCCTCCCAGTCTGCACTTTTCCAAAGGGATATGAGGCTGGGTACGGTCAGGTTGTCAGTCGTGACCTTTACCACTATGTACTGGTTCTTTGAAAATGAATAAAGGTGGTAGACCACCTCCATGTAATCCTTCCTGTCCACACCGGTTATCAGGGAAAGATGATCAAAACCATCCTGCTTCTTCTGTCGCATGAATTCAAGCAGATCTGATTTTTTAATGACAAATATGGGACGTCCGTCTTTCCCCTTTTTTTCTTCTATGATTTCAACCATGATTTCACCTGTCGGTTTCCCCTCTGATCTTTTTCTGCAGGGTCATGATGCCGTAGGTTAGAGCATCAGGGGTGGGCGGACAACCTGGCACGTACACATCCACCGGAACAACCCGATCAACTCCCAAAACCACAGAATAACCCTTGACATACGGACCTCCCTGTATAACGCACACACCCATAGCGATAACATATTTTGGATACGGCATTTCATCATAGAGTCTCTTGACCCTTGGAGCCATCTTCTTGGTGACGGTGCCCGACACAATCATGAGATCAGACTGACGCGGTGAATTTCTGAATATTTCACTGCCGAATCTGGAAATGTCAAAGTGCGATCCCTGCACTGCCATCATCTCTATGGCGCAGCAGGCAAGACCGAATGTGAGCGGCCACAGTGAATTGCTGCGTCCCCATTCAAGAGCTTTATCTATCGTCGTAGTGAGTATGCCGGTCTCCCCTGTCTTCAAGAAAGCCACCTCATGTATCCTTCCTTAAAGGCATAATAAACTGCAAAAATTGGCATCAGCAGGAAGATTATTGTTTCAATGAAAGGATAAACCCCGAGGGAGTAAAAATCAAACGCCCATGCCAGAAGCAAAACCATGTCTACATCGAACAGAATGAACAGAAGAATCACCACATAGTACTGGATGTTGACGAAACTGCCAAACTGGCCTCTGGCCTTCTCACCACTCTCGTAAGGCTCCCTGTATGTGGAATCCTTTACGGGCGGATCCGATTCGTTTGCAAGATTCCTAATAATGTCTGAAGGCTTCAGTGTAACCCTGCTGTTCTTATCATATCTCCTGAAGCCTATTGAAGGCAGAACGGAAAACAACCCTACCAAAGCAAGTACCAACAGTACAAAAACTACTGCGAGGACGATGTATCCGTCTACCATGCTACAGGATTGTAAGACGATATTTAAGCATTTATTTTATGCCTATTTTATTGGCTTGGACAGTAATCAGTAAAATTTGATAGAAGGACTTCTTTAGTATTCACAAACAGTCTATTGAACCCATACCTGCGACAGTATTAGCCGCCTGAGATTGCTTCAGTGAGATTCCCTCACCAGTCACTTGGGGGATCAGGTTTAACCGTACATCCGTTCCGTATTTCCTGTCGTACCGGGTTTCATGGCAGAGATGTTGTCGGAAAGCTCCTTCAACTGTTTGTGCAGTTCGCCAACCGACTTCTGGAGCACCTCCACTGGAATTTTGAGCGAATAGATTTCGTTGAGTGCATTTATGAGTCGGAGCGCCCCGTCCGGGTCAGGAATCGTTGTGGCAAATTCTGTGATAAGGGCAGAGCTGCTTATGCCTTTCTCAATGCACTGGTTCATAATGGCACCTCCAACTCCGCCTATTAAAGCGGAGTTTGCAGGTTTAATGCCGCTTTTTTCATAAAGTGCAAGCTTTTCAGGTCCTGCAACACCATAGACCTCGCCGTCGTCTACAGGCATTGCAACCATTTCTCCGTCTATAATCAGAATATCGGATGGCTTTATTGACTGCAGCCATTCAACAATTACACTGCCGATCTCGTAAAGCCCTTCATATTCAATCTGGGTTTCACAGATCAGGACGACAAGGTCCCTCTTCTCATTGGTATAAATCCGGAAGGGGTTTCTTAACTTCTTTCCTACAAAAACTGCAACCGGTGGAATATAAAAAGACCGCATGTGACCGACCTGGTCCAGTTCCAACTGCTCTATGATGTAGCTCATTGAAAGGACACCCGCAGGAGTTGAGCTAACAAAACCGCCTATTACAAGGGGGTTCCTGAAGGGCTTGTCGTCGTTGATGACCATCCTTGTTTTTAGCAAATCAGCAGACACGTTTATCCGTTAGATATTGCCGCCCAGTTATTTTAATATTTGCGAATACTGGCAGGCCGAAACACAGGATAATGAATATTCCCTGAAGATATCTTGTGCGCTTCTTAGCCTGTCATTTTCTCCGCGTTCTGAAACATCAGGTTATGTTCTGGGTAAACCACCCAGACTGAGCTTAACCTTGATATTCCGGCTCTCCGGCATTTCATTATCCGGCGTTGAAGAGTCTTTTTCAGGACAAGATCTCCAGATTGATTGCAGGTTGAGAGCGTATCTGAAATTCCAGAACGGGCGTCATGCACATTATCCGCCCGTAATTTTCCTGATTTGTTCCATTGCCGTTTTTGGATCGTAAGGCCTCTTCACCTTCGCCCTGAAAACAGCCATGATATGTCCTGGGCTGGATTCTTTTCCTTCCTCGGAAATTATCTCTTCTATTATCTTTCTGATCTCATCATTTCCCAGAGGTTTCAGAGAGTCCGACTCCAGGATTTTATCTATGTTTGATCCCCCTTCATACATCATTGAGATTCCCAGATCCAGGGACTCCCTTTTGAAACCGCGCTCTCTCATCTTAATGAGTGCCTCAATCAATTCACTGTCCGTAACTGTTTTCCCGCTCCTTCCCTCAAGCTCCCCTTTCCTCTGAAGAATGAATCTGGCAGACCATCTGGCATCTTCTGTTGCCCTGACAACATTCTCAAAGAATGATAGCAGGTTTTCAGAGTATATCGTTCTGCTGTCCTGGACGGATATTCCGTATTTTTTGGAAAGATTGCTTGAGGCTTCATCTATTGTTGAGGGGAGGCTCACTGCCTTCTCCTCTATTAAATGGGGATCATATGAAATATAAGGAATGTCAGTTTCCGGATACATCCTCTCCTTACCAGGCAATGGCCTCATAAAGACCGTGGTACCGTCCTTTCTCATGGCCCTGGTCTCAGACAGATCCAGGGATACTAGTTTTGCGAGCCTATCTTTCACAGTCTTTTCAATTTCTCCAGCCCTGTTAGACTCTGCAAGCACAATCATAAAACCGTCATTTTCACCAATGCCGATCCCGTTCCTGATCCTCTGTACTTCCATCTCGTCGATACCGTATCCCGGTAGCTCATCTGAGTGAATCATGCCATTTATTCCCATGGAATGAAGAGAGTCGGCAATTTCCCTTCCAATCCTGAACCTGCCCGATTTCATCAACCCCGAGAGATCCCTGGCGGGAGAGATCAACACGGAGTTTCCTCTGGAAACGGAATCCCTGATCATTTTGCTTCCTGTTGCAAGGAATAGAGGGGTGTAATCCCTGAAAGATATGCTTTTCTCCACAACTGAACCTTTCTCCCTGATGATCGATACGGCATCTGCAATCCATTTATTCCTTTCCCGTTCCGCCCTTATGGCATCCCTTATCTCGGAAATTTTCGATACGCCCTTGATCTCGATCCTTCCGTAGCCAAAGGATACGTTAACGTCCTGTCTTATGGCCTCAGCAGATTTCCTGAATTTTCCAGATGCCATAACAAGAAATGATATCGCCTTTGCCGTCTCGACCGCATGTTCCTCGTCGATTATGTCAGGTTCCGTGGATATCTCAATCAGAGGTATCCCGAGCCTGTCAAGGGAGTATGTGACCATTCTCCCATCCTCCTCACTCTTTCTGGCAGAATCCTCCTCCAGACACACACTTGAGATTCTGACCTTTCCCCTAGATGTCTTTATCCAGCCGCTTATGCCTATAAGTGCCGTTCTCTGGAATCCGGATGTGTTGGAACCGTCTATCACCATCTTCCTCATGGTGCATATCCTGTCAAACATCACGCATCCCAGCTTTTTTGATACCACGAGAGCTGTTTCAAGAGCATCGGGATCAATGTAGTGTGGAGGGTCCTCGTCCATTTCCACAAGACAGGTGTTATCCGAGATTGAATATGAAAAACGGCGATCCCTCCCTTTCTCGAAACCTGCAGCCTGATCTGTGATTCCCATCTCTCCCGTGGTTGCAAACAGCCTCCTTGAAATCTTATCATCACTGAACGATTTTGCCTCTATTCCGCATCTGCAAAAGAGTTTCCCGGTGTTAAGCTGGATATGTATCTCCAGTCCTATCTTATCGTCAGTCAATCCGATCTCTCCGTAATCCTGCTGTTGATCTCGCCGCGAATGTTTTCCGACATCCTTGTTTCAAACTCCTCATCGCCATATTTACCCAGGACATACATTGACTTGACAAACGCAACCTCTGGAAGCATGTTCTGAAAATACATGACTCCGGCATCCCTCAGTTTCCTCCCGGTTGAATAAACATAGGGGTTCACGTTCCCAGAAAAGCACTGTGAGGTCATCACGAACCTGGTACCGTTTCTTATTAATCCCCTTATGGATCCGATGAGTTCTTCGGAAACGTGCCCTAAACCTGTCCCCATTATGATCATGGACCTCTTCCCGTTGCTGATTGATTCAAAGTCCGATGAAGTAATACCCGGATAGAAATATACCATGCCAACCTTCTGTTCCAGACGTGTAAATAACTCTATTTTATCTGATACCTTCCTGTAGCTGGAGACAAAATTGACGTTCTTGTCCGCGTAAAACGCTATTTCTTTCTCATCGATTGCTTTGAAAGCGCTTCTCATGGAAGTGTGCATCTTTCTTGATCTGACAGCCCTGATCACTGAGATTTCAACGTCAGAGGAATTTCTGTGCATTGCGATCGCCACCTCCCCCAAATTGGTTTTGGCGACCGCTATGCTCCCTTCGACATTCAGGTAGGAGTCGCTGCTGGGCCTGTCTGAACTTCGCTGAGAACCGGTGAATACAATGGGTCGGGTCTGGGATTCGAACATGAATGATATTGCAGACGCAGTATAGGACATAGTGTCCGTACCATGGAAGACAATTATCCCGTTTCCCCTTTCCATCTTCTCCTTTATTCCTGATGCTATCCTGATCCAGTGAGAGGGTGTCATATTTTCACTCAGCACGCTTTCAATTATGCTGAAATCGATGGTCTCCTTCTCTGATTCCATACCTGCGTTTTCCAGCACCCAGTCAATATCTTCTGACGGGCTCACTGCCCCGGTGCTGTAATCTATCTTGCTGGTTATTGTACCCCCGGTTGACAGGATACTTATGCCGGATTCCACCACTCTTGTTCCGGTATCCTTCTTCCTTGCTGCCCGTGGTGGTTCAGAATTTATCAGTTCAATTGAATCCTCCAGGAAGGCTGCATTGTATCCATTTTCCAGTTTGACAGTAAGTATTCCCTTCTCCACGCTGATGAAGGTACAGTGAATATCTGTACCTTTATATCTGATTAAAAGTTTTGAACCGTATTTGGTTTTTGAGAAATCAGGCATGATCAAGCCCTCCGGACCAGTTGAATCTTTTTCATTCCTGACTGTATCGGCGTTTAAAAGAATAATCTTTTCTGAAGACTTTCCTGTGCATCCTTTATGCCCATTATTTCTTTGAGTCTCATTGCATTCGCTGGTGCGTTGCCATGAGGATGGTTGTTGAAGAAGACAAAGATGTCGTCGTGTGTTGAAGATAGACCCGAAAGCGTCAGCGATATCTCTTTAAGCTCCGTCTCCGAGTAGGAGTAATCGTATTTCGACATGCCGTTTCCGGATTTCCATTCCTCTGCGTTCCTGCCATGGAGCCTTGCATATACGATCCTGCCGGTATTGCTTTCTTGAGCTATCCTCATGTATGGAGTATCAATCAGAACCCTGCTTAAATTCAGACTGTAAAGGGATCTATCAACCTGCGGGACATCAAGGCTTGAACTCCTTGTCTCCACAAAATACAGAAAAGAGTCACGGTCCAGTTCTGCTGCCATTGATGTGAGTTTATGCCATTCCCTTATTCCAAGGAACGGAGGAAGTTGCACAAGGCACCCGATGAGCATTTTTGCATTCTTCAGTGGAGTGAGAACCTCCCTTTCAAACCTGACCGCTTCCCCGACGGAAGCCTCATGATCCTGAAGCAGCAGTTCGTGGGTGATTTTTCCAGGCATCTTGATTGAGAAACTGAAGCCTCTCCTGGTCGATCCCTCTCTGATCCAACTCTTCACGGACTGCTGCGAGGGAAAGGAGTAAAATGAACTGTTTATTTCAACACAGTTGAAATGTTCCGAGTACTGGAGAAAGAGATCACTCCGGCTGCGGTAAATTGAACCAACCCACTCCGGATAATTCCAGCCTGAACAGCCAATGTGAATCATTTTTTCCTTAGTATTTCCTTCGCGATAATCACTCTCTGTATCTGGTTGGTCCCTTCGTATATCTGGGTGATTCTGGCATCCCTCATGTGCCGTTCAGCGTCGAAGTCTGTCGTGTATCCATATCCCCCGAATATCTGGAGAGAATCTGTAACGATCTGATTTGCTGCATCGGAAGCATAAAGTTTGGCCATGGAGGACAGTTTCACTGAATCTTCCCTCTTTTCCCATGCCTCCGCTGCAGCGTAGGTGAGCAGCTTTGCTGCCTCGATCTTTGTCGCCATATCCGCTATCATGAACTGTATCCCTTCGAATTCAGAAAGGGTCTTTCCGAACTGCTTCCTCTGTTTTGCGTAATCAACGGCCTCATCAAATGCGGCCTCCGCGATTCCCAGCGCCTGTGCTGCAACCCCGACCCTGCCGGCATCCAGTGTCTCCATAATTACCTTGAATCCTTCGTTGAGTTTTCCCAGTATGTTTGAGGAAGACACCTTCATATTATCGAATACAAGTTCCACAGTGCTTGATCCCCGGATTCCCATCTTGTGTATGTCCCTGCTGATCCTGAGTCCTGGTGTTCCTGCATCCACCACGAATGCAGTGATGCCTTTGTGTCCCTTAGACTTATCAGTAACTGCGTCGAACACAAAAAATTTAGCAAGTCTTCCATTTGAGATGAAGGTCTTGGTTCCGTTGATCACATAGCTGTCACCAACTTTCTCTGCCGATGTTGTTATGGAGGCGGCATCACTTCCCGCGCTGGGCTCTGTTATCGCCAGGCCGCCTATCTCCCCCCCGGCCACCCTTGGAAGGTATTTTTGCTTTATATCCTCGCTGCCGAACATTATAACCGGCTCGGCAAAGAGTGTAAGGGCACCATCCAGCACCAGCGAAGTGCTGGGACATGCCTTTGAAATTTCCTCGATCACGCGGATGAGAAAACTGAAGCTTAACCCGGATCCACCATATTTTTCAGGTATATATGAGGAGAACAGACCCATTTCACGCATTTTCTGAATGAGTGATTCTGGCACCTCCATCTTTTCATCAATCTCTCTGGCAAGGGGTTTGATTTCTTTCTGGGCAAATTCCGTAACAAATTTCAATACTTCTGATTCCGACTCCTTGAGCGCGAACATCTAAACCTTATCCAGATTGTAACCTGTTATGATAAATGTTTGTTCGGTAAATAATCTGGAAGGCTGAACCAGCCTTCTAATTCTGTAAAAAAATGTTCATGGGGAGAGTTCGCTTTTGAGACTGTCCAGCAGTGCCCTTGGGATCCTTGCCACTTCCTCATATCCCTGTTTCCTGCATTCTATGAATGCATTGGTGGAATTCCTGAACTTCTGCAGGTCTGATCCACTGAACCGAAATTTCAGGTATTGAAGTGTTGATTCAAGGTTACCGGTCGATCTCCCGGGTTCCGGTATTGCTTTTATCTCATTGCTGTCATATACAAGATATACGGTGTTTTCTACACCGCTCAGTTTCTGCATAGATTCCTTCAGGACTTTCTCATCCGTTATTTCTATGAACATCGTCACGCTCAGAGTCCTTTCGTCAGGCAACTGTTCCGAATAAATACTGATAAGATCCTCAATCTCTGACTCGTCCTCAATACTCTCAATGTAGATCATTTCGTTTATCTGGTTCATTACCGTTTCTCTGTTCTCGAACAGATAACTGAATGTGGATGAGGATATTCTTCTGCTCTTCTCCAGTGAAATTATGTGTTTTGTAATCCGATCCCTTTCCCTGCCGTACTGTCTGTACGGCAGGATTTCGGATCTGCTTATGTTCTGTGGAGACGTAAAATCACGCTTTTATCTTGCTGAGAGTGTCCTCATATTTCTTAGCGTGGGCCTTCTCTGCCTTTGAAAGGATTTCAAACCAGTGTGCTATGTCCTCGAACCCTTCCTCTCTTGCCACCTTGGCAAATCCGGGGTACATCTGGCTGTATTCATATGTCTCGCCTGCAATGGCAGATTTCAGGTTGAGCTCAGTTGTTCCTATTGGTTCTCCCGTAACAGGGTCACCCACCTGCTGCAGATATTTCATGTGCCCGAATGCATGAGCAGTTTCTCCGTCCGCTGTCGATCTGAAAGTTGTGGCAACTTCCTGATATCCCTCTTCGTCCGCTTTCTGCGCAAAGTACAGATACCTTCTGTTTGCCTGACTCTCGCCTGCAAATCCAGCCTTTAAATTCTCCAGTGTCTTGCTATTTTTCAGTTCCAAAATATCACCATCATCATTATTGATGCAGCCTATATTAAACTTTTTACAATAGTTATCAAATAATAATTTATATAAATTGTGCCTTTCCTGAAGCGACCATGTACAGGGCAAGATATCTTGGCAGTTTTTCCATTCCGGGATTCAGGTTGAAGCTCTGATTGTTCATAATTATGCTTGTTTTGGTTCTGATTTCAACGTTATCTTCTCCAGTTCTGAAAGTATCCGGTATGGCTTCTGTGAGAGGATTAAAACCTCCCAGGGAATCCAGTTCGACCTGCTTCACCATCATAGCAGTCTTCCCGTGCAGGCTGCCCGGCAGGCGTATCAGCCTGTGAAGATCGGAGGTTACTGGACTGTCTATTTCGCACAGGTTTGAATCGATGAATCTGTTCAGGAGTTGACCCGCAATGGCCTCGTCGTCCTCGTCCATTATGGAATATTTCTTGATTCCTGGCGTTGAGAGGATTGTCAATCTCTGCACCCTGTCAACCATTTTACTGCTGATCTTTTCAATATACCGTGAAGACCTGCTTCCCATGATCTCCTTCAGAATTTTGTTCTCTCTCTCATTGTGGAGGCCTGAATAGAAGCTGGAAAGGTATCTGTCGAATGATCCTATCCATCCGGATTCCTCAATATCAACATGCCTGATTGTCTTCCTTATGTCCTGAATGTTGAGGCCCTCTCCCCTTACATAATTGGATATCTCCCTTCGCATGTCTGCATCCATGGCATAAACCTTTTCACTCACGATGTGCACATGGTATCCTCTCCCTCCCGAGAAGAATATCTTGATCTCCTCATGGTTGAATCCGAAGTCACCCATCAGGTATTTTTCAACCAGCCTCACTGTGTGAGATTTGACCTGGTCAAGAATCTCTCCGTAGGATAGTTTGTCTGCATCCTTGATGTGATCCGCATCGAGATCGAAGATCAGTTCTGAACCCATCCAGCCCTTATCCTGCATGTTTCTCTCAGAGGAGTTCCTGTAATAGGCTGCAGAATAGTAGATGTGTCTGGGCACCTTCTGCTTCACAAATTTTTTGAGCTCTTCATGAGTGGGTATATTGAGGTGTCTGGTCATCGACCCACCGAATGGTATATATCCTATCTCCCTCGACGATATCATCTCGGGACCGATTGGAAGAAATGCCGAATAGTAGTCCCTGAAAATCTCCCTCAAGCGGTTGTCGTTAAAATTCAGTTCCATTTTTTGCGTTACGTATATTTAATATCTCATAATTACCTTTTGATAGATATCGGATGAAAAGAATCGCTGCGCTCATTACTGCTGCTTTCATTGTCTGTTTGTCGTTCACTTATTTTGCAGGCGTATCATCTCAAGATTACTCATCCATGATCGTAAACCCTCAGATTCAGAGCGCAGGAAACAGTACTGCTTCCATAGAGCTGTATAGTCCGGGTTCCTCAAATGCAGCATATGCCTCACTTTTCAGGGAACTGAACCCGGCTGGAATTGATGTCGTGAACTATGGCTATTTTATAGAGCTGGTGGGTAATCATGGAAGAATCCTGAACAGTTCGCAGGAAATACTCTCGCTGGAGAATGCGTTTTCGCTGAAGCCGATTGAAAGTAGTTTTCTCTACTATCCGCTCCTCAACTATACGTCAGGAGTTTCTAACAACTTTCCCCTGCTTCCCTCCCAGATAGCATCTGCATATTCATTCAAATGGGATTACCAACATGGAATAAATGGAAAAAATGAGACGATCGCGATAGTCGATGCCTATGGCGACCCGCAACTCAGCTATGATTTGAAGGCTTTCGACTATGCAGCAAACCTTCCACCTGTAAATCTGCAGATTATTTATCAGAACAGGACACCAATGGCTTACAACTACTCATGGGCAATTGAAACCTCCCTTGATGTCGAATGGGCCCATGCGATGGCGCCCCATGCAAAGATATTGCTTGTCCTGTCTCCTGACGCTTCAAATGGCCTTGACAACGGTATTTCATACGTTGTGAAGAACAGACTGGCAAACGTTATTTCCATCAGCTGGGGCAGCTATGAGGATCCGTCACAGAATGCCGGGATGCTCAATGCCATGAATCAGGTATTTTACAATGCTACGCTCTATAACATCACCGTGGTCGCTGCTTCAGGTGATCAGGGTGCATATGATGGTACATCAGGGCCAGCGCTCAATTTTCCAGCGTCGGATCCTTATGTACTGGCAGTTGGTGGAACCACGCTTGGGCTTTTCAACGGAGTTTTTACCCAGTCTGCCTGGGGGGGCTTCAGTAAGGGAACCACCTATGGAAGCGGGGGTGGGTTCAGCAGCTATTTCAACGTTCCGGCATGGCAGAGACTGATGATCAAGAATTCCACAAGCAGAGGAGTTCCAGACGTATCGCTTGACGCAAGCCCGCAGACTGGCGTTGAGATAATATCCCAGGGAAACTCCATGTTTGTTGGTGGAACGAGCCTTTCCACTCCTGTCTGGGCAGCCATCATAGCCATGATGGATCAATTCAACGGCAGGAGCCTGGGGCTTGTATCACCAATGCTCTATTTTATTGCATCTACAGGATATTACACCCAGGCATTCACCCAGATAACATCCGGCAATAACGGCTATTATTATGCGTCAGCGGGGTGGAACCCGGTTACAGGGCTTGGGACACCTATTGTTTCCAACCTTCTCAACATCTCGAAATCGGTTATGCAGCCATTCGGATCAGTTGTAGAGGTTTCTGGCACCGGATTCAACTATTCCACCATGACTGCCAACCTTTCCATATCTGTCAGTAATAACAGCATCCTTTACGGAAGCGACTATTACTTCCTGTCATTCTACTCAAACCCTGGCAATTTCCTCAAGTTTGGGATCAAGATTTATGGAGACAACGCCTCATACGGTTTCATTGGTGAATCTGGAGGAGCTGTCTTCCAGAATTTCCACTCGCTTTCATATTCTGGAAAACAGCTTAGCCTGCCAATCACAATCCAGAAAATGGGTACAGAATTTTACGGAAAGGCAGGTTCCTCTGCGATGGAGTTCAGTGCCTATTTCCTGAGGGAGGGATGGTTCAACGACTCTCTGGGGGCTGAGATCATTGATCCGCAGGGAAACTTTACGACCATACCCACTGCCTCGTTCTCCGGTGTTTCCTTGCATGCTGGAAGTCTGGTTGCCGTTCCACAATCCTATTTTGAACAGGGATTTTCTTCCCTTGGTTCCGGATATAATACAATTTCCATCACATACAGCCATGGTTACCTGAACACTTCACGTTCTGCCAAGCCCCCTGACACCTATATACTTGGCCAGGCGCCCGCTTATGACGGTATAATGTTCAACGGTGATTTTGCACCACACCCGTCTTACACATTTTTCGTTCCCGGTTACACTGCCGGTAATATAAAGTGGTCTGTCAACTCTACAGGATCAAGCGTTTCCGGGAATGTCATTAATTTTGGATCTGCGGGAAAATATGAAATAACTGCCGAACTCCAATCATCCAGCATTACAAGAAACATAACAGTACCGGACATAATACGTATCCCCTCCTATTTTGTGAACCCTGTTTCGGGATACAATACCAGCGTCAGGACCGTTGTGGACTTCTTCTATTACTACAACTTCACAGTGGGCAGATCGGATAACATTTCAATTCCATACATCGCAGGGCAGAATAACGTCAATGTTTTCTCCCCGGGGTATCATCAGATTTCAGAAAACATCACGGCCGGAACGCAGGAAAGTTTGAATTATTCCCTTAACCCTTATCCTGCAAACCTTTCAATTGATGTTTTTCCTGGAGCGGCTGACCTTAATGTTGACGGAACAACGTACACACATGTTGGGCTGTCAACAGTTCATGTTAACCCGGGAAACCGCTACCTCAATCTTTCTCTCAGAAATTTCAACAACCTGTCAGAAAATTATTTCTTTGATCCGGGAGCGAACTACACAGTTCAGATCGAGATGGTGCCCATTAACAGCAGCATAATCACCCTTTCAGGAAATGTGACAGATTACACCTTTGGTTTTCCGCTGTCCGGCGTCAATGTTTCGTCTGATTTTTCCTATGCATATACCACATCGAGCGGTTACTTTGTTCTTTTCCTGAAGCCTGGATTTTCCTCCGTGAGTTTCAAATACCCCCATTACAGGAGCTACTGGATGAACACCACGTTTTCCACGAACCTTTCGGAAAATGTCACAATGAATTTTATGGGGATCTTCAATAATCTGGTTGTGAAGATCAGCAGGTCATTTTCCCTCCTGTTTTCAATCTATTACATTTCGTGGGCTTACAATTTCAACGAGGGAAACATTTCCTACTTTGAGATTTTTTATTCCACATCCCCTTCGTTTGATTCACCCCACATGATAAAGGTTCCGGCAGGTGCAACATCACAGGTCATCACAATGGTTCCAAATGTGTCGACCTATTACTTCAAGGTCGTTGCGTTCCTTTCCAATGGTTATCTTACCACCAGTGACAACGTTGAGATACAGAATGGTAATTATGTTTCACTGTTTGCCAACCTTGCAATAATAGCAGCAATCGGGATTTACATATCGTATGTTGCTCTTCTGCTGCGGAGAAAAAGAAGTCCCCCAAAGAACTTTTTTGACTAGGCTGAATGTTATGTTGCAGATTTCATCACTGTTTGATAAGTCTCATGAAATCTATGTTACTGAAGTTCCTTGAGTACCATGTTTCTGGCATCCACCATGTTCTTGAGCTTGCTGTACCCAATCTCTCTGCTTCTGGTCCTGAGCCCGCAGTCCGGATTTATCCTCAGTTTTTCCGGCTCAATGAATTTCAGCGCAGTATTGATCCTCTGATAGATCAGTTCCGTGCTCTCCACATCGTCTATATGAACATCTGTCACGCCCAGGCCGAGGAATGCGCCGCCTGAATAATCCACGAAATCCTTCACGGTTTTGTAGGGATCATAAACCACACTACCCCCAGGTCTGTCATAAACTATCCTGTTGGCAAATTCCAGGTTATAGCCATGGAAACCCATGTCACCGATCCTGCGATACAGTATGTTGTAATCCGTGCTGTAACAGACGTGCAGGGAGAATTCACATCCCAGTATACCTTCCATAGATCTGTTGAGTGAATTCACGCCTATGTCCATCTCCTCCGGATGCGTTGTCAACGCAGGTTCGTCAATCTGGATCTCAAGTTTGGTATCTTTCCTGGAATACCAGAAATCCCTGATCTCCTTGATCTCGTCATGTATGATGGATGCATACTCGTTTGCAAGATCTTCCCTGCTTCCGTAGTAGTCATTGAATGACCAGTCCATCATGGTGTACGGTCCCGTTATGGGAACCTTGATTGACCTGTCTGTAAGTGACATTACCGCTTTGAGTTCATCTATGTGTACATTTTCCTTCTTCTTCAATCCGGATACAACGCTTCCTTTCCTGAAATAACGGTTGTCAAAACTCCTGACCATTCCGTAGAACTCTATACCACTGATTCCCGCTGCAAGATGTTCATACATTTCCCATCTGTACATTTCTCCCCCAATTCCTATATTGTCAAGCCCGGCCTTCTCAAACAGCCTTACAGTTTCTGTCAGCGCCCTGAGCTTGAGCTGATCCAGTTCATTCTTTGAGGCTTTTCTGAAAACATTGCTCAGATATTCAGGTTTCCTGAAACTTCCTATCTCCTGCGTTATCAGAGGTTTCATGGTGTCACTCCCATTCTTCCCATCATTGCAATTTTCTTGTCCGCGATCTCCCTGGGGAGAAAATCCAGATAGTCGTTATGAGTTATTATGATCCTGTCAAGACCATTCAGATCTGCAATATCTGATGCTATTGATGGTGATTTCTCATCAACCTTTGTACTTGTCGAAAAGCTATCAATGGTTCCAATTCCTGCAACCCTTGCATGCTTCACCATAACAGGCACGTCATTTCCCAGCGGCGATGTTATTGCAAAAAATTCGCTCTTCATCCCCTTGAAGTTCTCCTCAAAAACTCTCCCTGTAGAGACAAGTATTGTGGAGAAATTTTCATTCAGTTGGTCGAGAAAACCGATCCTGTCTTCTCTGGAATATGGTACTGCTTCATAGAGCAGGATTTTTTTAAGATCATACCTGTCCATAAGCTCTGAATATATGTTCATCAGGTCCCGAAGAATATTTTCCGAATTTCCGGACTTGACATCGGCCATTTTGAGGAATGAAAGCGGAGACGGCAGGAATCCGTAAAATTCGCCGAAACCCGGATTTGAGTACATGGGGAATCCCAAGGTGTCAAACTCATCCGGAGAGGATTTTTCCTGCTGGGAGAGTTTCATCCTGCCATATATTTCAGGCCTGCGATAAAATGTATTTGTGTTCCGGTATCTCGTCAGCGGTCCAAGTACAATGCCGTCGATCATGGGACACAGTGGTCTGAAAATGTCATTCCAGTTGAACAGTGGGTCTGTGAAAAAGTCGATCTTGTTTTCCATAATGTTTCCGGTGTAATGCTCTAATTTCTCCTTTTCCATAGTCCCGATCAGCTCCTTTGAGCTGAACAGACCCCGCTCCCATCTTCCAATGCGTACCCTGAGCGCCTCGCTTCTTGGATAAATTCCATAAACCAGTTTCTGTATTCTCACCATTATTCATCCACTTTCCCGAATCTCTCATTCATTGTGCAGTCATCCTTGGGCAGAATATATGTTCCATTCATATCGCCAGTAAATCTGCCATGGTTCTCCACAATACCGGCCGAAATGTCATGCTTCACCGGTAAATTTTCCAATGACCTTATTGACTTCCTCGAATAGATGCTGATCTCATTCAACCGTCCAATAACCCGTGTTGATTAAAAATAGTTACTGGTTGTAAAATTACCAGGGGTAATTAATTTACAACTGGACGTCAAACCTGACACCCTGAGACAGGGGAAGATCCTTTCCATAGTTAATGGTGACTGTCTGCCTGCGCATATAATTCTTCCAGGCGTCGCTACCGCTCTCTCTTCCTCCACCGGTATCCTTCTCCCCTCCGAATGCTCCTCCGATCTCTGCTCCGGCAGTGCTTGTGTTAACGTTTGCCAGCCCGCAGTCTGATCCGCGAGATGAAAGAAATTCCTCAACCTCCCTGAGATCGTTTGAGAATATTGAAGATGACAGTCCCTGAGGGACATCGTTGTGGATCTCTATTGCCTCATTGATGTTTCTGTATCTGTAGACATAGAGTATCGGTGCAAAGGTTTCTTCCTTTGGTATCTCCATGTTCCTGTTGGATTCTATTATGGCTGGAGAGACGTAGTATCCGTTTTCCAGTCCCTTTATTTTGATTTTCTTTCCTCCGAATATCAGTTTTCCGCCTTCCTTCTGCGCCTTTTTTATTGCCGAAAGGAAATTGTTCACAGCTGTATTATCTATAAGTGGGCCCACAAGCACATCGTCCTTCAGTGGATTGTCAACCTTCACCTTTGAATATATTTCTGTAAGTTTTGTGATGAATGTGTCGTATATTCTTTCGTTCACAATCGCCCTTCTTGTGCTTGTGCATCTCTGCCCTGCCGTAGCCAGTGCACCGAATGCGACCCCTTTCAGTGCAATGTTGAGATCGCACTTGTCTGATATAATCGCAGCATTGTTCCCGCCAAGTTCCAGAAGTGATTTTCCAAGGTGTTTTGAGACTGTCTCCGAGATGTGCTTACCGGTAGAAACAGAGCCTGTGAATGACACGAGTTTGATTCTTGGATCAGAGGCTATAGTTTCCCCAATAGTTCCGCCGCTTCCAGTGACAAGGTAAAATATTTCTGGGTAATGAAGACGTTTTACCACACGCTCCATAACCCTCATCACCGCTATCGCCGTAAGTGTAGCCTTGGACGATGGTTTCCATATCACTGTATCCCCGGTAACCGCCGCTATAAATGCGTTCCAGGACCATACTGAGCATGGAAAGTTGAATGATGTTATCACGGATACTGTCCCAAGCGGATGCCATTGCTCATACATCCTGTGCATTGGCCTTTCAGAGGCAATCTCAAGGCCGTAAAGCTGTCTTGATAGTCCCACGGCCAGATCTGCAATATCTATCATCTCCTGAATCTCGCCCTCTCCTTCGACCTTTGTTTTCCCAACCTCCACAGAGACCAGACGTCCAAGTTTCTGTTTTTCTTTTCTAAGTTCGTTGCCTATCTCTCTTATGAGAGCACCTCTGACGGGAGGTGGCATCTCAGACCATTTTTTGTTGGCCTCATGCGCCTTCTTCACCACCATTTCGTAATCATTATTTGTGGTAGCAGTAACACTGCCTATTATGCTACCGTCAATGGGGCTGTAGGAGGTTATCTTTTCCTTTCCTGTTACAATCCATTCACCATTGTATGTACCTGAATTCTCTTTTTCCAAGCCCACGCTTTCTATTATCTCGTCCAGAGAATATGAACTTCCCATGTTCATAGGATTGCAAATGGTAATAGAACATTATCGATTTTTTTGAAACTGCCATGATTATACTGAAAAGCCCTTCCTTTCTATGTAAACCTTTCAGATTGGATAGACGGCAGTTCATATGTTGCACATTAAGAGGGGTTTTTATCACCTGACGGGAAACATTGGACACAGATAACGTGCAATTGTCATGAAGTGAACACTCAGTTTTGAGTGGCTCTTCCATATAGTGAGGTCCCAATACTTCATGTTACGGAACAGGAGGAGCTGGAATGTCTGTTAACATTATAAGTATCATCTGTCATGATTCAATTAAAACCTGCTGAATAATACATTAACCAATGGTGAGGCTGGTTGAGCAGGCTTGATCAATGAGAAAAAGACATTGAGAATGGTTCATTGATCTGAACGGGCCATTTTTTTCATTTGCGTTCTTTGGTATGTCATGCAAGTTGCCGATCCCTTTGTTTAACCCGCATGAAGATACCCGCGCATTTGCAGGAGATGGCATGAAAGCAGGTGGTCATTGCTCGTTTAGTTTTGAAGAATAAAATTTTGAGGAATCAAATTTTCTTGAAGAAAAGCGATGACAATGGATCAGGCAATGGAACTGATCCTGTCAATGACAATGATGGAAAGGTCCATAAGCGTGTCCAGATCGGGTGATTTTCCGGTGTCTTTCAGCGAGTCTATTGATTTCATGACATAATCCTTTGCCATCTGCAGGGAATATTCTATTGATCCTGATTCGAGAAACAGGTTCTTCAGTTTTTCTCTCTGGTCCTTCAGGTGCCCTCTGTCGGTGAGTATTGATCTAATGGATTCAGATAAACTGTCATTCCTTGATAATGCATGAATCACCGGCAGAGTGATGGCAGAGTGCGCAATATCTACAAAGATAGGTTTTCCCAGCGTCTCCTCATTTCCTATAATATCAAGAATATCATCTGTGATCTGGAATGCCATTCCAAGACTCAGGGCAAACTGTCCAAGATCGTCCGCAGTTTTCTTATCAGCTCCAGCTGCTTCTGCTGCACCTCTGGCACAGACACTGAACAGATCTGCTGTTTTCCTTGAAATGATGTCAAGATAGGTTTTCTCGCTCATTCCCAGATTTCCCAGGTTATCATACTCAAGGATCTGCCCTTCTGCCATCTTCATGGCACCCTGTGCCATAATTCTGGAAACTTCAGGCCCATATCTTGATGCCAGTTCGTACGCCTTGGTAAAAAGGTAATCGCCCACAACTATTGCATTGTAGATCCCATATTTGGAGCCTAAAGTCTCGCGCCCCCTCCTCATATCGGAATTATCGATTATGTCATCGTGTATAAGGCTCGCAGTGTGCACCAGTTCTGTTGCAACCGCAAGGTCCAGTATTTCCTCATAGGGTTTATCGCTTGCAATGCTGTAACTCAAGAGGGTAAGAATTGGTCGGAGTCTCTTCCCGCCTGCTTCTATCACATATTCTGACATCTTCTGAAGATCTTCCTGATCGCAGGCTACAGACTCTATCAATCTCCGGTTTATCTTTTCTACCCGCTCTCTGAGACTTGACTCCCATTCATGAAGATCCTTCATCAATACCAGTTTATGACGACATTGCACCTTCGAATTTAATCCTTTACCGAAAAAACAGAGTTGGTTCAATAATCTGAAGAGCTTATGAAAAGACTCTCCAGATGAAACTGATATTCAGAGAGAACTGACTCTATCTAACAAGAGTTATCTCTATGGAGGACACCTTTGACTCTCCCCTTTCCCCCTGAAGTGTTTCGGTGTCCAGGGTTATCTTGCCATACTTCACTTCGTGAAGGAACTTGTGTCTTGTGATCTCCGTTATGTCAACTGCCTTGCTGATCGACTTGCCTCGCGCCTTTACGGTGATGTGATCTATGTTATTGTTGAACTGTGTAACAATAGCCAGAACGTAGTTCATTGTTGGCTTCTTTCCGACGTAGATAATGTTTTCTTCTGACATAATTGATCCGGATTGGATTTTCTCTCTTTATATAATTTTATCGCATAGAGTGTGATAAAACCTCACCTGCCTTACCTCCTCAAGTGAAGCAATAGCCGAAATTATCGCTCGTATGGAATCTGCGAGACTGAGGTTATTGAACCGCGCCTGATTCTGCTTTTCAGCCGTCCGTCCTGGATTGTGTGCTACGGGAACAGGAAAAGATATCCGGATCCTGACATTCAGCACCGAGATTCGATCCCTACCAATTATTCATGCCTGATATTGTGTTGAAGATGCACTCAAAAAGAGCAACATCAAAAAAATTAGAAAAATGAAGTTAAGGCGGCGGATTTGTGTTCTCTTTACGCGCTCCGTCGCGCAGTTACTTCCTGATCGTCTCGATTATTCTCTGATATTCTGCTTCCGTTATTTCTCCTTTGGCAAACCTCTCTTTTGCAATATCCTCAGCACTTCCCCGGTTGTACCTGGTATCATCCATGGTATGCCCCCTTACTCCTTCAAGGAAGAAGTATATGAAGAGAAGCACGAATATAAAAGTAATCGCGCCCACAATGGGCATTATTATCCCCACGCCATAGAATCCATATGCTCCCATCATTCCATAGGGCCCGTAAGTTCCGTTCACGTACCTTCCACCATAGAGGATAGAAACCACTATTGCCACTGCTGCTACCAGCACAACGAGACCGATCAGTACCCATATCACGCTTTCAATTCTTTTTTCCATAATACAAAATATGCCGAAAAAGTTCTTAATACATAGCAGAAACATGTTTCATGAAACTATCTGAAATTGGTTTCGTCAAGGATTATCTCGTTTGTTACCCCCTTCCTTATTTTCACTATGATTCCCCTGTCCTGAAGTGCTGAGAGGGTTCTTGATATCGTGGTCTTGGACATGGCCGTAGCTGCCACTATTGCACTCTGAAGCATACTGTTGCCGTTTTTCTTCAGCAGGTCAATTATCTCCAGTTCCGCCTCTGTGAAATATTCTCTTTTGAGTTCAGGTTTCTTCGCACTCTTTTCTGTCGACCCGTGAATTGCCATATCAGTGAATGCAGATTTTCTGCCCCGCTGTTCCATAATCAATGATGGATAGATTCTTGTAAGTCCTCTCAGGGAAAATCCCGCAATAGTAAAATTACTCGCGACTATGATTATGAACAGATAGAAAAAAGTCACTGAAACGGTGCCTCTGATGTAAATTATAACGATGAATACGGTTATTGAAATAACTATGATGAGGATTGATAGAATCAGTGAAACTGCATATATCACAAGTAATCTAAAGTCGTATCCCGACCGGCCTGACCCGCTCTCCATATTCTGTCCACTCAAAGATTTTCCGATCCTATCCAGCATACATTATATAAGCGTTATTAAGAGGTTATGCGGTTTCGTAAGACTATTATGCATACGCCTGGATATAATTTGTTTCCAGTATGCCCTCTTTTGAAACCTTAAACTATGAATACTTGAATTGCCTGATTATACAATGGCTCTCCTAAAACCTGTGGTTGGAAGGAGCATTATAAGAAGATTCAAGGGGGGATCGAAGACCAAGCTGCCCCTGATCGCAGGGCACAAGCTCCTTTACAGTTGCAATCTCAGATGTAAGATGTGCCCATTCTGGAGACGCGAGGATGAGGAGCTTCTGTCACTTGAATACGAGGTGAAGATAATGGATTCACTTAAATCCGCTGGAGTTTCTTTCATGGGTTATGAGGGTGGAGAACCGCTTCTCAGAAATGACATTGGGCAGATACTGGAAGAGTCCTATCGCAGGTTTCATACATCAATGGTCACAAACGGATGGCTGCTTAAGACCAAAATCAAGGATATAGAGGAGAATCTGAATTACCTCTTTGTCTCGCTTGACGGGATCGGGGACGTGCATGACAGACTGAGGGGGATTTCTGGATCATTCAGAAGGGCAGTGGAAGGGATTGAAGCTGCGAAGGGAAGAATCCCTATGTCAATAAGTTCCACTATTACGAAGGATAACATGGATCAGGCAGAGGACCTTGTGAGGCTCGCGCTGAAGCTTGGTGTGAGCATAAACTTCCAGATAGCGTATGATTATTCTACAGCCGAACAGATGTCGCCTGATCAGAACAAGCTCAGACAAACCATAGAGATGCTTGGAGATTTCAAGGATGCCGGTTACCCCATACTCAATACAAGGGAATATTTTGACGCGATCATAAATTCCTGGTTCAAAGGAGAGAGATGGACATGTAAACCATGGCTGACCATCAATGTTGATCCCACTGGCGGAATTGTCCAGCCCTGCTATGTCCTCAATGAATACAACGGATCAGTAAAAGTGTGGGACGTTGATATCAGGAAACTGTGGAACAGCACCAACTGGGAAATATATGAATCATGCAACAGATGTGCACTCGCCTGCTATCTCGAGCCCTCGCTCTTTTCCTGGCATAAATTCTCCATGGTCAGGGAGAGAATACTGGACAACATGGTTGGCATGATACAGGAAATGTGAGTCTTTTACCATTAGTCTGACATGGGACATTCTCATGACAGACGGATTAGAGTGTCTGTATTCTCTACACCCTCTATGACCCTGATTCTGTCCACTTCACTGTTAATCTCGTCAATTGTATTCCGCTTCACGTGGACGGCGATATCCTGGCTTCCTGTCAGTTCATAGACATCATCGTACTTCCTCATGAGGGAATTCAGCACAGATTTTGTTTTTCTGGTTTCTGTCTTGATTAATATAATTGATGATATCTGCGTGTCCGTTGTCTCAATGGTGAATCTCCTTATGATTCCCGAGTCTTTCAGATGCTTGATCCTTTTTCTGACCGTGGCCTCAGATACATTTATGTTTCTTGCAATCTCCGAGTTGCTCATCCTGGAATTATTTCGCAGTATCTTGAGGATAAGTGAATCCTTCTCGTCCACATCTGAACATGACCAATGGAAATATAATATTGTGCCTCATTATATGTACCATCCTCCGCATATGAGCATATATCCGATCATTGGTAACAACGGCAGTTAGTTAGCAGCTTACTTCCTTTCAACCGAAAACTGGCAGATTAATAAAAGAGACTAGCGATACATGGTCTGTCCCTTGTTCTCGTCCTGTTTCCTCTTTGAGATCAGGGATCGTTCAACCTTCTTCAGCCGGATTATATTGGTAGCCTGGACCATGTACATTGGGAGCCCTGTGTTCTGGTCATTACCGGCTCTGAGAATGGAAACTATCTCCATCTTGATTTGAATTATTGATCCATCGGCCAGCTTCACTGTGACCCATTTTGGCTCCTCTTCAAGCTCAAACTCAACAAGTTCCCCGTTTTCCGGGAAATTACCTGGCATTGCCATGCTCTGTATATTGTTATATTAATAATAAATTAACCCTATTTACACAAATGAACGTGCAACACTTGAAATTTCTGCACACATAGGATGGTAACTCTGATTGTAAGTCTTGATCTCTTTCCTCCCCAAAATCAGATTGTGGTTTCACCAACGACTTCGAATTGCCCGGGAACGTCAGTCTGAAAAAGCCCCGTCCTCATTTGTTCTCGATTTTTTCCTCCTCACCAGGAAAAGTAGTGCCGTATGTACAAATGCAGTGACGGAAAATACGAACGGTATCTCTATAAGCAATCCCGTAAGGTTCAGATAATACAGATCATTCAATTTATACTGGGTTCCTGGAACCACTATTATGACAAGGGTTGCGGACGCCGCCATAAGCAGTCCCAAACCAATGAGTTTCTCCTTTTCCAGTTTATCTGTGATATTTTGTATTCCGTCAGAAAACAGGATGCCTGATCCAACAGAAATTCCAGCAACAAGCGCCGATAGAATTCCATAGTTTGTTGTGTATCTGACCGCTGCGAACGCCAGCCCTATTGAGATAATTGCAAGTATAATCGACACTAGAAAGTATAGTGTTGCCCGATGCTTATTAACGCTTGAGGAATACACAGGAGATCAATGACTGATAGAATAATAAACCTATTTCAGATTTTATGAGATAGATCCTGGCGTATTCTCTTCTAAAGAGTGTGATAAGAGTTTCTCAGAATTCTCAGTTTCAAAAACCAGCATTTCAGACAGGTTATGGTTACTCCAACGCAATGAATAAATTTGAAATCTGGGCATACGGGAAAGCGGATAAGATTCTCAGAGGATATCTTTGATTTTGCCTTTTTTAACAAATACACTTCAATTGGTCTGGATCGTTTGACTTCTTTCCAGTTTTCAGCACTTTTAACATATGCGAGCGGGAAGTCCCCTTTCGCAAGATAGGGAATGAAAGCGAGTAGACAAATTGATATGTGACCCAAGGTTCCTCTACATGTCCGCTGGCAGACAGAAGTGAAACAGGTCGGAATGCATATTGCTTCATGCGTGCCTGCATCCGTAAAGTCAGGTGGCTTAGCATGAAGGACAGAGTACCTTCGGGCCGAAGGGAATTCAAGCCCATGGAGATTCCGCCAGCAACCTTTGAAGTGGGAAGCTCCCTGCGGAAGCTGGGAGAGGAGGTCACTATAACCCAGAACTATAAACCGATGCACTGCGAGGGTAACTAAGCTTGGCTAAAAGTGCAGGACTTAAGATCCTGTCCGGTAGCGGTTCGTGGGTTCAAATCCCTCCCCTCGCATTGTTGTGATCATTTCTTTGCTTCCCAATACGTGATTTAAGGCTTCATGACAACTGTAAACCCTCTTCGCCATATCCGGGGCACTCCATTCCAGGGCAGGCACTGGTTCGATGCCCTTTTCGATGCTCTTCATGTTTCAATGCAGGACATTGTTAAAATCAGGATCAGATGAAAACTGAATACTGTCCGATTTTCTTATATATTTTCCTGAAATTCAAGCCGCACTGGAACATATGAGTAAATCCGGGGGGACCATGGCCATAGCTTTTTCCACCTTTATTGCCTTTATGGGAATAGGGGTTGTTGATCCACTGCTTCCATTGATCGGAAGACAGATGGGTGCCACTCCGTTTCAGGTGGAATGGCTATTTACGAGCTACATAGCGGTTATGTCGCTCTCGATGTTTATCTCCGGCTATTTCTCGACCAGATTCGGCAGCAAGAGAACCCTGATCACAGGTCTTCTGATTGTTGTGCTGTTTTCCACTCTTTCTGGCCTTTCTCCGAACATAACCATTTTTGCGGTATTTCGTGGGGGCTGGGGTCTTGGGAACGCTTTCTTCACCTCCACTGCACTTTCAATAATAGTGGGAATTTCAGCCGGAAAACTGGAAAGGTCCATTACAATTTATGAAGCCGCGCTTGGTTTGGGAATAGCTTCAGGGCCTCTTCTTGGAGGCTTCCTGGGATCGTTTGACTGGCGCTATCCTTTCTTCGGAACTGCAACATTGATGGCCATCGGCTTCATCGTAACAATGGCATTTGTGAAGGAGCCACAAAACAGGGAAAAACGCAGAACTCCCGTTGAGATAGTAGAGGCGCTGGGAAACAGACCGGTAAGGATCAATTCCCTCATAGCCCTTGGATACAACTTCGGATTTTTCACAATTCTTGCCTATACCCCTCTCACACTTTCCGGACTTACCACGATACAGCTTGGAATCACATATTTTCTCTGGGGTGTACTGGTTGCGTTCTCGTCTGTGGTGCTGGTGCCCAGAATCATCAGAAGAATTGACAGGCTGAATCTGCTTGAAGTCAACCTTTTACTGTTTGCAATCATTTTCATCGTGATGGGGGAATTTCCTCTCTACAGGCTTGAGGCTATAGTCGTTTCCGGGCTTTTCTGCGGAATATCCAACGCATCCTTCACTTCCCTCGCAATGGAGGTGTCGCCGTTCTCCAGGTCTGTGTCATCAGCTGCATATAATTTCCTCAGGTGGGCAGGCGCTGCAATTGCGCCCATACTTGCAGGTTTCTTGGGCCAGACCTATGGGTTTTCATTCCCTTTCTTCGTGGTTGCGCCTGTAATAATAGTGTCGTGTGCAGCTCTCTTCCTCTATGCCCCGATGCTGAGGGAATCCATTGGAAGGAATATAACAGGAAGCCCTCAGATAAGCTCAGTTGACTGAATCTGAAAAGGTCTTCCATTTTTATATATCATACTGATTGAGTTTCATGAGAACGGTTTCACTTAAGTCCGGTCACCTGGAACTGAACAACAATCTCGGCAGAGACGATGCGCAGGCCATTGCAAGAGGCGCTAACGATTATGAAATCTACAGGAACATCGGCAGCCATACCTTTCCATTTCCATACACGGAAAGCGATGCCTTGTTCTTCATCGAAAAGACAAGAGAATCCGGAAATGATGTTTTTGCCATCGATTTCAAGTTATTATACGACGGGACTTTTGCAGGGGTTATCGGCCTCAGCGATATCGACCGTACAAACAGGAGTGCACATGTGGGCTACTGGACTTCCAGGGAATATAGAAACCGGGGAATAATGACCACAGCACTGTCACTCATATGTGATTATTCCAGAGATGATCTTAAGTTGAACAGGCTTCACACCAAGGTTCTGGAATACAATCCCTCCTCCCTGAAGGTGCTGATCAAAAACGGATTTGCCATCGAGGGTTTCCTCAGGGAATCATTCACATTTGAAGGGAAAATGTATTCCGAATTTGTCCTCGGGAAGTTGCTGCGATAATCCCCGTTATAACTTTATGCCCGTCAGAGTCTTGGTGTCAACGATGCTGGGCATGGTTCTTATCCTGTCGAGCACCATTGATTCAAGCTGTGAATAGTCCTTTGTCTCTATCTTGACAATCATGTCATATTCACCGAACAGGGTATAGACCTCTGACACATTTTCCAGCTGCGAGAGTTTCTTGAAAACTTCGCTCTCCTTCCCCGGAACCGTATTTATAAGCACGAATGCAATAACCAATCATGTCACCTCGTAAATAAGCCTGATTTACTATTAAAATTTGTGCAGGGATGTGAACCCTGTTGCATCCATCAGGGCGCGGATGCATTCCATCGTCCCTGTTTCAGCAGGAATCAGGCTGGTTTACGATCAGACCTTCTCTATCACGCATGCATTGGAAAGACCGCCGCCCTCACAGACCGCTATGAGACCTCTCTTTCCACCCAGTGTATGCAAACCGTTGATTAGTGTGGAAACAATCCTTGTCCCCGTTGCTCCCAGAGGATGGCCGAGAGCAATTGCGCCCCCCATGGGATTCACTATGTCATTCTCCACTCCAAGCTCCTTCTCCCACGCAAGCGGCACAGATGCAAAGGCTTCGTTCACCTCGAAGATGTCAATATCGTCCTTTTTCAAGCCAGCCCGGGACAGTGCCATCTTTGTTGCCGGAATTACACCCGTGAGCATTATTATTGGATCGACAGCAGCATAACCGAAGGAGACAAGTCTGGCTATTGGTTTCAGGCCCATGGAGTCAACAATGCTCTTTGAAGCCAGTACACAGGCACTTGCTCCGTCAGATATCTGACTTGAATTGCCTGCGGTGATGTGATCTATTCCCGGGAAAGCTGGTTTGAGAGAACCCATTTTCTCCAGTGACACGCTGTCCCTTATACCCTCGTCGATGGATATGATCTCCCTGCCGGTATTGATTGGGACCTTCTCGCGATCTGCAAATTTCCTTGATCTTGATGCCCTCATATGGCTTTCCATGCTGAACTCGTCCATCCTGGTTCTTGATATTCCGTATTTTTCAGAAATTAGGGATGCCGCCCTCGCCTGGCTGAACCATTCCCCTTCAAGTGAATAACGTGACCTTATCTCAGGAGTAATTGGAGTTCCAGTTGCTCCATCCTTTATGTTGCTGAACATTGGAACTCGCGACATCGATTCTATTCCCGCACAGATTTCCAGATCTGCAACTCCTGATGCAATTTCCCCGTAGGCAAACTGCACTGCCTGAAGACTTGAGCCACATTGCCTGTCGATGGTGGTCGCAGGAACCGTTTCAGCAAACCCCGCAGTGAGCCAGCTGTTCCTTGCAACATTTGCGCCCTGTTCGCCTATCTGATCCACGCATCCTGCAATAAAGTGATCTGTGGATGCAGGGTCTATTCCTGATTTCTCAACTGTCTTCTGCAGAACCTGAGCCAGCAGATGCTGTGCATGAAGACCGCTCAATAAGCCGTTTCGTTTTCCGATTGGGCTCCTCAGCGCCTCTATGACGTAGACCTCCTCTAATCCTCCCATCATGCTTTATTGTGCATGGTTTTTTTAAACCTTTGCTGCTGATCCTGTCCCGTGGAAATCTACCTTGCAATACTTGGAATATTTCTGGGCGTGTCGCTGGCAGGCCCTCCGGGGCCAGTAACTGCCATACTTGTGAAGAAAGCCTCTGTCTCCGTTCCAGCAGGTGTTTCTGTAGGGCTTGGTGCAATGTCTGCCGACTTTATACTGATGATGATAACATTCTTCATTGGAACCACTCTTATCACCACCACCCTTGAGGCTTATGTTTTTATTGTCGGATCAGCCTTTTTTCTCATATTAGCTGTGCTTTCCCTCAAAAGCCAGGAAAGCAATGGGAGCGCTACCGGCAATGGGTATTTTTCCGGTCTGCTAATTGGAATCGTGAATCCGTTCCAGATAGGCTGGTGGGTCACCGCCGGCCTGAGCGTGTTCAAGGAATTTGGATTTTTTCCGTTCTATTTCATGTTTGTCGGGATTATCGGATGGGTTCTGTTCCTCTCCCTGGCTGTGAGAAGGAGTACGTTAAGGTTCGGTGAAAAGGCGACGGATGTCGTCCGAATTTTCAGCTTCGCAATACTGGTGCTTTTCGCTGTATACTTCGCCTATATAGGTTTTGTGGACCTCATTTGATATTTACCTCTAAAATGAGTGCCACCGCGTTTTTTCCTCCTTCGGTTCAGTGAAATTCTGGAAACAGGCTTTTGTGCGGATGATCTTCTATTCCGCCTGGTGACGGTGATCTGGAGGATTTTCTGGAGTCAATCCAGAATCCCAGCTCATCTGCCTTCGTCTGCTGCTGCCTTTACAAGTTTTGCCAGAAGCTCGTCAATGAACTTCAGTGCGACTTCGTCCTTCAATCCGCCACCTTCTGTGAATTTCTGTCCTGCGAAACTTATGAATACCTCAGGTTTCTGGATGGTCGAAGCTTCAAGGAACTGGAGCACCTGCCGCAGGTGATACTGTGCCCTCGATCCGCCGAGCATTCCGGTAGATGCACTCATTATGGCGACAGGTTTGCCTTTAAACGGGTTCTTGTCCACAGGTCTGCTGACGGAGTCTATTGCGTTCTTTATAAATCCGGGTATTGAATAGTTATATTCCGGTGTTACTATGAGGATTCCGTTAGAGGATTCGAGGGATTTTCTGAAATCTTTCACGGCTTCTCCCGGGTTTTCTTCGTTGTCCTGGTTATATACCGGAATTCTGCTGATGTCACAGATTTCAAGAGTCGAACCTTCGGGCATACGCATTGAGCACAATTTCAGCAACATGCTGTTGTAGGACCCATGCCTGAGGCTGCCGCCAAATCCCGCTATCTTAATTTCTCTGGCGATTGACATTTGTCCGCATTTATCTGCGTCATATAAATATTCATTCCTGTTTTGCCTGTTGAGCTTCTGCGGGTTTCCTGCCTTTGAATCTGAGATAGACGAATAGAATGAATATGACGATGAGTACGATGATGAGCCAGAAGAATGCGCTGTAAATACCGAAGTTATGATACAGAGTCGAGTAAAATGTGCTGCCTGCCTCGCTTATGGCCTTCATGACCGCAACTATAACTGCGTCAAGAACAGCCGCCAGTGCAACTAGCACGATCATTATGAGAACCAGTGAATATCTGTTTATCCTGAAATATTTCCTGATGCCTTTCTCTTCCATCCTTTGGTTATAATTTGAGAATAAATATAGTTATACATTCAGATTCGAACTAATGCTTAAAGTGGTATTGTGGAACGGATGCATTCAAACTGAACTTCTGTGAGTGAAAATGACATGCAAATCTCATGAAAACAGCGTTCACTGTAAGCCCATGCAGAGTGACATCACTTTCCTTTGACACCTCTGGATGAGTCTTCTGCGTATTTTTATGGATCTTCCATTTCGTGCAATGTTGTAAATTTTCCCTGAATAACCGAGATATGGTAAAGTATTTTATAATCAGAAAGATGTGAGTGCAATGGACTCAACGAGAGTCGTATGGAAGGTCAGCGTTCTTGGCCCGGATGGATCCGGCAAAAGTTCCCTAATTTCTAGGATAATCTATGATTCTGATTCTCCTGACATCCAGCCGAGGAGCATCCTCAAGAAGAGCCTTTCAATTGACGACAGAGGAAAGAAGATACTTGTGGATCTCCTGTTTCTGGAAATTGATCCTTCCAATGGTGACGATAAACTCGTGGTGGGTTCAAATGCACTCATTGTCACGGCCGATCTGACAGACGAGTCCACCCTTTCTCAGGCTGAAAAAATACTGCGTATGATTAACCGCACCGGATCAAAATCATTCATACTCCTTGTAGCCAACAAACTCGATCGCAAATACGAGGCGAGGTTCTGGACTGAGGATCTGGATGCAATTTCAAAGAAGTACGATGTACCATACGTAGTGGCTAGCGCAAAGAGTGGAGACGGTATAGAGGATCTTACTAAAATCCTGACGGACCAACTCCTTAAGAGATTCCTGAAGAAGAGATTAAATGCACAGGGCAATTAGCAAGTCTGTTGTTTTTTCAATCAGGAATGAAAAATCCCCGTCATTTCTGCAGGGTAAGTACAGGGTTGGCAGGATACTGGATGGAGTGCTGTACCTCAGTCCGATGGAGGCGATGTACCTCTTCACGAAGAAGAGAATTGCGCCTGAAAATCCATCGCTCAACTCAGTTTTTTCACTCATAGGCATTCTCTTTGATGATGACAGCGATCTTGATGTTTTCAGAATTTACGAATATCTCAAGAATAGCGGCCTCGTGGTCAAAATTGAAGGTGACAGACTGTTTTTCATGAAACAGTCTGAACATAATTACCTCGGACCGGTGATCGTGAGACGCGAGTTTTCAGAGGAAAGCTTTGTATCGCTTTATTCCAGTGCCCCCTCCATCTATTCCGTGATAGATGAACAGAACGACATGACTGTCTACCGCACCTCAGCCTATGATCCAAAGGGTATTGCTGAATTTTCCTGGCCTGAAAAGGTTGATGCAAGGGCCATCGGTACAAGATACGTGGTGTCTTCCGCGGGTTTGCCGGAGTGGTTCGGTGAGGAGATGGGGGATGCCGTCATACTTTCCTCCACCGATTACAGGGTGCTTTCGTTCATCTCCAAACCGGCGGAGGATATTCCAGATGATTTTTCCCTTGCGGAAAAGGCCTATCATGACCTGCTGAAAAGAAACTGTATCGTCAAGACCGGTTTCAAGTACGGCGCAAATTTCAGAGTATACCTGCGAAGCATGGAGGACCATGCAGAACTGCTCCTTTCTGTTCTTGAGAATGATGAGTGGTACAGGTTGAGCAGGGCCATCAGGGTTGCGCATGCCGTCAGAAAGAAGATGGTGTTCGCAGGCATTTATCAGGGCAGCCTGAGGTACCTGTGCATCGAAAGAATAAGCGACATCCTCACGCCACAGGAACAGACCGGAAGTTCATGAGGACAGCATGCGGATCTGATCCGGGACCGCTTTTTTCCTGCCATTATCATCAACAGTAACGGCAACGGTTTCGCCGGTGCAGTATTCTTCCTGCTCCTTTTCAGAGACAATTCTGTGGAAGAATGTGAAGCTTGAGTTTCCCACTTTTTTCAGGCTTGTTTCGAGAAGTGGGGAATCGTCCAGTTTGATGGGTTTCCTGAAATCTATGGAAGCATGTGCAATGACAAAATCAATCTTTTCCTCGTCGAAGTCTCCGATGAATTTCCTGAAGAAATCGATCCTGCCAAGTTCGAAGTAGGAGAGATAGACGGCGTTGTTCACATGACCCAGAGTGTCAATATCTCTGTATCTCAGCTGCAGTTTTATTCTTGAAACCTTATCCGATGTCATCAAGAAATCCCTTCAGTATGTTGAAGAACTGATCCGGCTTCTCCAGATAGAGCGCGTGTCCCGCGTTATCAACTGTAACAAGTTTTGATCCGGATATGAGATCATGAAGCTTCCATCCCTTTGATATCGGTATGACTTCATCCCTCTTCCCCCAGATTATCAGCACCGGACGCTCTATCCTGCTCAGGCTCCGCTCTACATCACCATATGCTGGCGCAATCAGTACCGCAGCGTCAAGCAGATCCTGGTTATCTATAATTGATTGGAGTGCGATCCCTCCGCCCATTGAAGGACCAACTATAACCGTATGATCCAGCTTGAGCGAAAGCATGAAGTCTCTAACAAATCTTGAGCCGCTGGAATAATTTCCTCTTTCTATTCTGTAGTACGGATTACCTTCCGATTTGCCGAATCCCGGATAATCAACCTCAAAAACACCGTATCCCCACTGTGTGATCTTCCTTGAAGCCTCTATCTTATCCCAGTCAGCTGAACTGAAGCTCATGCCATGAAGCAGGAGTAACTTTTTCTCCGCATCGGGATTGTCTTCCTCGTAGTAAACATCCGCCCCGTTGAGAAACAGTGTCTTCTTCTGAGTTGACATATGCTCCTTCAGACAGTTGCCTCGAAGTCCTCCACCGTGTATTTGAACTCATCGTAGCTCTTTATTGTGCCACGATTCTTCAGGACCTCTCTTGCTAGAAGCCAGTAGATAACGGCCAGAGATCTTCTCCCCTTGTTGTTTGTCGGTATCACAAGGTCCACGAAAGCAGTTTTGTTGTTCGCATCGCAGAGCGCTATTATCGGTGCGCCCATGCTTATCGCCTCGTTCATGGATTGTGTGTCTGCAAGGGGATCTGTCACCACTACCACCTCCGCCTCTGTATAATTGTTCAGCTGTGGATTTGTGAGTGTTCCCGGAATAAACCTTCCGGCTATGGCCTTGACCCCGACCACTTCAGCAAATTTTGTGACGGGTCTGAATGCATACTGCCTTTGAGCCACGACAAGGATCTTGTCCGGATCTATTCTGGAGAGCATCTTTCCTGCAACAATCAGCATCTCATTGGTCTTCTTGAGATCAAGGATGTAGAGGCCGTCGTTCCTTATCTTGAATATGTACTTCTCCATGTCCTTGGACTTGACCTGTGTACCTATATGTATACCTGATTTCTGGTACTCCTCTTCTGGCATTAACATTGTTTCAGCATTCATTGAATCACACTTTCTTGATGTTAGAGGTCATTATTGTTAGCTATTTAATCCTTAATGGTATCTTTCCTGCGTTTCATTTCCTGTTCAGTGCCATGAACAGAAATCATACCTGCAACTTGATGCGGATTCATTTTCACATAACACCTGAATCAGCTAATTCATGCATATCTTCATTGAATGTTTTCAAGAATTCCGACCACCTTTTTGTCAAAATTCGAGACTGCTTCATCCTTGCCATTCAGGGAGTGCCTCTCCTTCACATACTCCATCTTGTTGAAATACAGCTTTGTTTTTCCGTTTCCTGAAACCAGGATTCGTGCCGGAAGATCGATCGCGATGGTGTCTGATTCTTTCATAAGTATGGTTCCGCCCGCCGGATTTCCAAAAATTATCACGGATGCGGGATTCATCTCCATGCCTGCGCCTTTTGCAGCTTCCTTATGATTAATAACTGCAAAGATAGTGAATCCTCCCTGCGTAAGTGATTTCTGCACCCTTTCCATGGCCTCTTCAAATGGCAAATCGATATCTATTGAGAATAATCCGTACGGAAGCTTCTCTTCGCTCATAATGGTTCATTGTTCTATGGTTTATATTTGTTTGTGGCTGATGCATCTTGAGAGATGCTTAAATTAAAAGGAAAAAGGCAGATTTACTTTATTTTCCTGGTGTACAATCCAAACTTGCGAAGTGCATTGATTCATTCCCATTCTATGGTTCCGGGGGGCTTGTTTGTGATATCGTATACAACCCTGTTGATTGACGTATTCTCATTGGTGATCCTTGTGGATAGCCTGTCAAGAAATTCCCAGTCCGGTCTGGAAAACGTTCCGCTCATCCCGTCACTGGTCTCGAACAATCTCAGTGCCACGGTAGCTCCGTAGGTCCTTCTGTCTCCATGGACTCCCGTGCTCTTTACCGGAAGAAGCACGCCAAAATACTGCCATGGTCTCTGCTCTGGCCCGAATTTTTCCCTGACTTCATCCTCTATTATCTCTGTGACTGATCTGAGGAGATCTGCCTTTTCTCTGGTAACTTCGCCCAGTATCCTCACTGCAAGCCCCGGACCAGGGTAAGGCTGAACATCTGTCGGGAGACCGAGATATGATGAGATTTCCCTTATGTCATCCTTGTAGAGATCCCTGAGCGGCTCAATCAGCTTGAGGTTCATCTTTTCCGGAAGCCCGCCAACGTTGTGATGGCTTTTTATGGTATCCCTCACACTCCCGCCACTTTCGATCCAGTCCGGTGCTATGGTTCCCTGCAGCAGGAATTCCGCACCGAATTTCTTTGATTCGCGTTCAAATATTTCTATAAATTTTGCTCCTATGATCTTCCTCTTTTTCTCCGGATCCGTCACACCTTTCAGAGCATCAAAGAATTCCGCGGACCCATCGATTATTCTGTAATTCAGGTGATAATGAGTGAATATCTCCTCGACCCTCTTTGATTCGTTCTTTCTCATGAGCCCAGTGTCCACATAGACTACGAGAAGGTTCTTCTCAGCCACTCTTGACGCAATGACTGCAAGGAGTGTACTGTCCTGCCCTCCTGAACATGCAAGAATTCCCTTGCCGGTCAGGTTCTTTGAAATGCTGGCTTCAATTTCCCTGATGGTGCTTTCCGGGTTGACCATAACCGTGATTCGGTTCTTTGCTTAAAAACTTGTTACTGGAAAATGATAAGGCTCAATCCCGTAAGTGCAAGTACCAGTCCCAGTACAATGTCGTTTATCTCCGGCCTGATCCCGGAAAGTGCTTTTCCCATCCCCTTTGTTGACAGCATAACGAGTATGGGCAGAAGCGCCATTGATGTCACTATGAATATCACCGACGAGATACCTATTGCCAGATATCCCAGTGGAATGGCGAGAAGTATCACCGAGACCGCCGCAAGATCTGGTGAAAGTGAAAGCCCCAGGGCAAACGAACTGGCGTCTGCTTTTGACTCGTGTTCCTTCATCGCTTCTTCGCTGAACGGATTCCGGTATGATTTTATTATGTAATATGCCGAATATGCGGATCCGCCCGCAAGGAGAAAATATCCTGCTATGAGATTGAACAGTAACCTGAAATCAGAAATTGAGAAAAGGCCGATGTAAACTACAAGGAGTGCTATTGATAATGAAAAGACAGCGTGGAGCCCGCCTACCATGGAGCTGAACGTGGCCTCCTTCCTTCTGTTCCATCTCTTCTTCCTGCTTATGAAGGAAATTGTGAGCCAGTGATCTGGAGCAGAAATGTGAACGCTTGCTATAAACAGGGAATAAAAACTCAATAAAAATAAGGGAATAAGAATGGAAACCATTCAGAATCGGGTTTTCCTGTTCAGGTTTTCATTATTGCGCCGAGGAATATGAGAAGCCCTATGACGGCCCCTATTACAACTGCGGCAACATAATAGAACGTCGGTACTATGACTGATTCTATCAGCCCGCCGGTCGGTTTGAAATAGTCTATGGAGACAAATATTGTAAGCACTCCAACTATTATTCCCACCACCAGGAGAATGGCGCCAACCATCCGGCTTTTACCGGTTCCAAAATACGCTGTCATAACGCCCAGCACGACAAGGGAGATTGCAAGCAGGGCAAGCACTATCAGGAAGAAGACTTCCCAGTTCCAAGGATTCCAAAAGTATACCATATGTTGTTCCCTCACATCTTAGTAGCGGTTAAAGTTTTGGTGTCTATCACACCTTCAATGGTCCTGATCTGATCTATGACAATCTTTCCAAGCTCAGTGAAGTCTTCTGCATCAACTTTCACTATCAGATCATATTCTCCGAAGAGCGGATGTATCTCGACCACGTATTTTATCTTGGAAATCTTGTTATAGACCTCGTGTTCCTTACCTGGAACCGTGCTGACCAGAATGAATGCTATAGACACTGCTAATCTTCTTCCTTAAAACTTTAGAGAGTTAATAAATTTTTGTAATGCAAATACGCGGGCTTTGTTTTTAACACATTTCCCATACGATTCTATTGAAAAAGATGGGACCTTTTCAAGATAATATGGTTTTTTAAAATGATAATCGTCGTTCTTCCGACATAAACATTGCAGTCGACGATTGGACCCTAAACTTCTCAGAATCATGCCTTTAATCCCGGCACTGAATTGTCCTGAAACCATTTCTCGATTCCGTTCATACTTACTGAAAACTGCTCCCCACTCTTCATGTTTCTCACAGTCAGCGATGATTCCTCCATCTCCTTCTTACCCAGTATTATGCTGAACACCGCACCCATTCTGTCTGCAGACTTGAGCTGCGAGGAAAGAGACCTTCCAGATACGTCCATGATCACTCTGGTACCTATTTTCCTGAGCCTTGAGGCGATTCCTGAGGCTTCTGCTGGAAATTCACCAGAAGGGTTGCATACAAATACTGATATCCCCTGGGATTTCTGCTCCCATTTACCCGTCCTCTTCAGAAGAAGTTCCACAACAACGTCACCCATTCCGAACCCCACCGCAGGTATGCTTATCCCGGACAGCGACTCGGCAAGTGAATCATATCTTCCTCCGCCCAGTATGGCCCTGAGTTCACCCCTCCTGTCAAACGCCTCGAAGACTATTCCCGTATAATATGCGAGCCCACGTACAACGCTCAGGTCGAACCTTATTTCTGCATCTGTGTATGATCTAACCAGTTCCATGGTTTTTCTGATCCTGTCAAGCTCCGCCCTCGTATCCTGATCGTTGCCTGAGATCTGGGTTATATCGTCAACGCTTCTTGCATTCATCACTGTGTCCATGATCTTCCTGGCCTCATTCTTTCCTATTCCTGCCTCAACCATGGATTCCACTGCAACCTCGGAGCCTGCCTTCGATGACCTGTCGATGATATTCATCACCTGCAACGGATCACCCGCTCCGATGCCTGAGATGAGTGCATTCATGATCTTCCTGCTGTTGATCTTGATGACATACTCGCCCGCAAAGCCGTAGGCATCCAGTATTGATGCTGCTAGACCTATGATCTCGCTGTCAGCCTCGGGAGTGTCAACGCCGAAAAGATCCGCATTGTACTGGTAGAATTCCCTGAGTCTGCCTGACTGCGGTTCCTCATATCTCCAGTATTTCCCGAAGCTGAACCATCTGACCGGCCTTGGAATCTCCTTCCTGGATGTGAGCATCCTGACAACGGATGGAGTTGCTTCCGGGATCAGTGTAACCTCCCTTCCGCCCCTGTCCCTGAATGAAAATGTCTGACCGACGAGTTCCTCACCGGATTTGAGCCTGTAAAGATCCATGGATTCGAGGCTCGGGAAGTCTATTTTCTCGTAACCAAACCTGAGCGACATGTCCTCCGCAGTGCGGAAAATCTTCTCCCTGTTAATCATTTCCTCTGGATAAATATCCCTGAAGCCTCTCAGCCTTTCCATCTTCCTCCGATTTCACTTACCCTTATTTATCTTTACCGCTGCCCTGAGAATTCTTTTTCCGTACCTGTTGAGATCGAAGTGCGAATACGATGCCATGGTGTTGTAGCGGCTCATTGCATCATAACCGTTTATCCCGCTCCCGAGAATGTTCCTCATGGTCATCTTTTCACTCGTGTCCAGAGTGCTGTAGTGGAATTCATGCCCATACGCTCTCTCCCCCTTCCTGAAAAGCAGGTTGTCGCTGATTGCCTGAAGACTCGTATACGCTATCTTGACCCTATCAGACCATTTCACTTCCCCGCGAAACACCGAGGCCATCCTGTACCGTTTTCCATTCATCTCAATGGAGTCCTGCAGATACATCAGTCCGCCGCACTCCGCTATGATGACTGTTCCGTTCTCTGCTGAAGACCGTATGAATTCCATTGATCTGCTGTTCCTCTGCAGTTCTTCCGCATAAACCTCCGGATATCCTCCTCCCAGGTAAATAATGTCAGGAGACTCCGGCACCTCGTTCCCCAACGGGGAAAAATGCTCCACACTGCCAGTTCCAGAAAGGAAGTCAATGCTCGATCTGTAGTAAAAGCTGAAGGCCCTGTCGTTTGCGATCGCGACCCTTAATTTTTCCGGGAATCTTTCCTGTGAAACGGATTTCGGGACATGCAGATCGCCTGCCTTTTCAATAATGTAATCAAGATCAAGGTAGTGCAGGACCTTCCCTGCCTTCTCTCTTATAACGGAGGGATCGAGATCGTTTCTCAGGCCGAGGTGCCTTTCCTCCATAGCCAGTGATGGATCATGAGGGATCTCCCCAACAATCCTGATCCCGTGCCTGATGAATTCCTTGCTGACCATCCTGAGGTGCCCCTCGGAATAATAGTTGTTCAGGACCACCCCGATCGACAGCGGTGAAAGAAAACCCCTGGCTGCATAGTATGCCGACTCCGCCATCCTGGAAACGTCCATCACCAGCAGATATGGTATCCTGAAGCGCCTCAGGTAATAATAGGTGCTCACATCCATGGGAGAACCTGAATCATGAAGACCCATGACTCCCTCGAATATTCCCCATTCATATTTTTCCGAGATCTCCCCGATGTATTTCATGTAGTTCCTGCCCTGAACCCACCTGTCCATATTCAGTGCGGTCACTCCTGAAACTGATGACAGTATTGACGGATCCAGATAGTCGGGTCCGATCTTGATCGGAATCGAGTTTTGGAGCCCCTGGAGAAGGGCAGCGGATACGGTGGTTTTCCCCGATCCTGTCACGGGCGATGCAACGCCTATGGTTCGCATTCATCACCGAAAGCGCTGAATGCTTTTATGCATATCGGCTTCTGTTCCTCCAGACCATGAATATATTTTCCCACTGTTTCAACTGGTTTCCTCTTTTTGCACGATGTCTGATTTGATCTGTGTTTTTATGTGTTTGCTGTAAGTTTTCTGGACTATATAGAACATATTAGTCTATAGGTTTATAACTTAAAGAATAATACGTATCAGTTAACATGACAGACCAATCATATATTCAGACTCTAAGAGACACGGGGTTGAAAGTCACTCCGCAGAGACTAAGCGTGATGAGGATAGTTCTGGAAAAGCCAGGCCATTTCAAGGTGGAGGATGTCTACAGAAGGATCAAGGTCAGCGAACCGACAATCACTCTGGCAACTGTATATAACATCTTCAAGGCCATGACTGATAAGGGTATCCTGAAATCATTTGAACTCGACGGGGCGACCTGGTTTGAGAATAACACCGAAGTGCACGCAAACCTTTCCTGCGAGAACTGCGGGAAGATTGAGGATATAGAAATACCGGAAATCGGACAGTTGATCCAGAAGCTCTCCAACGGGAATTACACCGTCAGGAGCGCGAGCATAGTCCTTAAGGGTCTCTGCTCGGAATGCACTGCAGAACTTTCCGCAAAGTAGTTCTCAGGAATTTTTATAAACAGAAATATTATTTTATTAGACCCTGGGTGCATTTCCCCGGGTCAGCTTTATCTTTGATTTTGATGTGACAACATTTCCTCCCTTGGTCCGTATAAATCAAATTTTCCTGACCGCCATGCTACCGGGAATAAACTGAAGGTATGCGAAAGACGAATACTGTCTATTTGTTATTTGTTTCTTCCTTCAGGTGTCCGCCAAGCTTCATGGGGTTCATATTGGAAAGGAAACTGAATAATTCGTGAATTGTTGTCTGCTTCAAAATCAGTGCTACAGCAAAGAATATCAGTGCAGCAAAAACTGACACCGGCAGAAGTATTATGAACGAGTACGGTTGGATTCTGGTAAGGATCAGCAGGATGAATACACCCTCCACGACGGCCGGAATGAGCAGCATGGGATTCCTGCTCCTGAAGCCGAGCTTTATCTCTCCATTCAGATATATTCTGTAAGCGACATTTGAAAATACTGTCGCTGTAAGGGTACTGACACCCGCCCCGACCACCCCCAGTGAAAGCCCTGTGTAGCCAAACAGGGAGCTGGGTACCAGGATCAGGTTAAGCCCTATGTTCATGAGCAGCGATGTCAGGGTTATCTTTGCGATTATATTTGTCCTCCCCAGCGCAATTATGGCGGAATAAAATGGCTGCATGGAAACGTAGAAAAGTGCATTGATAGCAAGCAGCGGAAGGAGTAGGGAATACTCGCTGTAGTAGCCGTTGAAGAGGTTGAGTATGTATTTTGAAAGGAAGATGGTCACCACTATGAACGGCAGCATGAACAGAGTGATGAAGCGCTCATAGTCGTTGATAGATTTCCCCAGCGCCTCATCATCCCTCTTCTTGGCATACTTTGCCATCAGTGGAATGAAGAACACTGATATTGCGACAGAAAAGTTGAGGATCACCTGTATGAGCCTCTGATTGAGATAGTATGCGCCCGTAGCACCAGCTTCCCAGAAGAACTGTATGAGCACCTTGTCTATGTTCGCATTGATGACCCCTATGCTGGCAGAAAGTGCGAGAGGAAGAGCGATTTTTGTGAGCTTCCTGAAGAGCGCCCTGCTTGGCCTTGATATCACCCAGGGTCTCCCCAGGAGTACTGATACTCCAAAATACACGGAGTAGGTGCAGCTGTATATGCCGGGCAGGATATAGACCATCTCTCCCTCCCCGATTGGCAGGATTCTGCTGAAAGCCAGAACTGAGAGGATTATGATGGATGAATTCCGCAGTATTGCCTCAATCATAGCCGGTATGCTCATCCTGGCCGATGACATTTTTGCGGTGTAGTATGTTCCCGTAAAGCCTATCATGCTGGAAAAAAAGTAGTATGGAATCAGTTCAAGCACGACCCAGAATTCTGCCTGATATTCAAAGCCGTGCTTCAGAACAATCGTCCATACCAGCAGGCTTCCAACCGTGATTGCGATGAAAATTCCTCCAAGCGCCAGTTTTATGGCAAGAAGCGTTGCATTGCTCTCCCCGAGGTCTTCACCGCTTGATATGTTCCTGAGGGTGGCGGTTGAATATCCAAGATCGTTAACAAGCGTGAAGAGTCCCACAAAACCGATGTCGAATGCAAAAATTCCCCAGGAAAGAGGAAAATATCTGGTTATAAAGAACAGGGCAACCACTCCGAATGTGGCATTTACAACATTTTGAAGGAATAACAGCGGAGATTTGGTGGTGAGCAACTTTCCCGCGATTGGAGCAAAAAGAGATAAATGTTGTGGTTCAAATACCGCTCCCCTGAAAAGCGGGCTGAGGGATGACGGACCAGCGTGAATAAGTGGGAATTACTGCCTTTTAAGTGAAAAACGGATAGCCATAAAAACAGTTTATATCTCCTCTACCATTGGGTCAGCAGCATGACATGGGCGGAAAAATATCGGGCCAGAACCATCTCAGACCTGATAATCTCAGGTGAGAACCTGAAAACCATAATAGGCTGGCTGAACAGGTGGCGATCCGGAGATGTGGATAAGAAGGCCATCATACTCTATGGGCCTCCGGGAACCGGGAAGACCACCGCACTCACTGTCATAGGCAGGGAGATGGGGCTGCAGGTCATAGAGATGAACGCGTCGGAGAGGAGAAATGCCGACCACATGAAGATGACAGCAACAATGGGTGCCCTGTATCGTGACATCAGTGACGAGAACCCCAACAGAAAGGGCCCGGACAGGCTGATACTGATCGACGAGGCTGACAACATATTTGAGGGGCGATCCGCGGAGAACGGCGGGGATACGGGGGGAATCAGGGCTCTTTCTGATGCCATTGAGGAAACAAAGAATCCAATCGCCATGACCATGAATGAGTTCTATGACTTCAGGAGAAAGAACTCCGCAATGGCAATTGTGAACAATTCCATAGAGGTTGACTTCCGCCCTTACAGAAAGAAGAAAACCAATGAATACAATGAATTCCGGAGAAAGATGAGAGCGAGAATAGATCAGATACTGAAGGAGGAGGGTGTTGAAATACCGGAGTCCTTCATAATTGACGTGATGAATGCTGACGAACCTGACATCAGGTCAATACTCAACGACATTGAATCCCTTCGCTACATTTCAGGATCGGAAGAGACTGGATTCAAGATATATTCACGCGATGCACCGGAGAACATCTACAACATCATGGACAGAACCTTCAGAAGCGTCAATTATGACGATATCCTCTATTCGCTCAGGGACAAGGATTTCGAGACTGAGGACTACCTGATGTGGATAGACCAGAACCTGCCCGACATGGAAACCGATCATACCATGCTTTACAGATCATATGATGTTCTTGCGCTGGCAGATCTATACGTGGCGAGGGTCTACAGGAAGCAGCATTATGCATTCAAGAATTACGCAGAGGAGATGGCTGCTGGCGTGAGATTCTTCCTGGCGAGGGAGAACAGCCATTACGTGAAGTTCCAGTTCCCGGATTACATCAGGATGAGGGGACGGATAAAGAATGCCGGTGCCGGAAGAAAGGGCGCAGAGAAAAAGCTCGCAAGACTGAACCACATGAGCGAAACCAGAATAAAGGACATGATGTGGTTCTTCGACATAATGAAGAGGAAGGCACCGAAATATTTCAGGAGCATATCAGAAAGACTTGCCTTTTCTCCTCAGGAAGAGGCTTCTGTCTGATTCTTCATTATCCTGAGGCATTTTCTTATTGTTCCGCTGACAGTGATTATCCTGGCTGACCTGAAGCCGGACTCCAGGTTGGAGCACAGGGATTCCTTCTGAAACTGGTTCGTGAGAAGGATCAGGAAATTGTTCTGCTTCAGTCTGGCCTTCGCCCGGTATCTTTCCGCAGCGAATTTCTCAATCCTTCTCATGTCATCACTGTTCTCGCAGCTCAGCAGAACATACCTCTTCCTGAACAGTGATCCCTTCATGAAAACCGACATCCCCGAATTGAGATGGGTCATTGTGTAAACATATAAATATTATCTAAAACTTCAGCATAACCTATCGGAAGAAAGGCGAAAAAAATGCCAACATCAACTACATATTCACTGGTTAGAAATGCATGGAAAGATCTTAAAGATTCAGAAATTTACGGCCTGCAGAAGCAACGCATGATCGAGTGGAGAAACGGAAACGCGGTGGAGAGGCTTGAACACCCCACAAGGATAGACAGGGCCAGGGAACTGGGATTCAAGAGCAAATACGGCTATGTCGTGGTAAGATCAAGGGTGAGAAAGGGCGGCAGGAACCGGCCCAAGATCATGGGCGGCAGAAGGCCCAGAAGACTTGCCTACAATAACCTGACACCGAAAAAGAGCATACAGTGGATTGCTGAGGAGAGAGCCGCAGACAGGTATCCCAACATGGAGCTCCTCAACTCCTACTACGTTGGCGAAGACGGGCGGTACAAATATTATGAGATCATACTTGTTGATCCGTCAAGTCCACAGATACTGGCTGATCCCAAGATCAGCTGGATTGCAGATAATCCCCACAATGGCAGAGTTTACAGGGGACTGACATCCGCCGGATACAAGGGAAGGGGATTGAGAACGGGCAACAAGGGAAACAGCAAGAGCCGTCCTTCCATAAGATCCAATGGAAGGCTTAGAAGGTAGTCCCTTCCTTTTTTCATAATTCATTATGAACGATAATCCTTATAAGAGGCCGCTCATACTCAGGGGGAATACCGTTTCGCTCGGCCTGATGATCAGGAGCGATGTGGCCTTCATATACGAGATGATAAATGATCCCGAGGTTAACAGATTCCTGAGAAGACCGTATGCCATCCATTCCATAGAAGATGAGGAAAAGTTTGTCGGAACATCTGGCGGCGATTCAGGAAACACAAGGGTTTTTGCAGTCATACCCGAAGACCCTGGGGACATTGCCGGCCTAGTCAGTCTTCATGAGATAAATCTGTATTCAGGCAATGCCTATGTTGCATATTCCCTTGCCAGAAAATTCTGGGGCCATGGGTATACTACAGAAGCAGTATCACTTGTGATGAAGTATGCTTTCGAGATTCTCAAGCTCAGAAAGCTTCATTCATCGGTGTTTGAGCCGAACACCGGATCAATAAAAGTTCTGGAGAAAAATGGTTTCAAAGAGACAGGAAGATTCCATCGGGATGCTTACGTTCCGGGACACGGATATGTCGACGAAATATACTTCGAGGTCTTCAACAAGGCTTACGAATGAAACTTTTCCTGCCTCATTTCGCGCATGGTGGGAAAGTATCGCAATATTCATTAGTTGTTCTAACTTTCCTTGCTGAGAGCACATCAATACTGCCGCGGTGGCCCAGTGGTACGGCGCCAGACTTGAGATCTGGTTCCCTTGCGGATCGGGAGTTCGAATCTCTCCCGCGGCGTACTTTCAGGTTCGTGATGCGCGATTTCAGCATTCCACCGCCTCCGCTAGGAAAATCACTTTTTCACATTGTCCCTGATTTCGTCGATGACCTCGCCCTGATCGAGGTGGGAGTGGACTGATGTCGTCTCTATGCCCTGATGGCGGAAAATTTTCGATACAGCATATATGGAAACGCCCTGTCTGAGCAGTTCCTCTGCATATGTGTAGCTTGCCATGTGGTTGTGGAACCTCACGCCGGCCCCTGCAGCGACACTCGCCATCCTCTGCCTGATGTACTCGTATGACATTCTCCCCTTCCTGGATGTGAACACTCAGTTCCTGTCTGTGGGGAGGGGATATCCGGATAGTCAGAAAGAGTTTCCGACGTTCTCATTCCTCCCCCCTCAGATGATCCCTGGTGATATCATTCAGCTGCAGGTTCCATATCCCGCCAATATTGTGTGTCTACAGGGCCTCCCCACCTGATTCTGATTTAATTATTTGGCAATAGTTATGGAGGATACGATTTGCACAAAAATCCAATGTAAAGGTTTATGTAATTCCATAGTGTAAATGCTGTGTGGTGAGCTCTCCAACTAATTGCAATATTTTATTGGTATATATTCCCAAAGTGCAGGATATGTTTGCAAGGGTGAGAGGGGGAAATGACGTTGATCGGCTTAATGAAACTTGAAGAAGGCAG
>JBMFWA010000006.1:0-81321 GCA_049965715.1 Thermoplasmata archaeon
ATCTAACACTATAGGACAACTTTGTCTCGTTATTTAAGGGGGCAGACCAACATACAGTGCCTTATTCCCATATCTTCCATTCTCTCTTATCTTGAAGTATGTTGCGTCTATGTAGATGAATTTCATCGGTCTGTCTATCTTCCTTTCGAGGAATGATTTCACCTTTGCATCCAGTTCGGATGCAAGTGTTGAGACATACGATGCTGATACGTTCTCAACACCCAGGAAATCAACAACATTCCTCACATTCCTTGTGGAAACACCCTGTATGTATGATTCAAGTATAACTGAGTTGAGTGCCTTCTCAACCCTTGAATATCTCTCAAATACATTGGTTCTGAACGGAAACTCCCTTATCTGTGGTTTCTTGAGCTCCAGTTCACCATCGACGGTCTTTAGCCTCCTTGTCCTTGAACCGTTCCTGTGTGCCCTCCTGCTGTCCGATCTCTCATATGGATGTGCGGATATCTGAATCCTGGCCTCTTCCTCCATCACGTTGTTGAGAAACCATTCAACAAGTTCCTTCTTGCCTTCCTTGCTGTCCTTCAGGAAAATACTTATTATCTCTTTCACTACGTCTAACTGGTCCTGCATATTTTCGCCTCTTCAAATCCGAATTGTGCAGGACCTTTTCAATTTTACAGCAGATCTAATACACGATCTGTAATTCTGCCAGTGGTTTTCTGGAAATTATACTGCTTCAAAATTATAAGATTCATGCGGAATTTCCCCCGTGGCATTTTCTGTTTGTTTCATCATCAGGCCTAGCTTGTGCTCCATGTTATGTGCTGCTGACAGTCTCTCCGCCGAAAATATTCAGCTAGCATGTGATCTCAATTTCACATTCTGAATATTTGGTCTGAACGGAATGCTATGCTCCCTTCACTTCAAAGGGCCGACAGCACCATCCCTTCGTCCTATGCAAAGAGATTAAAGGCAAAAATGGAGTATTGTAATAACCAGGAATAATGGGGACATCAGGTATAATATAACCGACAGACCCTGCAAATTTTGACATCAATGCTAAAAAGTGAATTGATTTGTTTTATGCCTTGCAAATCAAACAGTCCAGGCATCTAACAGGAGCAGTCATGATGTTCGCTGCCATGGTGAAGCCTCAAGTGCTCCTGCATTTCTTCCTGGTTATTGAAAGACATACCACAACAGGACAATTTCTCTTTTTCCAATGCAACACCTCCATTATTGCATTTAAAAATAGCATAAATAGTAATAAGTAAAAAATAGTTTACTTTTGGCTTTTTATAGCATTTCCAACTGAGAAACTGGGAAGACATGAACGCATACAGGATGATAAATAACAGATACATTCTTCCAGCTGCAATATCATCTGCATACTGGGTGATCTTCGCCATGTCTTCAGGCATGATTCAGTATTATACTCAACCTCAAGTATGGCTCTTTACAAAAGGAATCGGGTCAAGACCTCTGCTGATAATATACACAGACAGTCTCCACAACTTCCTATTGCTCTCCGGCATTTACTGGTTTCCTTCAGAATACTTGGGTATCACGCTTCAATTTCTTCCGGCATTTCTTTCTGTTGCACTTTCGTTCATGGTGTTTCTAATGTTACTGGATTTTAACATGGCAAAGACTTTCAAAAAGGGACTGAAAGGAGCTCTACCGGTATCAGTACTAACGTTTCCGGCGATATGTTCCACCGGGGCCTGTTGCTCCCTGCCGGTGGCAGACATAATTCTGTCATTTGTTTCGGAATCATCCGCCATCGCAGCGTTCAAACTTCTCGCTTCAGTATCGTATCCCCTGGATATGGGGATTCTGAGCGTCATGATATATCTGCATCTGGGAATCAAAAAACAATTCAATAGGATATCATCCCGTCTGGATCAATGAAGCTGAGATTATTATGGCAGCTGCAAAGGATGCTGATGCTGGGAATAACATGATGACTTTATAACCAGTATAATGTTAGAGTGTTGTCAATTAGACCTGAAGATATGGCATTCAATGAACTGAATATAAAGAGTGCGGCAAAAAATACCTGAAAGACCATCTTACTGATATGTGGCAAAGTATTTCGCGTCCGGCGGGGTTTTAACTCAAGGCCAGCTTGTGCGTTCAAAAAAAGTTCAGAATAAGTGCATCAGCGTGACAGCAACCCATAAAGGAGCACCTTAGATTATTCCCGGATCACACATGCCCCTCTTCATTTGTGAGCTTAAGGGCGTAAGGACAATAACCGATACTGCTGAAATAAGCGACATTGTCGACTATACGAATTCTCGCAAGCAAGTTCATATCCTACCCATAAGGGTTTGAAACCCCAGACATGAGAAAAGGTGCTTTGAGGTGGATTAAAAGCTTCCATACCGAGCAATTTTTCCTGAACGTTTTTTCTCCTGCCACCATTCTATACCTGACGATAATCTGATATTTTGAGAATCTGTTTTCCGAAATTCTTTCCGGTGAACAGCTTTTTGAAGATCTCAGGGGCAAGTTCCAGGCCTTCGTAAATTTCCTCTTTCTGCTTCAATTTTCCTTCCATCAGCCACTTGCGCAACTCACCGAATGCCTCTCCGAACCTTTCCAGATAATCGGTAACTATGAAACCCTCCATTCTACCATGGTTAACATTCAGGCTCATGTAATTTCTCAGGGGATAGAAGTTCATTGAGTCATAGTCGGAAATCGCACCGCATATAACGATCCTCGCATTTTTTCTTATTCTTAATAGAATGTCATCCAGAATTTTTCCTCCAACGTTATCAAAGTATACGTCTATACCGTCAGGGCAGAGTTCCGATAACCGCTGAGAAACGTTTTCCGATTTATAATCAATGCAGTAATCAAAACCCGCTTCCTGAACAACCCACCTGCATTTTTCTGCTCCGCCAGCGATGCCTATCACTCTCGCACCGATAATCTTTGATATCTGTCCTGCAATTGATCCAACAGAGCCCGCAGCACTGCTGACAACAAATGTTTCCCCCTTCCTCACCTTTCCGATATCCTTCACTCCGAAATATGCACTCATACCTGTGATGCCAAAAAGACTGAGCGAATACCATGGAGGTTCGATCGACGGGATCGGAATGACGTGACTTACAAGACCATCTGATATGGAATATTCTTGCCATCCAAAAAGTCCGGATACTAAATCGCCGACTTTGAAACTTGGATTATTTGATTCAATAACCTCGCCAACATCTATGGATCTAACCACTTCCCCAATCCTTATTTTTTCCATGTATGAATCGTGTTTCATCCATCCAAGTTGTGTGGGATCAAAGGATAACCAGATGTTCTTTACAAGAATTTCACCATCACGAGGATGTGGAACAGGCAATTCCTCAAGTTTGACATTATCCTCGTTGAAATTTGTTTCTGGCCGGCTGACGAGTACCCATGCCCGGTTTGATATCACCATGATTTTGAAATTTCGACGTTTTATTTAATTTTCTGTCTTTCCTGAAAAGATACATGAAAGAGGTATTCCTGTATCTTCAGGATCCAATGGTCGAGAAGACATCTGACAAGGCGGAACAGCATTTCTCCATACAGTCATGGCTATTCAAGCACCGATTCAAGACAAAGGAAGGACTGTTGAGAACGTCCTTCTGGTACCATCACTATCTATCAACCGAGAATTGATAATGCCAAATAAGCGATAAAATAATCAGCCCCGCAGTCATATTCATGCCCACTTTCCAGCCTCATCAGGCATCTCGCAGTACAATGTCCTTGAACCAGCACTCCCCCGTCCCGACAACATTCACCAAATAAAGTATCAGATGGGTGCACCCTGGCGGCATTATACCGAGCCTGAACCTCCCCCGGTATAGCGTCTCTGCGGTATCCCCCTGAACAAACCCAATCTCAATCTGAAAAGCATCCCTTCGCGGTGTCCAGCAGGCATCATCTGCATAAGCTATGCCAACTGTGGCACCGAACTTATTTTGAACCTCATTTGATCTGATATTTTCAGTCCTGATAACAGCTTCAAGAACATATTCCCTTCCTTCCACGAGTTTCTTCGAAGAAACAAGTTCGCCAAGATCTAGGAATAATCTGCCAAGATTATCTTCTCTTTCCTCAATGTACTGAATCCATTCGGTCGATCCAGAAACAATTTTTTCAAATTTTCCACTTTTCAACCCTATGTAGTGCCACTCTCCTGCGCCACTCAGCAGGTTATTCTCTGATCTCAAACAGTAATCGATGTCGGTTTCTGGCTCAACAGACCTGATCAGATATCCTTCATCAAAATTTGCGTCATGGTGAAATTCAAGTGTGTTTCTCAACAGATCCGCGGAATAAAAAAACTGTGCTTTCAATGCACTGATAAATCTTTTGTCAAGTACCGGGTTTGCAAGGATCACAGCTGCCTCATCGAAGGCATATTTGCTCCATTTTTCATTTCTCGACAGGGCCTTGAGCAGGAATCCCGCTTCAAACATACCATCTTCTGTCTGATAAAGCGAGGAAAGTATATTCTTCATGAAATTTTTTTGAGAAATTGAAAAGAGGATTTCAGATATTAGATAAACTGCAAGATGTTTTTTATGCGCATTAGGTGCATTTATGTAATGTAGTATGAAGTCGGAAACTATCCTTTCCGACCCAAGCGATGAATACCTCCTGATGATCTGTATGATACATGAGATAGATTGAAGGCGTGTGTCAAAAAACTCAAACATCCGCATCACCGGCTGCAGGATGTTCTTTAAATCATCAACATTTCCGGCTATTTTATCCCAGATGCCTTCAGTACATTCACTGTGAACTATATTCAAATTATAAGTGTCTCTGAGGAAAATTTCATTTCGTGTTCTCAGGCTCTCAACGTCTTCTCCAGACAGATCCTTTCCGTAGAACCTGGAATATGCGGTTATGAATTCCTTTACTCCCAGGTTCGGAAACATACATACGAATTTAACAAAATCTCTGTCTTCCTTTTCGAGAGCGATATACCTCATTGACATGGATCTCCTGAGGTTCTGTGCATCTTGTATCACATTTTGTATATGAGCGTTATCAAAGGACGTGGTCTTAAAGAAATTATTGAAGAAGGTGTCATAGGAAATGGGCATCCTGAATTGCGATACCACCTGAGGCTCCAGTGATCTTGCAGCGTCAACGACCTCATCCCGGATGCCAGTTGAGAAAACGGAAAGATAGTTTTCATACAGGCCCCGCCAGTAATCAACTGCAAATTCTTCTGGATCTATTTCGATAATCTTGAACGACTCTGAAAGAAAATCATAAAACATTGGATATAACCATTTTAGGGCTGATAAAACATGGCTCTGTGACGTGAGTATTATCCTGTTTCTCTTCGACACAACCTTGAGTAATCTCTGAAGCTGATCTGCGTGTGAAACCATCAGGCTGTTTTCGCCGAAAACATCGTCAATTACGACAGCTGTATTCTCCAGGAATACAGCCATGCCGTAGTTCAGAGATATATCACTGTTAACACAAATGCTTCTTACGTAACCATTATCCCTAAGAAACATGGCAACATATGAAGCAGTGAAACTCTTTCCGGATCCAGAGATACCGGTGATGAGTAAATTTTCACCCTTTGAAGCAAAATCCACAGCCCTTTCTGCCTGGACCGAAGGGTAAAAAACAGATCTTATCTTCTCCTCCTGAGTAACAGATGGGGGGAGGCAATAGGAAGACTTTATGCGTTCAAATTCAACTTTGAGGTTTCTCAGATCATCCTCAATAGCAGTGATTTTCCTCTCATGTGTGTTTACCATCTCCTCAATCTGGTCGATGTGTTTCATAATGCCTGAAACGGCATTATCCATTTGCTGCTCAAGCAAAAGGCGATCCTGTTCCCGCAAGGAATTCACCTCTCTTAATAACTTCTCGCGGTAAACATCTCCCGAAAAAACCTCATCTATAATGGCATACGCAGACATTGGGGGAAGATCATTTGCAACCTCAATTCTATAAGCTATGAGGCGCTTTTTAATGTCCGTCATCTCCTTCCATGCCATCCTGCTCTTGGTGAAGGTTATCATGAATCCGCTTTCCTTGTGGGAAGATTTGATCAGAAGAGCAGTGCTAACTGCAACAATGCCAATTAAACCACATCCCAATAATGTGGAAACCAGAGGAGTAACAATTCCGGATATTGCAGATTTGACAGAATCGACGATACCGTCAGCTGCAGAGAGCATGGCGGACGCTTCAATGCCGAAAATGCCAAGCATGAAATCCGTCTTTTCTTTCCTCCTCCTGAACTCAGCTTCCATCTCCCTGAGTCTCAGATGGAATTCACTGTTGTTAGATGGGTCGTTTAGATCCTTTGACAGTATATCTCTCAGCTTCTGGTCGCTTTTTATGTATTGAACACCCTCCATCACTATACCAGGAATATAGGATTTTCCAAACCTGGCGTCTTCAACTATTGCATCGACCGTCAATGATATGCGCCGGCTTTCCTCAGGACTTAAATTAAAAATACCCAGCATATGGTTCAGGCTGTCATCTGCAATATTTCTTGCCTCTTTTCTTGAGACTACATGCCTTATGACACTGGAATCATTAATGGCATTCCTTATCTTATCAAATTCGGTATTGTTGCGGTTCTGCTTTTCTCTTTTCCTGGGCAGAAAATAATCCTGTATAAAAAATATAACTCTGCGAGATACGGATAAATCATGAACTGCCCTGGAAAGAACCTCTGCTTCAAATTTACCATTGGTCTCATACTGACAGTCTATTATGTTAAAATCAGTAAACTCTGATCTGCCCGTTAAAGCATTTGCAAGGAAGGTTTTTCCGGTGAATCTTTCTCCAACAATGCTTATTCTCTGCTTTCCTGATCTAATGGCATCTATAAGCGAGTCCTCGGTCGATTCAAGTTCTGTTAAATGGTAACTTCCCAAAGCAATTACACCGCTCGATGGTTGGAATTCTAATTTCAATTTATATTTTGTGAGTCAGGGGCAGAGGACTATGAGCATTTGATCGGTATTATCCATGTTTACGGGAATCCATAAACCAGTTTGTTACGATCCGTTTCAGTTCTTTCAATGGTTCTGTGGGACTTGCAGGATTATAGGATGGCAACCCTCATATTGGTGAAGCGGAGTCAAGAGACCATAAAGCGCATTCCAGTTCTCTCTTAAGTAGATCAGATTCTATGCAGGGCGTGTCGGAAAAAGTAATGAAACGGATGCATTATGTAGAACAACGATGTACCACAAACGCTAAACCATGCAAAGAGTTTAAAGTGATATGGTGTCAAAAAAGATACTGGCCGTAGTTGTCATAGTGGTAATACTGGCTGGAGCGCTTATATATTATGAGACAGCAACCGGCTCAAACGGGAACCTGAAGATATCTGTAGCAGATACACCTGCTCCAGGTGTCACAGCGGTATATCTCACATTCAGTGCCATAGAGGTCCATTCCACAGGAGGCAACAACAGCAGTGGCTGGCAGACATTCAACATTGCGACAACAACCATCAACATATACGGAGTGACGATGTCAAATCCGGCATTCCTGAATTCCATATCCCTGAAGGCTGGAAAATACACTCAAATCAGGCTTGAGCTCACAAAGGTCACAGCAATGATGGGCGGAACAAATGTCAGCATGACTCTTGCCACGCCATTTGCACTGGTTGTCCATCCATTCAACATATCTGCGCATTCAACCACGACAATGGTTATCGATTTCACCCTCAACACTTCATCGATGTCCACAACGGGAGTGTTCACACCCGTGGTCGGATCTGTGCAGGTGTCCTGATCTGGAAAATCTGCGAAACATTTTATAAATTTTTTATAATTTTATCGATATGAGAATATCATACTGACAATAATTTTATACATTATACCCATACATCGAAAGTGACAACCAAGGTTTCAGAAATAATGACAAAGAATCCAATATCATATCATGCACCCAGTTCAGTTGATGAGGTAGTGAAGGTACTGCTTCACAAGAACGTAACAGGAATGGGAATTACAGATAATTCAGGAAAATACCTTGGCATAATCAGCAGGAGAGACATATTCAACAACACCATGGAAACGCAGACTGCAATGCTGATGAGAAGGGTCACTCCAGTTCATGAGGATGATGACATTGCTTTCGTCGCACAAGCAATGAACAGGCTTGGAAGGAGGCATATGGCTGTTGTTGACAGAGAAGGTTTTCTTAAGGGAATTCTAACTCCCCAGAATTTCCTGCCAGAAATAATAAACACTTATGGCAGCACCCCTGTCACGGAATTCATTTCAAGAAGGATGGTTCCGGTCTGGGAGCAGGCACCCATATCCATTATCCCTGAAATATCAAGGCTCACAAGCATTTATTCGTTTCCGGTACTGAACGCTGACGGAACATTTGTTGGACTGGTAACAGACAGGGACATCTTTGACAAGGCCAACATTTCAATGGAGACTGTTGTGTCAAAGACAGATGTTTCTGACGACGAGGACCCCTGGACTTGGGACGGGTTCAGGAACATGATGGAGTATGTTGTGTCAAAGAATATGATAAAACTCCCCCAAATGGAGATTTCAAAGGTAATGGTCAGGAATCCTCAGACAGTATTCCTCAACGATCTTGTGTCGAAGGTCTCATCCATCATGTACAAGGGCAATTTCAACCAGGTTCCAGCAATGGAAACTCCAGACAGACTTGCTGGCATGATTTATGATGTTGACCTTCTGGGCGTTTTCAAATGACAAAGTTTGAGGAGGTCCTCGAACTTGCAAAAAGAAGGGGTTTCTTCTGGCCCTCGTTTTCAATATATGGCGGAATCTCAGGTTTCATGGATTACGGTCCACTGGGGACGCTTCTCAAGGAGAACGTAATCAGGATTTGGAGAGAGAACTACTTGAGGCTTGGCGCTGTCTCCATTGACACTCCCAACATAACTCCAGAGCCAGTCTTCAGGGCATCCGGCCATATTGAAAGGTTCTCTGATATTGCGGCAAGATGCACCAAATGCGGCTATAAATCCAAACTGGAATCTCTGTTGCCTGCAGATTCTGGAATACCAAAGAATATTGAAGAGGCAAAAGAGATCGTGGCGAAGTACAAGATCACGTGCCCTGTATGCGGATCAAGGATCACCGAGGTGTATGACTTCAACCTGATGTTCAGGCTGAACAGCGGGGATGTGACCAACCTTTACCTGAGGCCTGAAACAGCACAGGGGATATTTGTCAACTTCAAGCTTCTCCTCAACCAGAACCGCGGCAGGATACCCATGATAACCGCACAGCTGGGTAAAGGTTTCAGAAATGAGATCTCCCCCAGGCAGGGACTCATAAGGATGAGGGAAATTTTCATGGGGGAGATCGAGGCATTCCTCGATCCTGAAACGAATAACTTCAAGATATCTGATGATGGATCGGAGATACTATTCCTGCCAAATACACTCAAGCCTGTCAGGAGGACCATATCCGGGGCGGTTGAGGATTCCATGATCAATGGCGATCATGCATTCTTCATTTCACAGACGTACAGCATCCTACGATCATGCGGGATAAAACCGGAAAGCATAAGGTTCAGGCAGCACAGAAAAGATGAGCTTTCCCACTATTCATCTGACTGCTGGGATGCCGAGATTAACATGGACGGGGAATGGATAGAGACGGTGGGTATTGCTGACAGGGGAGTTTATGATCTGTCCAGGCACCAACAGTTTTCCGGGGAAAAGATGACGGTCAAATCAGGCGATAGGGAATTCATTCCAAAGGTGATAGAGCCGGCTTACGGTATCGACAGAATATCATTCTTCGTACTGTATGATTCATATTACAGGAGAGAGAACGGTTTCAAGGTCCTGAGGCTGGCGCCTGATGTAGCACCATACCACGCAGCTTTCTTCCCTCTCCAGAACAGGGACGGGGTCAACGATCTGGCATGGAGCGTGTATGAAAAGGTCAGGGAAATCGATCCATATGTCGTATACGACGATGCAGGGTCCATAGGCAAAAGGTATGCACGGCAGGACGAGATCGGAACTCCATACTGCATAGTCTTCGACTATGAATCAAAGGATGACGGAACAGTAACTATAAGGGAGAGGGACAGCACAAAACAGATCAGGGTAAAGTACGCCGATCTGGAAAGGGTGGAACTGTTCAAAAACAGAAATCCCTTTCCACAGTTTTACAAGAACTAATCCTTCTTTTCCCAGAGGCTCAGGGCATTGTACGGGCACAATCTTACGGCTTCCATGTGATCCGGATACTCTGATTCGTCTATCTCATAATTTTCAATGATAATTTTTCCGTCGTCATCAGAAATAAAATTCCATGGAACAATTGCTGTGCAGACTGCACCACCCTTGCATGCCTTTTCGTCAAATCTTATTTCATATCTCATTTTTATATACCTTCACTAGTTTTTCTACGGCGTTGAAGGAAAGAAGCGCGCACTTCTCCCGGGCCGGACCAAGGTTGAATCCTATAACAGATAAAAAATCATCCTTTTTCATGGCCATAATCTCATCGACAGTCTTCCCCTTGATCATCTCCGTGATCATGGAAGCCGCAGCCTGGCTGATGGAACATCCCCTGCCTATGAACTTCACGTCCCCTACCTTACCGCCTTCGAAAAGAATCTGCATATGCACAGTATCGCCGCAGATTGGATTGTATTCAGTGATGGATGAAGTGGCATTCTCCAGCTTGCCGTAATTCCTCGGGTTCCTGTAATGATCAAGGATCATCTCTGCCTTGATCTCCTCTTCTGTCATTTTGCAAACGCCACCTTTACGTCGTTTATGGCGGCAAAGAACCTGTCCACATCATCCCTGCTGTTGTATATGTAGAAAGATGCCCTTGAAGTTGCCGAGACCCCAAGGCGTGTCATCAAAGGCATGGCACAGTGGTGCCCTGATCTTATGGCTATATCATCCCGATCCATTATAGTGGCTGTATCATGTGGATGTATTCCGTTGCTGGAGATGGAAACACTCATTTTAGAAAGATCGCGTTCAAGATCAAATGCAGGTACATCGCCGATGTTGAATGTGAATACCCCCCCATGCTTCTCAGGATCCCTGGGACCGTAAAAAATCAGGTCTTCAACATCAGATGCCCTTCTCATGGTGTAGTCAATGAGTTCCTTCTCATGATTTCTCACATTATCCATTCCTATTATCCTCAGATAATCCACCGCAGCGGAGAGACCGATCGCTCCTTCGATATTAGGCGTGCCTGCCTCAAATTTCAGCGGGGTATCGTTCCAGGTGGCGCCATCAAGGCGGACTTCCATGATCATCTCCCCCCCTCCCATGAACGGTGGAAGGTTATCCAGGAGATCGAACCTGCCGTAGAGGCAGCCTATTCCTGTCGGACCAAGCATCTTGTGTCCTGAAAAGGCAAGGAAATCACAGTTCATCCTCTCCACATCGATAGGCAGATGAGGTACGCTCTGAGCACCATCCACAACAAATATGGAGGAATTGTCATGTGCGATCTTTGCGATATCGCTCACAGGATTTATGCAGCCCAGAACGTTTGAAACGTGCGTCAGTGAAACGATCCTCGTCTTCCTTGTCATCTTCTCGGTCAGATCATGAAGATCAAGGGTCCCTTCCGGGGTTATATCTGCATATCTCACTATAACGCCCTTCTCCCTGAGGAACTGCCATGGAATCATGTTACTGTGGTGTTCCATAGTGGACAGAAGAATCTCATCACCGGCATGCAGAGATTTTCCAAGAGTGTAGGAAAGAAGGTTCAGTGACTCTGTGGTATTTCTCGTGAACACCAACTGTCTGGGATCCCTGGAACCTATAAATTTTGAAATGTTTTCCCTGGAGGATTCGAAGCGGTTGGTGGCATCCTCGCTTATTTTGTAAATTCCCCTGTGGACGTTGCTGTTGCAGGAATAGTAATAGTTCTCTATGGCATCAACCACCTGCCTTGGTTTCTGGGTTGTGGCAGCACTGTCAAGATAGCACAGATCAGGGTTAGCGGCAAAAATGGGGAAGTCTTTCTTAATCCTATCCGCGTTAATCATTGCCTATGACATCCCTGGAGAATTCATGTACTTTTTTCATGAGGAAATCATCGGAGGATTTTTCCATTGGCGCACCAAGGAAACCTTCCATTATCATTGATCTCGCGGTGCCGGAATCGATGCCTCTTGACCTGAGGTATAGTATCTGATCCTCATCAACATCGCTTATGGCAGATCCGTGCTTCGACTTGGTGTTTGCATTTTTTATCATGAGGGCAGGTTTAGAGTTGGCATAACCATCCTTCGAGAGAAGTAGAATCTTGCTGTCATAGAATCCGGTGGAATTTATGCTTTCAGCCTCTATATCTATATTGCCTCTGTGAAGGGTTGAACTCTTTCCCGTGACAGCGCCTCTGATCTGGATATCTGCGTTGCAGCCTATGCCAACCTGGAAGCTGCTGTCCCTGATATCCATCTTCTGATTGCCTCCGCTGAAGCTGACCCCATAGGTCCGGAAATCTGATCCTTCGCCATACATCTCGGACTCATTTGAAAATAGCGTCTTGGATGATCCGCGGTTGATGTGGAATATCTTGAATTCAGCAAAGTCCTCCAGGAACGATCTCACAAAGGTGATGTCGGTTACGGATTTCTCCTTTTCCTGAATATACTCGAACTTCAGCTTTGACCTCTTGTCCAGATGAAGATATATATTCTTCCCATGCACGCCGTTTCCAGATCCAACGCTGTAGGCTGAGAAGCTTACGGTCACATTGGATTCTTCGCCGCAGGCTATTACAATCTTGCTGCTGGTTGAATCTGCACTGCTTTCATAATCCGTAATCCTGAAATTTCTCTTCAATCCAGGAGGAATGTAGATCAGGATACCGTCACTGAATGTGGCGTTGATGAGGTGCTCAATCCGATCCCTTCCCATCCTGCTCGTGATGAACTTCTCTGAAAGCGAGGGATTGCTGTTAATCACATTCATAATTCCTTCAGCAACGATGCCATCCCTTCTGACATTCTCTCCCATGGAATCAACGTGTCCATTGACAAAAACAATGTCAGATTCCTGCAGATCAGTCGCCGGAATAACAGGATCCGAAATGGTGGAAGGATTGACAAGCCGATCAAGATCTTCCTGTGTTATCTCCACGTAATCCTTTGTTGTGGGACTCTCCTTATAATCCCTGATGGGTGAGCTGAGGTATGCCTTTAGGCTCCTGACCCTGTATTCGTATGCAGAGTCGTTCAGCCTGAGTTTTATGTCTTCAGACGTTAGATCCATTGGATCATCCAACCGCTCCAAGCTTGCTCATCTCAAGTTTTATCAACCTGTTCATCTCAACTGCAAACTCCATGGGTATCTCCCTCATCACGTCGTCCAGGAATCCAAGGACTATCATGGAGCTGGCCTCATCTTCCGACAGTCCGCGGGATCTAAGGTAGGTGAGCTCTTCGGTTCCGATTCTGCCCACAGATGCTTCGTGTCCGAAAGTGGCCGTGGGTTCATAAATCTCGTCATGCGGGTACGTGTATGATGTGGACTGATCATTTATGAGCAGGGCATCGCACTGCACCTTGCTCTTGGAGAATTCAGCGCCCTTGTTCATTCTAAGGAGTCCGCGGTATATGGCCTTGCCATCCTCTATGCTGATGCTCTTCGCCACTATGCGTGATGTGGTGTGTGGGGCCATGTGAATGGCTTTCGCCCCTGTATCCTTAACAGTGCCAGCACCTGCCAGTGATATATTCAGGTTGGATGCTGATGCATAAGGTCCTCTGAGATAAGATGAGGGATACAGCATGGTGATCTTCGAACCGAGCGATCCCCCGACCCATTCCATCTGTGCGTTGGCATCAACCCACGCCCGCTTCGTAGGCATATTGTAAACACTCTTGGACCAGTTCTGCACACTGGTGTATCTGGCCTTTGAGTTCTTCTTGGCATATATCTCTACAATTGCACTGTGAAGGGAATTTTTGTCGTATATGGGCGCAGTGCATCCCTCAATGTAATGGACTTTCGATCCCTCGTCGGCAACAACAATCGTGTGCTCAAACTGCCCGGTTGCCTCACCGTTCATCCTGAAATATGTCTGGAGAGGCATGTCTATCTGCACGCCCTTTGGAACATACAGGAATGAACCCCCGCTCCAGACCGCCCCGTTGAGTGCGGCAAACTTGTTATCCGTTATGGGAACGGCCTTGCAGTAATACTCCTTGACCAGATCAGGATAATTCTGCACTGCAGAGTCCAGATCCATGAAAACGACACCCTTGTCCTCCCAGACCTTCTTCAGGTTGTGATAGACACCTTCGCTGTCGTACTGCGCCACGGACCCAGCAAGATATTTCTGTTCTATCTCGGGGATTCCAAGTTTCTCAAAAGTATCCTTGATCTGGTCGGGCACCTCGTTCCAGTCGTTCACCCTCCTGTCATCCGGTCTGTTGTAATAGGATGTGTTCTCCCAGTCTATTCCGGAAAGATCCGGTCCCCAGGTCGGAACAGGTTTTGACTGGAAAACCTCAAGTGCCTTGAGTCTCCATCTCCTCATCCAGTCAGGTTCCTTCTTTATCTCTGAAATCTCTTCCACGACTTTTTTATTCAGACCCTTTCCCGTGGAATATATCGGTTTATTATTGTCGTGAAACTCATAATTTTCCTGCTTCATATTCTTCAGATCTGAAAGCAGCTTGTCCAGTTCCTCTTCCCTTCTTACATCAATTTCTTCCATTTCTTCAGGCCTCCTCTTTTATCCAGTCGTATCCCTCTTCCTCAATTCTTAGTGAAAGATCGTTTCCACCATTTTTGATAATCCTGCCATTCACCAGTATGTGAACAAATTCAGGAGCGATATCCTTCAGTATTCTCTGGTAGTGCGTTATGATCAGGAATGCAACGTCTCTGTTCAGGTATGATTTAATCTCCTCTGCAACAAGTTTCAGGGCGTCCACATCAAGACCTGAATCGATCTCATCAAGGATTACAACCTTGGGTTTCAGCATCACCATCTGTAGAATCTCAAATCTTTTCCTCTCTCCTCCGGAAAAGCCATCATTCACCGACCTGCTCATGAAAGATTCATCAAGCCCTACCTTCCTGAGATGTTCCTTCATCTTGTTGTAGAATTCCTGAATGCTCATCTTGTCGTCAGGATGAACCTGATTGTATGCTGTTCTCAGGAATGTTGAAAGCTTTACACCCTGGACCGATACCGGGCTCTGGAATGCAAGGAAAAGTCCGGCTCTTGCTCTCTCTTCCGGGAGTTTTCCCACCAGCTCGATACCATTCAGCAGAATGGAACCGCTCTGAATCACGTAATCCGGGTGTCCCATCAGCACGTACCCCAGTGTGCTTTTTCCAGCCCCATTGGGGCCCATCAGTGCGTGAATTTCTCCGCCCTTTATATCAAGGTCCACGCCTTTCAGTATCTGCTTTCCATCCACAGATGCTGCAAGATTAGTTATCTTAAGTTCTGTCATTGTCTCAATTCCTTCTGCTTTATTCATTATTCGTATTTAAACACTTTTATGTGTCTAAATTGACTAAAATATAAATATTGAATACAGATAATCCTCAGGATACAAATGACAATGAATGAAAGCCCGGAGAGAAATGATGAGACACTTGACTCCATGATGGGCGCTGTAAAGTCAGCTATCATAAACAAGCTTTCAGAATCGGAAATGAGCATGAATGAGCTCTCAAGCTTCCTCGGGATAAACAAGAATGCAGTGAAGGAGCACATGGAGGCAATGGAGCAGAAAGGTCTGGTCAGATCATTCTTCCGAAACGGCAAGATGGGGAGACCGGGTAAATATTATGAACTGACTGAAAAAGGCATGGAGCTTTTCCCGAAAAAGTACAGCCTTCTTTCATCCATGCTGCTTGATGAGGTGGAAAAGGAGTTCGGGCAATCAAAACTCAACGAGATCCTGGGAAGGGTTGCCAACAGGCTTGTGGAAAGCACCGGCATAAACTCATCCCTGAACGACCAGCAGAGCAGGGAGGACAAGATTTCAAGATTGAAGGATTATGTCTTCGCGCTAAACCAGCTTGGTTACTATGCAAGGATGGAGATTGACGGGGACACGGTGAGGATAATCAGGAGCAACTGCATATTTTTTGAACTTGCAAAGAACAACACACGCATAATATGCGGGAGCCTGGGGAAACAAATGATCTCAAAGTCTGTGAACACTGATTTCAACATAGTCGAAAAATTCTCCAGTGGAGACAAGCGGTGCGTAGTTGAGCTGAAATTATGAGTTTAAATATCCGTTTGAAACCTTGAGAATGCAGAGTATTGAGGCGAGGTTTCAACAATCTGCTGCAGGCTGAACGCCAACATTTATTGTTTGATTATTTTATGGTGTGAAGATGGAAGAAGATCTCAACCATAATGGAAGACTTTTTCTTTATCAGATTTCGATTCTTGTTATGGCAGGAGTCCTGCAGTTTGGAGGAATTCTCGACATATACGGATACTTGCCCGTTTCGCTGCTGATCAGACCCGGCATATACGGTTTTTCCTTTATTGCAACTATGATAACCGTTGGTTTTCTCTATGAGGAACGAATCAATGAAAGCATCGAATCATCCAGTTTAACACGCAGGTACGACGCAGTGCTCATTATCATGATCATCCTGTATCTTATCAGCGGTCTTCTCCTTGTCTGGGCTCTGCATGACATCCTGACGTTGAGGCAAAGAATAAATTATGCAGAAACGAAAAATATGAACAGGGTCAGAAAAGAAAGGGACGCCAGGATTTCGCTGGAAGGCGTCGAGGACGAGGACCAGAAAATGCTCCTTAGGGCAAAGTACAGGGAAATGGAAAGAAGGGAAAAGGTCTATTCTCTTATTCCTACCTTGGCCTGGCTCATCTTAACGGTACCAGGAATACCCTATCTTGGCGGCATTCAACTGGATGCAACCCTGATTTTCCTGCTGCCTGTGGTGATATCTTTAATTCCTCTGGCTCCAGGCATATTGAAATCAATGCCGGGTGCCAAGATAAAGAGAGTTAAGATGCTGGAGGGATTTGTTGGCATGAAAGGAAAGGTGAAGGGCCTCAAGCACGACGGCAAAGTAAACTCATTCTATGTAAGGGTCGATCATTCAAGACTGGTGGCAGTATCCAGGGACCCACTTCAAAGGGGCGATACTGTCATGGTACAATCTGCACAGTACATACCGCGGGACAGGCAGATGAAAGAACCCTTCGTAATCGTCTCATTGGTTCAGGAACCAAATAAGGATCATTCGTAAGACCTGTCTTCATTGTTGTAGTTGAAGAAATATTCTTCGGATTTCTGGGAGATTGTTGTTTCCGATGATACCGCAGAATTCATGTTACCATACTGCTTCTTTATCTTCTCTTCCACAGGCAGGTAGATCTTCAAGGCATCCTTGACATGCGAAACCTCTATAAGATTCGATTCCGAGAAAACAGCAAGATCGCCAGCGGCTCTGATGAGTCCGCCAAGTTCCCTGAGCCTGAGCGTCAGGGAGTTATCTTTCCTTTCTATGATCTTTGCTCTTCTCCTCCCCTCATCTATTACAAGGTTTGCGGCCTCTATTGACATGTGCGGTATCTTACCATCCATGTTTATCTCCTGTGCTATGAACTGAAGATATCGTATTCTGTTTTCCGGTGTGTCTGGAATAGTGGCATTCATCAGAACCTCGTAACCATTGCCGATTATTCTGGATCTGAGCGGGCTCAATATGTACTGCAAATCCTGGATATTGCAGGCAGCCACAAGTATGAAATCACAGGGAACCTTGTCAACCCTGACGCTGGCGCCTGCACTTTGTGGATTTCTTCCTGTGATTGGAAAAGATTTCTCCTGCATTGCAGTGAGTATTGATCTCTGCAGGTTTCCAAGATGGGTGACCTCATCTATGAAGAGAACACCCTCATGAGCCTCATGAACCGCGCCGGCCACAACTCTTTCATATGGGAGTGTCCCCAGCTGGGGATGACCTCCATACGGGTCATGCCTGACATCTCCAAGAAGCTCTGTTTCACTTGCTCCAGTTGCGAGCACGAATCCGGATCTGTCGATCGGGACTATGGCCTTGCTGGGGCTCTTCTTCTCAGCCTTGCGTCTCCTTTCCAGAGTTCTTTCATCAAGGACTCTTATCTGATCTCCCGCCCTTTCGTAAACCATTATCTCTTCTCGTTCTCCAACCTTGATGGTTGAGGTGACGCGATCCTGATTGTTCTGCACACCGAACGCCACGCCTATGACATTGAAAACATCACCAAATGGACCAGAGTTCCCTGGCTGTATCTTTGGGGCTCCGCAGTGGGGGCAGGCAACATCTGTGTAGTTTGAATAAAAACCGCATTTCTGACACCTGTAACCAAGTCTCTCGGCAACGCTGTTTGGCGCATCTTTCGGGTCAATCAGCTGGCCCTCGAATGAAAAACTCTCATTCTTCTCAAGCGCAATGTCCCTGAGAGTTTTTATCTCAAAAAATGGTCTTTCAGGATACTGCGGGTTATGAACAACCCTGATCTCCTGAGTTGGTCTTGGAATGTAGAATGAAAGTGCCTGGGCAATCATGGATTTCCCAACACCGGGCGGCCCCACCAATAAGAGGTGTCTCTTTTGAGAGGCAGCGATCCTTGCTATCTTGACAGCCTCATCCTGACCTATAATCCTCTCAAGTGGAGTTGCAGGTATCTTGACTGCAGAAGTGTCAAGTATATCTTTGCCCTCGGCGTTTACAAATGACGATCCCAGGTTACCACCCTCAGTTCTGAAGGTTTTTTAGTAATATTTCCTCTCCTTACTCCGTAAATATTCTTTATGCCAACACTGTATGCCGCGTCAATCAGACGCTGGGAAACCACCCCGCCTGAAATAAGCGTGTGTGCCTCCTTTATATTAGCCAGTTTATCCGCAATTTCAGAAACAGGGATTGTGGCAATTATCCTGCCATCAGAGGAGTACACCTCTCCAACCTTGTCCTTCTGAAGCATTGCAGCACGCTTTTCAACATACTTCGGGTTTCCGAGATCGGGTTTGTTCTCCTCCTGATCTGCTGGAGGTTTCTCCGGAGCAGCCTGTTCGACGCTGGATTCCTGTCTCGGTACAGGAGTTTCGTGGCGCGGAGCCGGTTCTTCAGGCGGGAACTCCTCAGGTACTTCCTTAACGACCTTCTTGCTACCGTTTGTCCTTTCGGCCTGGTTTTTCTCATTTAGCTCCTTTAGCTCCTCAGACATGCCTTTCATGGAAAGATACTGACTGAGAGGGGTCTTGTAACGAAGCGCTTTCACAATCTGCTTGTAAGTCAATTCCTCGACCTCGGTTCCAGGAGGGGCTCTTGCAACAAAATCCACCTCTGCAACCTGCAGCATTTCTTTCAAAATTAAGTCTCCACCTCTGTCTCCATCCAGAAATACCGTGACTGTTCTTTCCTTAGACAGATTTTGCACCGTCTTTGGAATATCGGTACCCTGTACAGCTATGGTATTCTTTATACCATACTTCAGGAGGTTGAGTACATCGCTCCTTCCTTCAACCACAATTATGGAATCAGAATCCTTTAACGCAGGACCGGCTGGTAGTTTTTCTTCGCCGTAGGAAATTATCTCTCCCTTTTCCACCTGTTCTCTTACAGACTGTACAATGCTTTCAGAAACTCCCTTGCTCCCTTCCATCATTTTTTTGTATAACTGTTCTGCTCTCTCTGTTATCTTGTTTCTCTTCTGAATCCTTACATCCTCAAGGCTCTCAACCTCGACCTTGGCCTTGCATGGCCCTATTCTATCTATTGTTTCCAGGGACGCTGCAAGTATTGAAGTTTCAACCTGATCCATCCCGGACGGGATAAGAACATGGCCTTCTGTACGTCCTTTCTTGCTGTCTATCTCTACTTCTATCCTTCCTATCTTACCGCCCTTCTGGAGGTCCCTAAGATCAAGTTCATCTCCGAGCAGTCCCTCTGTCTGGCCAAAAATAGCGCCAACCACATCGGGTTTCTCAACCACACCATCTGTGAATATCTTTGCTTTGATCAAGTATTTCGTTAAATTTGGATCTACATTCATAATCCTCACCTAAGTAACGTTGAATGGGGAAATTGGTAGAACAGTCAATTGTACCGATTATCACCATTAAGTCAGATATATTCAAACGATATTTAATCTTACCGCGAGGTCATTCCTAATGAATGTCCAATATTTCTATTATGGCCGGGCAGGAAGGTTGCACAACACAATTCCATGTCAATCAGCAGGCAACGGTTAAGCACCCCTAATCCAAACATTATATAATAATAAGGAATTCACAGTACGACTTATGATTAGATTCGGTATTGCCGGTATTCCCCTGACCAGTAAGGGTAGAACATTTATAGAATCTGTTGAAGATATAAACAATCTTGGTCTTAATGCGCTTGAAGTTCAGCTTCTCAGGGTAAATGTGGAGGAAAGGACCGCGATAGACTATGCAGGACAGACTCCAAGAGACATAGAGCAATCAATTATCGTGAACGTGCTCAGGCAGGACGAGGACGGAAATTATAACAGTATTGGAATAGAAACCACAATAGAGGAAGATGACATAGTTCAGGAACTTTTCTGGAACATGGCAAAGAATTACGATGAATTGGAGGAAGGCGGGAAACTCGCAAAGGAACTTGACGTTCAATTATCAATACACGCACCATACTACATGGATCTGCTTAATGAAGGGGAGATAGCAGAAAAATCCTATAATCACCTCAAATGGTCAATGATCATTGGAAGATCAATGATGGCCAGGAGAGTTATAACACATACCGGTTTTTATTTCGGCACGAAGAAGGAAAGTCTGGCAAGAGCAGTGAAGGTTTATGACAGGTTATCCAAAGAACTGCCCGCGGATGAGAAATATCCAAATGTCGGTGTGGAAACCTCGGGAAGGGAAGAAATATTCGGATCAGTCGCAGATCTAATGGGTTTATCAAAGAAGGTTAAAAGCGTGGAACCAATTCTGAACATTCCGCATATTCACTCGGTCACAGGCGGATCTCTCATTGAGGTAAGGGATTTTGCTGATCTTCTTGAAGAATTCAGGAAGGTCGCAAAGGGCGATCTGTATCTGGAGTTTGCAGGCGTGGAATACGAGAACAAGAATGAGGTAAAACTCACTGCAATAAAGCATGGGGATCTTAAATTCGAAACCCTCTCTGAATATATCGTAACCTACGATGACGACATGACAATAATTTCCATGTCACCCCTCCTGGAACACGATGCTCAATACATGAACGTAATATTTCTGAGAACACTGGGGAGAAAAACCCAGAAGAAGACAGCTGTAAAGAAGAGTGAGGCGTAGGGTTATGGGAAGAGAATATCCTGTTAAAAAAGGGTTCGCGCTTTCAATCGAAAGAATAAGTGAAGTGCTGAAGCCGCACTGCGTAAATTTGCAGATCAATGGGGATGAAATTACGTGCGGATTTCCGGGCATGAAGAAGATAATCTTTAAAATCTCCGGGAAGAAGCTCTTTGTGGAAACAGAGACAGACAGGGAATTTAAAGATCCCCAGGAAACCATCAGGACATTCAACATCATTATTGAACAGATTACAGGTTATAACGCAAAGGAAAGAAAAAAACTGGCATCCAAGGAATGATGAAATTTTGCAGAATACCGGAGAAGGCAGATGGGACAGATATGTATCTACGGTTGCATACCCAACCATTGGAATTATTCTGCTCGGCGGGATTTCAGACAAGATTCAGAGACGGCCTCTCCATAATTCAGCAGGGATCGCCTACACAGGCATAGAAGACAAGATTGACGTTGAAACATCAGTCTTCTTCTCGGAAACCGAAACCGGAAAGGTCAACGGGGAAGAGGTAAAGGACACTGGAGACAGATCGCCGTTCAGAATACTCAGGAAGTACAGAGAATACATGAACGGAAAAGATCCAAGGAAACTCTCTTTTATATCATCGAACTACGGCATCCTCAGCGGCAGTTCCGACGCAGCGGCAGCATCATTCGGCAAGGCTGTGGAGGCTTTATCTGAAACTAAACTTGACAGCGATGCACTTGAGGCAGACATGAGAATGATTTCAGAAAGTGCTGGAAGAAGCTACCACGGAGGCTTAACAATTACGGAAATAACGTCAGACAAAGCTGTCACAAGGACGCTGCTGGAAGCCCGGTATTTCCATGGTTACGAACTGGTGGGATGCAAATTCAGTTCAACACGGAACCCTTCGGACAGGATACACGAGAATGTTGTTAAGAATCCCGCTTACAGCAAGAGGATAGAAAGTACAGGCAAGAAATCCGCAGCACTTGTAAACCTCGCAGAAGATAAGGATATAGAAGGGATATTCGATCTTGCAGGTGAAGACACACTGGAATATCATCGTCTGCTTGAATCTTCCGGGGTGTTTGTGATAACAGGTGAAATGAGAAAATTTATCACCCATCTTGATTCCATGAAAAAAGAAATCTGGCTGAATTATATCATAACAGGCGGCAGCAACGTATTTGTTGCTCTGAAGGAAAGGGATTCAAAATCGATCACATCACTTTCACAAAGCTTCGGTTTCAGTCCGGTAAGACTTAAGGTTGCAGGTCCTCCTGTGATCAGAAGCATCAGGAACTAGGTTTTTTAGGGCTGATGAACCTCCTGTAGGGGAAAAGAGTGATTATTAGTAGCGCAGCTATAGTGATTCCAAGGTATAACAGAGCATTGGCGGGAACAGGATTTTCTTCCTTCTGCAGTCCAAGATTCCAAAGTATTTCAAGTTTAATCGATCCAACCCAAGGGATCAGACCGTATGCGATCCCGATAATGTGCGACGTATTTACAGGCGGATCATAAAAACCCAGGAGATAACTGCCTGCTATCTGATCCTGATCCGCGGCTGCATATGCATCCACAGCCTGCCCATCATAGGTTTTGAAATAGATATCATTTCCGGCGTTTCCCAGATTGTAATCTCCGGCGGTGATGTAGCCGCTGACGTTCCTGAACTGGGATATGAAGACGATGAGATTGCGGTGTGAATAGCCAATTCCCTTGAGAAGTATGTAGTTATAGTGTATAACTATCCAGCTCTGGCCATGGTATCCCTGCACCTCAGGAGTTCCATCATGCCAGTAAAGATAAAAAATGGGTCTGTGAATTATCAGTTCGCCATTCGGGGCCCGGTATATCATCACATTGCCAAATTCACCATAGTTCGAGTAATTATTATCCGAACCGGTTACATAAGTCTGAATATTAACCAGAGGGCTTGGTACTTTCTTGATAAACACCATATCTCCTGTATTCAAGACTCCTGGCACCCATTGCGACGAGTGCTGCATGCTTTCGGACGATACCACAGATACAGGGGGCCAGATTCCAGAATAGGCTGTTATAGAACCGAATACCACTATTAATGCCAGTATGGCAAATAGGGTCACAATACCACCCCTCTTCATTGTTCTGTGGGTAAGTGAAACAATGGAATAAAGATTTTATTGATTCAAATCCTTCATTCTCGAATGGGATTTAATCCTCAATTTTCAGTATGCATTATCGACTAGAAATGGTTGGGCAAACGCCGCTGGTTATGTTATCAGGAAGCGCAGATTGATCAATCAAAAGGATTAAATCGGCAGATTCAATCAACACTTACATGGCTGACAAGAAGAACGAAGGCTTTCAATCTGGAGCCGGTTTAATCAGGTACTTTGAGGAGGAAGAAATCAAGGGACCTGCACTTGATCCTAAACTTGTGATCTATCTTGCAGTCGCTATTGCTGTCTCAGTTGAACTCCTGAAAATTTTCTTCCCGATCTGAATAGGATTAATGGTCCCGATCCAATGGATCATCAGTTTCCTGCCCTGGACAGGCTTTTTCGGCAATACCTTAAATACTCAAACCTAAATACTAAGGTTTCTGCTTAATTACGCGTGCCGGGATTGTGAGATTAAGGTGTAAAAAATGACATTTGTTGATCCATTGGCTATAATGCTGATAGGTTTGGCGATGGGCACTGCGATAGGAGCATTTTATTTCTTCTTCGCAGCAAGAGGTAACAAGGAACAACTGAGAAGCCTGATATATCCTGCAATAGGAATCGGACTCTTTGATTTTGTAAGCGGGTTCTACATGTCCTTTGCCTGGCCGATGACCGGCTTCGCATATGCTTACAACATGCTTTTCGGAGACCCGCTCCTTATGTTCGGGCTGCTGCTCACCATATCCGCGGTGATGCTGTATAAGGATATGCATCTTGGACTGATGCCGATGCTGGCTCTCCTGCTGGGTATCTATGTTCTGGTTGGAGCGTACAGCATAGTCACTCTTCATATGGAGAAGGGAAATGATCTCATAACCGCGATGGGTCTTTACCTGTTCGACGGTATCGGTGCGATACTGGCTCCCATTGCATATCTCAAGCCTCAGGCAAACAGTGCCAACAAATATCTATACTATCTGGAGTGGATTATACTTGGAATAGGTACGATCTTCGCACTGATTATAGGTTATTTGGCGCTGAACGGACATCTTGCAAGCCCGCCATAAAAATTATTTCTTTAATTTATTACTTTTTCTAATTTTTTTCAAAACCTTTTTCAAGACCGATGAGATTTTTGTACCAGTATATCAGAAGGGAACTTCTTGTAAGTTTGTGTTTTTTGGACCACTCAATATCCTTGTTCAGGTAAGAGAGGTGACTGTAAGTTCTTTTGTCCTTTTCATAATCTGAACCGACCATATACTTCTGAATGTTCTCAACTATGATCTCTGCAGAGTGAGTATCTATAAGACCGGCGTCAACCCTCGCCTTTATCATCTCTATTTCAGATTTATAGGTCAGCCTCTCTATGTCATCCACGGACATCCAGTCTGTATAATAATTGAGGAAATCTGTCCAGGATTTTCCATTTTCAAGCAGATTGTAGTAGTCGTCTATTGTCCTGGCAGTGATATGGAATCCATATTTGTCAGGCTTCTCATAAATCAGCGAACCCGGATCTATGAAAGGAGTCAGGGGCGAGATAAAGACGTAAATCGGCATCTTGTTCGGGGTATGCCTTATGGTAAGGGCCTTTGCATACTCAATGTCTGCGTCAAGCTCCTTCTCCCCCTGCTGGCTGATACCGAGGGTGAAATATACGTCAAACTTTTTGCAGCCAAGTTCTGCTGCGTTGTCAATGCTTTTTTCAAGTTCAGCATTAGTATATTCCCTGCCATTGTATCTTCTTATATGTTCGCTGGAGCTTTCCGGGGATATCTCAACAGCGAAGTCATCGAACGTTCTGCTCAACGCATAAAGATAATCACGGGCGGGGGGTTTGAAATATTCAGTAAGAATTGGTATTGTGATTCTTCTTTCCTTAACCTCCCTGAACAATTCTGAATAAAATTTCTCCCCTGCAAGATTAATGTCGCCTGCAACGAATATCGGAGACCCAAGAATTTCCTGGGCAAGCTCAATCTCTTCTGCGATAACAGAAGGGCTCCTGAATACGGGAGAAAAGCCGAAAAAGTTGTTCCTGTATGCAAAGTTTGATCCTCCGCAAAAACTGCAGTTGAACTGGCAACCATGCTCTATTATTGTCACTGCTTCAGGATTGTTTATCCAGTCTGCGTAAGGCAGATGGCCCTTGATGTCATGGTATCTTATGGCATTCCTCATGAGCAGTTTGTAGTCGAGGAAGACCTTGTCCATCGAATTCTCCCGCGACGTTGGATTTGTTTTTATCAGACCGTTCTGCCTGTAAACAAGGTTTGGCACGTTTTCCAGTCCTCTTCCCACTTCCAGTGAATCCAGAAGTTTCATGGTGCTGTATTCCTGAAAATCACCCTTCAGGACGAAGTCGACCTCAGGATATGTCTTAAGGATCTGATCCGAGAAATAGCTTGCAGAAAATCCTCCCAGCAACACAGGTTTATCAGGATGGATTTTCTTGAGCATCCTTGCAACCTTTACAGCTCCCTGCACATGAGGAAGCCAGTGAAGATCTATACCGTACACTTCACTTTCAATGGAACGCAGATATTTCTCCACGTCAAATTTCTTTGACATTACCATCATCGTGGCCACGTTGCATATCCTTGAGTTATATCCGTTCTTTATGAGGTAGGAGAGCATGCTGATGAAGCCCACAGGATACATCTCAAAAATTGGTGTAGACGGAACAACATCACTTATAGGCCCTGCTTTAAGTTCTCTTTTACGGAAATCGTAGATACTCGGAGGATGAATTAAAGCAAGGTCAGCTTTCAACGTCAGGACAGTCCAACTACAGTTAAAAATATTCTTAGAATCACTTCTCTGGCGAAAACATCCTTATAAAAGTGATACTCTTTCTAAAGTCTCAGCTGACCAGAGAGGAATAAATATATCTGTTATACCAAACTGGATCAGCAACTCAGTCCCGTCTGGTAAATATGTCCGTGAAAGTTACAAAGCGTCCCTGAAGAAGTATCTGAATGTGCTGTAATTTAGCTCCAGAACCTCCATGTATTCACCCCTTCCGAACGATTCGATCACAGACAGGGCATCCTTTGTTGTATCTTTTAGCGTTTTTTTATCAATGTCTGCCCATCTGGGAAACAAATCAGTTTCCTCGGTTGCATTGTGATCTGTCAACAACCGATAGAAGAGGGGCAACCTCGCTTTCACCAGATCGGTATTGCCGGAGTCGCTCCACTTAAGTAGGTTCTGTGCAAGGGTGTCAATCAGTTTGTGATCCGCTTTGATTCTTTCTACTCGTTCATTGAAAACAGCAGAATCGGTAAATGTGAATCCTTCCAGTATGGGAAAACAGATCTTTTCTTCAACCTCTATATGGCAGTTCTTAAGGTATGAACGAAATCTTGTGAATCTTTGAGAATCAAAGGTATCTTCAACAAGCCATCTCGCGTCCTTGATAGCAAAGTGCTCAAGCATCAGAATCTCTGCAAGATCTGCCATAAAATCTGCCAGATAACCAATGTGAACTCTGCATTAAAATTTATCCAGAGATTAACCAGTGGATCAAGGTATCCATCCAATTCATGAGCTTACGCCTTGATAACATCTGTACACCAATATTGTACAATAGTGTTTCCAGAACTGGAAAACTAATGGAAGGTGAGTCAGAGTGTATATGATCCGGGACCCAGAACCGGTATTATGGTTAAATACCCAAAGGTACTGGTCATTACATATGGATGAAAATGGGCGGGATATGTACGTTGCAGGAGAAGAACGATTTGGTTTTTTTACATCACATGGTTATTCTCTGTCAAGAATCATTCCAACCTTTCGGAACTTCTACACGTTTGTTATAAACGACATTACAGGTCAGAAATTCACCAGGATAATGGATATCGGATCAGGGAACGGATATGTCCTTGCGCAGGTTATCAGCAGAAACTCCAGTGCTACTGGTTTTGGAATAGACCCGTCGCCTTATATGGTGAGAATAGGTTCGAGAAGGGCAAAGAAGATGGGCATCACCGAAAGGGTGACATTCATGATGGGGAGCAGCCATGAGATCCCAGTTAGAGGTAAATTTGACATAATATATTCCACAATGTCGTTCCATCACTGGAGCAACAGGGAAAAGGCAGTCACAGATATCATGCAGCTTCTGGATGACAATGGGAAATTCATGATATACGAGGCGAGTCCCAGGGGAGGTTTCAACAGAAAACTGGTCAAGGCGCATCTGATGGACAGAGAAGATTTTATTTCGCTGTCAAAAAAGACCGGTGTACCTATTGCAGAAATCATAGAGAACGGGGGCTTCATCCGGGCCACTTTTGTAAAAGGATGACCTATAATTCCACTTTTTATCAAATATGTTTAGAGACCACGGTAAATAATAAATGGGTCATTGTTATAGGGACAAACCTGCTCCGGTGGTGTAGCACGGCCAAGCATAAGGGACTCTCAATCCCTCGACTCGGGTCCAAATCCCGACCGGAGCATCGTAAATTTCATTGCGGATAATTCTCACAAAGAATTCATTATTTATATATTCCAAGATGATTTTAAAATATGCGATTGGGAATTCCCATTTTGCAGCTTAGGGGATGAAAGTGAGTAAAAACCTCATGATTTTTCACAGTATGTTGATCTGTCCGCTGGCATTACAGAAATGAGAAAGATCGGATCGCATATTGCTTCATGCGTGCACGCATCTGTAAAGTCATCTGGCTCAGCATGAAGCACAGAGTACCTTCTCGCTGAGTATAATTCAAGCCCATATAAACTCAGTCAGCAGCCTTTGAAGCGGGGAGCTCCCTGTGAAAGCCGAGAGAGGGGTCACTAATACAAATACTATCAGAATGATCCTATCCCAACTCAATCAGTTCCTTTAAGGCAATTAACGTAATCTCTAGGCTTTCTTGTTGAGGTGAAGGACAAGACGGCATAGTTATATTGTGAATTTTAGTAATTTCCTTTCGATGATTCTGCAAAGTGTCAAAGTTCACTGGTTTTTGCTCCTACCATACACTCGATCCGCTGCTTTGAAATTAGTTTGAATTCCAAAGTCGTCTAAATAAGTTCCACTGACTGTTTCGAGGAGTAGAGATAAGTGTCTCGGATTCCGCCTTTTCCTGCTCTTTCAAGAATAGTTAAAGCAAAATCACTGTGCGTTCTTGGAGCGCAGGGATCATATTGATTTCTTTGATATATCAGTATGAATAGATCATACACTTCTTTCCTGCTAAGTTTTTTCTTAGAATCTTTTACTAAATTGAGAACTTGTGTAAGTATATCGTGCGGAGGAGTGAGCGATGAGTTTGATCTTCAGTGGATTCCATTACGAATCTGTCTCCCGGAGGGAAGCTGCCCAGGAATTCCCTGAGCTTCTCAAAGCTGTTCTCCATGTCGTCCCTTCTGACAATTCTGCCATCCCTGTCAAGGGTTGTGCATACAATACTTTTTCGAAATATCCATTCCAGTATGCATGGGATCATCTCCTTCATTACGGTGATCCCACAGTAACGCTGATGATATTTTACTTATCAGGGCTATCCAGCCTTCTTAAGCATCCCATCAGAGTCAGTAATGAATGCATATTACTATAAATCCATGTCGAAGCACATTTAATTGAATCAGGGGCCATAATTTGTATTCTTGGTGCTGCAGGAACACCCATCACCATATTCTAATCTTTTTGAAGTTGGTGCTCCTTAGAGCAGATAAGTTTGCAAAGGTTTCCTCAAATTTTTCATGAACCATGGCCGGGATTTCAGCCCTGAATCGATCCGGAGAGTGTGGGTCGTTGGAGATCTGCCATCTCAAAGCCTGGTCCCTTATGTTCATTCTCCAACTCTGGGCCCATCCGATAAAAAACCTCTGTTCCGGAGTTAGCCCGTCAATGATCTTTCTTGAGTCTGGATTACTCTCGAGCTTTCTTTCAAGAGCCTCAAAGGCTATGCTTACACCGCCAATATCAGCAATGTTTTCGCCAAGGGTCAGCTCCCCATTTACGTGCAAGCCTGGAAGTGCTTCAAGAGAACTGTACAGTTCAATGACGTCTTTTGCTTTGTCCATGAACGCCAATTCATCCTCCTTGGTCCACCATTCTTTTAAATTCCCCTCCGCATCAAATTTTCTCCCCTCATCATCAAAGCCATGCGTGATTTCATGCGCTATGGTGCCACCCGTTGCACCGTAGTTGATAGCATCATCCATCTCAGGATCAAAGAAGGGGGGCTGAAGTATTCCTGCCGGGAAAACTATCTCGTTGCCCGTGGGCGAAAAGTAGGCATTTACCGTTGGAGGAGTCATTTCCCACAGTTCTCTGTCAACTGGAGAATTGACCCTGGATATCTGCCTTCTGGATTCAAATTCATTTGATCTGATTATATTTCCGAGATAATCGTCATATAGAATTTGCACTGGAGAGTAGTCTATAAATTTCGACGGGTATCCAATCTTGGCTCTGAATCTCTTGAACTTAGCCAGTGCTGAATTTCGGGTTTCGACGGCCATCCACGAGATATTCTGCAGTCTTTCTGTGAAAACTTCCAGAAGATGGTCGATCATTTCGCTCATTCTTTTCCTTGAGTCCTCGCCGAATTCTCTTTCGACATAGATCTTACCAAGTGCCTCCCCGAGGTGCCTGTCTATGACAGAAACGACACGCTTCCATCGCTTTTCTGGAACCTCCTGTCCAAAGAGGGTTTTATGGAAGAAATTGAAATTCTCCATCTCGACCTCATCATGCAGATAAGGAGCACTGAAATGGAGAATTTTCCATTTGAGGTATATCTTCCAGTCTTCAATGGAAAAATCCTGGATCATACTTTCCAGATTTTCAAAAAACTCCGGCTGGCCTTCAACGAAATAATCAGTTTCTGGGAGCCCGATACTGGAGAAATATATATCGAAACGCAGTCCGGGGAATTTGGACCGGACAAGCTCCGTATCCATTCTGTTATAATTTCTTTCAGGGTCCCTCAATTCAGCAGGTCTTCTGCTGTGCTCAGCCATTCTGGTTTCCATCCTCATCACAGTGCCTGACGATTCTTTCGCGGAATCTTGAGAAAAACCGTATAGAATGAACATTCTTTGCAGGTGCCTGACGTATTCGTTTCTGATGTCAGCAAAAGAGTCCAGCAGATAATAGTCCCTGTTTGGTAGTGTGAGGCCGCCCTGCACAAGATGGAGTGAATAAATGGAACTGTTTCTCTCGTCTGCACTTGATTCATAAGAGAACAGGCAGGGTATTCCTTTCAAATGAAGATTTGAAACAACGGAGATCAGATCACTTGTATTATTGACACCGTCAACCAAATTTACAAGTTTTTCCATAGGGCTAAATTTCAGTCGCTCTATGGTTTCCAGATCCATTGCGGATATGTAAAAATCCCCCACCATTTTCTCAACACTGTCTCCTTGATTATAACCCTTGGAAGCGCATTCTTCAAGTATCTTGCCAAGTATGTATCTGTTCCTTTCCACAAGTTCTGCCGATGAGCTCCAGGAGGATTTATCGGGAGGTATGGGGTGTGTCCTGATCCAGTTCCCGGTTGAAAATTCATAGAAATTATCCAGGGGATCAGCCTGTCTGTTCATGAATTCAATGGAAAATCTTGGGTTCTCAGGTTTTTCCTCATCACCTATTGTGGAAATTCTAGCTAAACTTTCTTCTCTCGCCATGGTATAACTGATTTAAGACAGAAAATAAAACTTCCCAATACTCTCCTCAAAGGATGTTAAGCATTCCGGGTCTCATGTGAGACGATATATCATGAAAAAAATTAATTCGGGGTTGTCGAAAGAGGACCACTCAAAGTAGCGACTTAAGCTTCTCGTACTGCTCCGGAGTTATCTCCCCACGCACAAGCCTCATCTTTAGCTCGGTCAAAGGATCCTGAGGACCTGCAGAAACGGACTGACCCTGTGCACGCTGATTGATCTTCATCTGAAGTAACTGAACTCCTCTGGTTGTATGGTCTCTCAACTTCTTCCAGAATGTCCAGTCCTCATTCACGCCCATTCCTGTTATGATGATATGATCTTCAAGGATTCCCTGCTTGAGTTCCACCGATGAAATTTGCTCGTATCTGAACTGTCTCTCTTCAAAAGATAACAATCCTTTTGACACAAGAAGTAACCTCTGGTTGGTGATTATCATCCAGGGATGTCCAAGCTGTTCACCGGCTGCACCACCTCCGTAAGCTCTGACATTCATGCCCTGGGCGTGCGTACCGGCAATACACCTCAGGGAATATTCTATGTTTTCTCCAGGAGAGAGGATCTTGTTAAGTCTTTCCCTGTATTTTTCGGGCAGTTCAGTGAATTTTGGAATTGGTTCGTTTCCGTCTTCGACCATAAACATAAAAATATATTCAGTATATAATTATTTTCTTGAATCATTTTTCAGGACATTCAAAAACCAGGTCAACAGGATTTGCGCAATGGGGGCTTGGACAGTTGGGAGAATCCTGTAAGGCTCCCGTTGGCATCAGTCGAAGCGAAATCCAGACAAACTTCCAAAGCATAACTTTGCAGTGGACTGATGTCAGGAGAACCCCGTAATGTATATAATCTGGATGCGGGTGCCGGGATTTGGACCCGAGGCACGAGCTTGGCAAGCTCGCGTGTTACCAGGCTACACCACACCCGCTTACTCCGTAATCCCTAAGCTATTATTTATAAATTCTGTGAGCCCTGTTATCCCCTAAATAATTCTTGGTATGAGCAACATTTGCTGATGCCGAATGAAACGTGCGGATGGACGATCAGATCGCTTCATTGTTCAAAAGAAAGTATCCCTATTGTCAAACAGTGGATAAACCCGGTTGTAGTTGATGAAACAACATTCTTTGAATTTCGTGATTTCAGGTTCATCGAAAACCCCCTGGTCCATTTCAATCAGCCAGGCAGTAACAGGGGAGTGATTGAAAGCGTAGCGGATCCCGGCATTAACAGCTTTAAAGTAGTCCATACTATTTGTTAATCCTAGTTCTAAAGTAATGGCATGCAGTCAAGTTTTAATGAATTGAAGATAGCCATGATTAAAGGTTTTGCAGTTCAATCCCAATTGTTGCTGTGGATGCTAATTGACCAAAAACATTATTAGTTACATAAACTACAAAACAGTTTTAATTTATCGTATTTTAAGTTGTTGCAATTAGGTGAACTTAAAAATGATAGTATCCGAAGAAATAAACAGGTACCCTGAAGTCAGATTTGCTTCTGACTTCGAGATAAGCAAGAACTCACCGTTCAAGACAGTGGCAGAATTCTTGAACTCCCAGGGGCACTTGATCACCAATGATATGCTAATACTGAGGGTGACAGAGAGTCTGTGTCCTCTGTGCGCTGACGAAGAGAAATTCGATCAGATGAGAATACCGGCCATTGTTTATGAGAATGCCGGCGAGGTTAAACTTATAAAAGAGTGCCCTGAGCATGGAATAACGAGAGAGAAGTACTGGGAAGACTACGAGATGTACCAGGAAGCAAAGAAATGGCAGGACAAGGGTATAAGGATCCTGAATCCTAACGTTGCCCTTCTCGAGGAGAAAATTATCTGCCCTACTCACTGCGGTCTGTGCGTGAAACACAAGTCACACACTGGATTGGGAAACGTCGTGGTCACAAACAGGTGCGATCTTTCCTGCTGGTACTGCTTCTTCTATGCGAAGGAGAATGAGCCAATTTACGAGCCTTCACAGGATCAGGTAAGAATGATGCTGAGAAGGATGAGGAATGAGAAGCCTGTTGGAGCCAATGCAGTTCAGATAACCGGCGGAGAACCAACAATAAGGGACGATATAATAGACATAATCAAGATAGCCAGGGAGGAAGGTTATGAGCACATACAGCTCAACACCAACAGCATAAGGGCAGCATTCGATCCGGATTTCCCCAAGAGAGTAAGAGAGGCTGGATCAAATGTCGTCTATACAAGCTTTGATGGCCCGACACCCAGATCAAACCCCAAGAATTTCTGGGAAATACCTGCAGCACTTGACAACTACAGGAAAGCTCCAATGGGAGTAGTCCTTGTACCGACGGTAATCGGAGGCATAAATGACGGTTACCTTGGAGACATGATAAGATTCGGTCTCTCAAACATCGATGTCGTCAGGGCGGTTAACTTCCAGCCTGTGAGTCTGGTGGGAAGAATGCCCGACAGGATGAGGGAGAAGCAGAGAATCACAATTCCTGGAGCAATAAAGAAGATCGAACAGCAGACCGATGGAATGATTGGAAGAGAAGACTTCTTCACAGTGCCGTCTACAACCAAGGTTTCTAACTTCGTGGAAGCACTCAAGGGGCAGGAAACCTACAAACTGTCGATACACTTCGCCTGCGGAATGGGTACATACATATTCAAGGATGGCGACAAGATAATCCCCATAACGAGGTTCATTGACGTCAGGGGGATGTTTGAGTACATAGGCGAACTTGGCGATGAGATAAAGAACTCCAGCTTCAGGAGACTGAAAAAGGTCGAATCCACCTCAAAGCTCCTCATGAGCATAAAGAAGTTCGTCGACTATGACAAGGCGCCCAAGGACTTCAAGCTGAAGGATATGATATACAATGCCTTCACCGGCGGGGATTACCATGGCTTGAAAGCATTCCATTACAAGAGCATGTTCATAGGTTTCATGCACTTTATGGACCCTTACACATACGATGTTGACAGGGTCGAGAGGTGTGATATCCACTATGCAATGCCCGATGGAAGAGTTGTGCCATTCTGTGCATTCAATGTGATACCCGAACTGTACAGGGACGCAACACAGAGAAAGTACTCAATCCCTGCGAAACTCTATGAGGAAAGAACAGGGAAGGTTCTGAAGAAGGATAAGTACTTCCGTGACTACACCATGGCAGAGAAGAGGTCTATAATCTCGTTCTATGAGAAGAGCATAGGCAGGAAGCTCAGAGAGGATGAGATAGGGTTGAACCTTGAGGAACCAATACCGGTCATATCATCGCAGAGACCGGAGTAAATATTTTTAGAATTTTATTCCATCCCTTTTTCTAGATGAATTTTTACAGAATTATCGATCACACTGCGGACCTGGAGATCATTGTTACTGGGTTGGACATCAGGGACCTGTTCATGAATGCTTTTTCTGCCACAGCGGATCTGATATTTGATATCACCACTTTGAAGGCCAGCGTGCAAAAACATTTCCAATTCAATTTCACAGATCTTAAGGAAGCTCTTGTGAGAATGCTTGGCATTATCATCGAGAATGTTGATTCCAGATCCGTTCTGTTTTACAAATTAACATATCTGAAGATTTCCAAAAATACAATTTCGGGCAAAGCTGTTGGTGCGAAAATTCCGGATGATATGGAACCTCTTAACGTGATAAAAGCCGTAACCTACCATGACCTCTATATCGATCCAACCGGTAAGAAGGCGCGAATACTTTTTGACATCTGAACGAAAACGTCTGCACTTTTCTGAACTGCGGCATTCCTAATAAAATAATATAAGTTGGAAAGATATCCACATAGATGTCAGCTCTGGTTCCAAAACAAATATTCTTTACGAGGGGAGTGGGCAGGGGAGAAAGTGAACTCCAGTCATTCGAGGAAGCACTGCGTGATGCTCACATCGCCCAGTATAATCTGTCAAGCATCAGCTCGATATTTCCTCCTAACTGTGAGGTCGTTTCCGTGAATGACGGTTTGAAACTCCTTTCAGACGGTCAGATCCTGTTCTCGGTTCTTGCAAGAAATTCATCAAACGAGCTAAACAGGATGATATCAGCGGCAATCGGTTATGCCATTCCTAGAGATAAGAAGAAATGGGGTTACCTTAGCGAGCACCACAGTTACGGCCAGACTGAAAAGGTGGCGGGCTATTTTGCCGAAAAGCTAGCAGCAGAGATGCTTGCCAGCACCATGGGCCTGCAGGACAAGCTTGTGTGGGACGAAAGCAAGAATGAATATGTCCTTGAAGACAAGATCCTGACCACGAAGAATATCTGCTCCACTGGTGTCGTCCTCAAATCAGGAGAATGGACAACCGTTGTTGCTGCAGCAGTGCTTATAGTTTAAGGGTGAATCAGAATTTGGATTCCGGCAATGAACTGAAATGGCAGCAGTACTGGGAGAAGGAAGGCACATTTATCGCCTCCCCCAATGAGGAAAAGAAAAAGTACTTCATAACAGTGCCTTATCCGTACACCAATGCTCCGCTGCACATAGGCCACGGCCGCACTTATCTGCTGGCGGACATCATTGCCAGATTCCACAGGATCAACGGGTACAATGTGCTCTATCCCATGGCGTTCCATCAGAGCGGAACTCCAATACTTGCACTTTCACAGAGAATAAGATCCGGCGATGAATCCATGGTGAAGATGTATACGAATTACCTGTCACTTTATGAGAATGACCCCAAAGAAATTAAAAGAACACTGGCCAGTTTTTCTGATCCAAAGAACATTGCCGATTACTTCTCTGCTGAAATAATAAAGGACTTCAGCCTCATGGGGTTTTCAATCGATTGGTCAAGAAGATTTACCACATCCGATCCGGTTTATCAGGAATTTGTCAAATGGCAGTTTCTGAAGTTGAACGACCTGGGATACATTAAAAAGGGGACCTATCCTGTGCTTTACAGCGTGGAGGACGAGAATGCCGTAGGCGAGGACGATATAAAGGACGGGGATATCGACAAGGTGAGCATTGAGGAATATACGGGCGTGATATTCAGGGGGAGGGAGTTCTCGCTTGTAGCCGCTTCGTTAAGGCCGGAAACAATTTTCGGCGTGACGAATCTCTGGATCAGCGACAGGGGCGATTACCTCCTGTGCACCCTGAACGGGGCTAAAGTGGTACTATCCAGATCATCATTCGAGAAGCTCGTTTATCAGAACTATGAAATATCTCTCGTGAGGGAAATTAAAAGGTCAGAAATACTGGGCGAGGAGTTCGAGGCACCGCTGTCAGGGCGAAAGGTGAATGTCTACGAATCGACAATAGTGAACCCGGACAACGGCACAGGAATCGTATATTCTGTACCGGGGCATTCAATCTGGGATTATGCGGGGATAATGAATTCAAACTTTCACCCTGATCCCATCAAGATCATAGACGTGCCGGATGACAAAAATACAGTGGAAAGCCTCTATCGCAAAATGAAGATTCAGTCTGTGCAGGACTCGGAAAAGCTCAGAGAAGCAACTCAGATACTGTACAAGGAAGAATATTACAGCGGAAGGCTGAACGACCAGAACGATGTTTATTCTGGCATGAGCGTGAAAGAGGCCAGGGATGCAATAATCGCTGACCTGAAGAAGCTCGGGCTTTCAATCGTTGTATACGAGACAAGCAGGGTTGCGGAGACCAGGTCAGGAGCGAAGGTCATCGTTGCAATCATGAAGGATCAGTGGTTTATCGATTATTCCAACAGGGAGTGGAAGGATCGCACAAGGGCACTTGTCGATTCAATGGATATTTTTCCCTCATCCTATAGAGAGTCGATCAAGGAGGTCATAGAATGGTTGAGGGAAAGGCCATGTGCCAGAAAGAGGGGAATAGGGACAAGACTGCCGTTCGATCAGAACTGGATCATTGAATCACTCTCAGACTCCACAATTTACCCGGTGCTCTACACATGCTATCCCTATCTGGTCAGGATATTCGAGAAGATAAGGGAAATCACCACAGATATACTTGACCATATAATGCTGGGTTATCCTCTTCCAGACGGAAAGTATGACAGTGATGTGACGGCACAGATTACGGAGGCAAGAAAGGAGAAAGAGTACTGGTACGGCGTGGATCTGAGACTGACTGCAACTCCCCACCTGACAAATCATCTCGTATTTTACCTCATGAATCATGTTGCGCTGTTCAGCGGAAAGGACCTACCGCATGGAATTGCAATATCAGGTCTTGTTATTGTCGAAGGATCAAAGATCGGAAAAAGCAAGGGAAACGCAATTCCACTGAGCGTCATATCAAACAAATATTCTGCAGACATATATCGCCTTTACATGTCCATATCAGCCGATCCGCAGTCTGTGATTGACTGGAAGGAGAGCGAGATACAGTCAGTTCTGAAGAAATACCAGTCTCTGGTGGAGATTCTCTCATCCGTGAATTCAACTTCCATTGATAATGGAAATATGAGCGAAGTTGAGAAGTGGTTCATATCCGTATTCAGGTTGCGAATGGCGTCGTTTGTGGACTCCATAAGGAACTTCAACATCAGGCAGGGAATAGTTTCGATCTTCTTCGATGTTATGAACGACATAAAGAGGCTTGAAAGGAGAGGTGGATCTCGGTCCAGAATGCTCCAGTTGATCGCAGGGGAATGGCTGAAAGCGCTCTCCGTTGTAATTCCGTTCGTTTCAGAGGAACAGTGGCATCGTCTGGATCTTCCGGGATCGGTGGCAAATGCACAACTGGATTCATACTCTCCGGAAAATATAGACAGAGATCTCCTGGAGAGGGAATCTTACATTGATCGTGTCGAGGAGGACATCAGGAGCATTCTGAAGGTCATCGGAAAGGAGCCCGTAAGGATAAACATCTATGTTGCTGGCGATGATCAGCGGAGCGTCATGATGGCGGTTTCAGAAAACAGAACCAAAAGCATCCAGAAGAATCTTCTATCCCTGATTCCGGAAGCGATGAAGGTCAGGAACCTGGTAAGTATATACAAATTCGATGAGCTTTCCGTTCTCAGGGAAAATGCAGATTATTTCAGGACGATATTCAATGCAGAGATCCATGTGGATAAGGCTGTGATACAGAAAGGAAAAAATGCCTGGCCGGGCAGACCGCTTATAAGAATAGAGTGATCATGATGATCGCTTCAAGTGAACAATTATTAGTTTGTGGCGTGATTACGAAGTATGGAGTCCAGATGGAAGGAAGAGAAATTTAAAGATTCACTGGAGGAAAGAGTTTACTCATCGCGCCTGCTGGGGTCAGAAGACACCCTTGTTCTGCATGGGGGCGGGAACACCTCTGTCAAGGTCAATGAAACGGATCATACCGGCAGATCAATCATTGTTCTCAGGGTAAAAGGAAGTGGATCCGATCTGGCAACCATTGAGAGAAAAGGTTTCACCGGACTACGTCTTGAAGACCTCAGAGCAGCCTCCAGCATAGAGGAGATGAGCGACGAGGAGATGGTATCGTATCTGAGAAAGAGCATGGTCGATCCTTCTGAGGCTTCTCCTTCAGTGGAGTCATTTCTCCATGCATTCATACCTGCAAAATTTGTGGATCATTCACACTCCGATGCCATTCTTGCCGTAACCAACTCTGGAAAGAGCCAGAGTGATATTGCATCCATAATAGGCAATGTTATCGTCCTCCCATACATTCCACCAGGATTCAAGCTTGCGAAGGCGGTTCTCCATATTATTCCAAAAATTTCCGGCGGCATCAGGGGAATAATTCTTGAGAAACACGGACTTTTCACATTCGGTGAAACTGCAAGGGAAAGCTATGAGAATCACATCGCCATTGTCAGCAGCGCAGAGAAATATCTCAGCAATGCTGAAAAGAACATACTGGCTAAAAAGTTCGATAATATCGATATCGATTACCAGCAATGGCTCCCCAGAATCAGAGGGTCACTTTCAAGGAAGAGGAAAAAAATTCTCCTGGTCAGGAGGGATGAAATCGCGATGAAGATCGCACAGTCCGAGGAAGCAATGATATTCCAGAAATCAGGCCCCGCCACACCTGATATGCTCATAAGGACAAAGTATGACTATCTTTACTGCGAGAAAATCGACGATATACTAAGGCAGATAGACTCCTTTGCGGAAACCTATACCGCTGAATACGGGAAGTACGTGAAGGGTTTTCCCATGCATGATCCCTATCCAACCATCATAGTCATAAGGGGTTGGGGCATCATCACTTCTGGAATAAGCCAGAAGGAAGCCTCCATAGTCATGGATCAGTTCATTCACAGCATAAAGGTCAACTCTCTTGCAAGATCGATAGGCAGGCATGAGTTCATAACAAGGCAGGAAGCATACGATATGGAATACTGGCCGCTTGAGGAGGCTAAACTGAAGAAGACATTATACAAGAATCTCCAGGGGTCGGTCTCAGTGGTGACAGGAGCGGCAAGCGGAATAGGATTGGAGGCTGCAATAAGGCTTTCCCAGAACGGATCGGTAGTCGTTGCGTGTGACATCGATCCAGATCTGAAGAATGTTGTCGATTCAATGGATCCGCAGATCAGGGCAAACGTGTATCCTGCTGTGGTCGACATATCCAGGGAGAAAGAGGTATGCTCACTCTACAGGGACATTATCTTAAGATATGGCGGCGTCGATGTCCTTTTCAACAATGCAGGCGTCCTCAAGACGGCACCCATAGATGAAACGACAGTGGAGGATGTCGAGCTGAGCTTCAGGGTGAACTCAATGGGCGTTTTTCTCATGACTAAGGAGGCATTCATCATCATGAAAGCCCAGAAAATCGGGGGAAACGTTGTTTTTAACATAACCAAAAATCTCACGCACCCCGGAGTCGGGATGCTCTCATATGGTTCTTCCAAGGCCTTCTCTGCGCAGATATGCCATTACGTGGCTAAGGAGGGCGGACCATATGGAATAAGGGCCAATATCATAAATCCGGACAAAATCTTCAAGGGCTCCAAGATATGGGCCAACGGAGTTCTTGAAAAGAGGGCACAGGCAAAGAAGCAGACGGTTGATGAATACAAGCGTTCCAATCTCCTAAGGGTCGAGGTTTTACCGGAGCATGTGGCAAACGTTCTCATCTCTCTGCTGAACGATGAGATATTCGGCGCCACAACGGATGCCATGATCCCGGTAGACGGCGGAGTGATCTGATCAGAAGAAATTTCGCAGGAGTCTGGTAAGACTCAACCGGATGCCAAAATCTCTTAAATCTTTCCTGACAATGTTGAGACTCTTCAGGTTTGATATATCTCTCAGGTGACCATTCTGGGACTTTTTCAACAGGTCGAACAGATTATAGTAATACCCCATCTCCCTGTAAAGGCAGGAAAGGTATTCCCTTCCGATTTTCTGGATATCATCACTTCCTGAGATGGCTTTGAAGAGGCATTCCGCACTTCTTATTGAGGGCATGATTCCCTCTCCCGTGATCGGTGATACACAACCCGCGGCCTCTCCCACAGCCACTACATTTCCGATGGCTGATTCCTGAAAAAGAGGCCTGATCCTGATTCGTCTTCCGGTGACAAGAATCCTTTTCCTGTTTCCCAAATATTGATCAATGAGTTCAGGATCAGATGAACCGGCACCGATGTGCCACCTGTTGCCAAGAGGAAATTCCCAGTAATAACCCCTGCCTTCTGGAAAATAGTGAAAATAAAAATCATCATGATCGCCACTTTCGCAGAGGTATTCCTTTGCGATCATGCTGTAATCATTCTCTGATTTACCTATCAGTCCCCTGGAGATCCCGGTGGCGTCCACTGTTAAGGAACCGGCTTCAGGGATGAGCCTTGACGTAAAGATATCAATTCCATTGTTCATATCCTCTATCATTCTTTTCTTGTCTATTGTGCAAAGCCCCGACGATCCAAATTTGATCTCAAATCTGTCCGAGGACAGGAAAACGTGATCTGCCTCAGACATCACATATCTGTCAGGATCCATGTTCACGATTTCAAGGGCTTTACGGAGAAGATTCCTGTTGGTCGCATACCCGCAGGGCAGGTAGTAATCTCTTCTCCGGGGGTCATGGCATTTCACATCAAATCCATTATCCTGGAGCCTTTTTGCAAGATATGAACCTGCCACACCCATGCCGGCTATGAAAATCAGTTTATCACCATTGGCATTACTCAATGAGGATCATGATGAAATACATTATCAAGTTCAGTTATGACGGTACAAGATTTTCAGGGTATCAGAGGGGCAATGGAGAAAGAAGCGTCGAGGATACCATTCAGAGAGAGATTGACAGACTGGGCATCAATTCTGAGATAAGATCAGCAGCCAGAACGGACAGGGGCGTAAGCGCCGTATCTAATGTTTTCTCCGTGGAATACGGGGATCGCATTGAAAAACTCATGGGAATCCTGAATTCACAGATTGCTGAAATGTCCTTTCATTCGTTTGCAGCGGTGGATGAAAAATTCAACCCGAGGCACTGCACAATGAAGTGGTACAGGTATTACCTGTTCCGGGAAGTTAATATTGAGGGTCTCGTGCATGTTCTTGGAAAGTTCCGTGGAACCCACGACTTCAGGAATTTCTGTCGAAGTGACGGAAGAAACACAATTAGAAGCATAAGCGAGATAAAGGTTGGATCTGAAAACAGATCAACATTCATTGATTTCTATGCTCAGAGTTTTTTGTGGCAGCAGATAAGAACCATAATGGCTTACGCGGTACAGCATTCTGAAGGCCCGGACGATTCCGATCCCTTTGCGACCTCTGAAAGGTATGGAGGGATCGCAGTTCCACAGTCTCTTATACTCATGGATATAAATTACGAATCTGTGGGATTCACACGGTACAGATCCAGATCAAAGGAGAAATTCCTTGAAAGGAACCTGAACGAGATCAGATCGAGGTACACATTCCTAAGCCTGGAAATGGATAATCTGAAACGTTCTGGAATTTATTCTGACTTCGATTTTAAAGAACCGGGGACTTCTTCAGAAGGGTGAATAAAGCAATATTCTATCATATTGCGCGTGCACTTTATAAGAATTGGTGCAATTGTATGGCCATGCATCACAGTACTGAAGGGGAATTTGTTACCGTTGGAAACGGGAGGGTCTTTCACAGGTTTTCAAACGCAAAAGACGAAATGGAAAGCATAATTCTCGTGCACGGGTGGTCCTACACTTCAAGTGACTGGGATAAGGCGGATCTCTTCAGCAGGTTATCATCTATGGGCATCAGTGTTTATGCCCCTGATTATCCCGGCTTTGGTGAGTCTCCATCCAATGATAAATATGCAATCTCCAGGGGAAACATCGAAAAAGGTCCGGCGTTCATAAGTGACTATATGGAATCAATAGGGGTTAAGAAAGCTCACATTCTCGGGGCCTCAATGGGAGGAGGCATGGCAATTCTGTCAGCTCTTTCGCAGCCGGAACTGCATGACAGCGTGATTGCAGCAGCCCCTGCGTGGATTGAAAACAGAAAGGAAGACCTGGGAAAGATAAAACTGCCCGTTCTCTTCATATGGGGTTCCGGGGACAGAACAGTTCCGGTTGCACTTGCAAAGGAGTACTCGGAACTCTGCAAAGTTTCAGTCCTGAAGATTATAGAGGGGGCAGGACATCCTGTTTATCTTGAGAAGCCGGAGGAGTTTTTCAGAATCATTTCAGAATTCCTGGATGGCGTGCGTAAAAGGGATTGACTCATCTGGAAAAGAATCAATTGCAATATGAAAATTCCATTCAAAAAGATTAATAGTAAATCTTAAATTCACCTTGAACAGGTAATTGAAATGCCACAAACGATCAACACAATGGTAGAGGGCGGAAAAGCCACAACTGGTCCTCCACTGGGTCCGGCTCTCGGACCGCTGGGACTGAATCTTGCACAGGTGATAAAGGACATAAACGAGAAAACCAAAGCATTCCAGGGAATGCAGGTCCCGGTTTCAGTCATAGTGACAGATCCAGCCCAGAAAAAGTACGAGATAAAGGTCGGGATACCGCCTACTTCCGCACTTATAAAAAAGGAACTTGGCATAGAAAAAGGGTCAGGCAAGAAAAAGGAGCAGATTGCCGGCAACGCCACTATTGATCAGATAAAGAATGTTGCAAAAGCCAAACTTTCCGACATGATGTCATATGATCTCAAGGGTGCAGTAATGGAAGTTCTGGGAACATGCGTATCACTGGGAATAACCGTAGACGGCAAGGATCCCAAGGAGATACAAACTCTTATTAAGCAAGGATCAATGCAGATTTAATCGATGTAGGAGAGGTTATCTCGTCAGCACTACATTCAGGTGATTTAATTGGCAGAGGATTCTCTAGCACTTGCGTTAAAGGAAATAAAGCAGAATGGAAAGGAAAGAAAATTTCTGGAAAGCATAGAAATGGCAGTAAACTTGAAGGACGTCGATCTTGCAGACCCTAAGAACAGGGTGAATGAGGAGATAATATTGCCAAACGGCCGCGGCAAAGAAACCAAAGTAGCGATTATAGGATCTGATGAACTCAAATCCAAAGCGAAAGGAATCGCCGATTTTGTATATGGTCCCGAAGATCTTTCAAAATTTGCCGAGGACAAGAAGAATTTTAAGAAGATTGCAAACCAGGTGGACTTTTTTATTGCAGAATCAACACTCATGGCTACGGTTGGAAAGACCCTTGGACAGGTTCTCGGACCCAGGGGAAAAATACCGAAACCGGTACCACCAGGACAGGACCCTGCATCAATGGTGTCAAATCTTCGCAAAACCGTCAGGGTCAGGAGCAGAGACAGACGAACATTCCATGTCCTTGTCGGCACCAAGAAGATGTCGGATAAGGAAATCAGGGAGAATATTCTGGCGATCATGAAGAGGCTCACTGGAAAGCTTGAAAAAGGTACGGGCAACATTGAGTCAGTGTACATCAAGAGCACAATGGGTAAAGCGGTAAGGATTAACACAGGTGATCTGCAATGAGCAAGCCAGCCCAGTGGAAGGTAGAACTGGTTTCGGATCTATCCAAAAGAATTTCCGATAACAAGCTACTGGCTGTCGCAAGCATAAAGGGAATCAGGAATTCCCAGCTTCAGCAGATAAGGAAAGATCTCAGGAAAAGTGCAAGGATTCAGGTGGTACGTGTCAGGCTTCTGGAGAAAGCTATTGATCAGGCCAAAATCCCCAATGGCGATAGATTTAAGGAATCTGCGTCGGGTCAGGTAGCCCTTATAACAACATCAGAATCACCGCTCAAGCTCTACGAAATGCTTAACCATACCAAGCAGAAGGCACCGGCAAGAGGCGGGGAAATTGCTGACGAGGACATAATCATCGAAGCAAAGGAAACAAGCTTCCCCCCTGGCCCAATGGTAAGTGAATTCCAGAAGGCCGGTCTATCCACTGCAATAGAAAAGGGAAAAATTGTAATCAAGAAGGATACGGTTTTTGTCAAGAAGGGGGAGGTCATTTCCAGGGAGAAGGCCAAACTTATGGAAAAACTCGAGATATTTCCGCTCACAGTAGGGCTCAATCTTCTTGGAGCATATGGAGAGGGCACATTCTATCCGAAGGAATCGATTTCAATAACAATAAACGATATTATGGGTTATGTTGCCACAGCATACTCCCAGGCAAGACAAACAGCACTTCAGTCCATGTTCCTTATACCGGAAATAATACCTGATCTTCTGGTCAAGGGAAGAATTGCCGCAGAAGCCCTCTCGCTGGAGACAGGTTTCATAGACGAGAAGAACATGGGCGTCTTCATTCTGAAGGCCATTAGGGAAGCAAATGCTCTGCTCTCCGAGGTTGAAGGTGGAACCGAAGAAGAAGTGAAAGAGGAAAAGAAAGAAATTAATAAACCCGAGGAATCATCCAAGAATACTGAAGATGATGTGTCTCAGGGATTAGGCGCACTATTTGGATAAAGGAGGAAAAAGAGAATGGAATATATATATGGAGCCCTACTTCTGCACTCAGCTGGGCAGGAGATAGACGAGGCTAAACTGAAGAAAGTACTAGAGGAAGCAGGAGTCAAAGCGGACGATGCCAGAATAAAGGCAATGGTGTCAGGACTGAAAGAGGTAAAGATAGACGAGGTTCTGAAGAACGCTGCATCCATGGCAGCAGCCCCGGTCGCAACTTCATCTCCAAAGAAGGAAGAGAAGAAGAAGGAAGAAAAGAAAGAGGAGAAGAAGGAAGAGAAATCAGAAGCCTCTGAAGAAGATGCAATGGCTGGACTAAGCTCGCTCTTCGGATGATTGTGTTTAGATGGACCTTTACGCGTACTTCTGGGGAGTGTTGAAATATCTTCTGCCGGCAATGCTTCTTATAGTTGCATTGTGGGTGGAACCCAACTATCTCCTGCTGATCATATCCATTATATGGATACTAAGTTCGATCACTGTTTCTGTTCTGTACCTTGATCCTAAAATGTACAACGGACAGAAATATTAAATTTTTAATCATCATAATTTTTTGTTCTGTTTTACTTTTCAACTCTGAAAAGATGCTGGCACTAATAACAACTGATTCTAAGTCCTGCAGACATCACAAAAAGTTTATGCGATGGCTTATCCAATATTATTCATTGATTGTGATGTATGCCCATACCTGCTTAAAATTCTTGGTCAGGAAAGATCTGGCCAGTATTGTATAACCGAATGTTTTAAACCTACAGAAACTCCCACACATCAGGACTGTACGGCATGAGAGTCTTCACCGTAAACATAGTTCTCTTGTTTCTCGCAACTTCGAAGAGGATTGAATAATATTCGTAAATGCTTCTTGTGGGAAGGAACACGGTTACGTCGATTGCACCATCCCGTGGTTTGACAAAATATCTCATTCTCATGATGTGCTCCTTATTGGAGGCATCCCTGACGAGTTCTAGGAATCGGTTCTTGATGTCAGCCCGGTATATCATGTCTGTTGCAGATATCTGTTTTATCCCGCTTATTTTTCCAGTAAGGTTGTGATCTGAATAGACAATCACGCTGAATCCATGTTTCCTGCTTCGTGCGTTCTTTACCTCGGCGACAATTCCATTTTCCTTCGACAGTTCGTACAGGATACGAGTCCTTTTGCTCACTTTCACCGTATAAGTTACAAACGAGATTGAATACTCTGAATTTATCAGGTCAGCTATCTTCATTATTCCGGGGCTTGGTCCGAGCCATTCCACCCTGGAATTATCCTTGTCGGAGGTATACTGGGATAATAGACCTGACACCCTGGGGAGATCAGTGTGATGAAATCTGGCATATACATAAAGAAACCCCTTTGACATGTCGGATCTGTTAATGACAAGGGACGGCAGGTCCATCAGCTTCTCTATCACTGCAAGATCCTTCACATTATTTATTCTGGTATCTATGACGCTGGTATCTTCCTTCGACACAGCTTTGAACTTTTTAAGAATCAGGGAAATTTTTGGATTTTTCGCATCTTTGGGAAAATAGACGCTCATCCAGGTCGTGTTATCCTGAGCCTGGAATATGTAAACCGGCAGCTTGGCGTCTATGTCATTTGTGGCGTCAAAAAAACTCGACATTCTGACGCAATTTAAGAACAAGTCTCATATCAAGTTTCTTGTCTATATCTCTTACTAGCATTAATCAAAAGATACATTGTTCAATATAAAGATTTACCCATGAAATAAGGAGAACAAAAATTATAGAGGGTCAATCTCTTTTTATGATGTCACTATTTATTGGACCAGCTTCAGTTCCTGAAGTTTCTTCAGCACCTCAAGAGAATGATCCTTCGGCGTGACCTTACCGTATACGTAGGCTATTTTTCCATTTCCATCGATTATGAATGTGACTCTCTTCGCACTCTTTGAGTCACCGGTTGCACCATATTTCTCCACAATGTCCCTGGATTTATCCGAAACAAGAGGGAAATTAAGACTATACTTTTCCTTGAAATTCTTGTGGGATCTCTCGGAATCTATGCTCACGCCCAAAACCTCCACACCCCTCTTTCTGAATTCTTCCAGATTGTCCCTGAAAGAGCAGGCTTCGGCAGTGCAACCTGGTGTATCATCCTTCGGATAGAAATAGAGGACAACGGTCTTTCCTCTGAAATCGTGAAGGCTCACTTTTCTTCCATTATCGTCCACGGATTCAAAATCCGGGGCTTTATCTCCAACGTTAAGCAAACCAGTCATAGTAATTGTTATAACAACGTAATAATTAAAGATTGGCAAACTGCAGAACCAAATTGCAATATTACGCATCCATATCTGAGCTTGGATATGGATCGGAAAAATATGTGAGGTGCAAGTTATTTGGTCACGTTGATTATTCAATAATCATGACTTACAGAAAGGTATCAATTTCCACCCGGATCTTTGAAAAAACAAATTCAGTCATTGCGTGGGTATCTGGAACACCCGTGCTTCTCGTCAGGTACAACGATAAATATTATGCCATGAATCCCGTTTGTTCCCACATGGGATGCGCCCTCATCGATTATGTGGAGGGAAGGGAGGCCGTATGCCCTGCACATGGGGCCAGATTTGACGTGACTACAGGCGATCTGCTTGCCGAGGCGAAGATAAAGCCTGAAATGAAATGTGAATACAGTGACTCCAGGAATCCCCTGAAAACTTATAATGTTCGAGAAAACAAAGGTTTTCTGGAAGTGGATCTTTAATCTCACCCATGGGTTGGGGGACGCAAGTTCCAGGATAGCAAAAATTTCAAAACGCTTTCGTGATGTTAACATCATTTACAAGTGCATACGGCATTTCTGTTGCGGCTATTTCCTGCCACCATTTTACCTTCCTTGTTTCCATTGAGGTTTCGCTGATCGACTTCAATATATTGGGCACCGAATCGCTTATCCTGACTCCCTTCCAGCGTGTTGTTATTTCACCATTTTCTACAAGATATATTCCGTCGCGGGGAACCGTTGAGAAGACTCCATTCCTGTAGTCCTGGAATCTCGTATACCAGGTGTTCTGGATGAATAATCCCCTCTTCATGGATGCTATCATCTCATCTATTTTTCTTTCACCTCCGCTCAGCTTCAGCTGCCAGGAGTTAGGCATGAGAATTCCAGCATTCCCGGTGGTTTCCGTCTTGAAATTCTTGGAGGTGGAAAATGAATGGAAATAGGTCTTGAGAACACCATGATCAATCATCATATTTCTTCTGGTCGGGACGCACTCGTCATCAAACATCCTTCCGCCGATGCCGGTAAAATCAAGGGGATCGTCTATCAACGTCACCGATTCTGATGCAACAGGCTGTCCAATTCTGTCCTGCAGGAAACTCAGGCCCGAAATAACGGATTCGGCAGAGAAAAATTCAGACGAATAAGTCAAAATGTTTCCGATGACGTATGGAGACATGATCACATCAATCTTTCCTTCCACACCGTCCGAATAGCTTGTTTTCAGGGTTGCATTTCTTGCACTTTCCTCTCCAAGCCTGGCAAAATCACTTTCATGCAGGTCGCTCATCATTCCTGCATGGCTTGCTTCCTGGCCACTGTCGCCATTCCTGAAAGATCGGATAAGCATCTCGTATCCGCCAGCCGGAAATTCAACACTGTTATAGTTTGTCCTGATGTTTTCGATTCCCTCTTTTCGATAGATAAGCCCTGCACATTTCTCGGCACCATTGTCCATTGCACCATTTATCATGGTCATGCTCCTGTCAACTATGTCGATCTCAGAGAGCCTGCGTGCCGGGACGGAGGAGGAATCCACCTTCCTGTTATAAATACCGTTGAACAAAGGATTCTCCGGCATTCTGGAGATCATGGAAACAAGTTTTTCCGGGATTGTGTCAACCACAGACATATCATTAATCACAAGTGCGAGTATCCTCTTTCCCCGGGAAACGAAGACACCCAGAGAAGATTCATCCCATTCAGCATCCATGTCCTTCCTGCTTCCGGAGAATCTGACCTGCCTGACGCTGCTCTGAGAATGAGATAGTATTATCTCATCAAAACCTGATCTTGAAAGTTTCTCATAAAGCCTGTCAACAATTTCCATTCATCATCCCTTCAACTAATGTACATATTCCTCAATCTCACGTTTGGGCCGCCCATCCATACATCAACACCCTGCTCAGGATCGCCTTTTCCACAGGTCCCTGCAGAGAACTCCAGATCCCTGGAGACGGCATCAACAGACCCATAAAGTTTGGTGGTTGTCGTTTCAATCACGGGTCTCCTGACAGAACCGCCCAATTTTCCGTCGGTGATCCTGTAAGCCTCCTTGCCCACATATTTCTCATTGTACCTTATATCGTCAATGTTCCATTCCGTGTATGATACTATGTAAAGTCCGTCTTTTATCCCTTCAATGAGTTCTTCAAGTGTGAATTCGCCTGGTTCAATGTATGTTGTACTCATCCTGGGAATAGGCTCCATATCCCAGTCAGATGATCTGCCGCATCCATTGGGTTTAACGCCAAGTATTGCAGCACTCTCCCTGTTGTGGATGAACTCCTCTGTCATACCGTGGTGATAAAGATACTTCTTTCTGGATTCTATCCCTTCATCATCATATCTGTAGAAACCATAACTTTTAGGCATGGTGGGGTCGTCTATCACGCTCACGCTTTCAGATCCAATCCTGTAGGGATAAGTCTTGCCTGAAAGGAAGGATTCTCCAGCCTGTGCACCTTCTCTGCCTATTATCCTGTCGTATTCGGTTGGATGTCCGCAGGATTCATGAGCTACAATTCCAGAGATCTCCGGCCCTATGACAACATCATATACTCCTGGTTTTATGCCTCTGGATCTGATGGCATTTTTCAGGGATTTGATATCTCCGGCCACCTTATCTTGAATTTTCATTGTTTTGAAATCCTCATATCCGGCGGTTATGCCGAACTGTGCCGAGGATTGCTCAAAATTTCCGGAATCCATAACACCTGCCACATATGAATACCCAATTCTTGGAAATTCTCCCTCGATGGATGATCCGATCGTGTTCATGTAATGCTCATGCGTTACGCTGTCACTCAGGACGTTGATCCTGATATCTGCACCAAGTGTTTTCATGAGTTCATCGTTTTCCTTCACAATGTCAATCCTGTCATCAATTGACATATCAAGAGGAGTCCTTGAAGCAGGCACCTTCCATTTCGTCCTGGTGGCATTACCAGGGCTGATCCTGTTCTTTCCAGGCTTGTTCGATCGATCAACGGCACCATCTATGAGTCTGAATATCTCATCCCTGTCACTGCTGTTTGTGAAAACGTAGCTTATGGATCTGTTGACTATCCTGATGGCAATACCGCTGTTTCTTGAAGTCTGAAATCCCTGGAACTCACCATTCCTGTAAGATACGCCGTTCTCCTCACTGGACATGAATCTTACGTCGGCAAAGCTGGATCTTTTGCCACAATAATCCAGTATGCTGTCCAGCATCTCTTCCATATCAGGACTGCTCCTTAATTTTCTTTAGTCTGTTCTCGTAATCATCAAGAATTTCTGACAGGCAGCGCCCAAAATTCCAGCCGTATGAGTTGATTGACATGAAATATTTTCCCGCAGAAAGTCTTGTCCTGAGAGAATATTTCACGCTGCCCTCGGTCTTGTAACGGATCACATGAATATTGAGGGTACCGTAGGAAACTCCAGCAAGCCGCAGGAACCTCTGAGCGAATTTGTCGGTCAAGAAATATGTGATATCGTAAAGATCATCGTCGCCATGATCGAGACCTGTAACATTTACAAGCAGACCCTCATTGTTTGCTGTCGGGGTGATCAGGTCTAGCAAATCATTCATTCCTATGACGCCATTTATCTTGTTGTCATCATCGACAACCGGCACTATGTGGAGATAATATTTGTTCATTATATCTGCAGCCTTAACAACACTGTCGTGGAGATTCACTGCATGTGCATCCTCATGCATTATGGAGCCGACGATCACCTTGGTTGGAGTCTTATCTGTGGTATACTGCCCATAGGTAATCTTCTCTGGATCCTTCAGTATAAGCTTCATAACATCTTCAAATCTCAGTATCCCCAAAAATTTTGCATCTGTATTGCAGACCGGTATTTCGTATTCGTCAAGTTCCCTGAGCTTTTCCATCGCAACGTCAATGGGATCATCGGGTGTCACGTAGGAAGGATCGGGGGACATGATGTGAATGGCTGTAATTCTGTCAAATTTTCCCAGAGACTCGAAGTTCCTGATTATGTCTGCCTTTGTCACAATCCCAAGAAGAGTTCTGTCACTGACCACAGGCAGCGCCGATATGCCTGAATCTTTCATTTCACTGATAATGGACGAGACATCACTGTCCGGAGACAAAGTTGGTGTGTATCTTATAAAGCTGGATATCTTGGACTTTGTGTGAAGGCTTCTCCTTCTTATCAAGTCCCCGGACAGAACCATTCCCACATACTTCTTTCCTTCCATTACGGGGAGTGAATGTATGCCGTTTTCCCTCATCAGGGAGACAGCATCTATAACATTCGTGTCTAGGCCGATCGATAGTATGTTCTTTGTCATAATGTCATTTGCAAGCATTTTGTCATCACCAATATTTTGACTGAAGCCCCGAAATCAGATCGGTAACTTCCTTGGTAACTTCCTCATTACTTAAGGCTTTATTAATTAGTTCTCCAACCCTGTCCATGTCATGCAATCCAAGTCTGCTGATCTCGGAAGTGCCAATCCTGCCGTCTCGATCGACGATTATCCTGTTTTTCTCCAGCGTTTTGGAGAATGATATCCTGTCAAGTGAACGTCTGGATATTGACTTCTCGTCAATAATAAGCTGGTGCGTGAAACTGAACCAGGGATCAAACTTTATACCGATTTTCAGATCATTCAGCACTTTCCCAAGACTCTTTGAATTCCTCACTACTGCACTGGCATATTCTTCCCCGGTGGCGATCATTTCTTCCATGGACACACCAAGGGCGGCCAGTCTGGATGGATGATAATTATCCATGGTCTTCCATATCATATTTTCCGAAATCCTATTTATTAGATCACCGTCATTGGTAAGGATTATTCCTCCCTGAGGACCGAAGAATGTCTTGTGCGTCGATCCAAGCAGAACATCAGATCTGAATATCGCATCTGTCTGGAATCCCTTGCCTGCAATCAGACCCATGACATGGGAACCGTCGTAGATAACCTTCAGGTCATAGTTCCACGCAATCTCATTTATTCTTCCCAGATCATATTCTTTCACAAATGCAGACTGCCCGAGAACTATGGCCCTGGGTTTCCTTTCCTTGACGACCTTTTCGAGGCCATAGAAATCTATCTCCTGCCTGTCATAAAAATAAGGAATTGGAATCCCTGTGAATCCGAACATGCCGGGGATCATGTCCTGTCTGTATCCCGGATAACCGCCATCCTTCTCATGAATGTACAGGAAGGAATCCCCCTTCTTCAGAATGGATATAAGGGTGGACTCAAGCGCGACATGTCCGCCGATCGGCCTCACTTCAGCATATTTGCTTCTGTAGAGCTTTGAGGCCATCTTTCTCACACTCTCCTCTATCTCCTCAATTATGGAGGCACCCCCGTAAGAATTTTCTTGCGTTTCATGATCCACGTGGGAATACCTTGAAGCCATTCCAGATCCAAGGGCGGCCCTTGCATCCCTGCTCATGATATTTTCCGATGCCTGCAGATTCAGGCATTTGCTTCTATATTCATCAAATTTTTTTACCAGCTTCAGAATTTCGCTCATCTGGATCGCTAGATGGTAATATGTGGAATCATAACTAGATTGCGCATGGGCCAGATTTATGAATATTCCATGGGCTTGAAGAGTGGAAGCGGATCAGATCCCGACCCAGGGATTCCTTTTGTATGCCTTGGATACAATCATTGTCTCAAAGTTTGTTACACCGTCAACCTTTGTTATCATGTCTTCAAAATTCTGGAGCGTTTCCATATTCAGAAATAGAGTTTCAGCGATTATTTCGTTTTCACCACGCCTTCTGTAAAGCCCCAGTATGTTGATGTTGTTGGAAAGTCTTCCCGCGACCGCGTCAAGTTTCTCGCTGTCCACGTTTATTTTCAGGAATACCTTTATGCTGTTTTCGATCGCCTGCAGGTCAACGAGGGCTGCGAAGCCCAGTATTATCTTCTTTCTTGTCAATTCTGCTATTCGCCTTCTCACAGTCGCCTCGCTGGTCTTGAGAATTTTCGAGATCTCAGAATTTGGTATCCTTGCGTTATGCCTGAGCATGCAAATTATTGCCTTGTCGAGATCGTCTATGGGTAAAAGGGCAGGATCGATTCCAGTCCACCTGAGAACTATATCACAACTGTATTCGTCGACAAATTTCTCAGGCTTGAATTTTTCTGACATATTATGGCAATGAACTTGCGTATTTATTCCTTTTGAGTTTAATTATTGAATTTTCGTGTGTATAACTTATAGATTTTTCTTTTAAAGTTCGTATATTTTCCTTTGTGTATTGTAGTATTTACACCAGAGTATCAAATTGCCCGGTGATTTTCATGCACGCCTTTCTCTCTATTTTCCCGGGAATGGCTGCGTGTTGAATGTTCATGTCTTTGTGGCACATAATGTCTTGGCAATTTATCTCATCCCTGAAATATCGGAACTTTCCTGCATATCAGTTTGTAGAAAGATTTTGTCGATCAGCACCTTCGGTTAAGTTTTTATTAGACACATAAATGTGCCCGTATATCGGGATTGAGTTGAAAATATACTATGAAGCCTATGGATGCACACTGTCGAAGGCGGAATCAGGACTCTATGTTAACAGGATGCTTGCTGACGGTTCCAGCATTGTAAAAACTCCGGAAGAGGCAGATATATCCATTATAAACACATGTGTGGTGATCAAACCTACCGAGGACAGGATGATCCAGAGGATCTCCGAACTTTCTCAATCCTCAAAGGTAAAGGTGATGGGATGCCTATCCACGGTGAATGGGGGTTCACTCGCTGACGAAAACATAGAGGTCCTTACCCCAAAGGAATTCAGGTCATTTTATTCAGGACGGCTAGATGATGTGGAAATAAGGGAGCCATCTATCATGGAAGGTATCCCGATAAACCAGGGCTGTACAGGCAGCTGCAATTTCTGCATTTCAAGAGTCGCAAGGGGTAAACTTGTCTCAAGACCGGTGGAAAAGATAACTGGCCAGGTGAGGATGCAGCTTGCCAGGGGGATGAAAGAGGTAAGAATAACATCACTCGACACAGCTGCGTATGGCAGAGATATTGATATCAGGCTTCCCGATCTCATAAGATCGATTACCTCACTCGAGGAAGACTTCAAACTGCGGATAGGAATGATGGAACCCAGGAATACATCCGAGATACTTTCAGGTCTTCTCGATTCCATCGGTTCCAGCAAGGTGTTCAAGTTTCTTCACATCCCCGTGCAGAGCGGAGACCAGAGGATATTGGATGCAATGAACAGAGAATACTCTGTTGAGGATTTCATGAGTATTGTTTCTGAATTCAGAAGAAGATATCCGGATTCAGTTCTCTCCACAGATTTCATCACGGGCTACCATGGCGAGGATCAGGAGAGCTTCGAAAACTCCATGAAGCTGCTTGACAGAACAAAACCTGAGATATGCAACATCACAAGATACTCTCAGAGGCCTTTTACTCAGGATTACGACAGGAATCCTCCCCCATCGAACGCAGTTAAAAAGTGGACAAAGGAGATGAGCGATTTCCACAGAACAATTATCAAGGAAAAACTGGAATCGCAGATTAACAGCATAAAAAGCCTTCTGATAACGGAAAAGGGCAAAAATGACACATGGGTGGGAAGGGATGATGCCTACAGACCTGTGGTGGTTCCGGGTGAATTGCAGCTGTTTGACAGAATTTCATGCGAGATCGTTGGGAACGGTCCGACTTATCTGATCGGAAAACTGATCTAGGGCATACTGTCGACAGCACTTATCTCATCCATAACATAGCGACCAGGTGACTTTATCTTGAACAGTGACTGGAATTCAGGAGGAGTGAGTATAGGCATGCTGAATTTATCCTCATCGTCAATAGATACCCTCGGGCATCCCGTGAATACGACTGCATCACATCTGAGATTCTCGTAATCCGAGGGTTTCACCTCATCGGCCTTCAGCAGTACTGGATTGAGTCCGAGAGATGTGGCCTGTTTCATCAGCAACTCAGCAAGCTTGATTCTGTACTGACCAATCTTGGTATCTGCAACCACACAGATGTTCTTCGCATCAACTGCTCTTGATATCTTGGCGTATCTCTTTCTGAGGAATCTGTCAGTCTCGTCCTTCATGGATAATATCCGCATCTCGTTCACATCAAGGATGAATGTTTCTTTCTCCGTGGATAACTGCACTCCAATGGCATGGAATTTTCCCGTGCTGACAACAAGATAGCAGTCCACATCACCTGATATGGAATGTGCAGAACTGAAATTGCACCCGATCACCTGGCCAGGGTAAGTCATCCTCTGATCCTGTTTTCCGATAATGGGATTAAAACCCTTTCCCGCAAGAAAAACACCAACCTTCGCTGCAAGATGCATGTACTGGATCGAGAACAGAAGTCCGATGTTGTGATATCCGCTGAGGATGTCGAGTGAAATCCTTTCAAGATCCAAATCATGTTCGAAAAAGAACTCCTCAAATATAACAGGTTTTGGATATCTTACATTGGGCATTATTGAATGTCCGAGCTGAACGATACAGTCCACATCGCTGTACATTTCATAAGTACCGACATCGCATGCGCCATAGAAACCACTGGAGGATATCACGACAGAAAATTGCCTGGAAAGTGCATTGAAAAGATCATAGGCCTGCGGCTTCAATCCGTCAGGAAGCTGCAGAAGAATTTTCTTTGCACCCATTTCGTTGAGCTTATTTATGATGTTTTGAACGTCAGGTTTTCTCATTGGCTCAAGGTAGAGTTTCAGGTCAAAATTAAAGTTTGTTAATTCAACGATCTGGCAAAAATGCACCGGATGGAGAACATGCGCATGCATCACTTCACAATAAGGCGGTGGTTAATTTTCTGAGATTCAGGATTCATCAGAGGTAATTCCGCAACCGGCGTCCCGGAGACCTGTCTGCGATTACAGGTATGCCGTTTACCATGACATACCTCACTATACCTGAATCAAATTCGTAGGCTATCTTTTTGTAGTCGTCCACATCCAGGACAAGCAGATCCGCCTTCTTTCCGATACCTATTGATCCTCTTTCGCTGGAAATTCCAAGTGAGTATGCAGGGTTGACTGTAACTGCATTGATAGCAGATTCTATGGTGAAGTGGGAAAACCTCACACCAAGGTATATCGCATATAGGATGTTGGAGCTGTACGTAGAAGGAGAACAGTCAGTGGCGATAGACACCGGAATATCCCTGTTCATAAATCGCCTGTAATCCGGCATCTCATAAGGGTCCAGACTGTATGCAGTGATGGGAAGCAACGTAGCCATTGCACCGCTTTTCGCTATCGCCTCAAGGTTCCGGTCAGAGAGTTTAATCAGATGGTCTACGGAAACCACTCCGCTGCCGGAAATGTGATCGAGGCAGCCTATGTCTGCGATCTCGTTGGAATGCATTCGCAAAGGAATGCCAAGTTCCTCAGCCTTATTCTCCAACCTTAAAAGCGATTCTGTGCCAAACGCACCCATATCGCAGAATATGTCCGCAAAATCAACGTCGCTGGAGAATTCAGGCAGCATCTGGTTACATACCTGATCAGTGTATTCATTTTCATTGAATCCGGGAGGAATCACGTGGAGCCCAAGAAACGTCTTCTTCACATTTATAAGACTGGTTCCACTGATGCGGTTCATTACATGTATCAGCTTTGCTTCATTATCCCTGTCGATTCCGTATCCGGTTTTCATCTCCATGGTGGTGGTTCCGTTGGAAACAGCAGAGTATATTCTGCGCATGGTCTGCCGAAAAATTTCAGTTTCAGAAGATGAGGCAACATCCCTGAAGGTCCTGTATATTCCTCCTCCTCTTTCCTGAATCTCCAGATAGCTCATGCCTGCAAGTTTCTCATAAAACTCGTTCTCTCTGGTTCCAGAAAAAACGACATGGGTGTGGCTGTCAACGAATCCAGGCATCACTATGTTACCGCGGGCATCAATTTCCCTGATTCTGTATTTTTTTTTCAATGAGTTGAACCCTGACGCATCCAGAATATCTTCCACAATGCCGTTTCTTATGAAGATACCTTCACCTTCAACAAAGGTGATCCTGTTTGCATCGGAACCGGCAACAGGATTAGTTTTCCTTTTAGCCGGACCTATAATTCCGGATATGCCAGTGATCAGATAATCCATTAGGAAAGGAATACACTATGCATATATTTGCAATTACTTCTTGTGTTTACATTCACATACCGGAAATGATGGCAATCACAAATCCTATGGATATGGGAAGCAGGAAGGGTGTTTTGAAGAGCAAATACTTCTTTCCCCTGTATTCTCTGGTAGAATATCTTTCAGGGTGAGATTCGAGTGTTTTCTGATCGAATTCTATGGAAAACAGCGACATGACAGAGATCTTAGATTTTTTTCGAATGTTCAACAACAGGAGGTAAGGGATGAAGAAGACAGAAACCAGAGAGGCGTTAAGAATCAACAGGAAAATCATCGGAAACTGAACCCCGTATGGTAATGGATGGAACACCTGCAGGATCGTTATGGGATTGAGGAAAGACAGGGAAATGGAAAGAAATGCTTTTATATCTCCAATACCGAAAAATTTCTCACCAATCCCAAGAATATAGGCAAAAAACATGAATATGACTGCGGACAATAGCAATGGAGACTGAAGCAAAAAGATAAAGCCTGCCGCAAAAATAGCTGTGCCCGTTGCAATGTATACAGGAAGGTTGTTATGTACAAATGTCAGGAGGAACAATGCGAGAACAACGGTTACGAAGAGCGGCGAAATTCCAGACAGAATATCCAGTATAGCGCCTGCGGCGACCAGAGGAACGAAAAGAAATGGGTTCACGGATCTAGTACGTATATCGCCGTAGGAGGCGTAGCCAAGAAGGATAAGTGTGAGAGCAAAGAAGTAGATGTAAACAACCTGTTCCACTATGTTCACTCAATCTTTTTGTTGAATTCAGATACTGCAGACATATCATTGTCTCCGAGATTCATGCGAAGAGCTGCAGAGTATATCTGAGTAACTATGCTTCCTATCAACGAGGGAAGATTTTCCTCACTGGAAACCTCCATGAAATATTTGAGATCCTTAAGCTGATGCGCAAGTTTGAATTCGGGTGAAAAATCCTTTGCGATTATCTTTTCCTTCTTAAGATCAAGTATTCTGGAACCAGCTCCTCCACCCTCTAGGATATCAAGCAGGAGTGAACTCTTCAACCCAATCTTTTCAGATATTGCAACGGCCTCGGCAAGGATCGCCATATTTGTGCCCATGACCAGATTGTTGATGAGCTTCACCTTAGTACCGCTACCGTTCGGGCCAACGTAGTAAACATGCTTAGAAAAGGTTTTCAGCATAGGTTCAATCTTATTGTATACAGTCTGATCCCCACCGACGACTGTGACAAGAGAGCTGGAAGATGCAGCCTTTGTACTTCCGATGACAGGAGAATCAAGATAATAAACGCTTCTTTTCTTAAGGGCCTCCGCAACCCTGACCGAGGTCTTAAGACTCACAGTGCTAAGGTCTATCACCGTCGTTTTCTCTCTTATATAATCTGCAGCGGAATCTCCATTCAGGAGAATGGATTCAACCGCTCCGGAATCAGTAAGCGATAAAAACACAGTATCACAATTTTGAAACAGCATAGAAGGATTGTTAGCTATTTCAGTATTGTCTGAAATGTGGCCAACAATCTTTTCCCTGGTTCTGTTGTACACACAACTCACTGGAAATTTGGCATCGACCTTCCCGTAAATGATGGACCCCATCATTCCGAATCCCAGAAAACCTATCTTGGACATATGGGGCTTCTCCTAGGTAAATAATATAATTTTGGGATTAAAAAAATTATTTATGGGCTGATCTTTATTGCTCTCGTGGGGCAAACGCTTTCGCAAGCCATACAGAAAATACACTCGCTCTCCCTGACAGGATCACATTTATCCGTTCTGTATTTTGCATAAAGCTCCTTATCCTTCTCGATATGCTTGTCGTTGCCCGTGCCCATCTGTCCAGGGTTAAGCTGCCACTCGTAAAGGCTCACCGGGCAGACATCCATGCAGGCCCCGTCGGCCACACAGGATTCCCAGTCAACTGCGACCTTTGTTCCATGTATACCCAATTTTGTTGGATAGGGTTTACCCGTGGCGTCCATTCTCTGAATTCCCTCAGCCCGGACGTCATGATCATGATGCTTTCCAGTAATCGGGTAGTGTGCCGTATCTTCCAAGAAGTTCTCATCTATTGGTTTAGGTTTATAGTCCAATGTTTCTACTTTTACCAAGGTACCACCTTTTTCTTAATATCAAGGAAGATATTTAAATTATTGGATTATTTCTTCGGATATTGTTCACCAAAAGTGACAAATGAAGGCTCCGGGAAAGTAGTTTCAGTCGAATTGTAAGCAACAGACAGGCTTGTATACAGAATCTCAAAATGTAGTGCATCATGATGGACCGATCCTTTATATGATATTTCACAAATTTTTGGCCACAGTTAGCCAGAAAATTACTATTTTTAGTGGTGCATATATATTTACTTCGTATTTTTGTAAACTCGGAGAAGTGAAGACATATGCCAGTGATTCGGGGAATAAGATTTCACGATATGCACCTGTTTTATCTCCACCCTTGTGTTGTAAATGGAAAATTTTCGTTGAATGAACGAGTTCACATCCTTCAACATCTCGGTAGAGAGAAGAAAATGGATCAAAAGATACCCCCCATCCATTAAATTTGAGATCGCATGGTCAATATAAAGAAATGAGTCAAAGTTTCCCATAACTATGAGAGTGGCCTTTTCCTTTAATGATACATCCCTGCAGTCCATGTTGACACTCCTGATCTTATGGGAAAGACCATTGATCCTGGCCGACTTCTTCAGGAACTTTATTGACAATGGATTGATGTCTGTACACACTACTTCACTGCACCCGGAATATTTTGCAAGTGGAAGTGAGAAATATCCTATTCCTGAAAACATGTCGAATACAATCCCGCCCTCAATCCTGATGTTCCGCATGTCGGTCCTCTCATTGACGTTTCCTGGGGAGAACATTATTTTCTCAGGATCGAACACGTATCTGATCCCGTTTTCAACATGGGTTATTGAACCATGCCTTCCATATGCCAGTCTGATTTCAGGTTCTCTCATCTGGCCTGCTATGTGACCGGTTATGATGTAAACTTTTCTGGCTTTAAGACCTTTGGAAATTTCGCGCAATACGGGACGGTTCCAGCATCCTCTGAACTTTCTGAATACCACCGCATCACCATAACGTATCCATTTTTCTGGCACTCTGGCCTTTATTCCTGCACTGCGCAGTCTTTTATTTATTGCTGCTACGGGGTTCTCGCCCATATTACGGGATTCAAATTCAACATCGACTGTTTTGTATTTTGGGGCTAAAACAGTTTCATCTACAGGTACTATAATACTGTCTCCAGATTTTTTTATCTTGAGATCTTTCCTGATCAGATTGCGTGCCAGCAGTTCTTTTATTACACTGTCTGCTGTTTCCTTTGGCACCACAACTGCCCTGGTCACGGGTTCTTTATGCTCTGCGGCAATTTATTTATTTTCCAGTCGTCCTTTTTGGTTGGATATATTTTGGAAATTATTCCGGGGGAGCCCGCACAGGATATCATATTGGTCAACTGATACAACTTGAATTTATGGAAGCGGAAATGCACGCACTGGATTAATGAGAAACTCAAAAACATTCGAAAGATATTTATTGCGAAGAACAATCACTCTTTTACTTTTGCGATGAATGGTAATCATGAGTGAGCTTCTTCCTGAATTTGAACAAAAGCGTGAATTGATTAGGCAGATTGTAGAGGAACACGTAAAGAAGAGAGATCAAGCGGCCGATGAGGCTGTTTATAATGCTCAGCAACGTGATATCCTTAACGCAAAGGTAAAGGAAATGAGAGATCAGGTCAAGGAGCTTATTGCCCAGAAAAGTGCTCTTATAGAGGAAGTCCAGAAGCTCAGACCAGAGAAGGAGAAAGAGTATGGCGAGCTTTCTGAGTTGAGAAAACAGTACAGACAAATTCGCGAGTCAGCCGGTGTTGAAGGGGTTGACCAGCGAGACATAAGGGCCAAGGAAAAGGAGCTTCAGAGACTCATCAAGAGACAGGAAACAACTGCTCTGGAGAAGTCCGAAGAAATGAAGATTGTTTCGGAGATAAGGAAACTGACAAACGAAATCAAGAAGATGAAAGCGTCTCTGGATCAGGAACTGGAGAATAACGACAAGGTAAAGGAAATAAACCAGAAGATTGCTGAAAAAAAGAAAATTGCCGAGGACTCCAAGAAAAAGATTGAGGAAATCTCATCGCAGATATCCCGCATCAGTGAGCAGATTAATACGATGCTTCAGGAGCTTGATGAGACAAGGAGAAAATCAGATGAATTCCACGAGACATTCATCAAGTTCAATCAGGAGTCGGAGAAGGAACACCAGGCTTTCATACAGGCCAAGAATGATCTCAGGGATCTGGAAAAGGTCATTTATGGCATAAGGACAAAAGACAGGACTTCCAAGAAAAAGGAGAAGGAAGGGGAACTCCAGAAGAAGGCTACAGTACTTTTTGATAAATTTAAAAATGGGGAACAGTTAACGACAGAAGATCTGCTTATCCTGCAAAAAGCAGGTTTCTTGTAAAGATGAAGTATTTTGCTGTAGGATTCTCGCTTATACTATTCGGCGTTGTTTTATTGGTGATATTTTCATTAATGGGACTGGCGTCGGTCGGTTTATTCATTATATTCCCGTTTTTCTTTTCAACAAATCCAGTTTCTGCGATACCCGTCATCATTATTATTTTTGGTTTTCTCATCCTCTTTTTTGCTCCATTTTCAACTTCAATCGAACGCGATGAGGACCACGATGAACCCGATCTTCAGGGGGAGAGCAAAAAGAGTTTTGGTGGCATTATCATGATCGGCCCCATCCCAATCATCTTTGGAAGCAGCAGAAAAATGGTCTATGCACTCATCGGTGTGGCCGTGGTTATAATTATTCTATTTTTCGTCTTCTACTACTTCTGAAGAGAGCGATACATTGTATACCCTGGAATTACTCTGCAGGTTCAATCTGGGCGAAAGTACGCTCTGGTTGATCTCACAATTTTCTCCTATGGAGGTCTGGCGCATTATCACAGACTTGTAAATCTTGGTACCGTCCATTATCTTAACGGAGTCCATGATCATGGAATCAACTATCTCCACGTTCGACCCAATCGTTACGTTGTCATAGATGGCGGAAGAAGTTACTGTTGAATTTTTACCCAAGTTAACCCCGTTTCCTATGTACGTTGAACCCTTGATGATCCCGTTTTTCAGGCCGGTTGGATTCTGGGGCATTATCACCGTGCCGTCCACGTTCTCTGTCTTCACTCTGTTACCGTATTTTCTCGTCATGATCTGATTGGCAGTGATCATGTCGTTTGGTCTTCCGGTGTCCAGCCATGTTCCGTTGGCCTTGAATCCATAAACCTTGAAACCACTTTTCAGAAGTTCTGGAAAAAGCTGCCTGCCAAAGTCATATGGCTTGTTAAGCGGTATGAAGTCGAGAATCTCTGGTTCGATTACGTATATACCGGCATTGACAAGATTTGAAAACGCTTCCTCCTTTGTAGGTTTCTCTATAAACCTCTTCACCAGGTCATTTTCAAGGTCTACAACGCCAAGTTGGGAAGGATCTTCAACGCTGGTCAGCGCTATTGTTAGCTTTGATTTCCTGTCCCTGTGAAATTTTATTAGTTCCTTGATATCAAAATCAGCCAGTACATCGCCACTTCCCACAACGAAGGTATCATCCACGAAATCTCCAGCAATCCTTATGCTGCCCGCTGTCCCTGCGGGTTCCATCTCAACGGAAAATAATATGTTCTGGTCGGGCTTTTTATGTTCAAGCACACCCTCTATCAGAGCCTGAAATTTGTATCCTGTTGTTATTATAACATCCTTTATTCCGGCATTGAAAAATGAGTTAAGAGTGTAGTCAATGCACGGTCTTCCAGCTATTGGAACCATTGGTTTCGGTATTGAGTATGTGATCGGCCTGAGTCTGGTGCCCTTACCTCCAGCCATTACTATTCCCTTGATCGTCATGGCTGCAAATCAGTCACAGTCTAATTAAGATTTTTCCACTGCTTACTTTATGTTATCCCAGCTTCAGCATGCATGAACACAAACCACGCCATACGGGATCAGATAATTTATTATAGATATGCATATATTATATTCATTTTTAATTACAGATGGCGCATGTAGAACCACTTGCTCATTTTACAAACATTGCACAAAGCTTTTTTGTCACTCTTTGTTATGTAATTAATGTCAGGAAGACTAAAGATATGGAGAGAGGATAAATTTGAGCAGTCGTCTGTTATTGCGTTCTTGGACAAGTTTCGGTCAGAGGACACTATACATCTCATACTGTCTGATGGAATAATAATAGATCCTGAGGTCATAAAGCAGAATGATGCCGGCGGCAAACTGAAGATACAGAGAATTCTTACGCCCTATCAGCTGGAAAGAATACTGATGGAATCGGACAATTACCCGTACATGATCTGCATCAGATCCGACATCATTGATTCCTGGTCAGTCCACGTGATGGAGAGTCTCTATGATATCATGAGGATCAAAAGCAATTTCTACGGATGCATCATGGAAACGCTTATTGTTGGCCAGCATGGTATATTTGAGAATTACTTTGGAAAGAAATTCTACAATCCCATTGACACCACCAAATACAGGAAAGGTCTGTACACATGGGAAGAAGCACCCCTACAGTAAGACAGTATTTCAATTCCATATCCGCTGTTTACGGCAAAATGGAATCCATGATGAGATCGGAGGATATACCATATCTTCATGAGCTTATAAAAATGGGAAAATTGCACTCTCCTGAAGTCTCAACTGCAGGAATGAATCCAGAAATAGGATTCATAGTCTCCATACTTATAGAGATCATGAAAGATGTAGACAAGATTTTGAACGATAGAAAATGAATGATTATCTTATAAATGCCACAGGCCTGGATATAATAGAACTGTGGTATTATGCAGGAGATAAGATTTCAAAGGAAAGAAAAAGAAACGACACCTGGATATTCATATCCGGATCGGAATACGACATGGATTTTCTTGAAAACCAGCTTGATAACTCCGACTACAAAAATTATGTGAGGGAGGAGGGAAAAGATATCTATGGCACATTCATGGGCGTAAAGATTCACACAAAACCTTCAAAAATAAAGGACCTGGTGTATGCAATCGATTGCATGGGAGTGGGGAGAAAATTCAGCATATACAACGCCGACATAAACCCGCAACTGAGATACACTTCAGAAAACAACCTCACATTTTTTCCCCTGGAAAGACTGGATGATCATGATCCAGATATTCCGTTCACCAGGATAAGCGGCAGGATGCGCAACAACGAAATAACAATCATGGAAATCAATGGCAGAGAAACGAAGCCATCGCGTAAGGCTTATGGTGATTTGATCGATGAAATCAACAGGTCTGTATTTGTCATTTACAATAATGATAATGATTTTTTCAGAAGACTGATCTCTGCCGTAAAGGACGCAGGTATTGAAGTTCCGGCAAGCCACTTCTCAAACGGTGGAACATATACTTCATATGGGCAGGTACATCACAATAATGGAAGGGTCAGCCTTAAAGGAAAGATATGCATAGAGGAAAATTCGTTCATTTACAGTGAAGCTGGTATCTCTGGGTTAATGGAAGTGTCAAGGATGTCATCTCTTCCACCTTCCATAGTCTCATATGTTACTCCGGGCACTGCGGTATCATCGCTTGAAATATCATACGCCATAAAAAATAACGTTCTTGTGCCACTGTACAAAAGTGACTATGAATCAGAAAAAAACATTTCAGATCTTTCAAGGATGGATATGGGCGGAACAGTGTTGCAACCCACTCCCGGAATATACACAGACGTTACTGAGATAGATTTTTCATCAATGTATCCAAGCATAATAGTCAACTATAACCTGTCTCCTGAGACCATTTTCAGGAACATCGCGGGGGAAGATGGAGATTACTATGCCGTGAGGGAAGAAAGAGGTTTTCTGTCCATGGCTCTCGAGGGACTCCTCAAAACAAGGCTTCACTATAAATCTGTGAAGGGATCCGATCCAGTTTACAGTCAGAGAGACACTGCATTAAAATGGATGCTGCTCACCTCATTTGGATATACAGGATATAAGAATGCAAAATTTGGAAAGATCGAGGTCCATGAATCAATCACCTCCAGGGGGAGAAAATGTCTCTCAGATGCCATGAAGATCGCCGAATCAATGGGATTCTCAGTCATACATGGTATAGTTGACTCCCTCTGGATCAGCGGGAAAGGATCAATAGATCGCCTGCTTTCCGCAATAAAGGAAAAGACCAGAATAGACATAGTGACAGACGGCCAATATGAATGGATAGCATTCCTCCCATCACGAAGCGAAATAGGTGCTGTCAACAGGTATATAGGATTGAGGAAAGACGGATCTTTCAAGGTTCGCGGCATAGAGATAAGACAGAAAAACTCGCCCGGGATAGTCAGGAAGTTCCAGATGGATGCACTTGCAATTTTACAGAACTGCAGAAGTGTATCGGACATCGCCTCAAGGTACGATACAATAAAGAATCTGGAGAGAAGCTACATTGAGAAGATCAGGCAGTCTGACCGTGATGATTTCCGCATAAGAGTCTCACCTTCAAAATGGAAGGATCAGTACAGGGTCAGGAACATGGCAAAGAGGGCGATGGAATCATTCGGCAGTGAGGTTGAAATCATGCCGGGGCAGGAATTTTATATCTCCGTTATAGACAACAGCAAAAGCCTGTTTGACGTAGATGATTCAGATCATGGAATAGACATGGAATTTTACAGGAAAATTCTTGAAAGATCCTTCGAAAGCTTTGACTTCATAATATCATGGGCAAGAAAATCAATGGGTATATTAGAGAAGCCTTTCAATAAGACTCTGGATCTTTTCTGAAAGTACTGATACAGGAAGATCGTTTATCTCGATCACCTTGTTCACTCCTCTCCGATCTCCAAGTCCAACAATCCTGCTCTCTATCAGTCCGGAATTCTCAAGTTTTCTCAAAATCCTGTACAGATTGAAATTCTTGATCCTCCGCATGCTGTATTCCTCCCGGAGTTGTGCCGCGGACCTTGAAACGCAGCTGACATTGGTTCTTATACCGCTCCCAATGCACCTGCATATGGAAAGCAGGGCAATCAGTTCACCCGCATCAAGTTCCGAAAGCTTGCTCTCTGTGAAAAACGGATTAATCATTGCCCTGGCAGCCCGCACGTCGTCGCTGGATATGTAATCTCCACCCCTGTACTCGGCAAGATGGGCAGCCTTCTGAAGTAGTTCAATGGCGACTCTTGCGCTCCCGAACTGCTCCGCTATTCCGGCTATGAAATCAATAAGAACATCATCATATGCCGACTCAACAAGGCTCTGGTCGCAGCGTTCCTTCAATATACCGAACAGCTCACTCCTTGTGTAAGGGCTGAATTTGAGCATGAACACAGGATATCCAGGTCTTATGAGATCTCCTTGGACGTACACCATTGGATTCTCGATTGAAATGAGAAGAGTGGACAGTCCAAACCCGTAGGATTCGCTGGCCATAACCAGGCTGCGGAAACCTTCCGGATCCGATCTGATAACGTTTCTTGCTTCATCTATGACCAGCAGTATGTTTTTCTTCTTTTCCATGGAGAGTGTTCTCATAGCCTTGAAAAGGTAGTCGAATCCGATATTGCTCACCGGACTGATCCTGCCCATTCTCGCAAGGGCGTCTGAGAGGATCTGTCTCAGGCTGGAGGAGGAAAGCGCGTTCTCATAAACGGTCATGAGATCACCATTCTCCCTCATAATATATTTTGCAGTCACAGTCTTTCCAACGCCAGAATTACCGTATGCCATGAGCGTTGAACCCTTCCCCTTTCGCAGTGGGGCGATGAGATTCTGATCTATATACCTGATTTCTCTGGATCTGAGGTTGATCTTTTCTGGAATGTATGACGAATCAAGTGGATCCGGATCTTTCACAAGAAGCATGATAAACCTGTCCTGATTCATTACCTGAATTTTAAGTTTCAATCGAAGTTAGGAAGGAATCACCGTTGCGTCTGAAAGAGATGGATAAAACAATGGGATTTCAATTTGACCTAGCAGCGAAATCCTTAATGAATGCTTCTGGGGCAATCGATTCAAAGTATTTCATGGTTTCATTGTCTTCAAAATACACAAAAGTGCCTTTTATCCCTCTTGTAAGAAGTATCCGATAGCGGTTGACCATGAGCTCCCTTGCGAGTTGAGGGTTTGTGACCGAAAGCCGTTTGAGGGAATGCTGACCTCCCACATCATCTGTAATGGCACCCGGGTTTATTTTCCATCCATTTCTCCAGACCAGATCTTTTCCCCAGATTACGCCCACAAAATCTGCCTCGAATCCCTGTGAACCATATACAGAGGCACACTTCTTCAGCACATCCACCTGATCTATCCAGTAGGCCGGGTACTCAGTTTTAGGGTCCATCAGCCATTCTATGGGGGGGTCTCTAATTCTCAACTTTACCTTTCTCCCTTCGCTCTCAGTGAAGGATGCAACAAGTGCAACTTTTTCCCCATTACTCCTGTGCATCTCAAGCTCTTTGAGCAGCAATGAAAGGTCGCTGTAGCATCGAAATTCATAATCGAAGGAAAATCTTTCAGGGGACCCTGAAAGCAGCGATCTCAGGAAGATATCATATCTTCTACCGTCTCTGACCCTGTATATACCATCAAGCTCAATTTCAACCACATTCTTTCCATGTGTCCCGGCGATCTGCAGGAAATGGTCTCTGGTTCCATATTCATCTCCCAGGAGAATCTGCTCCTCGTCAAAGAAATAGACAGAGACGGGCGATCTGACCATGGAAAGCTCAATGACAGATTTTGTCATGCGTTGCGCCTCATCGTAGATCACCAGGTCCAATCCATCCTTAATGAAGGAATCCCTGAAATTTGGCTCTCCTATACCGGTTCCATAAAACCCGGTGGAGTAGAACTGCAGAAGATCCCTCACTCTTGGATCAACAGATTTTCTCAGGGTGTTGATAAGACGGTTGTTTCTGTACCCGAGAAGAGCATGGAAACCCTGGCTCACTGCAGTGAAAAGCATGGTGAGTGCCACAAGAGTTTTTCCCGACCCCATAGTGCCCCTTATCAAATAAACTGTAGATTTTCCGCCTTTCAGATCCAAGAGCACTCTTCCCACTGCGACGGACTGATCAGAGGAAAGGCCAAGACCGTTGCCCTGCAGTGCTCTTGACGGCGATTCAAGCAATCTATCTTTATTCATTCTCACAAAGTCTATCAGGGGTTTTGAAAAAACAAAATGTCCCCCGGTAATTTTCTCAACGTCTTCACGGCCTCCAGGGCTCTCCAGTACAGGAGCGATCTTCCTGTTCAGTTCCTCCGGCGAATAAAAGATCTGGCAATCCTTTCCGTCAGTGGTATGATACATCATTACACAACTGTCGAAACTCATATCCTTAGAGGCGCTGTGAAAATTCTGAAATTTGGACAGATAATTTTCTGCCTGATAGCAGGGAGGAGGCTGCAGTCCAAGATCCGTATTAACCACGTATTCGTTCAGTTCCTCATATTTTTTCCATCCCTTCATCTCGATTAGGAGTGCCCTTCCGGAACCTACCAGAATGAAATCAACCCTTTCAAGACCTATTGGAAAAATATATTCTATTATGACAGGAATGCCGTCCTTGAGTGATTTTTTGAGTATATCTATTGAGCCTGACCATGACTGACTGAGGCTTATTCCAGGTCTCTGTGAAAAGATGCGATAATAGTTTCCAGTGATCTGATCAAGTAATTCCTTCTTATCAATGCTGGAGAATTCGTATGTCAAACCAAGGAAAGAATCGACTGATCCCACGGATTACAATAACATTATCCTTTAATTAAAGTTGTTTTAGGAAAAGTGGAATGATGGTGAAAAATTATGATATAGACGATGAGGTCAGGCCCTGGCAAGCTGGCTCATGGAACTGATCTCCCGCGTTGACGGAACACCATAGCTCTTTATCTTCTCTATATCCACGCCAGCTTTCCTTGCAATCCTTTCAACGTATTTGAGCATCAAAAAACCTCCACCGGATATTAGGGAACCGGTGCCTGCCCTGGCAAAGAAACTGCCTTCGGCATCACGGAAACCGTCCCTAGCAGCCATCTTGGCAAGATGCAGGTATGATGCATAGTAAACTGCAAGCTGATCCCGGGTCAGAAGGCTCTTGTTAAGTGTATGGGACTTTATCCTGCCAAGAGGAACATTTACAAGAGGTGTTATAGTGAATTCAAACGGCCTGCCATCAACGAAGGAGTGACTCAGACTATTAATCATACCTATGGTATCCCAGTAATCCTCCTCAGTCTCTCCTTCCTGCCCCACCTGAATGGTAAAAGCAGGTCTCCAGTAATTTCTGGTCTCAACGTAAACACCCTGCCAGACAATTTCCCTCCATGAGCCATCAGGTCCAATGCGAAGTGGCAGAGTCTTGTTTGGCATATGCTTCTTTGCGAGTTCGTCGCTTCCCGTTTCAACGCCAGTTTGAACACCAATCCAGTTCCTCGGGCCAGCTTTCAGGATTTTGGAGAATTTAGCGATCATCTCAGGATATCCCGCAGGTATTGAAATCCTGCCATGCGTCGGGTTCGAGGTCTCAATTCCAGGCACGGACATTGCAGCATTGAAGAGATCTGTAAGTGCCTCCTCGTTTGGGGCGAACATGTTTCCATGCTTGTATCCAAATATCTCATCAGAATGGAGCCATGCATTCCTGATTCCTGCCCGTGTGTTTACCGCGAGTTCCCTGGCAACCATTTCTGGCGAATAGTATCTCAAGGGCCTCAGGGTTACCTCGCAAAAGTCGCAGCCCACCCCGCATCCCCTCATCACTTCCACCATGCCTTTCACTGAAGGATTAACTATCTCCGGAATATCTTCCAGCTTCGGATATGCACTTGCGGATATTCCTCTGGCAATGAACCTGTCATCCTTCTTCAGAATTTTCCGGAAATGATCATCATAGGACATATAACCCCTGTAGAAGAGTGATGGGTCAATGTTATCCTCAACAATCTGCTCAAAAAGAAGCGGGGCAATGTCGTCAGCCTCACCTTGAAAAATATAATCGAATTTGTACTGTTCTATTGTCTCAGGCATAACCGTGAATTCCCAGACCCCTGGACCGCCCACTACCAATTTGGCCTTTTTCCCCTTCCTTATGGCATTTATCTTTGCAATCAGTTCCTCCCAGTCTCTTCTGACCCATGCCATCATTTCCCCGCCCATGAGGGCGTAATATGACATGGTGGTTGGTCCCGTTCCAAGAGGGTCCATCGTGGTTACACCAATTATTTCGGTATCGTCCTTAATGAAATTCTGGAGATAATCTTCATGTGCGACAACGACATCTTTCCGATCGTATTTTCTCAAGAGTGAAGCTTCCAGTTTCCTTAAAGCATACGGGGCGAAAACGAGTTCACCGCTGGGACTGGCTGGGGGTGCAGGTCCCCTGAGAAATTTGTATACCGAAGCAGGTATGCTTCTGGAAGGTGCACAAGGGAGAAAATCTAACAGTGGAAAGTTTCTGTATTCATAACTCAAAGTACTGTCTGATACAAGAACAAATTTAGTCACTAACTCACCTATTGCGAAATTATGTAGATTATGATAATTAATAAATGTTATGTAAACGCAGTGAGCAAAAGGGTTATGGGAAAGATAGTATTCCGCCAAGCATCATTTGCTCATGATTGGATCAATTGAAAGAATCTCTGGTATGATCTTCTGAATGCTGTCTTATCCAACGCTTCGATCAGTTGGATAAAGCAATAATTTTTAAGGGCTTCAGGCAGACGCATTGATCAAATGATGATAAGAATAAGACTGTCAGCTGCCACCATTTTCCCTTATTATCCTGTAGGCCGGGCTTATCACCATTTCCGCACTACCAATTATGAACATCAGTATTCCGGTTGAAAATGATCCCAGAAAAAAAAGAATGCTCCCGGCAAGAAACATTATTCCCGAAATCAGGTCATTGTACAGTACAGCTTTTTGAAACTTTTTAGCTTTGATCAAGAGTTTTTGCACCACAGAAAGGATATATGTATCAGATAAATAATCAACTGATGCAGCTGAGGAAAACCAGAAGTAAATTTGATCAGGACAAGGATGTGTTATTGAGGAGTTATATAGCCCAGGGAATAAAGCTGCTATACATGGACAGAAAACATTATTTTTCTGAGAGGAGCAGGGACTATGCCAAGATAAAGGAGATTCTCGAACACATATCGGGTGAAATAAAAGGCATGGTCGACGAACGTCCGAGAATGCTGATTCCGTCTGATGGCGGTTTTCGTTACGAAAAACTGAGTCAGGAGATGGCAGATGAAATCACGGGTTTCCTTAACTTCATCACCGAACTCCCTCCCCCCTCATACAAGATCATCTCCAAGTGGCGTAAGAGTGCTGACATAGGGATGATGCGAATCCCCACTCTTACCTTCATTCTGTATTCAACCCTGGAATTCAAGGTTCCCAGGTACTATTCCAGCAAGATCGATGACTATGCGTGCATATCTGCTGCAATAATAGATATTCTCAGAGAATCCTCAGGCAGCCTCAGGGTTGGGGAAATCAGTGAAAAGATTGGAGAAAGCTTCAATGGCAAGATAAACGAGGAATTAAAAAATGAATACAAAAAAAATATAATTGAATGGAAAAGACTGGGGCTCCTTATATAGCCCCGTTTCTGTTTATTTCTTTGTTGACGGCAGCACCAGTTTCGGGAATCCGTGCTCATGCTTGTATGATGCCAGAGCAATTTCCTCCAGTGTGAGACCTTTTGTCTCAGGCGTGTAGAATATTGTAAAGAGGAAGGCACCCACCATCACAATCAGCAGGACAGTAAAGAACCCGGAATGTCCCAGTACCGTTGGCTTTGAAAGATACGGGAACAGAAACGCGGAAAGGAATGATACAATCCTTGTTATTCCGGTTGCTCCGCCCATTGATGAGGATCTGAGCTTCGTCGGAAGCAGCTCTATCGCGTAAAGTCCCATGGTGTTGCCCGGTCCAAGGTTTCCGATTCCATAGTCTATGATGAATGCCAGTATTCCTATTCCAAGGAAGAGAGCACCTGTACCCTCGGAGGCAAAGAAGAACAGAAGCATTGCTATAGCCATGCCGCCGAAACCGATGATCTGCAGAGGTCTTCTACCCGTCCTGTCGTTGAGTACGACCGCTCCAAATGCACCAAGGAATCCGACCGGCATGTAGAACACAAATGAGAACAGAAGTGATGTCGAACCAGCAACACCAAGACCCTTGAGTATCAGAGGGGAATAGAGTCCAATACCATATCCTGCTATATCATACATGATCCATTGGATCCACACTATTGCAGTACGCTTCCCGTATTCCCCTTTGAATAGGGAGGAAAGAGATCCTGAGGCTATATTAATCTCCCTCTGTCTTTCATCAAGAAGGGCCTGCAGATCTGACTGCGTGATACCTATCTTTTCTGCAACCTTGTTTACATTCGAACCAGGCACTAAACCCTCATCAACAACCTTCCACCTCGTTGATTCAGGCATTCTTGTTCTCAGGATAACTACTATCACAGCAGGGATTGCTCCGATTCCAAGGGTGTATCTCCATCCGTTCAGCGGGTCATGGAGGAAAAATAGCCATCCTATGAGGAATGCCGTAGCTGCTCCTATGCTCCAGAACGTCCACACCCAACCATATCCGGCACCTCTCTTCTTGTTAGGATACATCTCTGTGGAATACACGGGGCTTAGAGCATAATCTGCGCCTACTCCCCATCCTATGAAGAACCTGAAGACTATCATCTCGTATATATTGGTCGAGAACGCGGTGAGAACTGCAAATACAGCAAAGAATATCAGATCGAATATATACAGATATCTTCGCCCTATCCTGTCCGCGTAGTGTCCAAACAGTACTGCCCCCACGAAGGCCCCCAGAAGGGCAGAGCCGGTTACGAACGACTCAGTGAAGGCGTCATAAGAAAATATCTTGTACGTGACCAAGACCAGTGTAAAGACCGAAATCACGCTCAAATCATACCCATCCAAAAAATAACCCATGGCAGAGAGTGTTGTGATCACGGAACGTCTTGGAACATGTACGTCACCTGTTCCATGTACATTTTCCATAAGAGAATTAAACATTCCTGCGTATTTAAATTTTCCACACAACAAAAAAAATGTAGAATCCGGTGTTTAGCAAATATTACTATTATTATACTCTGGATAGTATTCAAATGATAATATATTCTGGAGATTCTCTATCCGAATAGACAGGATGTTCAATCCTTCCTTTTTTCCTTCCTGAATATAAATATATACTCATGTTTGAACACATAATACCCTCCCAAAAGCGCCCTGTATCGCCAAAGATCTGAAGAGTTGCGTTTTCCACGTGTTTCCTCAAAGTTCTTCACTACAATGCTTTTTAGAATAAATTCATGCTTCAGGACCTGATTCATCGTCATAAAACCAAGGGGAATCCATTCCCCGTGGCTGAACTTATCTCCAACGACGAGACCCATGTATCTTCCATAATCCAGATAGTCTTTCACGTTTTCAACAATCTTTTCGAACGCGCTGAGAAAATCCTGCGTTGATTCGTAATTCGACAGATCACGGGAATCTCTGCTGAATCTTATTATGTTAGAATAAGGGGGATGGAGGATAATGAACTGAAAAGACCTCACAGGAGCATCAGCGAAAATATCTTCCTTTGTTGCAGTGGAACTGTCTGCATTAAGAAGATTGATCTTTACATTAAATGGGTTATCCTCTGCATCGATTACTTTTTTCGATTCCTGAACAATTGTTGAGTTCAGTTCAATACCAACCCCGTTTCTTCCAAGCCTTTTGCATTCGATTAAGGTAGTTCCGCTTCCTGAGAATGGATCAAGCACCCAGTCGTATTGTTTTGTATATCTTCGCAATAGCTGGTTCGGTATCTGTGGAACGAAATTTCCCCAGTACCAGGCGCTGTGCGAACCAGTCCTGGTCCGTCTATCAAAACTCCAGAAACTGTCTGTGAGAATATCACCGTAATCTTTCCATCTCAGTAGATTTATATCATTTATTTTGGTGGTTCTGCGCTGGGTGAGAGATTTTAATAGCCTGCGCACATAATACATTCCCCTTTCAAAGGTGAAGGAATCGTGTATCTGGGTCAGCTCTTCGGTCAGAGATTCTAAATGAATGTTAATATTAGCATCCTCAGAAGGCAAAAAATCTGCACTCAAAAGGTCATGGTTCGATCTGATTATATCCAGGATGAGATTGCATGTAGCTCTCAGTTCATTGATCGATTTGCAGTACTGCATTGAGTTCAACTTCTCAATAAGTTCATTCTGAATTTTTTCATGTCGAAAATAAGAGTAGTGCGAATCCATCAATCAAGAAATAATAAGACCTATATTTTAAATTGGTGTGAAGAACAATTTACTGAACCTTTCAGATGTTCTGACATAACGTCCAAAAACCGTTAATGGTTTAAAGGGGCAAAATTCAGAGAGATAAGGCGATGCCAGCGATCAGAAGCAATACTCCAGGTATCAGGAAGTACAGTGAAAATATACCCAGAACGATCTCAATAATGCCAAGAATAATCGCTGGAGCTATTGCCTTTTTATACGATACTCTACCTATTCTTAGATAAACGAGAACATAGTTCAATGCCAGGAAGAAGAAATAGACTATAATAAGAACCAGGCCGGAAAAGAAGCTGAGAATGTCATTTGCAAGCAATGATCCTGACCTGGGTAGCCCAGCCAGTACGCTCGACGCGACCAGTGAAACTATAAGCAGGATAAGGAAAATTACCTGAAGTATCAAGGCAACGAGAACAATCAATCTGGATATATTCTTCACTTCTGATTTAGCCATATATCATCCTTACATATATCAGAAAAACAAGTGAAATGAAAATGCCTGTGGCCTGCCCTATCTTAGGAGGTGATCCATCCGCAGGTTCCCCTACGGATACCTTGTTACGACTTAACCCTCCTCACCAATATCAGATTCGAGCTTGTCCTCTCGGGCAAACCCTCATCCAATGCCAACTCGGATGGTTTGACGGGCGGTGTGTGCAAGGAGCAGGGGCATATTCACCGCGGGCTGTTGACCCGCGATTACTACGGAATCCACATTCATGAGGGCGAGTTACAGCCCTCAATCCTAACTACGAACGGGTTTCGAGGTTAGCTTCCCCTTTCGAGGTCGCATCTCATTGTCCCGTCCTTTGTAGCGCGCGTGTAGCCCGGAAGATTCGGGGCATACTGACCTGCCGTCGACCTCACCTTCCTCCAGCTTAGCGCTGGCGGTCCCTTCAAAGTGCACAAATAATCTCTTATTTGTTAGCAATTGAAGATGGGGGTCTCGCTCGTTATCACACTTAAGTGAACGCCCTACGGTACGAGCTGACGACGGCCATGCACCACCTCTCCTTCTATCGAGTAAACTCGTCAGGTTGACTCTCATCCAAAGGTCGCCTCCGGTGAGTTTTCCGGCGTTGAATCCAATTAAACCGCACGCTCCTCCCGTTGCGGTGCTCCCCCGCCAATTCCTTTAAGTTTCAGCCTTGCGACCATACTCCCCAAGCGGCCCACTTAACACCTTCGCTCCGGCACTGCTCCCCCTTAATCGGAGAAGCAACACCAAGTGGGCAGTGTTTACAGCTAGGACTACCCGGGTATCTAATCCGGTTTGCTCCCCTAGCCATCGTTCCTCACCGTCGGATCCGTTCTAGTTGAACGCCTTCGCCACCGGTCGTCCTTCCAGGATTACAGGATTTTACCCCTACCCCAGAAGTACCTTCAACCTCACCCGGTCCCTAGCTCTGCAGTCTCTCCAGAGGATCTTCCGTTAAGCAGAAGAATTTGTCTGAAGATTTACAGAGCCGGCTACGAACGCTTTAGGCTCAATAAAAGTGACCACCACTCGAGCTGCGGGTGTTACCGCGGCGGCTGGCACCCGTCTTACCCAGCTCTTATTCCTTAGGCTTTTTAGGCCTAAGAAAAGCCTTGACAAAAGTCAAGGCACTCAGGTTTCCCGTGTCGCGCTTTCGCGCATTGCACAGTTTTCGCGCCTGCTGCGCCCCGTAGGGCCTGGACTAATGTCTCAGAGTCCATCTCCGGGCTCCCCCTTTCAGGGCCCGTACCCGTCCTAGGCTATGTGGTCCTTTACACCACATACTACCTGATAGGCCGCAGACTCATCCTCAGGCGTCGGAACTTTCATCACCTAAGCATTCCAGCATAAAGTGACTATAAGGTATTAGCCTCAGTTTCCCGAAGTTATCCCTCACCTGGGGGCAGATTATCCGCGTGTTACTGAGCGGTATGCCGGTGTCTTACGACCCCTTGACTCGCATGGCTTAATCGAAACCTGATAGCAGTGGCCGCCGGCAGGATCAACCGGAGTTAATCCATGTCATGGTAAGATTAAATTAAAGAATATTGGCAGGCCACAGATTGCACCATTTCACTTGTCAGTAGTGAGTTTCTGATCTCCTCACAACTCCATCTATATCAGCCCTGGAATCAAGGGTTCATCCCGGCACATTTGCCATAGTCCCCCACTCGCCTTAGAGCTGGTTTGAGTATACATTTTACCTTCACGGTAGATGCGTAAGCCTCTCAATAGCAGGGAGATATTTAATTGTTTCGTGGACCTTTTTTTATTAGGTTTTTCCTTGTTACTGGGTATCAGACCATTGATCGAATGCGCTATAAATAAATTCTGCATCCTATATATTTGACTCGGTCATCGTCATAACATTTTTTGTTTCCATTAAAGAAAAGAGGCAGTCTGTAACTAATTTTGAATAGGATTTCAACAATAGAGCAGGGAGCTTCCCACTTCAAAGGCTGCCGGCGGAATATCCACTGGCTTGAATTATCCTCAGCCAGAAGACACCCTGTCCTTCATGCCGAGCCAAATGACTTTACGGATGCATGTACGCATGAAGGAATATGCAATCCGATCTTTCTCATTCCTGTCTGCCAGTGGTCAAATAAACATACTGTGCAAAATAACAATGTTTTCAAGCACTTTCATCCCCTACGTTGCAAAATGGGAATTCCCGATCGCATATGTTAAACTGTTAGAGGATTAGTTTATCTCTTAATATAATATTCACGTGATCAGGTGATTAAACTGCCAAAGAATGATAAGATAAATTATGAGGAGTTTGAGGACATAGTTGAAGTTAATAAGGGGATACCTTACTTCAAGATACTTGTTGGCGGAGAATGGGTTATGGGAGAATCTTTCGTGGAGGTTAAAAGCCCGCTTACCTTGAACACTATAGCAATGGTTTCCAGAGCTGATCTGGAACTTGCAAACAGGGCGCTTGAGGCCGCCACAGCCACCAAAGAAAAGATGAAAAATCTTCCGGGGGCAAAGAGGATAGACATAATGGAGAATGCGGCCAGAATACTGTCGGACCGGAAAGAAACGATGATCAAAGCATTGGTAAGCAACGTCGGTAAGCCAAGATCTGAGGCGGAAGGCGAGGTCAAATCCACAATAGACAGGCTACTGAGTGCCAGGTATGATGCAAACAGGATTAAGGGTGATCTTATACCAGGTGAGTGGGCCAACCAGAACCAGGGCAGGATAGCAATGGTAGAAAGGGAGCCGGTTGGGGTTGTTCTGGCTATTTCGCCATTTAACTATCCTCTCTTTATTTCATACACCAAGGTAATTCCAGGCCTGATAGCGGGCAATTCCGTAATACTGAAACCCCCATCTGCAGTTCCAATTCCAGCTTTGATGATGGCCCGAATACTCGACGAGGCCGGCATACCAAAGGGTGCATACAGCAATATAGTCGCCCGCGGAGATATAGCGAGTTACCTTGCAACAAGTGATCACATAAACATGATCACGTTCACAGGAAGCACGTCTGTAGGACTTGAACTCAGTAATATATCAGGAATAAAGAAAATCCATCTGGAACTTGGTGGTAAGGCGAGTGCGATCGTCACGAAAGGTGCCAAGAATATTCAGAAGGTTGCCAAGAGCATAGTTGACGGTTCTTTCAAATTTTCCGGGCAGAGATGTGATGCAATCAGCAGAGTTCTTGCGGAATCCACCGTCGCCCCTCAGCTTGTGGAAAGTATTGTAAACGAGGCAAAAAAATTCAGATTAAATATGCCGGAAGAAAGCCCACTCCCCATAGGTCCCTTAATAGATCAATCATCTGCTGAAAGAGTCAAGGGGCTCATAGATGATGCAATTGCCAGGGGAGCAAAACTGATTCTAGGTGGCAAGATTAACAAAAATTATGTCGAACCAACAGTTCTGTCCGACGTTCCCCTTACAGCTAGAATAATGTGGGAGGAGACTTTCGGTCCAGTTATCCCGATACACAATTATTTTACCGAGGATGAAGCCATAGAAATAAGCAATAAATCTGAATACGGTCTCGACAGCGCTGTGTTCACCGACGATATCACTGAAGCACTGAGAATAGCACGGAAGATAGAGGCTGGAGAAGTCACGATCAATGCTTTCCCTGCACATGGTATAGGCTTTTTCCCATTTGGAGGAGTTAAGCAGAGTGGCTTTGGACGCGAGGGAATAGGATTCAGTATTGACGAATTCACCAACATGAAAACCATAGTAATAAGCACTGCTGAATAATTCCTGATTCAACAGACCGCGGGGGAAAATAATCCCCCCGGCACTCATCTTAATAATTGAAGGAGTGATATCTGCACATGCATTTCACTGAAGAAATGAAATTTCTCATTGTGGGTCACAGGGGACTACCTGGTGTGAAGACGGAAAACACACTTGAATCTTTCAGATCTGCGTTCAACGCGGGAGCAGATGCTGTTGAGCTTGACGTACAATTGAGCAGTGATGGTGTGCCTGTAGTTTATCACGACTTCGACATGAAGAGGCTCCATGGATCAGCCAAAAAGATTGGTGACACATCATACGACGAGATACTGAAAACTTCCAGTGCAAAGGGATCGCCAGTTCCTAAGCTCGAAGACCTGTTTGTCGAACTGCCTTCCGGTAACTTTTTCATTGAGCTGAAAACAATTGACAATGATGGTACAATCAGCAAAAACGATCCCGCAGAAAAGGTTGTGGAATTAATCAGAAAATACAGAATGGAAGATTCTGCAGTAGTAATATCATTCAATCCGATGTCATTGAAATTAACGGTGAATGCATATCCAGGAATTAAGATTGGTCTGGACTACGACAGAGATTCAATGAAAATGTTCGGAAACAAGCTTTTCAACAAGACAACGTATGGAAAGGAGATCGACTTCCTTCTCCCTGATTTTGGTGTAATAAATTTTTCCAGCGAAAGCCCGGATAGGTCCAAATTTAAGATAATGATGCCATGGACAGTGAACGACAGGGATAAACTCCTGATGATACGCGATGCTGGAATGAAAGGAGTGATTACCAACAAATGCGATGAATTTGTTAAGCTTCTGAAACGTAGTACGTGACCTCTTCTTCCGGCTTGCACAGGGAGCTTCCAGCTTCAAAGGCTGCTTGCGGAATCTCCATTGGCTTGGATTATACTCAGACAGAAGGTACCCTTTCCTTCATGCTTTATGCTGATCCATCTGGATTTACGCATTCAGGCAAGCATGAAGCAATATGCAATCCGATCTTTCTCATTCCTGTCCGCCAGTGAAAAAATCAATATACTGTGCAAAATAACATGGTTTTCACTCACTTTGATTCCCTATCCTGCAAAAGGGAATTCCCGATCGCATATGTTAAAAAAATGGGCGTCAGAGATCAAAATCATTCCTTTCGCATGATTTTCCAATTCCGTGAAGGGATATTTATCATTTTGTAATAGCCATTACGATGTTCAGGACATCATCTGAAATGTCTTCACAATAATCGAGGAAATCATCCATCTTATGGACAAGACTTATAACATGCTCAAAGACGAGGAACGATATGACATCAGCATCCCTGTATACCTCGTCAATGACGTTATCCTTGAGTTCGTCGACTTCTTCCTCAAGATCCTCGATCTGCTTCCTCTTGGACTTAATCACCGTGATGTCGGCAGAGTTAAGCAAGTCCCTGACCAATCCCAGGGCTCTCATTCCGTAGGAAAGCATATCATTGAGGCTTGAGTAGCTGCGAACAAGGAGGTCAGCTGAAGCCTGGTCATTCTTGCTGTGGTTTCTCATCATCCTTCTGATTTCCCTGCTGATGAAGTATGAATCGTCCAGGAGGTCGTCACATTTGTCAACAAGATTAATGAGGGTGTCCATCAGGTTTGAGCTTATTGCACCGCTTGTGATATCATGGTTGATGCTCGATGTATATTCATCGCCTTCTTTTTCTATGTGCATTATCTTCTCGTTAAGCCCTTCATAATCAGCATTGTTCTCTGTTAACATCTGACTCAGGTAGGTGACCGACTGCCGTGCAAGGTCTACGTAATTGGTCAATCTTGAAAGAACATTCTTTTCGCCAATCATAAGGAAGCGTTTGAGGAAATCCCTTGTAACCATAGTATGATATTTTTATCTAATATTTATATCATCAACAATAAGAAATCCTAACTTGTTCTCTTTGCTTCGTCTGTGAGCAAATTCTGTCATCGCTCTCTTGAATATTTCAATACTTATCTCTCGTAATGGCAAAATGACACGATTCCAGAGAGATTTTCCAGAACTGTGTTGGAAATACAACTGTGCCTGTTAACTTCAAAATATCAGAGAAAGTTTCACACTTTCTTCTGATCCCTTTTTATTTCCCAGTTGCGGATTATTCTGTAATAAACAAAGGACCCTGTTACCTGAAGCAAGCCACCAAGAAACAATGGAGCCGGAAAATAGGCATCCATAAGGTATCCAGATAAACCGGATGTCATCTGCGATCCTCTCGTTGCTATTCCCTGGATGCTGGAGGCTGTTCCATAGTCTTCACTGCCAATGCCCCTGACACTAATGGCACTCCTCATCGGTGTGCCCAATCCTGCGATTCCGCTCCTTACGGCATAGAGCGTGAATG
>JBMFWA010000007.1:0-76975 GCA_049965715.1 Thermoplasmata archaeon
TGGAATACGCTTTCAACGTTTACAAGAATGATCTCGAGGTTGACAGATCATATCTGAGGGATGATGGCATGATCTTTGTCTACATGTTCCTGAATCTTCTGTCGCTGTACCTGCACTTCCAGATCCTGAACATGATCGGCGGGAAATACAGCGTGAGGGACGTTCTTTTGATCCTGTCAAGGATCAAGGTCTACAATCTGGGGAAGCAGGAGGTGCTAGGAGAGGTACCGAAAAAAGCAAGGGAACTGGTTCAGGAACTCAAGGTGGATCTTGACATATTACGTAAAAATTGAGGAGTTAAGGCTTAATGATGGCCGAAAATGAAATTGCGGAAGAGATTGAAAAACTTAGAAGTCCGGAAGGGTTCCTTTATGCGGGTCTTCCTAAGTTCAGGGCACTTTTTGGGAGAGACTCCATAATTTCCTCTATGGAACTGATGAGCCACGACAGATCAATTCCACTCTCCACGCTGGAAGTACTGTCAAAACATCAGGGGAAATTGAAAGTTGGATCAACGTCAGAGGAACCTGGAAAAATATTGCATGAGTTGCAGACAGATAAAAAACTCATTGAAGCCAGATCAAGGGAACTCCCCTGGCTCTCCATCGGTAAGAATTACTTCTCGGTGGACAGCACTCCCCTTTATATCATGCTTGTTGCAGATTTTCTTGATAATTATGGCACGCCAGAATCTTTCCCACAGATTCTGGATTCAACAATCAAAGGACTGAAATGGATGCTCGAATTCGGGATAAAAGACCGATTTCTGGCATACATTAAAGCTGTGAAAGGGTCAGGACTACAGTCCCAGTCCTGGCGCGACGGAATAGGTTATGTTCTGGACATTCTGAAAGATCCGGTGTCTGTAGTGGGTGTGCAGGGGTATGCGTATCTTGCGCTACAGAAGGGGAAGCAGCTTATTGAAAAATATTCAAATGGGGGTAAATTTCCAGACCTCATAGAAAGAATTGACAGTTCATCGGCTACTATCAGGGATCAACTGGACAGCTATTTCTTCATTGAGGATGATGGGTACTATGCTCTTGCAGTTGACGGAGACGGAGTGGCGGAACGATCAGTCACCAGCGATCCCGGCCACCTCCTGGTTTCCGGAATTCTGTCAAGAAAAATGGAGAGACTGGTGGTGGACAGAATATTTGAGCCTGACATGCTCACTGATTATGGAATCAGATCAATGTCATCGAAATCTGCATACTTTGACGAAAAGGCTTACCAGAGGGGTGCAGTATGGCCTCAGGATAATTTCATAATCTGGCATGGCCTTGAAAAACGGGGTTATCACAAGGAGAGCGAGGAAATAAGGGAACGCATTGCCCTGGCTATGGAAGAAATGAGAGGATTTCCAGAGTATTTTGGTGTGAAACGATCTGGAGAACTCATCCAGAACCAGTCAATGCGAATCATTCCATGTGATCCTCAAGCCTGGTCAGTCGGGGCATATTACGATGCCACCAAGGATAGCAGATGACCTGAGAACTGCTTTTTATTAAGGTAACCCGAAGAAGAGTGCACCACTTTAGAAGAAGTCCAGATTGGTCTGTGATCTCCCCTTCAGGGTATCCTTCAGAACGCTGACATAAGGTTCGACTCTTCCTGGAGAAAAGGAATGAAGGTTGCAGAGGAAATCAATGATCTTACTTTCATCAGGCTGGTTGAAAGCAATCTTGTAATCCATTGTAGCAGGGGGGTTGATGAATAAATCCCTGATAGCATCAAGATTCTCTATGGTGGTCTTTTTTTCGATCAGCACTCGCTTGATGTTTCCATATTTCCTGATCAGGTTTAGTGCAGTTTTGGCACCTATCCTCTTCAATCCCAGGTTAAAATCCGTTCCAACAAGTATCCCAATGTCAATCAACTGCTCCCTTGTAATCCTGTTCACTTCAAGCGTTTCCTGCAGATCTATCAACTCGGGCGAGACATTGATGTAAATGTTTCTGCCCGGAAGTTTCCTTCTTCCATTGAAAGTGAAGTTTCTGAGCACTTTTGCAGCCCCAAAAAGAAGGCAGTCATAGTCCTGCGAGATCACTCCCTGAACAATGCCGTCTCTTGACATAACAGATGCCTGAGCTTCTCCCTCTGAAACAGCCTGTACGTATGGAAGACCCATGTACTGGAGCAGCGTCTTGGTCTCCTCCACGATTTCCTTTGTTATGTAGTTAATTCTTGAGGACAGAGACCTGATGCGCTCCTCATTGCCCTCTGCAATAGCCTGCTCAAGCTCTATTCTGCTTTTTTCCTTTATGAGCCTTCTTTCCTCGATGGTTCTGTTTTTCAGAGGGGAAGGCTTTCCGTCAAACACATATACCGGCCTGATGCCGTTCTCAAGCAACGCAATTGTCCTGTAGAACACCCCAGACAGATGCGAAGTCACATTGCCATTATCATCCATGAGAGGGGTACCGTCAGGCTGTCTGATGCTGCTCAGGAACTGGTAAAGTATATTATATGCATCAACAGAGACTATAGACCCTGAAAAATCCTTTATCTTTATGATCTTCTTTGATACTATGTCACCAATATCTACGCCCATGTCCTGTTACAGATTGGCAATTTGATATATAATCTTCGTGCAGGGCAGCTTGAGAATGAATTGGTCGTTTGGAAGAAAGGAGTTTTGACTGGCGATTCCGTCAAAAAGGTGTGGTCGGAACCAGCCATTGATCTGTATTCAATCTGGTACCGGGATTTGGTATTCCGCAGGTTACGCGAAAGAAATAAAAACATCCGGCACGTTAACCATTAAGAAAAATAATGATGAAGACATGTCCATCATGCGGGAAGGTTTTCACCTGCATGAACCCGCTGGGAAACTGCTGGTGCAATTCCTACGACATAAGCAGAGAGAACCTCAATTTTCTTGCACAGAAATTCGATGACTGCCTCTGCCCGGACTGTCTTGAAAAGTATTCTTCATGACGCTGTGCCCGGCTTAGTCGGTGAATGGGCAGGGCATTTTCAAACTGATCTGAAGGCGCGTACTGAATGAGCTCTATTCACAGGCAAGGCCAAAATCAGTAATCCTGAATTCAGTGTAGCTGTCTTCCTTGATGGATCTGTGCTTCACAACAGATATCCTTCTCTTGCCTGATCCAGCCTTCTGTATGTTGAAAATAGCCTTCATAACATGATCTATGATAAATCCTCCAAATGGCTGGAGGTTTCCGCTGTCTATATCCTGGTATATCTGGTTGGTTATCAGGACAGGAATGTGGAACCTGGAGCATACAAGGTTGAGAGAACTCAACTGCCGCTGGATATTTCCAGATCTGGACTGCCCTTCGGCAGGCTTTTCAAGTCTGAAATATTCGGTGAATGAATCAACAATTATCAGTCCGAGATCACTGATCTTCTCGGCCATCTTCGGTAGCCTGAGCATGGTCAGGTCCTGATCCTCAAGGGAAACTATCCTGTACAGGAGGAGATTTTTCACGAGATCAGGGTTGTTCCCGGAGACCTGTGCCAATCGCTCAACGGAAAATCCTTCAGTATCAAAGTAGATAACAGTTTTTCCAAGTTTGAGAGTGGACAGGGCAAACTGCATGCAAAAGTTTGTCTTTCCAGATCCGCCTTCGCCATATATCTCAGTTATGATGCCGGGTTCGAGTCCCCCTCCCATAAGATTGTCTATGCAAGAGACATTAATCGGTATCTTGGGGGACTGAACAGCACTGTCAATTTTCTCCATGATTTTCAATATCCGTTTTTAATCTTATCTAACACGAGTCTAAAATCCTTTCCGACAACTCCATGAGATCATTTGAGAATAGGATGGACGTGGATGCGTTCCTGACCTCATCATCCCTCGGGTTGAAAGCTATGGCAATACGTGATGCACTGAACATGGATTTGTCAAAATAACTGTCTCCAATTGATCCTGTACTGTCTGCACCACATCCTATGACAGATTGCAGGTTCCTTATAACCAGATCCTTCCTGGAGGGGATCACGTTGGGTATTCCCTTCCCGGTCAGTCTTCCATTTTCATCCACGTCAATCTCGTTGGCATAAACATAATCGAAGAGCATATCCGCATTGATAATATCGGCCAGCCACGAAACTCCACCGGATACAATTGCAACCTTCATACCGGCATCCCTCAGCTTTTCGACAGCATTTTTCATGTTTTCCCTCGTCTCAATCCTGGAGAGTATCGAAATTATTTCGTCCTTGTTGAGTTCAGGGTTCTTCTTCAGCCAGAGGGAAATATCCCTGTTCATGAATTCTCCATAAGAAATACTTCCGCTCCTGTAGGCAGCAAGGTTCTCACTGTTATCAACATTGAAATGTTCGTGAATGAATTTCCAGCTGCTGGGATGTGTGGTCAGAACACCGTCCATGTCAAAAGCAATAAGTTTCAGACAACTCCCCGACATTTTTCAGGCCTCAGTAAGTCCTTGAGAATACTGCTTCAAAACCGTCTTTTCCGCAGATAATGCATTTGCCTTTCTTTTTCGATCCAACCCTCATTCCGAGGCAAGATGCTTCTGTCATCTCCTCAAATCTGTCAGAGCATTCCTTTGAACCACACCAGAAAACAGAGTATGCATTTCCATCCTTATTTATCTCATCCGTTGCTGATATTGAAGAGAGATGATCACTGTGGAACTGAGCCGATTTCTCCGTTATTTTTTTCTGCACCTCATCCAGTTGCTTCCTGACTTCGGAACAGATATCCGGAGAATGCATCCTGACCTTTCCAGATATGCCTCTCCTTGCTGCGGTGATGAAGTTCCCGTCAACTTCTTTTTCTCCAATTTCAAGTCTCAGGGGGACCCCCATCATCTCCCAGTGGTTGTACTTGAACCCAGGAGTATAGGCATCGCGATCGTCAACCTTCACCCTCAGACCCGAATCCTGAAGAGTCTTCGCTATCTTTGCCGCGGTTCCGTTCACATCACTTTTTGCAGAGGGAATTGGGACAATTACGACCTGTACAGGAGCAATCTCGGGTGGAAGTATAAGGCCTTTGTCGTCTCCATGTATTCCTATTATTGCCCCCAGAAGCCTTTCACTCATGCCGTAAGTAGTCTGCGAGACATAGTTCCTGGTGCCATCCTCTGTCTCATAGGTTATATCGTAGTTCTTAGAGAAATTTTCCCCATAGTTGTGGAATGTGCCGATCTGCAGGGTTCTTCCGCCGGGCATAAGGGCATCTGCGGCAACTGTGTAAACAGCACCTGGGAATTTGTCCCAGTCGGGTCTCTTATCAAGGAGATAATTAAGCCCCAATCTCCCGGCAATCGATTTCATGATCTCAAGGTACTCTGAAATCTGCCTTTCCGCATCCTCATAATCCCTATGGGCAGTATGTGCCTCGAAGAAATGTATCTCTCTGACCCTGAGAAACGACCTTGTGTGCTTTGTTTCATATCTGTAGGTGTTAACTATCTGGTAAAGCTTGAAAGGTAGGTCAGCATGACTTCTTATCCAGAGCGAAAACATGGGGTACATAGCAGATTCACTGGTAGGTCTCAGTGCAGCCTCCACTTCAAGTGGGTCCAACCCACCCCTGGTGACCCAATAGACCTGTCCTTCAAACCCCTTGAGGTGTTCAAACTCAACTGCGAGTTGATTCCTGGTTATAAGGAGGGGGAGCTGCACTTCATTGAATCCCCTTCTGTCCACTTCGTCTCTGATAATCCTGTCAATCAGCTGCATTATTTTGAGCCCATAGGGCATCCAGACGTTCATGCCCTTCACAGGATACCTCTTGTCACTTAACTGTGCAGTTTCCACAATTTCATTGTACCATTCACTGAAATTATCCTTTTTAAATTCCATTCCATAGCCATAGTGTTTTCCACTTAAAAAATAATATCGTGCAGTTTTCTTCACTCACCTCAATCAAGAGAAAGACAGTTGAAACCCTTTCTCAATGGCTGGTCCGTGAATACGACAATTTGCCAGATCAATAATAAGCGGGGTTATGTCGGTTGTGAAAATATGAATAGATGATTTCATTTGCTATATTCATGTTCATATTGAGGGTCAATTTTTCACAGACCATATCCAGAAGAAGCATTTCACCCTATCTACCGATTCTGGAATCGGCAGCAAAGAGCAGGAAGATCGCTGGAGTCATTGCAGTTGTCAACTCTTCAGGCGGAGAATCAAACGCCAGCGAAATTCTTGCAAATACTTTCAAAAGACTTTCAGAGAAGAAGCCTGTGTATTGCGTGATAGAATCCGTCGGTGCTTCAGGCGCTTACTGGTTTGCGTCAACCGCAAAGAAAATTTATGCAATGGACACTTCTCTTGTAGGCTCCATTGGAATAATCAGCATGAGTCCAAACGTGAAACAGTTCCTAGACAGGATAGGAATAAAGGTTGAACTTAACAAGATTGGGAAGTACAAGGATATGATGTCGCCATTCTCGGAATATGATGAAGATTCCAGAAAACTTTTCAAATCATTTATGGAAGATGTGTTTGAAAGGTTCAAGCAGGACGTGATAAAGAACAGGTCAATCCCTGCTGACAGGGTAAACGAAGTGATCAACGGGCAGATATTTTCATCAAAAAATGCTTTGGCAGCAGGTCTGATAGATAAAATTGGGGACTACCAGACCGCTGTTGAAGACATGAAGAGGGATCTCAACTTCAGCGGAAAGGTCAAGGAAATAGAACCTAGGAGATCATTCATCGGCAGGATCATTGGATCAAATCTTATCGGTGGAATGATAAAGAACGAGATAGAAAGCTTTCTGGAAGACAACTTTCATGAGGAAATACCCGGTATCATGTTCAAACTTTAATGACGATTTTTAATTAGTCTTCAAATATACTGTTAACCATGGAATACTCCTATATATCCGACTTAAGGTCTGGAAAGTCACCAATGACCGTGAAAGTCAGGGGATGGGTCCAGGATATCAGAAGGCTCAAGAATGTCGACTTCATAATACTTAGGGATCATACCGGCACAGCTCAGATAACAGTCAAGAAAAGCTCTGGATCGCTGGGTGTTGATCCTGGTGCAATCAACCGTGAAAGTGTGATTGAGGTTGAGGGAGAAAATGTGCCGAATTCCATCAGCAAGACTGGAACAGAGATACTGGCATCCAGAATAAATGTGATTAACTCGTCCCTGGCTCCGCTCCCATTGCCTGTTACGGACCCAGTGGAAGCCGACATTGAAACGAGACTCAACAACAGGTTTCTGGATCTCAGAAAACCGCAAATCCATCATATTTTCGAGGCAGAAAGCGAACTCCTGTGGGGGATAAGGGATTTCCTGCACAGGGAAAAGTTTGTGGAGGTTCATACCCCTAAAGTCGTCGCGGCTGCAACTGAGGGAGGTGCAGACCTGTTTGGTGTGAAATATTTCGAAATGGAGGCATATCTGAATCAGTCTCCCCAGCTTTACAAGGAAATACTCATATCATCTGGTTTCAACAGGGTGTTCGAGGTTGGGCCTGCATTCAGGGCAGAAAAACACAATACTGTCAGGCATCTCAACGAATTCACCTCTGTGGACATTGAAATGGCATTCTCGGATCACAACGATGCCATGTCCATGCTTGAAAGAGCCGTGAAATCAGGAATCGGGTCCATGAAGAGTGCCATGGATGAGCGTGTGGACCTGATATCAAAAATTGAGATGCCATCACTCCCGTTCCCGCGAATTACTTACAGGAAGTGCATTGATATTCTGCACGATTCAAATGAGGACCTTGAATTCGGTCTTGACTTCACTCCTGAACAGTTGAAGATCATCGGAGACAGGTTTGAAGGTTTCTACTTCATCACTGAGTGGCCTTCAACAGTAAGACCGTTTTATACCATGATTAATCAGCAGGATGAATCAATAACCAATTCATTTGATCTTCAGTACAAGGACAAGGAAATAACTTCGGGAGCACAGAGGGTTCACGATCCGGTCCTGCTTGAAAAAAGATTTAGAAATAAGGGGCTGAACCCCAAGGATTTTGAATTCTATCTCAACGCTTTCAGATTCGGCATGCCGCCGCACGCCGGATGGGGTCTGGGACTTGAAAGGCTGACGATGATACTTCTTGATCTCAAAAATATCAGGGAAACGTCCCTATTTCCTAGGGACAGAACGAGGCTTGTTCCTTAGAGTCTCCTTATCAGAATCTTCGCCGTAGACAAGGCGATCCATTTCTTCGGGGTCAGCTACGTCCTCAAGGTCTTCCTTTTTCATTTTGTATTTCGTCATGTGTTACCACAACTAAGATAATATTGAAATTCAGGCATAATAATTTTTCCTATTATTCCTTGCTAATTCTGTCGGCCTTATCAACGGTGAAAGAAAGACTGTAAAAAATAAATTACCTTTCAATGCATCCTCATCTATGGAAGTAAGAAAAATTGGCGTGGTAGGGGCAGGAACCATGGGATCAGCTATCGCTGAGGTAATGGCATATAACGGCTACGAGGTGGTTCTGAAGGATGTGAGCTTGGAACTAGTGAACAAGGGGCTGAAGAGGATAGGAAACATACTGGACGAACTGGTTTCATTCAACTCAAAGAAGGCGCAGAAGGAGATTGACAGAATCGAGAAGATGGGAGTTAAACTTACAGACGACCAGAAAATGCAAATATCCAGGAAACTTGCCCCGGAATTCACGGAAAAGGAAAGGGACAGGGTTCTCTCTAAGATCAGGGGAACTGCTAATTTCGAAGATTTCAGGGATGTGGATTTTGTCATAGAGGCGGCATTCGAAAAGATGGAAATCAAGAGGCAGATAATTTCAGAACTGTCTTCTGTGCTAAGAGAAGAAACAATAGTGGCTTCCAATACGTCATCATTGAGCGTAACAGCTCTCGCGACGGCTTACAGACATCCTGAAAAAGTGATAGTGACTCATTTCTTCAATCCGCCATATACCCTGCCGCTTGTTGAGATTGTACCGGCAATACAGACGTCCGGCGATGTGATATCGCAGGCGGTAAGCCTCCTGGGATCAATGAAAAATCACAGATCCAAGATGATGCCCATTAGAGTGAATGAAGTGCCGGGATTCGTGGTAAACAGGATACTTGTTCCGGTTATGAACGAGGCATGTCAGATACTTGAGGAAGGGATAGCAGAAGCGCACGATATAGATAACGCAATGAAGGCAGGCGCAGGTTTTCCCATGGGGCCGCTTGAGCTTTCCGACATGGTGGGGCTGGATATTGTAAAGGATGTTATGGACGTTCTCTTCAGGGAATATGGTGACCAGAAATACAGGCCGTCACTTCTGCTAAAGAGACTGGTCGATGCTGGAAAACTTGGCAGAAAGAGCGGGGAAGGATTCTATAAATATTAGTTCTCCTTAGTCTTTCCCTTGTTCAGGAGCACAACTGTGGGCTCCACCACGTATTTCGCCTTTGAAACTCGAGTGATTGAAAAGAGGGCAGTCTTCTTCCCGGTTCTATCAAAGAATTTTGTGATCTCTTTCATCATGGTTTTATTTACTGAAAGTTCAATGTAGATTGGATTTCCCATGTGGTACCATGTTGCAATAATAGTGCCGCCCTCAACATAATCCAGGTCTTCACGGTCAATCTCCAAGTCAAATCTTTGACCTATCCCAATTTTCAATATTTTTCACCGACAGCATTAGAGTAATGAATTCTATATAATCCTTTTTAGACCGAAAGCAATTTTTAAAAAGGGTTTTGATGAAATTCCAACAAAATGTCACCATAAGAATTATAGTTCTTCGAGAAGCTTTATATCGAGAAGTTTTTCCAGTTTCCGGGCAGTTTTTATGTCCGGGCTCATGGCGCCGCGCTCTATATTCGAAAGAACGTTTTTCTTCTCCATGATCTTCTTGGCAAGATCATCCTGGGTCCAGGAGAGCTTTTCCCGGGCCTCCTTTATTATCTCGGCAAATCCCTCCACCAGGTAAAGATTCTCTATATCATCCTTTTTTGCAGGGGGTTTCCTCGGGGCGGATTTCACCACGTGCTGTATTTCCCTCCTGGTAGGTACAAAGACCTGCTCTCTTGATGGTGGCCTTACCACAACGGGTTTTTTTGATTCTACAGGGACACCAAATTTTGCACAGTCATCACACACCTCAAGAATAGCGCCGTCAATCCTGATCTTGTTAGATTTCTGAATTTTTTTCCCGCACATTTCACATTCTGCAACCATGATTTTATGTTATTGAATTCTAATATTATTCTTTTGCCAATGGCACTGTCCACAACTGGACGTGTGCAGGTATCGTCTTGATTTACACAATGATGCACCGGGACGAGCAATAAATAAATCAATACACATCCAATACTGATACAGCAAATGACAAAGATAGAAATTCCGAAGTCTGTAACTATCAGAAACGGTCGTCTATATACTATTTCTGTTGACAGCAACAGCGTTTATGGCGAGGACGTTCTGAAGATGGACGGCAAATTTTACAGGGAATGGGAGCCCAAGAGGAGCAAGATATCTGCAGCGCTGAAGAACGGTCTGAGGCATTTCCCCTTCAATTACGATACCAATCTTCTGTACCTGGGAGCATCATCAGGAACCACAGTCAGTCATCTTTCTGACATTATTGTGAATGGAAGAATTTACGCCATTGAACTTTCATATGATCCATTCCTGAAATTAATGAGGCTGGCGGAAAGAAGGAAGAATATCTATCCCATACTTGAGGATGCCAATCTCATCGAAAAATACTCTTTTTTTGTCGAGAAAGTGGGCACCCTCTATCAGGATATTTCCCAGAGAAACCAGATACAGATTTTCAACAGTACCGTTGAGTATTTCCATGAAATCAAGGAAGCACTTCTTGTGATGAAGATAAGATCAATTACCTCCAGGGGAAGCGATACAGAGATACTGAAAAAGTCAATTTCTGAAATAAATGCGTTCAGCGTAAAGCAGATTGTGGATCTGAAGCCGTACAGTGTAGGAAACTATATGTTATATCTGGAGAGATCATAACACTGGAGTGCAGGATCACCCCGGTCGACCACAGAGGTTTGAAATAAATGACACTGCCTGAAAGTTTTCAAATGTTCCTTATGGAGTCGAAGCAGCACACCTATGCTTCAGGCAACGGGATTACTGATCCAATATTTCCTGATTCGGTGCAGCTGGAGTTCTCTAAAGGTGATTTACTCTACAGGGACATATACTTCGGATCAAGTCATTTCGTTGGACAGGAAACTGTTTTCCTGAAGAACACACCTATATGGTCCATGGCGTATTCTGGAGGACTAATAAAATCAGGCACAGACAAGGACCAAGTTTATATGTTTCTTCGCGAGGCACTCATGCATCCAAACGCGGAGCTGCCAATAAGGGGTCCGGATCGCCATCAGAGAGGAGATCTGGAATACGAGAATCTCATAACCGGTACCATGGAGATGTTCCATGGGTTCGAAAGGATTCTGAAGAACAGGGTAACAATTTACCTGCTGCATTACAGCGGTGGATCGATTATTCCTTAAGCTCGCAAGACCATAAATTCGCAGGAGAAAGAATCTCATGTTCATGACAACCGTTAATTAAATGATAGTCATGGGAAAGCATGGAAAAAGTGGTCAGCGGTTTTGTGAAGTCATACAGGGATGTCAAAGAGTTGCCAATGGATGGTGGTGCCAGAATCAGGTGGGCAATAACACACAGGGAAGGAGCAGAAAATTTCTCAATGAGGCTTATAAGTGTGGACAGGGATAGAGAAACACCTGCACACAGTCACGATTACGAGCATGAAATGTACATAATCTCAGGAAAGGGGAAGGCTACAATCGGAAAGGAGGAGCATGACCTCAATTCCGGGGATTTCGTCTTCATTCCTCCCAACGTATTTCACAGGATTCATGCCAGTGAGGACATGAAGCTGATATGCGTTGTACCAATTAAGGCGGCGAAGCAGATACTGGGAGAATGAATAAGCCTCAGCTTATTTCCTTCCCGTATACGTTCAGTATCCCCCTGAATCCAGATTTCTTGTAGAAATTCAGACCAATCAGGTTGAGCGCAGGGAATTCTGCGGTGATCATCTTTATACCGTTTTTGGAGGCCCTGTCTGTTATATCTGTTAATATTTTCTTTCCCAGGCCATTCCTCCTGAACTCAGGCATTATGTAGAAATCAGTTATTCTCAATTCCGACTTGGGCTGATAGAATATCCTGTCGACTATATCAGCTTTGATGAATCCGCCGACTTTTCCATTGATTTCTGCGACTGTTATTATGCTCTTTTCACTTTTTATCATCTTGTTTGTGTAATCCAGTGCTTTTTTATCAAGATCGTCGACGACTTTGAACTGGGTTTCAAATTCCTCATTGAGCTTCTTCAGTCTGGCCATCATTTTTGCAATATCCTCTGCATCTCCCGCTTCGGCTTCCCTTATCAAAATCTTTTTGTTCACCATCTTACTCATCCATCCTCTCTATCAAACCTTTACCCAAAATTTCTCCATATATTTTCCTGTTGAAATCTATTATCTCCTTCGCATTGTTATAGAACCATTCCTTGGAATTGTTTCTCCTTGCAAGACCAAGCTGCGATGTCTTGTATGCAACTGCCGCCGCAACTCTTGGATACAGGTCGTACTGATCCATTCTTGGAATTATCATTTCCTCTACCGGATTCTCAACAAAGTCCGCTATCTCCTCGGAAGCAGTGACCATGACGTCAAAGTTGACGCCCTTCGCTCTTGCATCAAGAACGCCCCTGAAGAGTGATGGAAAAACAAGGCTGTTGTTGATCTGGTTCGGGAAATCACTTCTCCCGGTCGCAACAATTCTGGCACCTGCGGCCTTTGCATCATCAGGCCATATCTCAGGCGATGGATTGGCAAGTGCAAAGACAATTGGATCTGAATTCATGGTTTTTATCCACTCCTTCCTGATGAAACCCGGCTGCGACTTTGCTGCGGAGATAATCACATCAGCACCATTTATTGAGTTCTCAATACCTCCCTTGATCCTGTCACGGTTGGATTCCATTGCGAATTTGTATTTCCATGGGTTGTTAATCATGAGCTTATCCATGTCTTCCCTTTCCGGCTCCAGTACTCCAAGGTGATCAGCTATGATCACGTTTCCTGTATTAAAGCCGGCCGCCTTGAGCAGGTATGCAGTGGCAAGATTGGCAGCGCCTGAACCTATCAGGGCAATTCTGACATCTCCTTTCTTTTTGCCCACGATCCTCAGTGCGTTGATAAGACCAGCAAGCGTTATGGACGCTGTTCCAAGCTGATCGTCATGCCATACTGGTATGTTCATGGTTTTCTGAAGTTCATCAAGTATGAAGAAACACTTCGGTGACTCTATGTCTTCAAGGTTGATCGCGCCAAAGGACGGTTCCAGGGATCTGACAACTGAATTGAAATGTTCTCTTGAATCAGTCTTTACTGGCAGGGGAATTGCGTTTATTCCTCCAAGATAGTTGAATATGAGCGCCTTTCCCTCCATCACGGGCATCGCAGCTTCAGGGCCTATGTTACCAAGCCCAAGTACCCTTGTCCCGTCAGTAACGATTGCCACGCTGTTCCATCTGCCTGTGAGTTCAAAAGAGAGGTCACGATCTTCCTTTATCTTTTCTGAAACAGCGGCTACGCCAGGCGTGTACCATATGGAAAAGTCCCCAAGCTTATTGATCGGGACCTTTGGCATGGTGTTTATCTTACCCCTGTACTTCTGTGAATATTTTATAGCCAACCTATTGAAATTGGCAGTCCTTTCCTCATCGTTCATAATATCAGGTATTTAAAGAATGACCGCGACCCTAATTAAGGATGCCGCTAACCATTTGCCTGTAAAATATTCAAAAGTTTGACTTTATATATGATAAATAAAATATCTCCTCATGGAACTTAACAACATAAAGCTGGACTGGAATATCATTCTTGAACCCTACATCTCATACCTGGAAAAGGAATACAAATCCACAAGTGTAAGAGAAAAAATGCAACCAATCATAGGCAGGTTGATGGAAAACAGGATCAAGTCCAGAGTCGTGATATCCGGAGGCAAAGTGGCCTGCTACGGGTTTTTTATGGAACCTGAAATGTTTTCAGACAGAGTATACGGAAATATCGGATTTGTATCCGCAGAAACGTGGTCGGTACAGAGACTTGATACTGTATTATCATGGATTGTAACCGAGTCAGAACACATGGGAAAGATCCCGTTTATACAGGACATTTTCAATCGGGGGCCAGAGGCGGACGATTTTCTCGGATCAAAGGGATTCCGTAAACTGGAAAGGGTGAAGATGGAACTTGATCTGGGCACATTTAATCAGATTCCGAAGGAGATTGCAGGTGATTTTATTTTCTCGGGTCTTGAAGATATAGATATAACAGAATTTTCAGATGCCGAATATCTGTCTTATCGGGATACCCCGGACAGCGTAATGTTCGGAACCAGGAGGGATGAAAGGTTAAAACTTACGGGCGCCCTTTTTACAGAGGATCTGTATGGAAAGGTTGACTACTCATCATCGTTGTTATGCAGGAAGGGTGGAGATCTGGCGGGTGCCATCGTTGTTGCAGAATCGAGCGATGAAGCCGGGAAAACAGGCGGTTTTATTCTTACGATCTTCGTAAAACCCAACTACAGGAAAACGGGCCTGGGTAAAGCATTGCTGTTAAAGTCGTTGAATGAGATGAAGCAGAGCGGTAAAAACTCAGCAATTCTGTGGGTCACCGAATCAAACGAGGCAAAGGTTATGTACGAAAATGTTGGCTTCAGAAAGTCAGAAACAATGAAGGAGGTACTCTACTTCAAAAATGTAGTATGACTTTTACCGGTATTCATAATAAAAGTTCGCTTTGTAGCCATTTAGCGGCAGTCTCACCAATCATCGCGTCATATTTTGATTTCATCTGCTCGAGAATTTCCAGTGTTATGTGATCTCCGAGAACCCATTCACTGTCAGAGAGATTCAGAATATTCAATGATTTAAGCTGTTCGATTGCAGTTCCTGTCGAAATCTGTCTTGGCAGTTTTCTGCTGTTTCTTGATTTAAGGTTATACATTACCGTCCTCAAGTTCCTTGAAACTGTGAAAGGAACATAATCCTCTGATTGTTCAAGATTCCGAAAGCTTTTTTTCAAACCCTCAAGAATGCTACCTCTGTCTAAATCTGAGTCTGGAACACACTGTGACGACGGAACCAGATAGGAGACAGAACCTGTTGCACCATTTTGTGAGCAGTTAATCAAAAACAAATTCCTGCATTCCTTTGAGATCTGTAGTTCTCTGCACACACATATGAAATCAGGAATTTGTGCAGGTTCTATAAGGTCCATCATGTATTTAGGCATAAAATCATCAGGAATCTCAGCTCCGTTCTTAATGGCGAAAATCGCCTCATCGGTTCTCACCGGCATTTTATGGACTTCAAAATCATCTCTCACAATCATGTCTAGCAATAGCCTGAATGAGTCCTCAATTCCGATGCGTCCAGTCAATTTAATATGTTTTTCATGATGTTTAATTCTGGGCTCCGCGATGGTATCCATGTTATTGAAATCAAGATTGAAGCCGGATACAGAAGCTGTGATTCTTATACCAAATTCCTTCAGTTTATCGGTCAGGAATTCAATATCTGAGGGCCCTCCATTCATTCGCAGATTCTCCAAGGAATACGGTGCACATACAGGTGAAATTTCTCCATACAGTCCATTTATCCCAGAGTCACCGAGCTTTGCCATACTGATGACATAATTAATTGAATTCTCAATTTCCGAAGCTGTCATGTTACAGTGAATACCATTTTATTATAATCATTTTTTGAGAATTATTTCAATCTGAGCAATGCAGGGGGTTTTATGATAATTATCCAGAATTTCATATTTATAATGCCTACAGTGAAAAAAAGAAATTTTTTGAGTCCAACACGTGTCGATAAGATTAAATATGGTATTTCATTGTTAAATCTAAGTGACAGGCAGTGGTTCATGATGACAGGTGATCGCTTCAATTATTACCTCAAGCTGGTTATAAATGCCAGTATGGACGATTATTCACAGTTGCTCGATTTCATAGGGAATGATGAATTGCTGTCTGAGTCAGAGCAGTTTGAGCTGGTTAATCTTATCAAGAGAAGTATGGCATCGCTGAATTCAAGATATAATATTCGCGTGATAAATACATCCACAGGACTTGAGGAAAACCCGCCAATTACAATTGCGGATGATTTTGGTGAAACATCAGTTTTTGAGGGATACGAACAGAAGTATGGGATAACATGGAGTGTGTATTCCCCCAATATCAAGTATTCAGAAAGCCCTGTCAAGAGGTGGCTGTATAACCAGAGAGTGATGACAATACTTGGTGACCTGCTTGGTGAAAGCATCAGTGGAAAGAGCCAGGATTACTTCCACACTCCTCCATGGATAATGGGGAAGGGAAACGCTGCTGGAATGAAATATCAGCCATTGCAGGACATAATAAACAATGCTATATCTAACCGATTCCTGCCAAGCTGGGAGTATCTTATCATAAGAGGGATACCCAGCGAATTCGTAAATGCTATGAGAGAAGCATCGCCGGATTTCCCGCAATAGATCATTTTGTTGCCAACAGATTTAAATCCGCGGTCAAATAGAGTAATTCACAATGGATTTAATATCCTCACTTCTCATCATTCTTGCTGTCACAATCCTTTTCGGTTTCGTATCGGACAGATTCAATGTTTCAGATGTTCCTGGTGCACTAGTTGCAGGTTTGCTCCTGGGACCTGTAGGACTCGGCCTCATCACATTCAATTCATCGCTTGCTGCAATTTCTGACATTTCCGTCTTTTTCATTATTCTACTGATAGGTGTGCAGATCACCAGCGACCTCTTCCTGGAGAATGCCAGGAAGGCGTCTGTCTTTACAGCAACCAGCTTTCTTATACCTGTAGCAGTTATGACGCTGATCACCATATATTTCTTCAATCTGGACCAGGTACAATCGATGATGGTATCCATCTCAATCGGCGTACCTTCGATTTCCATAGTTTCCGTAATTGTTCTCAAAAACAAGTTGCATCTTACAGTTGACGGAAAGACACTCCTGTTCAGCGTGGTTCTTTCGGATCTAATATCAATAATAACCGTTGGATTCATGGGAAGAAGCAGTCTGGGAGGTATCTATTATATAGTTTACATTCTTCTTTTTTTCATTCTGATCTTCCTTATTGATAATCTGCTCAAGAAGCACTCAAAATACATCAGGAGAGTGGTAAGGTATGTAACATCGCAGGAGAAGGGTGAGGATGCAGCAATCTTTCTTGTCATAATACTTGGCCTCCTTGTTTCTGAGATTTTTCAGGTGATAGGGGTGTCATTCATTCTTGGTGCATTCTTCGCTGGCATGCTAATAAGTAAGGATCTGGTCGGCGATGAATTTTATGGAATACTGATCAGGACGCTGAGACGCTTCAATAACAGCTTCTTTGTACCGCTGTTCTTCGCTATCGCAGCCATAGAAGCAACCAGACCCGCATTCAGTGCAATTGGTCTACTGTTGACTCTGGTTGCCATCAGTGCCCTGCTTGGAGGAGTACTTGATTATTTTGCATCAAAGAAGTTCAACACAAGAATCAAGCATAAGACCTCAGTAGGCGTGCTTGGGTTAAGGGGATCAGTTGGCGTTATCGTTGCGACAGTAGCCCTGCAGAAAAACATACTCAGCGATCAGCTTTATTCAATAGTATTGATAGGAATAGTAATCCTGTCGGTGGTGATGTCAGTTCTAGTCCAGGAAAAAATAGTGCCTGGGGTGCTTCAACAGGGGCAGTAGACACGAAACATCAAATATCAATAGTGGATTTTATATATCTCTACAAGAATATTTCTCAACAAAGAATATAAATACAGTTTTGAATTGACGCTTCTACAAAGTGAAGGAGATTCATATGGATAAAGAATCATACGTAAAGTTTGAAACTCCCGAGTCACTGGAAAAAAATGTTCTAGATCTCGTGGAGAATTCATTCAGAAGCGGAAAAATCAAAAAGGGCACTAACGAAGTCATAAAGTCAGTTGAACGCGGGGAAAGCAAACTCGTTATAATTTCTGAGGATGTTACTCCTCCTGAAGTTGTCTACTATCTTCCAATGCTTTGTGATGAAAGAAAAGTCCCATATGTATATGTGAAAAAGAAGACTGATCTTGGCAGTAGAGTAGGGATATCAACTGCAGCATCTATTTCTGTTGTGGATTTTGGCAAGAGCGCTGATCTCTACAATAAAATAGTGGCAGAAATATCATCTATTAAGAAATAGGTGAATAAATGGCAGACGATGCGACACCGGCAGAGGTACTCGAGTTGATGGGAAGAACTGGAATGGCTGGAGAAGCTACGACAGTTAAGGTCAGGGTACTTTCGGGCAGGGATCAGGGAAGAATAATCACTCGCAACGTCATGGGTCCCGTAAGGATCGGCGATGTTGTTATGCTGAGGGAAACAGCCAGAGAAGCTAAAAAGCTCTCGATCAGGTGATAACATTGGCTAGAAATTGCAGTTTTTGTGGTGTTGACATCGAACCCGGTACCGGCGTTCTTTACATAAGGAAGGATGGTACCCTGCTAAACTTCTGCAGTAAGAAATGCAGGGTGAACATGCTTAAACTCAAAAGGGTATCGAGAAGAACCAGATGGACAAGAGAATTCCACAATGTCAAGAACATGAAGAAGAGGGCATCAAGTTAGGTGAATTGATGTCAGAAAGAACTCTTGTGCTCATTAAGCCTGATGGCGTAAAGAGAAGACTGGTTGGAAAAATAATAAACAGGTTCGAGGAAAAGGGTCTCAAGATTGTTTCTATGAAGTTTATGCTTCTCACAAAGCCACAGGCCGAAAAGCATTATTCAGTTCATAAGGACAAACCCTTCTTCAAGGGTCTTGTCGATTACATAATATCAGGACCGATAGTTGCAATGATTGTGGAAGGAAACAGTGCAATCAGCGTCGTAAGGCTTATGGCAGGTTCTACGGATGGAAGCAAGGCCTCTCCTGGAACCATCCGGGGTGACTTTTCATCCAGTGTTCAGAACAATATAGTTCATGCTTCAGATTCTGTTGACTCATACAACTATGAATCCCAAATATTCTTTAATCAATCTGAGATTATTGAATCTGAATATGGAGATGAGAGTCTCCTATGAAGATGATCTTATGGAACAAAAGAATAAAGGATTCAGGCAGCCGATTGTATGCGTTCTAGGTCACGTTGACCATGGAAAGACAACGCTCCTTGACGCCATAAGAGGTACATCCATTGCAAAGGGCGAAGCCGGTGGTATAACACAAAGGATAGGGGCCACTGATATAGATTCAGCAAGGATAGAAAAGATAGCCAAGGACCTCCTTAAGGGCGCAAAACTCAAAATTCCAGGTTTGTTATTCATAGACACACCAGGTCATGTGGCCTTTGCAAACATGCGCTCACGTGGTGGCGCTCTTGCTGATATAGCTATTCTGGTTGTCGATATCAATGATGGCATAATGCCACAAACCGCCGAATCAATCAACATTCTGAAGAAATTCAAGACTCCATTTATCGTCGCCGCTAATAAGATCGATCTGATCGATCTGTACAGATCGACAAAAAACAAACTCATCCTGGAAGCTCTCAAGGAACAGAGGGAAGAATACCTTGATGCGCTGGACAAGAAACTCTATAATTTAGTGAGTTCCCTTTATTCATACGGTTTTTCCTCAGATCGTTACGACAGAATATCTGATTTCTCAAAAACACTTGCCATTGTTCCTGTTAGCGCAAAATCCGGACTCGGAATTCCGGACTTGCTGATGGTGATTTCAGGACTGGCACAGAAATTCCTTGAAAATGACATATCTGTAAAAGGAAACGAGTCTGGGATGGGAACAGTAATAGAAGTAAAGGTAGAAAGTTCTCTGGGTACAACTCTGGATACAATTCTTTATCAGGGAAAAATCAAGAGAGGAGATACAATTGCACTTGACACAAAAGCCGGGCCTAAAACCACCAAGGTGAAGGCATTATTCGTAAACAGTGGAAGGACAATGAAAGACCTCAAGGAAAGGGAGAGAATAAATGCGGCTGCAGGCATAAGAATACTGATTTCTGATAAACATGAGGTAATTCCGGGATCTCCGCTGATGGTGATCAGAGATGATCCCACAGAGGCATTCAAATATATTGTTGAGCAGTCAAAGCCTAACATCCAGCTCTCAGAGGATGGTGTTACTGTTCGTGCAGATGCTCTCGGATCTCTGGAGGCTATAAGTTATGAACTCGCTCAGAACGGCATACATATCAGGAATGCAAGCATTGGTGACATTACCAGAAGGGATATAACAGACATCAGCACGATTAATAACCCTCTTGACAGGGTTATTGTAGGGTTCAATGTGTCCATACTGCCGGAAGCCAGAAATTCATCAATGTCCACCGACATTGCGATCATAAACGGCAACGTGATATACTCACTTGTAGATGAATGCCTCAAGTGGAGAGAGTCAAAGGCACATGAACTGGAGGAGTCAAGGAAAGAATCCATGCCGATTCCATCTAAAATCACCATCATGCCGGAATATATATTCAGGAGCACAAAGCCAGTAATAGTCGGAGTAAAGGTGCATTCAGGGAGAATAAAAGTCGGTGACAGTCTCATAAAGGGTGATGGACGGTATGGAGGTGTAATAAAGAGCATCCGCGAGGGCGAGATTAGTAAAAAATTTGCTGAAGCCGGAACGGAAGTTGCAGTCGCAATAGACGGTGTGACCCTTAACCGTCAGATCCTTCCGGGCGAGACTCTTTACGTTGATATCAACGAGAACGTGGTCAGGAATCTCAGACAGAATAACCTGGATCCAGAAACAATGAAGACGCTCGACGAGATAATCCGCATAAAGAGAAAGGATAACATTTTCTGGGGCACAAAAGCCTGATACCATCTAACTGTTCAACAATGCTTTAGTAATTTTTTCATTTTCTCTTATTCTGAGGAAACTCATTTGATCCATAAGACAGACAGCATCTTGAGATCACCCCATTTGTGTCAACTGTCTCTTTCAATTTCTTAGGTTCCTGGATATGAATCAGCGAAAATTTTCAGTATCAGAATCTCGTAATGATCAGCTGAATTAAAGCCAGCATGAGAAATACTATTATTGCAACAATCTCATTGCCACCTTCCACCATGGGGACCACTAATGCACTTATAGGCAGCAGAATTGCAGTTTTGTAGATTGTTGAAGAATTGAGTATAGAAGATGCTGTGCGATCCCTTCCACGGTCGAATGAAAGTTTCATCAGATAGATCTCGGGAAGCGATCCTGCGATACCAGCAATAAATATCGAGGACAAAAGTTCGCCAACTGAAAGTATTTTGGAGACGTTCTGGATAATTTCCACAGTCGCAAACGATGATATTCCAATGGAAATCACAGATATCACGAAAACTGTTAGTGAAAAGCTGCCTGTTGTAAATTCCACCGTGCTCTTTTCTGTGATGCCGGAGCCTGTGAAGTAATATGCAACAAAAATTAACAACAGAAATATAGAACCAGCCCAGAAGAGCAGATGAAAAAAATAGGCTGAAAAGAGCAATACCACACCTGTCAAAACAGTATACACAGTAACCGTTGTGAACTGTTCAGGCTGCCTTCGCTTATGGCCTAAGAGAATGAATACGATGAATGCAGCAATGATTACAGAATTTGAGCCTAGAATTGCGCCAAGTGAAATGGAACTGCGCCTTTCCATTGTGGCAACTGCCACCAGTGCTATCTCATCTATGATTGATCCAAGAGACAGTATCACAGAGTTTGCCCTATCTCTGTGTTTAGAGAAATGAGAGGATAGCGCGTATGTTTCATCGAAGAAAATTTCACCACCTATATAAAGAGATAATATCGATACCGGTATAGTCAAGATCTGAATCCATAGAACGGACGCATAATGAGAATTAAATAATATATATATAAATAGAATAAAAATAAAAAGAATCAGTAAAATAAAATTAAAATTACTTCGCAAACAATCACTCAATGAGAACGTGCTGCGGTTTGGAAACCCTCACATCCTCATCTACTAGTTTTCCCCTTGTCAGTTTCTTATACTCAACGGATGTCGGTGAAAGCCTGCTGACTATATAGTTGAACGCAGAATCAGCATTTTCAGGTTCTCCGCATGTGTATATATCAAGGGTCACCAGATTGTGTTCCGGCCATGTATGAAAAGCAAGATGAGATTCTGCAAGCAAAACTATCCCGCTCACGCCATGAGGCTGGAACTGGTAATAATCAGATGATATTTTTGTTAGTTTACTGTACTTCACGGCTTTTTCGACTATCTCATATAGCTTGCTGGACTCAGAGATCAGATCCTCTTCTACACCGTAGAGATCTGCTATAATTTGGACCCCCACGGCCATCTTTATCTTCCTCCACTTTGACCACCCAATTGTACCATTCTGCAATAATTATTATCTTGTATTTAAATATTTTATCTACTGATGCTATATGTTTATAATTTAAGGATAGCGATAAATCAAGGCAAGCCTAAGTTACTTTTGAATAATCATAATAGTATATTTGTATTTATATAGCTCACAATCGTAGAATTAAATGTATGTCATATTTACCTTAATTTCTGGATTTTTCTTGGAGAGTTGATCAAGTTTTGAGAACTCATATCTCATTCTCCTTGAGGATACCAGTACAACAGACGAAACACCCCTCGCACTTGCCTCAAAAGAAGATTCCAGCGCCGCAAACGTTGTAGTTATATTCAGGTTTTTTGATACACATATAGAAAACGCAAGTTCTCCTATGGTGAAAAGTAGACTGTCTCCTAAATCAGCCAGCTTTCTATCAAGCTTAGCGCTCCAATCGTCAGATTTACTCAATTCTTCCACATCTGGAAGAATTATTATCTCAACGGGCGGCGTTTCCACGCGTATAAGGCCAGAAACATTTGTGACACCGGCTATTTTTCCTTTGAATGCCCTGATTGTATAAATTCCATGGGCCTCCTCGTTTGCATGGATTGAAGAATGCAGGAAACCATCCTTCATGTAAAGAGAAGCTCTATCTCCCTTGTCAGCGTTCTCATCGGCGATAACTTCCCAGACCTTTGAATTTTCAAGATTAAAAAGGGTTCCTGAAATTCTCTGGCTAATGCGCGATAATCCTTCATAGAGAGTCTCAAATCCCGCTTTTGTAAGTTTGTTCTGGCTGTCAATGATATCCTTGGACCTCAGTACCTTAAGATGATATATAACCCCCTGAAGCGTCATGCCCAGAGATTTGGCAATTGCTGATGGCTTTGAAGTGCCCTCGTAAATGAGAGAAAGGATCCTCACTTCGGTGTCAGATAGATCATCATACATGACTTGTCTATAATGATAATTTATTATAGATATCCTTCTTTAACGTCGAATCTTTTGATCATACGCGATAGTAACTTCTATTCAATTGCAATTGTGTGATGATGCAAAAAGGCAATTTTCTGCTGGCTGGTACAGTTGAATATGGAAAAATGCTTCAGATCCAGAGTAAACTTGTAGATCTGAGAAACTCGGGCAGAATCGATGATACCGTAATATTCACATCACATGAGGATGTATTCACTGTCGGTATTCATGACACCCTGAATCAGAGACCTCCAAAAGGGTATCCGGATTTCCGTATTGAGCGCGGAGGCGGCTGGACATATCACGGCCCAGGTCAGCTCGTTGTATATTTTATAATAAATTTGAAGGATCGAGGAATGACAGTCCTGGATCTTGTGAAAATTGCAGGAAAAGCAGTTATAGATTATCTCTCGTCACTTGGAATCACCGGCGAGCTGAAACTTGGAAAGGAGACTGGAATATGGGTGGAAGGGAGCAAAATATGTTCAATTGGACTCGGAATAAAGGAATTTACAACCATACACGGTATCGCATTGAACATTGACACGGATCTTACAAAATTTTTTCTGATCAAGCCTTGTGGATTTGATCCATCCGTGATGACAAGTGTCAGGAAGATAATTGGTAATCACGATATGGAATCTGCAATAACCGGAATGGAAAGGGCGATTGGAAGCGCTCTGAAACTGGAGAAGGTTACAAAAATAATTGGTATAGATGAAATAAATGCTTTCATCAAGTCAGTGGACAACGGTCTGTGACTGTTCTCTGAGGAATTGTTGCAGGTAGTAGAATGAACCTGTGCCTTTTCCTGAAGATCCGCTCAGCTTCCATCCAACAAAAGGCTGTGAACCAACCATTGCCCCGGTAGATCCTCCACTGCTCCTGTTGGCATAGAGTACGCCCACGTCAGTATTTTCCATATAATACTCTATCTCAGCAGGATCTTCAGTGAATATACCTCCGGTGAGGCCATACCTTGAATCGTTTATCTGTGCGACAGCTTCCTCAAGAGTTCTGAATTTCAGCACGGATAGAATGGGAACAAACAGTTCATTTTTAACTGCGAAGGAATCCTCCTTAAGATCAGTCACGATGGTGGGCTCCACGTAGTATCCTTTTCTATCCAGGGCCTTTCCTCCACAGACAACTTTTCCCTCATGCGGAAGCTTAGATGCAAATTCCTTGAATTTTTCATACGCAGATCTGTTGACAACCGGTGTTACAAATGCATCCTTTTCCCTTGGGTCCTTCGGTGTCATGGACTTTGTCCTGTCCACAAGCATCCTGAGAAACTTGTCGTAAATTCCTTCCTGTACAAACAACAGGGAGCATGCACTGCACTTCTGGCCTGAATACCCGAAAGCTGCCCTTACTACGCCCTCAACGGCCTTCTCAAGACTTGCTTTGTTGGTAACTATTATGGCATCCTTACCGCCCATTTCCGTCACAACGACCTTTGGTTCATCCTTTGTCGCATTGTGATAGATCTCCAGACCAGTCTCCCTGGAGCCAGTGAATACTATTCCAGCAATATCCGGGTCTGAGGACAGAATTCTACCAACAACTGAACCTGATCCAGCCAGGTAGGCAATAACATCCTTTGGGACACCGCTATCCCTAAGCAACTTGATGAAGAGATATGAAGAGAGCGGTATATCACTGGAGGGTTTCAGAATTACAGCATTTCCAACAACTAGTGGTCCGACAGTCATGCCGACTGTTATTGAGAAGAAATTGAAGGGTGCAATCACGGCGAAAACACCATACGGTTTCATCACGCTCATGCTTTCCTCATTCTTGTAGGCCTTACCTGTGAATTTAACAAATCCCTGATTTTCAATGAGGTTCAGCGAATAATATCTCATGAAATCTATTGCCTCGTCCACATCTCCCATCGCTTCAAATCTATTTTTCCCGTTTTCATATGCCAGAAGTGCCGCAAAAAGATACTTTTCTCTGCTCATTTCGTCAGCGCATTTGAGAATGGTTCTTGATCTTTCGACATAACCAATATTGTACCATTTCCTGTACGCAGCCTTAAGAGTTTTTACGGTATCTTTCACAGAAGATTCGGAGGCAGACTGAAATGTTGCAAGCTCGCTTTCATCAATAGGCGAAGTATCTCTGATTTTATCCTTTTCCGTCATTTCAGTAGATGACAGATTTGGGTACTCCTTATGCAGATATTTTTCAACATCCTTCAGAGCCTTTTCATAATTTCTATGGAATTCCTCTTCCTTCCCTTGGCTTTTGAGCTTCAGGAATGTGTTCTCGTTATCGAATGGCATACATGTAAATCGCTAGTGAATAGATAACGGATTCGATCACTGACCGCTGCCCTTTGTTGAATTTTGGAGACAGAACAAAGTGCCGGCTGATTTTGCTGAAGCAGGCCAAACAATGGCTAAAATCGAGGTATTCCCGATCCATAAATATATGTAAAATATGGAGCGTAAACCACTTTCAAAAGAATCAGGATTAAATCTTTCCGAGAGAAGTTCCTCGATCCACAACAATTGCCTGGCCATTTATCCCATGAGCCATCTCACTGCATAGGAATACCGAAATCATGGCAACCTCGCCTGATTCAAGGGGTTTATTTTCAGCTAATTCCGGGAATTTGAAAGGGAAGTTCTTGAAATAATTATCCTCCCTGGACATTGCCCCAGGCATTAGGGCATTGACCCTTATGTTGTATTTTTTGAGTTTTCTTGCGGAACTCCTGGTCAGTTCCTCGATGGCAGATTTGCTCATATTGTAACCGATGTGGCCTGAAGCAAATATGTGTGGAGACGCGCCCACATTGACAATGGATCCGCCCTCCTTCCTCATAGCCTGACTGAACACATTTATCGCATTGTACTGACTCAGCAGATTTGTTCTCAGCAGGGACATCACTTCAGACTCATCTGGAAAATCGTCTGTGTCAGCACTCCATGTTCCTACAGAATTGTGGAGAAAATCTATTCTTCCATAGTCTTTCAGTATTTTTTCCCTCAGATCCTTCAGATTCTGAAGATCAGAAGCATCGACCCTGTATAGATGAATTGTAGAAGATTCAGCCAGGCCATAGCTGTTTCCAGACCTGGAAACAATAGCAACCTTTGCACCAAAATTAATGAACATTCTGGCAGTTGCAATACCCTGGCCGGGGCCAGCACCAAGTATCACAGCAGTCTTCCCTGCAACCGAATCTCTTATCAAATCTACCATATTTGCTCATTCGCAGCCTGTATTAATGATTTGCCACAATTTCCAGATAATTCATGGAATCCAGGCTTAAGGATCAGTTAAAAGTTACCGCGTGTCCAAGCAGATTCATTTCTTTCCTGATCTGATCCCTGTAAGTTCTGTCACCAACTATTTTTCTGACATCGATCAATCTTCCTTTTTTTCTTCCTGAAAAGGCTATTTTTAATTCTCCATCCGTCAGGTAATAGAACATATTTCCGGAACCGAACCTTGATTTTATGTAATCATTGAAATATAGCGATATCAAATCCTTGGGGCTTATTATTATTGAGACACTGTCCTTTTTCTGAGGTTTTCCGTTCTTTCTGGCCAGGTCGGGACATGCGTACACTATTCTTCCCATATCCGGGGAAATGAATTCCTCCACAGCACCCTCTTTGATCAATTTTTCTATAAGTGTGGAAAACTCCTCATCCTGGATTGGCCCAATCATTCTTTCCAGTCTGTCATAATCGAAAAATCCCAGGAGCTTGAGTATTTCCCTGAGAATGAGTTCAATGGCCTCAAGCCTTTTGAATTTTTCTGGCACATATATAAATTTATGATCTGAATCCTTTGCAAGAACGCACATTTCGTAAAGCCTTTTAATCAGTGCTCTTGATCCAAGAACACCTGTCTTCAGGTTGCGCAAAATCTCCATTTCCCCGACGCTTCCATTTTCCAGAACGATCCTTATGACTTCCCGGTCATTCTGTGTTAACTGGTAGTTTCTCAAAGCCCTGAAGAGGGAAGCAGCCTCGATTGTACCCATGGCATTGATGTGATACGGTCCGTAGAAGGTGAAAAGCAGCTTTGATCGAAAATAGCTGTCAAGCATCGGCCCCTTGAGTCCAAGCAGAGACCCCTCAATGTCATTCCTGATGCCAAGATATCTCTCCTTGAGGAAGGGATACATTGATGACTTCTGCCTTGAGAAAGAGAGAAAACGTCCTGCCGCATAGAGAAGAAGCCCGGATTCTGTGAGTTCCAACATGGGCATGTTACTTATTGAAATGTACTGTCCCATGGTACTTTCGCCCAGATTTGCGGCCTGTTCCACGATTTCAGGTTCTCCGGATGCCAGAGCAGCCTTGATGTGGTTGTATTCCATGGCTTCCTTCAGGGTGGATATGAACTCTGTGAGATCAGTTTTAACCTCCAGATTCGAAATGACAATGATCTGCCTGTTATTGTCCATGGTAAAATCAGCCACTTCGTGTCCTCTGGCAATTATCCTGGCATTGAGACCGGTGTACCCAAAATAATTTCCCTCAAAATAGACAGAGCTGGGATCTTTCATGGTCAGAAGCATTGAGTTTCTGTCGGCATGAATTTTTTCCGTCCCGTAGTAAATCTCACCATTCCTGTAGGACTGTTCAACGTTCATCCTTGAGAGTACAGTGGGGTTGAACCAGAAATTATTCCTTATCTCTTTGATGGATATGGGACCATATAGCTTGAGAATAACGCGAATGGCATCTTCCTGGGGTATGGGATCGGAGAAACCTAGAAACTCGACGAAAGTTCTGTCATCATTTCTCCTTATGACTCCCCTGTATTCCATGATAGATAGGGACTGCCTCAGGGTCCTTCTTTCCATTCCAGTGAACTTTTCAAGGTCCTTCTCCGTGTTTACGCCCTTCTGTATCATAGAGAAGAGTTCATTCTCGCTTTCCGACGCATTCTCATACCTGAGGGAGTGCAGCGCAGTAACGAGCTCCCTGCTGACATAGCAATCGCGTTTCTTTATCATTCTGGTTTTCATGATTTTTCCGCTGAGAACCAGATCATCGATACGTGATTCAGTCGCAGCAGGCACACGCTGTCTCAGATCCCAGAAGTCACAGAAGAATCCCAGGTTGTCGAAATATTCCTCCTCGCTCCTGAAGACTCTCAAAAATTTGTCCACTCTAGAACTGGTCACATCTATCTTTTCAAGTGAAAGCATGTTCTCAAGGTCAGACTTAAGGATGTACTGTTTAGAGAACACCGGGGTAATATAGTCGTATATAACCAGCCCAGATCCCACAAGTTTATTAAGTGAATTCTCAACCAGCGAAGAATCAATGGGTATCTTTATCAGGATCTCATCAAGGGTCTGCGGTCCGTAACTCCCAAGGACCTTTATAAGAGCATTCTTAAGTGCATCACCAAATTCTGCTGTTGATCTTATAATATTCTTGCTATACTTTGTTATCCCTGATTCAACAGTTCTGTTAATTAGATAGGCAGATTCCATCTTTATTATCATGTTCTTGAGATCATTTTCCTCAAGACCGGTCTTTGCCTTCAACTCATTGAATGATGACTCGCTGCATGCATCCAGAAATTCAATCTCCGCCTCCTCCAATCTCACATCCTTCCGGAAAAGTGCGTAACACAGGTCATAATTTCTCCTTGAGGCCCACTGAACACCTCTTACAAACACCGATAGTAACTCTCCAGCAGCCATCTTTTCCTCCATAAGATCGGTAACTGGAATTGAGGAATAAGGAGCAGGAGAATTGAACCTGGACTTGAATGGATCAATGTACAGAAAGTGATCCATAAATAGATCGATATCTGTTGCTGAACCTATCTTGGGGACCTTATCGAGAAAATATCTCTCAGAAATCTTTGAGTCTTGAATCAGGAATCTGATCTCCTGCCCACCATACATCTTGTCTATGATTTTGCTCTGCAGTTCCTTAAGAAGCTTTGATCGGTCTTCCATAAGGACAATGTCAGATATTCCCGAAATGATGATACCATGGCTGAATGGCGAGGTATCTGATCTGTAGTCATTGATCTGGTACTTCTTCCTGTCGATCACCTCTTCAACATATTTCACGGCCCTTGGCACATCCATCATATCGTTGAAAATTTCGTTGAAAGTTTCCTTGATCACCGGGAAATTATCAATATCCTCCAGTGACCGGAGTAATTTGTCGCTCCTCAATTGCTGTCTCGCAACAGAAATATCATAACCTTTGTATTTCCTGAGAATCATCAAAGATCTGGAGGCACAGTGGCGGAATCTCTGTTTGAATACTTCTGTGTTGGTTATGGAACGTTTGACAAAATCCACGGTATTTTCTGCGTTGAGTATATTTGTCATGGCCTTCAGTGGAATTTTTTTTGGATAGGTGAGCATAAATCCATCATCAGTTACCGTGACTCTTGTGCTGACGGAATACTTATTTGAGATTGCCAGAGCATAGGCTCTCGACAGAGCATCGTTAAGTCTGCGCCCCAGAGGAATATGAAAAATTGCGTTGTAGTTTTCCTGATCATCCACATAGCCTTCCACAAGCAGCTTTCTTTCTGTTGGAACCGAGAATTCCATCTGTGCTCTTATGTAGGATTTCAGGCTGTTGGCTCCGAATTCGTCCAGATGGTAGTCCTTCATAAGCCACTCGTCGACATTCTCTCCGCCCTTTATCCGCTTCTCGGCCTCATCCCTGAACGTGCCGATCAAAACCCCAAGATCGTAACTCCTGGGAAGAAGTTCACCTGTCCATGAGGGAACTGTTGGCCTCATCCCGACGGCTTCCTTCACAATAACTCTGTTTCTGGAAGTTCTAAGGAACATGTAGGTTCTCGCACCAAGAACAAAAACATCCCCGGTCTTGAGCCTCTCAACGAATTTATCACTTAGCTGACCAAGCTGCTTCCCCCGTTCATTGATAACATGAAAGTCAGATTCGTCTGGAATAGTACCTATATTCATGAAGTAAATCATCCTGGAGCTCTTCTTTTTTCCAAAGGTATTATTTTCGCGATCGTACCAGATCTTGCCATATATCCCGCCGCTTTCCATGCTTCCAGAAAGATAGTCAAGTGTTGAGATGTAATCCTCTTTGCTAAGGGTGCTGTATGAGTATGAACGGGTGATCAGTTTGAATGCCTCGTCAACATCCCACTGCTTCTCGAGTGACATTCCCACCAGGACCTGTGCCAGTACATCCAGCGGGTTGCGCGGGATAACCACCTTGTCTATTTCTCTGTCATATGCGGCTTTTGTAAGAACTGCACATTCCATAAGATCGTCAAGATCAAAGATTACAAACCTTCCCTTGGAAAGTTCGTTAATTCCATGGCCGGATCTTCCGATTCTCTGCAGTCCCTTCGATACCGACTTAGGGCTGCCTATCTGCACAACCAGATCAATATATCCTATGTCAATGCCGAGTTCCAGGGAAGTAGATGTTATAACGCACTTCAGTTCTCCCCTCTTGAGTTTGTTTTCAACATCGATTCTGGTCTCCTTGCCAAGAGAGGAGTGATGAGCCTCAATACTCTCTATACCCCTGGCTTTCAGACGGATCGCCACATGTTCTGTCGAAGACCTGGTGTTTGTGAATATAAGCGTCGTTTTATGCGTCTCTATAAGTTCAGCAAGAATATCGTACATCTTGTCGTTTGCCACTTCAGAACTGGCCTGTGTGAGATCCTTGACGGGAGTGATCGTGCTCAGATCAAGGAATCTTTTTGTATCGACATCGACAATCTGGAAAGGTCTCATCCTGTCTTCTGAAAAACCACAGAGGTAATTGCCGATGGTTTCCAGAGGAGCCTGAGTGGCGGAAAGTCCTATCCTGACAAGACCATTTGTAAGGCTTTCAAGTCTTTCCAGGTTTATGGAAAGAAGTGACCCACGCTTTGTGGCAGATACTTCATGAATTTCATCAACAACAAGATACCTGACGCTGGAAAGCTTTTCCCTGAACTTCGGCGCAGACAGAACAAGTGAAAGCGATTCTGGTGTTGTGATAAAAATATGAGGCGGTTTTCGCAGCATCTTCTGCCTTTCATTCTGTGGGGTATCGCCAGATCTTACAGCCACCCTTATCTTCGGAAACGGCTCGGTTTTGCTGTCGAGGATACTGTATATCTCCTCAAGCGGCGTTTTCAGATTTTTATCAATGTCATTCGCCAGTGCTTTGAGTGGGCTTATATAAACACAGTAAATTTTATCCTCAAGTGTGCCTGATCTTGCCATCAGGAAAAGTTCGTTGATGATAGCAAGGAATCCTGTGAGGGTCTTTCCCGTTCCTGTCGGACTTGAAACAAGAACATTGTTCTTAGCGTGAATCAATGGAATAGCACGTCTCTGTGGTTCTGTGAGTGAGGTATATTTCGAATTGAACCACTGTGCAATGACAGGATCAAGAAACGGTAATTCATCTTCTACCCTGTAGAATTGCTTTCCTGCAGTTTCCATTTTTTTTAATCTGAGTCTTAGTCTATTTTTATATATAACAATTGTGTAACTGCCAGAGTCCGGAAACCATCTATTGTGAGCGCATTCACAATGTATGGGCTGTCTTCAGATAGCTTATTCTCGACAGGTTTCTAGCTATGAGGTCCAGGTCTCTGTTCTCATGTTTAAGATTACCAAGCACCTCATTGTAGAATTCTATGCACCTGTCATAATCAGTGTAGTTCACAGGTTTGGGTATGCCATCTTTTCCTCCAAGGGCGAACGAAAATTTCACCGGATCAACATATGACGGCGCATCACCATACACGATCTCTGCAAGGTAAGAAATTGCCCTGAGAGTTGACTTACCCACGCCAGGGATGGAAACGAGCTGGGTAAAATTTTCAGGAGAATACTCATAAACGCTCCTGAGTTTTTTCCAGCTTATCCTGACATTCAGATCCAGGACTCCTCTGTCCAGGTTGAAATTATCCAGGGTTCGCTGTCCACCGTAACCAAACCTGTTTACCAGATTATCAGTTCTCTCGGAGGCTATTTCAACCATTGATCTGCGATTTTCCTCACTCCTGGCGGTGGAAAGATCCAGAACCCTTGGCTCGATTTTCTCAGCTGATAAACCGTTCCTGGAATCATTCAAGAGGTCGGATGATCTGTCATATATCCAGTGATATCTTCTGGCCATCCTTTCTGTTCCGTTCATCCCCTGCTGTACAATGGACCATCTTCCTTCATAATCAGACATGATAAATTGCATGTACAGGTCAAAACCATCCTGCAACAGGTTCTGGTCAACCCTGGCGATTGATTTAGCCTTCGCCTTTAGCGAAAGCGCATACTGATCACTCACATTTCCGGAGTTTACAAGTGTCCGTAACTCATCTGAAAGAGCAGACATCTTTACCCCCTTGCCTCCAAGAACGACCACATCCCCGGGATTTTTTAAAAAATATTCCTTCAGGGCCCCCATTGTTGTTGTGGTCGTGCCGCTTGAGTTCCAGTCAAAACCTATCGCAAGAGAAAGGGAGTGGAACCAGAATGGATCGGATATTTTCTCTATTAGGGTGCGGGTTCCAAATTTCTCTATTATGAGACTGGAAAGAACTCCACCAAGGTTAACCATTCTCTTGAAAAGATATGGTGGAGGGTGGCCGAAATGGAGCGGAAGAATCGAGGAACCGGATTTTCCCATTGGATGATAAAGTGTTTATTGTAATTACTGTTTCTGTTTTTTCTCAGGCGATTTCTCTTTCTTCTTGAATTCAGTATATCCGCACTTTCCGCATGTGTAACGGTCCTCGTGTTCAGCAAGGAAAACACCGGGGCCGCATTTTGGGCAGAATCTCCTCTGTCTGATCAGCTTATCATTCTCAACCTTGTATATTTCTCTCTTCATCATATTTATTCAGCCTTCTTTTCCTTCAGACCGTTTCTCAACAGTTCATAGTCGGGCTCGAACAGCATTGCGCTTTCCTTGTCCTCATAGATCTTTGAGTAGCCTGTTGCTTCGTTTCTTCCGGTTTCCTGTTTAATTGAATCCACTATTACAAGCTCTTTCTTGGAGCCAGTGTTCTTGGCAATAAGATCCCTTACAGTATCTCTCTTGGGTGTTCCAGCTTTATCAAAAGTGATTGTGAATCTTATCTCCTTTCTCTTCAGGAGCTTGTTTTCTTTAGTCTCTTCTATCTTTATGTCTACCATATTACCCTCATCCTATTCATCAGATCAATTGTATATTCCTTGACTCTGTCATCGATCTCTATGCAAGCAATACCAATATCTGGCACGCCGTATGTCACGAGTGTATTTTGATCTGCATAAAAAATTATTGGTATTACACTGAGATCCTCCTCACCACTTACCTCAATTCTGGTTTTTTTTCCGCTGGACAAAGCTGACTTTATTCCCTCCATCAGTTCATAGGTTATGTATCCGGGCGGATTGTCAATCATCAATGAACCAGGCTCATGCTTAAAAGTCCCGTTTGAAACTCGTTTAGTCTTAAGATCAACCACCTCAAGCAAGAGGTCGATTCCTTTTCTCTTCAGGACTTCTGCAGTTACATCTCCAACAGCCACAATTTTTTTCCTTGAAGAATAAGAAGCTATTTCATCCACAGTGCAAATCCTGTGTTTAACTGATGCAATCTCGTTTCTTATATTCAGGTCAATAAAAAGCTTACTGCCTGACTTTAATTGCATATTTCCCCGGTTCAGTAATGCCGCTAGATTTTGCCAGCAGTGAATGTGCCGGTTCGTTCACCATTAAAAATCCAAACCACTCCTCAGTGGTTTTCTCCTCCGGATGATATATGCAGTTCTTGTCAACGGTTAATCTTTTGCATTTTTTGCAGGCTCTATAAATCTGTTTCAATGGAAGTCACCCTACGCCTCGTTTTTCTTCTGGACCAGCCACTCTAACTTGCCCAGTCCCGTTTGCTTCATAGTCAGTCCAATTTTACTGTCTTCAAGAGATGAAGAGGAAAGGTTCATCGCAACAATTCTCACTCTCACCTTGTCATTGATCTTCAAGTCACGTTTTGTATCCTTACCTATGAATCTCTGGTTGTTAAGATCCAGATCTATTCTATCATCCATAATTTGACTGATGTGCAGCAACCCGTCAAATGGCCCGAATCTCACGAATGCACCAAATTTCTGCACAGATACGACAATTCCCTCCACTACTTCCTGTAAATTAGGTTCATAACCAAGGGCCTTGTAATGAATGGTTTGATAAACTCCACCGTCACCGTGAACAATGCTGCCTTCACCTACCATTCTAATCTCCGTGACGGAGACTATGAAACATTTTTTGACACTCGACGAGTCATCCACAACATCCAGGAGTTTACCTTCTATTGACGACTTTGCAACATCCAACACTGAACTTTCATAATCACCTGATAACTTGTCAGGCGGAACCCTTGCAATATAATCATCCTCTACTATAACGTACATTTTTACCGTTTATGCGTTTGTGCCTTATATTAATTTCTTAAGAATAAAGCGACTGACCGCTGTGTGTGAATAGTGGCCTTTTCAAAGGAATGAAATTGCTTTACCAATGACTGAAACCATGTTTTTTCATAAAGAGAGGTGAAGGAAACATGTCTTGTATATGGTATTTTGTATTATGACTTCTAAATATCTGTCCAGCATACTCGAGCATAAATTGGGATGGGCAGTTTTTGATTCACAGAAGCATTGGACATACGTACTATGGTAAATGGATTCTTCCATGGGATTGTGGAAGAGATTTCGTTTAAATAGGTTCAATAGGCAGGATGGGAACAGTGTGTTCCGTTATAAGACGACCTTTTTATATACAGAATAAATAATATACACTCTCGCTAAGGTGTACAAATCATGACGATAGATTCTGTTGACGAAGCTAACAGACTGGGCAAGGAGTGGCTGGGAAAGGAATACAATGTTAATCCTGACGTGATAAAAGGCGTCTCATGCATAAAAGCAGGTAATATGTGGAACGTTGTTTTAAGTTTTTACTCTTTCACAGAACCGAAAAAGTACTTGATAGTCCTTTCTGAAGACGGGAAGGTACTGAGGACACAGGAAGTGAGTGCCTATCCCAAACACGAATCAATGGGTTCCGCTCCTACACTGTTATTGGTGGCTCTGATATTCTCAATATTGACCATTGTGGGCTTTGGTTTCTACTTTATTACGATTTTATTCTTTGTCATATCTCCCATAGGACCCATCGGTTTCGGGGTACTGGGATTTATACCATTAGTTTTCCTGATCGTGGGAGTATGGGTACTGTCAAGAATAAGCGCCATCAGATCTTACACTGAGAGAGGGGACGCGAAATCAGCCTATGAAAATGATACTGTTGCCCTGGGTATAGTTGCACTTATCTTCAATGGTATCATCCCAGGTATACTCTTACTTCTTGCCAGAGAGGATCTTGCGACGGCAGCGGAAAGATCAGGAGAGAGAATCTAAGCGGCAATTTAATTCTATGGGAAAATGCCCGATACTTGAATTGGATCAGATCAAAGTTAAAAGCAGTGGGAATATGCATCGGTTTAACACTGGCAACATTTAATCTGCCTGCATATTACGGCTTTTTTCTGACTTAGAAAGGAAAAAGCAAGATCGTTTATAATATAAAGCTATTTCAAACAATCCCAGTGGAACGGAGATTGATAAATGGCAAGCAGGGAAACTAAAATAATGGACCTTGAGACCAAGCTGCAAAATGAAAAAATGATTTCAAACGATGGAAGCAACTGTCTTGCAGTAGCACAGATTGACTTCAAACTTGCAAGGTTATACATGGCAAATGGTGACATTGAAAAATATCAGGCTGCAATCGATGATGCAAAGTCAGAACTTTCAGCTCCAGGCTGTCCACAGACTAGGCAGAGAGATTATTACTTAAACGCCATTGGATCAGCTCCCGGGAACCAGCAGCAATCAACCCAGCCACTTGGCACGCAGCAGGCCCAGAGAATGCCAAGATGGTATGGCTTCATCGGTCTGATATTTCTCTTGATTGGTTACGCTATTCTTTTTGGTATGTCTCAATTTATATCGATTCCGGGTTATGAATTTGAGATTGGCATTTTTGTCATATTCATAGCGAGCATGTTCGTAAGTAGCTATGTTAGATCGACTTTCAGGAAAAGGCAATAGGGAAAATAGCCCAAGCATGAATGTAGAATAAATTTTGAAATGAATCTTTTTAGTTTCAGGTGCGTTTGAGCATTTTAAGCATGTCAGCCTGGCAATTCGGACAACATGTGATGTATTTGGAGTTTTTCCACTCAACAGGGAACGGTGCACCCAGTATTTTATTATTACAGTAGTCGCAGTACAGATCGATAGACTTGAGTTTGTTATTCTCGACTGTTTTTCTGTGAGAAATGTAGATTGCATTGTAGGGAAATTCATATTCGAGGACATCAGCTGTCATTACACAGAGAAACTGCCCATTTGATATATCAAACGATTCGATGATAAAATTCTCCGGAATTTTTGTTATGTCCGGTACTGTTGCTATGACCACTGTCATGTTCTGGGGATCTGCTATGTTAACGGTGAAATTCTTTATTATATTCCTTGAAAGTAGTGAGCGAATTGTCGAGGATACGGTGTTTCTGCTCAGTCCTGTGAGTTTTGCAATCTCCTCGTTGGTCTTTCTAGAATCCTCTATCAAAACCCTGATGATCTTGGATTCGTTCTGGGTGAGATTATGGCGATTCACAATACGTAATGCATACCGAGGATTAGTTTTTTTACGTAATGATTAGGCCGCGCATGCCAGAACATGAATGCAGCAGAATAATATTTCGTAACAAATCAATCAGTATCAGAATAACAGTCTGAAAGTAAGTCTTTTAGATAGAAGCATATAACTGGAATATGCATTTTTCTCAGCCAGGAATGATCGGAGATCAGGAAATCAAAAACAGAATAGTCATGGCTCCCATGATATCGAATTTATGCGACACTTCAGGAAACAGCACGGAGCAGCATATGGCATATCTTGAAGCGCGATCGGTGGGAGGTGCCGGGCTGATAATAACTGAATATACCTTCATAAATGACAGGAACTCAAGGGGATCGAGGAATCAGCTTGGTCTGTATTCTGATTTGCAGGTTCCTAAACTCTCAAGGCTCACACAAAGGATACACAGGAACCAGTCCAAGATTTTTATACAGCTGGTACACGCTGGAGGGAAAGCAATTGCCGGTTTTCACGGTGAAAGACCGGAGGCTCCGTCACCTGTCCCATACATGGGAGTTGTGCCGGATCAGATGAGTATAGACGAGATTTCTTCAGTTCAGGAAGACTTCCTGAAGGCAGCACTTAGATCCAGAAGATCCGGGTTTGATGGAATAGAACTCCATGGGGCTCACGGTTACCTGATCCACGAGTTTCTTTCACCATCGTTAAACAAAAGGGATGACAGATATGGTGGGTCTTTCGAGAATCGCAAGAGATTCGCCCAGGAAGTCGTGGATACCATGAAGAGTAATCTTGACATACCGGTCGGAATAAGATTAAGCGTCTACGAGGATGATCCAGAAGGATACGATACGGAATATGGACTCAAGATCGCAGAATCAATAAAAGGGCTTGACTTCGTTCATTTATCAGCGGGCCGTTTTTCTGTTCCTGGATCATCGGCATCATTTTATACAAAGGCTCCGCATATTGCACTCAAACTTCCCAGAAAACCCGATATTACATCCATTGTGGTTGGATCAATAACCGATCTTGAAACCATCGAGAGAACCCTCAAGAAGTCAGATTTTGTCTCCATAGGGAGAGGCATGCTTGCTGATCCCTATTTCGCAAATAAAATGATAAATTCTCCAGAACTTCTGAGGCCATGCATAAGGTGCAATCAGGCATGCAGGAATCTGTCGTGGGGTGAGGTGAGGTGTACTGTAAATCCAGACACCGGTTTAGAGACTATTGCATCCCGGAAGAGATATTCTGGTGATATTGTGCTGATAGGCGGTGGCATCAAGGGTCTCGAGGCTGCACTGACGGCAGCCAGATCGGGACTGTCTGTAACGCTCTACGAAGACCATGATCAAATAGGCGGGCAGATCAACGAAATCGCTGATATCCAGAAGAGGAGCGAATTCCGTAAGTTGATAAATTATTATGACAGTGCTTTGAAAAAATTAGGAGTAAATGTGGAACCGGGAACTCTGTATAAGGGACAGGGCATATCTTGCACACCGGACATCAGATACCCACACCTTCCTCACAAAGATAAAATTCTCATAGATTCTGTGATTTACCAGCATCAGGACGAAGCCCTTGCACTTGCCGATTCCTGCAAAATCGTGATGACTGAAAGGAGTCTTTCATCCCTGGATAGAACAAGGTCGACAGAATACAGGAAAATAGCAGAGTCAAAGGGAATAACCTTTACCGATCGAACAGATATGGAATTTGATGTATCATTCCATGTGAAAAGCCAGTACGACATACTGTCAGCCATGATTTCAGGCAGAAACAAAGTAAGGGACTTTATCGACAGGAACTCCAACGAATTTCTCTGACCGCACGTAATTTTCATTTATCTGCAGGAAAATTTGCGCTTTAACTTAACTATCAGGGCACTTCAGCCGGGTAAATGTACATAAAATAGTCTAATTCAGGGGCTTCAGAGAAAATTTGTAACACTTTCGCAATTGTTTAAATAATTTATTTGTAATAGAGAAAATTAGGAAGTGATGCAATTGAAGGACGAGGGATCGTTAATCAGCGTATCACACGTATCCCCTAGAGGATCATCCCTCAGGGTTACCCTGCCAAAGGAGATAGCCAGATCCTTAGGAATAGGTCCAAGGGATATAGTTGGTTTCTATTACCAGAATAAAAAAATAGTTATCAGGAAACTGAAGTAATGACAGATTGGATCATTGTCCGAGAACAGATCTGATCTCTCCGGATAGCCTGGAAGGAAGATCTGCAACAGGTCTCATTATTTCGATCAGGTTCTTTGTAACTGCGCTTTTAAGATCCATGGGATGAATTTTGTTCTCGGAATATAATTTCAGCAATTCATCGGACGTTGTGATGCGAAGGTCCCCTCCTTTTTCAGGGGGCCTCTCTATGGTCAGGCCGGAATCCATCCTTGGAAATATTATGTATTTAACGATATCAATAACAGGGTTACCCTGAATCACTCCCTGCGGACAGAAGGAGCTGGCAATTTTTTTCCTGATAGTTTCGGGATCGTCGAACATGAATATTGCAGAACTTGAATCGCTCTTGGACATCTTGACCTCGGGTACGGGCATCTCAGCTTTTCCCGGGTCCATTCTGCCGGAGCCTTTAAGGCTTGAGATGAGGGGACCATGTATTGCCACAGCTTTTTTTGTGCCCATTTTGTCTGATAGGTCTCTTGAAAGCATGTGAGCATGCCGCTGATCCATGCCGCCCATTGCCAGATCATAGTTCAGGAAAGCGATGTCGGTGACCTGCATCAGTGGATATATGTATTTACTGAAATCCTTGTTGGCGTCATCTTCAGATCTGCCCATTATGGGGAGGGCGCGGACAATGCGTTTCAGATTGGCGTTTTTGGCTATTCTAAGTAAAGTCTGCCAGTATTCAGCCTTGTCTATCACATCGCTGGCCCACAGGAATTTTACTGATTCTGGAACACCCATGCGCTTCATGGTCTCTTCAAATATTATGCCGGCGTTCCTGATCCTTTCAATATTTGATCCCAGCTTATCATTTATATATGCATGCCAGTCTGCGAGTAAAACTGTCATATCGATGCCGGACTCGACGGCGTCTCTTATCTTCAGTGGCCACATTATTCCCGTGGCTATATGAGGAAGACCCGAGGGTTCGAAACCAATATACCCCGTTGATTTTCGATCGAGTAGTTTCCTTGCCTCTTCCTCTGTCACTACCTCTATGGTATTTCTGGTGAGCAGCTGGTATCTGTCCATTTAAATGTCGGAATATTGAGTGATTATTAAACTTTGATCACAGGATGCCTTAAACGGGCAGGACAGACACTTCCTCGGATTGTCATGATTTCTTGCGGGCTCTGATACAGTTCGCCTGATCAGGTCAGATTTGTAAAGCACCTTTCCCCGCAAGTCCGGGCTGTTCTTTATCCTGAAGGCAGAGTTGTTGTATTTCAGTACTCCATATGGAACTGTGAATCCCGGATTCAGATCCTCCAGTATTAGGAAATAGGCACCCATCTGCAGCAGATGACCATCCCTTGGGGCTGTTGAATCGGAGTGTTTGTACTCGTACGGGATCAAAAATCTTCCTTTTCTGATAACCATATCAGGCTTTCCGGTGAGTCTGTAAGTTCTTGATTTCAGCACGGATCCCTTGGAATGCAGGTCTCCGTACACCATTGAACCGGAGGGGATTGAATCAAACCGTCTCCTCCTGAAAGCAAACCAGATGAGAAGAAGAGCCAGAAATATCGGAACTAGGAAATAAAAAATTAGAGACATGATTAAATCAGGATCAGCATAAGAATCATGATTACGGAGAATATCAGGAGAATGATCCCACCCTTAAGGGCAAATGATGAGTTTCTCGTCCTTTTTCCAAGATTTCGGTGCATCTCGGTTCCCGCCACAAGGCGCGTGTTTGTTCTGTTGTCTCTTGGAAAACCTGCCTTATCCATATACCACTGCACCGGGCAGTATTCATACTGTGAAAGATCGGATGCGCTCACATAGGATTCTGCAAAATCCTCTGTTACTGCAGATTTTGTATATCTATCCATATCTCACCGTATGGTACTTCCTGCTTAACAAGTATTTTTTTTCTGCGTACCAGGAACATCAGGTAGACAAATGCAGAAGATGCAGGAAGGCTCGTGAATGTCATAAGCTCTGAAAATGCGAACCTTGGTGCAGCAACAGAAAGCAGATCATTGTACAGGGTTTCTATGTCTCTCTCAGGCTCATCAGGATTGAGTTGAATAATGATATCTTCGAGATTAATCTGCTGAACAGCAATGGTGTTTTTTCTTGCAGGCTTAACCTCAGACTTGTAGAAATATGCCTTGCGGATTGCATCCAGGAGTTCCACCATCAATATTCTTCTCTTTTCCCTGTGCAGGACAGGCTCTCTTAGAACAAAATTTCCGTCAGTTTCGCCGGATGATCTGAGTTCGAGATCGTCAAACACAGGTTCAAGGCTGTCTGGATTGAACGTTAAATTATCCTCTTCCGTCCTGGGCGACTGTAAAGAGATCTGATCTATAACTTTCTGTGATTTCTGGAAAAGAAGGTGCCACGCCTGCCACATTAAATACCCTGCCTGGCTGAAATCCTTGAAATTATCGTCTATCATCGAGGATAGAATTCTTGATATTCCATTTATGTCAACGTACCAGGGGTCTATAATACCATCCTCGCACAGCTTCACTATATTGCCAACTATCTTGGAAAACACATCTCCCTCAGGGATTACGTCAACTTCTCTGTCGGTGACAATTCTTCTGAAAATCTCCGTGTCCATGTCAAGCAGAGTACCCTGAACAGCTATGCTCTTCAGTATCTCTTCAGTCTTTATTTTCATCACCTCCTTCTCCTTTGTCTAACTTTCCCACGCCTTCTTCCGACGACCCGGAATTCTTTTTCAGATCGTCCTGATCTTTATCCGACCGCAACCCCTTCTCAAACACCTCGCTGTTTTCATCATCAAAGCTTGTTACGCCTATTATGGAATCCGCATACTTAAGGACAGAATTCTTGAGTGTTACCACAAGTATCTGGGATGTGTATGAGTTTTCCCTGAACATCCTTCCAATTCTTTCTGCGTTTGACCCGTCGAGGAACATGTCAACCTCATCCAGGTAGTAAATGGGAGATGGGTTTATACGCTGGACAGCCATTATAAATGCAAGTGCAGTCAGGCTTTTTTCGCCCCCGCTTAAAGCCTCGATTTTGCTGAAATTGGTTCCCTTGGGCCGGGCTTTAATGTATATCTCAGAATTCAGTGGATCATTTTCATCAGAAATCTCGAGACCCGCCTCACCTCCGTCAGAAAGGATGTAGTAGATAGAATTCATCTTCTGGTTTATGTCTTTGAAAAGTCTATTGAAAACAATCTTTTTCTGTTCGTTCAGTTTCTGCATAAGATTTTCCAGATCTCTCCTTTCATCGTTCAGTCTCCCTATCTCCGTTCCCATTTTCTCGAGGTTGCTGTTCTCCTGATCAAATTCATCAATCGCCCTGAGATTGATTGGGCCCATTGCTTCAGTTTCTTTTTCAAGTAAAGTGATCTGGTTTTTCATCTCAGTTGAACTCATTTCTGTCTGGATAGGCGTTCCCTGAGCCTTTTCGAGTTCCTCCTTCGTGTCTTTCAATTTTACGATCATATTGTCAAGTTTAGTACCAAGAGTGATGAGATTATCGTGATTACTGCCTATATCGCCCATAATTGATTCGGAACTGGACCTCATTGCATCTATTTCGGAATTAAGCGCAGATATCCTGCTGTTGAACTCCTTATTTCTGGCATCCAGTTGTTCCTCCATAGCTCTGAACTTGCTCATATCATAACCAAGATTCGTCACATCGGTTTCAAGAGCAGAAACAAGTTTATCAATAGCCTTGAGTCTTTCATCTATTTTGGATATATTTTTAGTGTTTTCCTTCAGAGTAGCCTCAAAAAGTCTTATTTCAGAAACAAGATTTGAAATCTGTTGATTCAAGCCAGTTTCCTTTGACGAAAGATCCTCGATAATTGTTTCAAGTTGCCTCTTTCTTGCAATGGTTTCTGGTGAAACTTTTTCCATTTTCTTGTATATCTTCTCTCTTTTTTCTGTCTCCTTCGAAAGATCATCTCTTAGTGCAGAAATCCTGGAACTGTTCTCGGAAAGAGAGGATTCCAAACCGCCAATTTCATCCTGCAGTTGTTTGATTGCATTGCTTACCTCGATCAACTTTGGTTCGTTCGCCTGTATAGCCTTGTTAAGATCTTCAAATTCTTTTGAATTGGACCCCTCCGTCTTAGAAAGTTCTGCAACCTTTATTCCAACTTCATGCATCTCATCCTGCAGATGATTCAGTTCGGCGGTGAGCTGGGCAAGTCTGGAATTCTGATCATTTATGGTGCTGTTGAGTCTTGATAATTTTTCCTCCACATTGGCCGCATCATTCTTCTTTTCCGTGAACCCACCGGTTATTGCTCCACTTGCCTCGAAGATATCACCGTCAAGGGTAACCATTCGGACTCCGCCCATATTTTTTCTTGAGATTGTAATATCTTTCATGAGGAGAGTGTCCTGAAAGCAATACCATATGACGTTGTCGTATACGCTGTCATAATGAAGGCTCTCTGATAGGTAACCCAGACTGTCTCCGGAATTTCGAACAAGGATAGCTTTCCCCCTGGGGCGCCCCGACGCCATCTTATTTAATGGCAGGAACGTCAGCTTCCCCGCGCGTTCCCTTTTAAGAAGATTCAGGCACTGTTCTGCCACTCCGTCATCAGTTACCACAAACGAATTTAACCTTGCGCCCGCAGAAGCCTCAACAGCACTTCTGACATTATCATCAAACGTGATGAGATCCCTGACCGTGCCAATTATTCCGCCAATTTCGCCGGACGATCTGGCGCTATTAATAACCTGCGAAGCTCTGGAACTGCCGGAATGGGATCTGGAAGAAATCGAGAGAAGTTTCTCGTATTCTCTGCCATTTTCATTGATTTGCCTGGATAGTTCATCCTTCTCCCGGCTCTTCTCTGAAATAACTTTCCTGAGATCATAAAATCTCTTATTCAGGGAATCAAGCTGTTTTCTCTTATCGCTTACAGTATCAGAGTTATTCTTGATTCTCCATTTTGCGTCCCGAATCTCAAATTCAAGGTCGGCCTTCCTGTTTTCCAGATTTATGAGGTCGTTCGTTTTTGAGTTCTTTCTTGCGTTAAGTTCGTCAGAAGAAACTTTCAGACCTTCTATCTCAAGGTTAAGAGCAGCAATAATTTGATCAGACTTTTCCAGTTCCAGTTTTATTTTGTAAAAGTCACCTGCAAGATCCTCGTCCTGCTTGGTCAATGATGAAAGTTCATTCTTTTTTGCAGATATCTCTTCTCTAATCCTATCCAGATCCGATCTTAATGAAACGAGCAAGGAATTAAATTGGGATATCTCAGGTTCCTTTGTTTCTGTATCTTCCTCAAGTACCTTTCTATCCGAAATCAATTTTTCCTTTTCCTCTCTGAGGTCCGAAATCTTCATTTTTTTCTCTGCGATGTTAATCCGACATTGATTTATCTTAACCTGGACCTCTTTTAAGGCATCACCCGAAATTTCTTCCTTTTCCTTTTCAATTGCCCTGATCTCAGAGGTTTTACTTGTTATTGTCTGGGCTATCTGCTCCTTCCTCTCGTTTAGCTTCTTCTCTTCGGTCTTCAATTCCTCTATTTTTCTGGAATAGACCTCTACCTGATTTTCAAGTCCTCCGACTTCCCTCTGGAGTATGGTGAAACGAAGATTCTGTATTTCAGCCTGAACTGTTGTGAAGTGGACGGCGTCTTCCTTCTGGGATCTGAGCATTTCAACTCTGGCAGAAAGCTCCGTTTTCAATGCTTCAAGGGTCTTGAGGTTAGAAAGGATTCCGTCAATATCGCTCTTGGCTTTGTCTATCTGATTGTTATAGCTCTCAATTCCCGCGATTGACTCAAGTAATTTTCTTCTTTCAAATCCAGTCATCTTGACAAGATTGTTGATATCACCCTGGAGCACAAAGCTGTATGAATCAAGAAACAGTTGCATTCGCTGAAGGTATTCCTCCACCTCGTATCTCTTTGCCCTGTTGTCGTTGATATAATAATTGCTCTTGTATTCCTCACCTTCCTTGACAAGTTCTCTGGAGATCCTTGTGAGTCTGAGTTCATCCGGAAGACCTTCTCTCTCAGAATCAACGGTGATTGTGACCTTGCAGTAATTCTTCTGCCTTTGGCTGGACGATGCTTTGTGAATTAGGTCGGAAAGCCTGTCAGCCCTGATGGTTTTGGAAGATCTCGTTCCAAGAACAAATAGAAGCGAGTCTCCTATGTTGCTCTTTCCGCTTCCATTGGGACCACTGATAATTGAAAAACCTTTCTCAAAGTGTATAGTTTTCTTGTTTCCGAAGGATTTGAAGTTATCCAGTTCCAGAGATTTAATAAACATTTTAGCTCCTGTCAGACAGTTGTCGGATATTATATGAGTAACCATGTATTAATATAAATAATTTTTTGTCGAAATTGAATAATAATTGGTCAAAAGAGGGACAGAATGAAATGTTATATGATCCCATGCTTTTCCATTGGCTATGGAACCGAAATGTGTAAGATGCGGTTCAAAACGCATTGGAACTGAACATGTATGTTCGAAATGTGGTGGTGTCTTTCACATGAAACCGGATTTCAAGTATTCATCAAACTTTTCCGACAATTTTCCTTATGTGAATAATTGGATTTCTCTGGGAGAAGTGATGTCCCCTATCCTGGAAAGGGAAAATGCAGCCTTCAAACTTGATTATTTCCAGCCCACATTTTCATACAAGGATCGAGGATCCAGGGTGATGATATCCTATCTGAATGGCGTGAGCAGGAAGTATGGTATCAGAGAGATAAATGAAGATTCTTCTGGAAATGCAGGTTCCTCTATAGCTGCGTATGGCAAGGCTGCCGGTTTTAGTGTAAATATCTTCGTTCCTGCACAGACTGTTAAGAATAAAATTGAGCAGATAAGGCTGTACGGCGCCAATATACATGAAATAAGAGGGAGCAGAGAAGACGTTTCAATTGCGGCAAGAGAAAATAAGGGCGTTTATGCAAGCCACGTATATACTCCAGAATTTAGAGACGGTATCAGATCCCTTTCATATGAGATTTTTGAACAGACAGCCGGGAATATTCCAGAGAATATTTTCCTGCCGGCATCTGCAGGGACCCTTTCAATAGGAGTTTTTGAAGGATTCATGCACCTGCTTGACTCAGGAGAAATTGAATCAATGCCCAGAATAATAATGGTACAGCCAGAGGTGATATCCCCTATTTGTGACGTGCTGAACAACAAAAAACGATCGACAGCATACGGGAGATCTATAGCCGACGCCTTAATCACAATCAGTTCACCCCTTATGGAAATAATCCAGTCAAGAATGGTCAATAACGTTAGATGCATTACGGTTACTGAAGATGAAATTGTGATATCGAGGGATGCACTGGCTGGAGCAGGGATGATAGTGGAGTTCAGCTCCGCAGTTGCCTATGCGGGAATGATGAAGTACAGGCCAAAAGCCAGATCAATGGTGGTGCTTACCGGCAATGGTCTGAAGAATTTTTCATGAGTCGGTGAAATTCTTCGGGTCCCGGTGATCATAAATCAGCTTATTATTCACGCTCAGGCTGAACGTAACATGGGCACCGCCCCTTTCGACAAGTATGGAAACGCTGCAATACTTTCTAAGTGACAAGAGTACAGCCTTCAGCGCCTGTGAGGGCTCAACCAGTCCTCCCATTTTATAGTGTATATTGACAGTTTTCAGCGTCCTAGGTATTTCGGTCTCCCGTTCCGCCTCCACCGTGACAGAGAATTCAGAAGGTCTGACCTTCATTTTTGATAGGATCAGTATTACATCCGACCCTGTACAACTGCCTACTGCGAGCAAAAGGTATTCTGTTGGAGCAAAAAAATCTCCCCTGTCGAATAGTTCCTCCTTTATATTCACATTTGCCTTGCCCTGGACTGTCGTTTGAAATCCAATTCCTTCTACAAGTTTAAATTCGACCTTCACAACAACTTGATATGATTAGGTTTAAAACATTTTGGCAGGAAAGCATCATTATAATGGGAAAATGAATGACTCATAAATTGAGATAAGGATTAAAAATCATTCAGCGAACAGTTTATTTTTCGTCTACGTTTCTTAGAATTTTTCCCACGAATTTCAAGACATTGATCAGGGCTGTCATGCCTGAGGCCACTTCTGGATCCTTTAATATTGACATTAGCTTCATAACTCCAAATCTTTCCGGATTTTTTGCCCCATCCAGCAGAGTTTCAGACAGTCCATCCACATTGAAGGCAAGTTCTTTTACAATGTCGTTCGTTCTTTCGTCCTGTATCAGGTTCAAAAATGCCGGCAGTATGTTAAACAATTTTCCGACCGATCTCATTGTACTTTCAGAACCTATTATCCTTACCAGGTACGTGGGATCAGATGGGAAATAATCCTTCACTATGTCACCAATAAGTTTGAACATTCCCGATTTTCCCATCGTATCCAGAATAGTCGCAAACGACAGGAGATCGTCCTGATTTTCCAGGAGTATCTTAAGAGCTGTCTCCATTTTATCTTCTTTCTGGTCATCCATCTTTTTTTCTTCCATTTTCAACACCTTGTTACATGCCTCTTACCAAGTAGGAAAAGTAGGTATCAGCTTCCATCAATTTAACAAGAAAATCAAATTTGTTTGGTTTGCCTATTTTTGGAGTGCTTTCATAATCTTCGTAGATCGGAAAGGCCATTTTATTTCCGGCAAACGAAAGGCAATTTGACTCTCCATTATACCGTGACAAGGGATAATCGCTTCCAAGATCTCTCGATATTTGTGAAGAAACTGCTTCTGCCTGTTTGATACAAGAATAACCGGTTTTAGAGGTGTTTAGATCTGTAGCGTCCCCAATGGCGAATACATCCTTTCTGTCCTTGTAGTTCAGATAATGCCTGTCCACATTCACATATCCAGACTCATTGGAAATTCCTGAATCCAGAAGGAAGCGCTGACCCGTGTGTGGAGGAATCATTACAAGTAAACTGTAGTTGGTGTGTTCTCCATTTTTAGAAACCACCTCATGGTTCTTTTCACTAATGGAATTCACGCGAAAGTTGCTTAGAAGTTCCACATTATGGTCACTCAGAATTTCTTCACCTATTTTACTCCCGCCAGTGGACGGAAGGATGGAATCGAAGGGAGTTAAGAGACTTATTTTTGATTTTTCTCTTATCCCTTTTCTCTTCAGGTATTCGTCCAAGAGAACGGAAAACTGAAAAGCGTTTGGCGGGCATTGCTTTTCCAGATCAGGAGAAGCAACCACTACATTTCCACCGTTAAACTTTTCAAGAATATTTTTGAGTTCCATTGCATGCTGTAAATCATCGAAATGTTTTCCCTCACCCTCATATCCCGGCAAAGTTTCAGGGCTATAGGTTGTTCCGGTGGAAATTACAAGGTAATCAAACGACTCTAGCGTACCAGATTTCAGAGATACAATCCTTTGTTCTAGATCGATCCTGACAGCCTCATCTCTCATATAGGTGACTGAACTGTGCAGAAGAAATGCTGTGCTCTTGAGACTCCTATGGTATTCTTTCATGTTGAAGGGTATCAGAAGACCGTCCGGTCTGAAAAAATGCCTGGGTGAAAGTCCTATAACCTTTATTTCGGCAATTTTCTGGGAGATCAGCAAACTGAGTTTATTGGCAACGGTGAGTCCCGACATCCCGTCACCAAGCACCAGAATCTTACTTTTCCCAGCCATTCGACTCACTTTCTCCTTTCAACGGAAATGGCATTAATTAAAAATGAATCCAATAAATATTGAGCAATATGAGGTATGGTCATCATACTGCAATCATCCGGACATATTATAACTTTTTTTATTAACTGTAAGGCTAGCCAAGTCACAGCTAAGGTAATAACGCAAATAACAAGGTTCGAATTCAAATCGGTGAAAAAATGTTGATCGCAAAATGAAAAAAACTTAATAGGATGAAGTATATTTTAGTCATTGGAATTTCTAGACATCGAAATCATTCGGAGCATGGGATGGCCGAATGAGGAAATCCTCTTAGGCGATCCGTCATCGTTAAGATTCAAACGTGCGTCAGCCTTTTATATATATAATACCCTAGTTGATAAAATAAACAGGGGATCAGTTACACTTCAAGATCGAATCTCAAAGAGCAATGTCAGTGATCGGTTGAACAGAATTCGAAAAGCAATCGATGTGAGGGCAGTGATAAATCCATTGCTGATAGGAATGCACAGAATGTCGCTCAGCTTCAATTCAGACATAGTGAGGAACTCAGATATACAAAAGATACAGACAGATCTTGACTGTGTCGATGCCCTGCATCAGGGAATGATTCTCCTAAGAGACGGTTCGATGGCTCCGGGATTCGGATGCGATGTATTCTTTGAGAACGAAACAGACCTCGACAATAAAATAAAATCGCTCCTGGAATATGTCCCTAACGCAAGTTTGAACGATATGGTACCTCATGACGATCTCTTTGGTGTGAACACAGAAGGTAATCTAAGGAAACTGAGGTCATATGCAGGCGGACTCAGGAAGGGTATAAGGGCGATAATGGAACAGTTAATTATTGATCCCATGATCAGATTCAGCGAAATATCTGCAAATACGGGTATGACCAGGTCCAGTGCAAAGAAACTTTATGGTGAACTTTTATCCAGCGGCGCAATAAGGTTTGAGCCTGCTTTGAACGGGGAACGAATCGGGGATGATACGGTCACCATTGTAATACTTAAAGTACCTGATAATGAGAAGGAAAGAGTTGAATCAGATCTTCTCACAAAATCAATGTTGGGTAAACGTTACATAATGAAGAAAACTCATTTGAGAAACAGACTTGAATACATGTGCTGGACAAACGATTATTATGATAACCTCGACATGACCAGGGAGATAATTGATATAGCTGACGGGTTTGATCCGAAATTAGTTCTGTTTGTTCGAACATTTTTTAACAAGGAGTCATCATTGAGACTTCTGAAAAAATAATTTTTCTTTTAAAACATTAAACCCAGCTCAAAGGAAATAAAGTCATGGGATCGTCGAGCAGCCTTGGATAGTAATTTATATAGAAAAGGTATGAGGGTAGGATGGACTGCAAGCTTAGGGTAGTATCCAAGGATAAAAACTCCATAACACTGGAAATGCTCAATTACGACAATACTCTCCTGAGACCACTGATCGAGGAGCTGCTGAAAGATGAACAGGTTGAGGAATCAAGATACTACATCAAGCATCCTGTCATTGACAATCCGCAAATATTTGTTAAAGTCAAAACAGGCAAACCGCAGGCTGCCGTTAAGAGAGCCATAAGGAAACTATCAAAGAGATACGAGTCATTGTCGGAAGATCTTTCAAAGGCCATTAAAAAAGCGGAAAACAATTAGGTGCCGATGGGAACTGCAGGTCAGAAATTCATACTTGAGTTCAGCAAGGAAAACTTAGAAGCTGCGTTTTTTGAACTGAACTCGATTCAGGTCAGTTTTAAAGATTTCAGAGTTCTAACCATAGAGAGAAATATTGCAATTATCATTGGAAATGAAAAGAGTGCAAGAAGGTCTGCCTTTCTAAAATTCATATCTGCCGTCATATGTGAAGCTGACAGTCCGTGGAAGTTTTCAACCTGTGAAATACCTGAAGGAATGTTTTATGTCAGGATTATAGGCGGTAACGATCAGAAGAATATAAACGAGGCCCAGATTGGAGATATCATCGGGGCGAAGGGAAGGGTAAATTTCCATAATCCTGACTTTATTCTCAGGGCCATAAAAGTCGATAATTGGTACCTTGCCAAACTGGTGTATTCACAGGATGTGAAAGAGATGGAAAAACGCAGGTCCCCTCTCAGACCATTTTTTTCCCCTGTTTCAATGCATCCCAGATACGCAAAGTTCCTTGTTAATTCCACAGTGTGTATCCCAGGCGATACAATTCTGGACCCCTTCTGCGGCACAGGAGGAATTCTCATAGAGGCAGGTCTGTTGGGTTTGAAGGCAATAGGCAATGACGTCTCTCTTAGTATGGTTATGGGCGCAAGGCTCAATTGCAAATTTTATGGTTTGAATGATGTGAGAATAACAAATCATGATGTCTCAAATCTGTCTCTTGATGAGAATGTGGATGGAATCGCCACTGATTTCCCATATGGAAGAAATTCTGCTGTATTTAAAACAGAGGGGATGGACCTTTACAGAAATGCGTTTATGAAATTTCATGAGTTCCTGAAGGAAGGTAAAAGATGCAGTGTAGTTGTTTCAGACCTGAAAAGTCTTGAACCTGCTCAGGGTTTATTCTCCACGGTCAAAATAATTCCTGTGAGGCAGCATAAATCCCTGACAAGATTCTACTCAGTCTTGGTGAAAAAATAACAGGTCATAATGATTTGGACTTGAATTTTACTACGAGATAATGAATCTAAAGTTCGTCAGCCACTCTACCTGAACTTAAAGCATCTTCCACGTATTTTTTAATTACAACCGCGTTATTATGCTCTGTATCGGCTGCACTGTATAAAATCGTAACAGGGCCGTTTCTCAATTTTCTGATTAGATTGGCAACTTCTGGGTTCTGGTCCAGTTCTTTTATGTACATTTCCTTGAACTGATCCCATTTGCTCACATCATGGTTGAAGAAAACCCTGAGAGGTGTCGATGGTGCAATATCCTTCATCCAGAGATCTATTCTGGCGTTACTCACGCTCACCCCTCTCGGCCATAACCTGTCAACTAGAATCCTGAATCCATCATCACTTTCAACAGGGTCGTAAATTCTCTTTATTTTCAACGTATTCATGTTATAAAGGATGCTTTCATTGTAGTTTTAGTTTTCTCAAAATCTATACAATTTGCTTCCTGCGCAGGAATGCACTAACGCCCATTGCCCAAGTTCCTAACTGATGTTATAGAATAAACGGTGAAAATGCAATCGTAATTGAGAATTAATGAGGTAGCACGCACACTATTCTGAGAGGTGAAAATAAATGAGTTATGATATACATATAACAATATATTTATATATAGAATGCGGTTCATTTCTGGATGGTAACCGAAACAGCAACAAACACGAGAACAGCAGAAAAGAAGACGAATGTGCGATGGGTAATACCTGTAATGCTTTTTATTGCCATAATGTTCAACTACGCAGACAGGGTAATTTGGGTCATTACCGCACCTGCATTTGCCTATTCGTTTGGATGGGTTTCTTCAATAGCTAACTACGGTGCGAAAGGGGCAGCTGGAGGAACAGGTCTTGCTAATTACACGCTTATACTGTTTGCATGGTCTCTTGCCTATGCTCTTTTCAATTTTCCAGGAGGAACGATTGTAGATAAGTTGGGCCTCAGGAAATCTATGGCTACATTCTATGCTATATGGTCTGCGTTCACAGCGCTCACCGCTGCAACATTCAGTTTCCTTTCAATGCTTATCGTAAGGGTATTCATGGGCGCTGGTGAAGGTCCTGTATGGCCCGTGAATGCAAAATCAGCAAAGAACTGGACAAACAGATACGATGAATCCAAGGCTTACACCTGGGCCGGTGCAGGTCAGGCAGTAGGTCCGGTAGTTGCGGCTACGCTTGGTGTCTTAATATATCATTTCTACGGATGGCCAGGTCCATTCATATTTTTTGGTCTGCTAGGTCTGCTGTTTGCAGCAATCTGGTACTATTATGTGAGAGACACACCAGATGTCCATAAGGGGGTAAATGCTGCAGAACTCGCATATATTAATGAAGGAAAGAACAAAAGTGAAAGGTCAACAAAGAAACTTCCTGCGAAACTTGTTTGGAAGAGTACGCTCAAGATGATATTTGGAACCCAGGCGGGTATTGGCACGCTGCTTGTCTTCCTTTCATTTGGATATATTCTGTTCACGTTTCTCTACTGGCTTCCGGGGCTCATGTTCACCACATTTGCCCATTCTGTTACAACAAGCGGACTATACACAGCTGCGGTTGATTCAGCTCTTATAGTAGGTTTTCTGGGATCGGGACCACTTAATGATGGACTACTCAGGAAATTCAGTAAGGTCAATGCCAGAAGAATAGGATCACTGGTTCCAATGAGCCTTATGATTGTCATGGTAGGACTTTCATATTTCACCGGTACAGCTAAGGAACTGGTTCCAACAGCAATACTTCTTGCAGCTGGTGCCGGACTGATGAACCTGACTGTCGGTTCATGGGCAGTAAATGCAATCGATCTTGCACCTACTGGCACTGCTGGAACTGTATATGGATTTTATAATGGATCACTCAACCTTGTGGGGGCATTCAACTCTCTAATAGTTGGTGTGCTGTTCATAAAATATGGGGCAGTTGTTGGGTTCACAAGTTCGATCATATTCATGGCGCTCTTCATCGGAGGTTATGTGGGACTGATCAGGAAAGACAGCTGGGACAAGGCAATGAAACTCAGGGATCAGCTGACACTGGAAGCTGACCAGTAAGTGGGGACAAAGAAATCATGGAATACGATGTTAAGAGGATTGCTGGTCTTATCGACCACAGTTCCCTGAAAGGGTATGCCACGTGGGAAAACATCAGATCGCTTATAGATGAGGCATCTGAATTCGGCGCATACTCTGTCTGCATAGAACCGCTATTTGCTGAAAGAGCAAGGCACTATATAGACAAGAATAGGCTGGATGTCAGGATAGACCTGACCCTTGATTTTCCTCTTGGAGCCCTGCCCACAACTACCAGAGAAAAACTCATAATGGAATTCTCTGGCATCTGTGAAGAGGTAGACCTTGTTACACAGATTGGGTTGGTGAGATCCGGATTTTTTGAAGAAGTAGAGCGTGACATAAACCGGATTGTGGAAACTGCGCACTCAAACGGGCTCATAATAAAAATCATCACCGAAGATGCATATACGAATGCAGAACAGAAGAGAAGACTGTATGAGATTGTATGCAGGTCTAAGGCCGACTTCATAAAGACAAGCACAGGATTCGCCGAAGCAGATTTCGCCAAAACTCTTGGCAATGAAACCGGGGCGGTGGTCAGGAACGTTGAACTTATGGCTGAAATTATAAAGAAGACAAATTCCAGCATTGGCATAAAGGTGGCCGGTGGAATCAGAAGTTATTCAGAGGCCCTGGCACTTCTCAGAGCCTCCGGTATGCCACCGGAACCAAGGCATTTTAGAATTGGAGTCAGCAGGACCAGACAGATCCTTTCAGAGGCCGGTTTAACACAGAAACAACCATGACCTTAACATAAAAAATTTTTTTCCATTCATCTCTTTTATCGAATCTATCTTTATCCAGGTAACACAACGTATTTTCCTCCAAGACTATTTGTTTAGATATATTCGTCCTTAATCACAATGTTGCTCGGTTTTCCGTCCAGGTATTTCCTCAGATTTCTGAATGCCATCAATATTTCAGGCTCCATAAACGTTGGATCATAGGACGATCTTCTGATTCCCGCCACGTGCGGGGTAAGTATAACATTATGCGGAACAGGCATGTTTATCTCGGGCTCGTTCCACCAGACATCAGAAAGATAGAACTTATCGGGATTATTCTTAAGAAAAAATCTCATATCGTCCTCCTTGACGATGTTGGCTCTAGCAACATTTATTATATATTTTCCAGAGAAAATGGAAAGCAGTTTTTCATTGATAATGTTATGTGTGACTTTCGTATAGGGAACGGAAATCAGTATAACGTAACTACTTTTCATCAAATCCTCAAGAGTGCTAAATGTAAATTTAACGTAACTGTCGGGATCAGGTTTCCTGGAATATATTCCAACTTTCATTCCCACTGCAGACACAAGTCTTGCGAATGATCTGCCTATTCCGCCGTACCCAATGATTCCTGCAGTCTGGCCTTCAAGGGAATCCACAGGTCCACGAGTAAATTTACCAGACTTGGTCTCAACATCAAAGCTGACTATATTGCGGCTGGAAGAAAGAAGGAGTGCCAGAGCGTGCTGTGCAACTGACTTTGAAAACGCTCCAGCATTGCTCAACAAAACAACATTTTCTGGAAACTCTTTGAAATCTATGTGATCAACGCCTGCACTCAGTGTCTGAACAATTATGGTATTCTTGCCTAATTCAGGCTTGCCCTGTGTGACAACTATTTCAGGGGGATTTTCTGGAAACAGTTCAATGGGCAAACGAGCGATTCTGGAGCACTTCCTGACCAAATCATCATCTGCCTGGAAGTACAAACCTATTCTCATTCACAGACATTTTCAAGATTCAGATAAAAGTTTTTGACATGAAAACTTGGCTAGTTTTTCCTCATACTCACAATGATATCCTTAATCTCCTGCAATTCCCTGATACGTATATCGTTAGGCCCCCTGATAGGAAAACTTGAAACGTAGACCAGTGAGTCAAATAATTTTGCATTGCCGAGGCCCAATGCAACCCTCCTCGAGCCTGAAAATTTAGAGTAGGTGATCTTCCCAATGAAACACACAATTAAGGGCTTTTTCTCTTGAATCACCCTTTTAATCCTGATTATCCCGCCCTTTTCTTCATTCTTTCTCAGTTTTGTGGTATCCTTTGTGGGTCTATTAACGAGGTTCATAAAACCATATGATTTGGAGAATTCTCTGAGATAGAAATTCTTCAGTCTTTCATCATCTCTTAGTTCTTCTATGCCGACCCCAATAAGTCCTGCCCTTGAAAGGTTGTACCAGAAGTTCTTGTTGTTGGAGAACGGAACGCCTCTCCTGTAAGACCCTGGATGGGGGTTTATTCCAATGAAGAGAATGTCGGGTCTTTCAGGTATTACGTACTTTATTGCTTCCCATGACATTGAACATCATCTGAATACTATCTAAAACACATGCCTCTGAATAATCTTCTCCATTGAATCCCGCATTGATTTTTCATCGGACACTCAGACCGAAGAGCATTTGCATACTCTGACACTTCTTTAAGAGTCGTTAATGAAAGCAGATATAAACCTTGATTAACCGATACCATATCAGAATAATTTATTCCTGTCATTGTGGCATATACAAAGTTTTGTAATACTGATGTCAGATTTACAGCACTGCTTATCTAGGATGAGTACCTTACATTCATTAATTGAACAATTCAGAGAAATTGTCTAAAGCAATAGATTTCATTTTCTACACCCTGACGGTCATCATAATCATCATGATCTCTTCAATTAACTCACTTTTCCTTATTGCCCCTCCGTATGCAGTAACGGCTTATCTCATCATTTTTGAGCATGGGGGAAAGTATTCAAAGAAGAAGTCAGTGCTCGTCTCCTACTTATTTGTGATATTTTCTTCGGAATTCATACACCTGACACTGGGAATCTCACCAGTTTATATGACTGTCAATGTTATTGTAGTATCTGCCTTCATATCTGTCACCGACTTTAAACATCCGCCTGCCATCGCACTGACCATTTTCTCGTATATTGTCCACAGTACACTGTATTTTGCAATAACTTCTATCATGGTATTACTGGTAATTATAATTCTCGCATATTCAATGGATTACACAAAGGCACACTTTCCCAACTAGGAATCCATGAGTTGAAATGGCATAACTGTGGTCTTGACTTTCCGAATACCTCACGCATGTGTGCCCAAGCTCGAAAAACGAATCTTTTTCGGTGCCCTTAAATTACTGCAAGAATGCCAAAGGACAGGACAAACATCACGCTTGTCCAGTACGCCAATTCACTTTTCCCTGTCAGGGAAAAATTCTTCATTAGGGATTTTTTTCTGGCCAGCAGACCCATGACAATTGCAGGACCGATGAGTACAAATACAAACAGAACAAGAAGGGTCAAAACTGCATTGATCAGCATGGTCATCGGCAATACAAGTGCTACTATCAAAGCAGGAAAACTTTCAACAATATAGACAAGCGTAGCCCTGTCTCTCTTAAGTCCCAGGACCTCGACGAATCCCCACGCACTCCCCAGGGAAATCACGACCAGTGCCAGAAAAGCAGCTCCTATGAGGCCTATACCGAAGAGGTATGGAGAGAAAGCTCCAGCTATTGTCGAAAGCGCTCCGGCAAGTTCTGAAACAGAGGCAAAGTCTGTTGTGGGAGTCACTCCGCTCATTGTCATTTCAACAATTATCATCAACATCTCACTGACGATTGCTCCAAACAGGGTTTCGATGCGCATTGACTTCATTGCAGTTTTCTTGAATTTAGACTCTTTTTCAGATTTATCGATCTCGTTTTCGTAGGTTTCGGCATTTTTCGATCTGACATGCACGATCTTCTCGGCCGTGGCAGAGGTCTGGAAAAATAACATGAAAGGCATTATGACGGCACCGACATTAACCGCCAAAATAAAAAGAAAATCTGGAGAAGCTGAAATGAAAACTGGATTATATGGCCTGATCCCTCTCACTATAAGAGTAGCAATGAACCCGATTATCAGCACAGAGGAAACACCGACAAGCACTGTTTCAGTGGTTCCGTATTTCCTGTGTGTGACAATCAGTATGTGAAAAATATAAAAAATTGGAAGAGATATTAAAATGGGCAACCCCAAAAGCTCGACACCTATTGCTATTCCAAGATACTCTACAGTGTACGTTTCTACATCAGTTATCACCATTGGAACTGTGAGAAATAAGGCGGTTCTTCTTGGATAATAATCTCTAATCACTTCTCCTAGCCCCTTCTCGGTTGCAACCCCAATCCTGCCGGAAACCTCCTGAATGAGATAAAGAGGAATTACAAGTAAAAGCATGAACCATATCAGACCATACTTGAAAACTGCCCCAGTTTCAGCAGCACCTATTGTGCTGCTTGCATCCATGTCGGCAAGCATAACTAGCCATGCGGGACCAAAAAATTTCAGGTATCGTTTTACACCAGTCCAGTTCAGCAATAATAGCACCACCCTGATACACTAAACTTGCGCATTGAAAGCGCTATCGTGCGAAGTCCCGTCTCCAAAGCAATATCATAAGGGAATTAGGCAAACCTAATTAAATGTTCAGCCTAATTTGAAATAACCATAGTTTCAGCGCTATCGATTCTGAAGGAATCTGGAAACTGGAAAATGTTCTCACTTGGTTTTCACAATCTGATTCCTGTTTGTTTTTGCCATCAATAATGCGTCTGAATTTCAGCACTAACAACTAATAATACGAATACCATCGAATTTTATTGGCAGACCTATCTACTGACTCAAACAGCTGTATACCTATTGGCTTCTTAACATCCTCTACCGTCTTTCAAAGAAAGCTTCCCGCTTCAAAGGATGCTGGCTGAATCTCCATGGGTTTGAATTATCCTTAGCCGGAAGGTGCCCCGTCCTTCATGCTTAACCGAATGACTTTACAGATGCAGGCACGCATGAAGCAATATGCGATCCGATCTTTCTCGTTCCTGTCTACCAGCGGACAAGTAAAAATACTGTGCAAAATAACAAGGTTTTCACACGCTTTCATCTCCTATCCTGCGAAAGGGCAATTCCCGATCGCATATGTTAAACATTATATTATATCAAAAAAAGAAAAATCTGCGCATGAATATACCAGAGAGGTATTCCGATAGCTCTATGGATTAAGCGCGTGTTTTCATTAATATCCCGCATAACGACATTTCCAATCAGCAGGAAGTACAGCTTTTTCGATGAACGCCGCATCCATTTTATCGAAGTTTCCGTAAATGAAAGATTCCTCGAAGGCATTATGCTCAATCAGAATATCGAGGAGTTTTTTTGAAATATCACTGATCAGATCAGCACTGTTATTGTTGGAGTTGAGGAATTTCAATAATCTGAAAACTTCACCGTGCTGCATTTCCAGAAAGTTAACATCCCTATTACTTTCAGGAGGTAACATAGGAAACAGTATTTCTTCTTCGATGTAGATATGTCGCTTGAGCATCTCTGTGACTACTGCAATTGATTCCTTGTCCACATAGCCTTTAATAGACTCCTTTAGCACCAGGTCAAGAATTTCGTTAGTGTCCTGATGATCTTTTGTCATGAAATATTCTACACTCTCATCATGCATGTACAAATTTCAGCAAGGCATCAGGCTTATAAATAATCACCTTCTTCAAAGTATCCCGTTCAACAATACAGAAATTACAGATAACAAAACAAGTTTCAAATGCTAATAATGAAGCCTACGAGAGGATAATGGCAAATTCTTAAATTTCTTCCGGGTTTCCAGATTCTTCCATGGCATGCATCCTTTCGTGCTCAAGGATCTCATTTGCATTCGAAGTCCTAAAATTATGCTTATCACAGCAGTGTATTGGAATTCCGTTTTCACCGATTTTTTCCTTTCTCCAAAACGTCATCACAATTATAATAAGTCTCAACTAATAAATATTTCGATTTGAACGATTGAATACAAATATTTTAATCGACTTTGACAATATATGAATGTTTCTTGCAAAGGTCCTTGAATGGGCATGTTTCTTATTCTAATAAAGTGGTTTTCTAATTAAGACGATCGCAATATTCTATTTTTCAATTCCAGTTATGGGATATTGCAGTGCATTCCCGTGGCACCCAGTTTTGAGCTTTTATCCACTGTGCCCGAAGATAGACTGTCCATGACTATTATTGCATTGAGATAATAGATCCCGCAATTACCCGGCATTGCGAATTGATTCGTGAAAGTTTCCACATAAATATTGGAATCTTGGATGATAGTCCGCAATTGGGAGCGGACCCGCCGGGATTCGAACCCGGATTATAGGCTCCGGAGGCCTATGTGATGGTCCATTACACTACGGGCCCCTCTTGTAGCCTATATCTCTAAGGAAGTTAATTCTCTCTGCTCTGGCATCACGGTCTTCCACACCAAGCGGGGAGTATCCGTCTATCACACCGATTATGCCGCCTCCTCTTTTGTTTCTGGCAACTATCACGGTGAGCGGATTGGAGGTCGCGGCCATTACATAACCTACCTCCTGGCAGGACTTCACAGCATTAAGGATGTTTATGGGATATGCCTTTCTTAAAACTATGAGAAATGTATGTCCTGATCCAATCATTTTCAGGTTTTCGGATGCAAGCTTGATCAACTGATCTGAATTGCCATCCGTCCGGATAAGCCTTTTTCCAGAAGCTTCTGAAAATCCTATACCGAATTCGCACTGAGGTACGCTGGTGGTCACGATCTCAGTCAAATCCTCTATGGTCTTAATGAAATGGGAATAACCAAGCACAACGTTGCAATCTTCAGGATACACAAGGTCCACTTCCTCAATTTCCATGGTTTTCACATATAGTGAATTGGAATAAAAATTTCGTTAATACAGTGCAGTTTAATTAATCGTTATTATTCTACCATGGAAAATGATTCAAAGCAACTCAGATGATTTCTTCTCGGAAATCATTCAAGAGATAAAAACTGGAAAAATACGTTCTAAGGAGGAATTACAGAACGAAAAGATGAAACTCTCCAAAAAATATTCTCTGAACTCTATTCCGGGCGATTCTGAAATCCTGAGTCTTGGGCATTTCGATCCCGATGAGAAAAAAATACTGAGAATCAAAAGAACAAGAACAATCTCTGGAGTTGCAGTGGTAGCTGCAATGACCTCGCCTGATTCATGTCCTCATGGGAAGTGCATATATTGTCCGGGAGGAGTAGACAACAACTCTCCGCAGGCCTATACGGGCTATGAACCGGCAGCGCTCAGGGGCAGGGATAACAATTATGTTCCATATGACGAGGTATTCAACAGGCTGAAGCAGCTGGAAACCATAGGACACGATACTTCAAAAGTCGATCTTATCATCATGGGAGGCACGTTCACCGCAAGGCCGGATTCTTACCAGAAGTACTTCATAAAAGGCTGTATTGATGCAATGAATGGTTTTGAATCAAGGAATATTGAGGAATCAATACTTTACAACGAGACTTCAAGGAGAAGATGCATAGGTCTGACTGTGGAAACCAAGCCTGACTGGTATATGGAAAGGGAAATAGACACCTCACTTGATTATGGAACAACCAAGGTGGAACTTGGGGTTCAGGTACTGTCTGAGAACGTTCTGAAGATCAATAATCGCGGCCATGGCCTTGATGAGATAATAAAATCGACCAGGCTCTCCAGAGACGCAGGAATAAAAATTGTTTATCACCTCATGCCGGGGATGTACGGGTCTTCCTTAGAGGATGACAAGAAAAGCTTTGATATGATGATAAATGACCAGAATTTTAAGCCTGATATGCTCAAGATTTACCCAACCCTGGTTGTTAAGGGGACCTCTTTGTACAAGCTGTGGAAAGCTGGAAAATATGTTCCTCCCGATACAGAATCCATCATAGATCTCCTCACTTATTACATGGAGAAAATGCCACCGTGGATCAGGATACAGAGAATCCAGAGAGATATCCCTGTAAAATTCATAGAAGCCGGTGTCAAGAGGAGTGACATAAGGAATCTTGTGGAAGACAATGTTAGAAATCACGGCATCCAAAGCAGAGAAATAAGATCAAGGGAAATTGCCAGGATAAAAAAGGGTCAGCCAATTTTCCTGAAGCGTCAGGACTATGATGCAGGATACGGAAAGGAAATCTTTCTCTCCTATGAAACGGAAGACGGGTTCATCGCAGGATTCCTGAGGTTGAGAATTCCCTCCGAATATGCACACAGGCAGGAAATACTTGGAAATTCAATAATAAGGGAAGTGAAGGTATTTGGGGAAGTGGTGCCAATAGGAAAGGAAAGTCTGGAGTGGCAGCACAAAGGTATAGGCAGAGAACTTATAGGATTTGCAGAATCCATCTCCAGGGATGAATATGACAGAGACGGCATTCTAGTGATCAGTGGCATTGGCGTCAGGGAATATTTCAGGAGACTAGGTTATGAGAGAAAAGGTCCTTATATGTTTAAAGCCTTGAAGTCCGATTGATACGGTGGGACTATTTAAATTTGTCAAATATTATTAAATAACTGCATGAGATTGAAAGGTGAAACATGAGCGCTGGTGTGATAGCAGTAGGGGTTGTTACTTTTCTCATCGCTTTGTACCTCTTTTACTCAATACTGGAGGCTGAAAAACTTTGAGTTACACAGTTCCTAATATTAATCACAGTTCCTCGTTCTGGATCAACCTGTTTCTTAACAACAGGGCATTATCCGGGTTTATCATAATACTTATCTATCTTGCAGTGGCCAGTCTCTTTGCCTATCTCATATCTGATCACATTGCCAAGATATACAGGGGAGAGAAGACATCCATATCCAGATATACAGATAAATTTGTGATTTTTTTTGAGAAGATCATAGGCGAGGACTCTAAAAAGGAAATGAAATTCCGGGAATATTTCAAGAGTCTTATCATTTTTAACTTAATTGCTGGAATCATTGCATTTATTCTTCTCTACTTCGAGAATATGATTCCGTTCAACCATTCTTCAGTGGGAATGAATCTTTCGCTTACGGTGAACACTGTTGTGAGCTTCCTGACGAATACCAATCTCCAGCACTATTCCAACCCGTTGAGACTTACATATTTCAGTCAGACATTCGTGCTGATCGGTCTTATGTATCTGGCGCCCGCAACAGGTTTCGCAGCCTCTATGGCATTTGTAAGGGGTATACTGACAGAGAAGGGGCATCTGGGCAACTTCTATCATGATTTCCTGATTTCCATATTTGAGCTGTTTCTTCCACTTTCAATACTGATAACAATTTTTCTGATACTTCTTGGAATTCCTGAAACCACATTGTCCATAATGAATGTGCATCCTTTCTTTTCAGCATCTACCACACCAGTTCCACTTGGATCTGTTGCATCGTGGGAATCAATCAAGAATCTTGGAACAAACGGTGGCGGATTCTACGGGGCAAACGCAGCATTTCCATTCGAGAACCCCAACTGGATCACAAATCTGATCGAATTTACTTCGTTCATACTTATACCTCTCGGTTCAATAATATCACTTGGCAAAGTTTTTGAAAAGAAACAGTTCGGGCAGATGCTCTTTGGGGTCATCATGGCCTTTTTTATACTGGGTGCTGCCATAACATTCATAGGTGAGTATGTCGGAATTCCTGCCTTGAGCAGCCTTGGCATCACATATACGGGAAATATGGTAGGAAAGGAAACATCTCTTGGAATAGCACAGTCATCAGTATTTGCTGTCGGTGCAACCATGACTTCAACCGGGGCAGCAAACGGGGCATTGATTTCATATACTCCGCTTGGCATTCTTGGCATACTGATACCATTGCTTATGAATGATCCGCTTGGGGGTGCGGGCACTTCAGTTCTCAATATCTTCACTTTTGTTATTTTTACAGCATTTATTGCATCTCTAATGGTGGGAAGATTACCGGAAATCATGAGAATTAAACTTGGATCCAAGGAGATCAAATACTCAACGCTCTCCCTTATCACACATCCTCTTATCGTAATGATTCCGCTCGGGTTTACTCTGGCATATTCATTTGCAATGGGGACGTTCGTTAATTCACAGCCGGACAGGATAACTTCTCTGCTGTACGAATACACGAGTTCAGCATCGAACAATGGATCCGAGATAGGAGGATTTCTGACAAACCAGGCTTTCTTTAATTACATGGATTCTGCAATCATGCTTCTCGGAAGGTATCTAATCATTGGTTTTCAACTGGTTATAGCCCAGTCGCTTTCAGCCAAGGCCCCGAAGTCTGAAGGGGAAAATGCAGTGAGATTGGGATCATTTCCCTTCGCGGTCACACTTTTTTCTGTCATGATAATAGTAGGTCTCCTATCATTCTTTCCGGTACTTGTTCTCGGTCCCCTCCTGTCTCTTGCCAGGGATTTCGGACTTGTGGTAGGTGAGATTCTGTGAAATTCACTATTGACTCAGAGAAGATTAAAACCACTGCTATTGCAACTTTCAGGCAATTCAACCCTTTATTTGAACTGAGGAATCCTGTGATGTTTGTAACTGAAATTGCTTTTTTGTTCTCAATAGTCATGGCGATTTTACCTTCTTATTTCGGTCTCCCAATGACAGGCAACTATCCAGGATTTTATTTTTCCGTAATTATTCTCCTATTCCTTACATTACTTTTCGCAAATTTCAGCTATGCGATATCAGAGGGAAAGAGCAAGGCAATTGTAGCATCACTGAGAAAGCTCAGAAAGGAAACTATTGCTCATAGGTTAAAGAGTGATGGAACAATCGAGGAGGTAAAGTCCTCCGACCTCAGGAAAGGCGATGTGTTTATAGTTGAAAAAAATGAGGAGATTCCAACGGACGGTGAGGTGATTGATGGTTCTGGATATGTCAGCGAATCAAGCATTACCGGGGAATCCAGACCTGTGCTGAGGATAGTCGGGGACAGCGTGACAGGTTCCACAACTCTAACCACTGACAGGATCAAAGTCAGGGCATCAAGCGATCCGGGCGAAACCTTCATCGACAAGATGATAGATCTGGTGAATAAATCAACCAGGGAAAAGACCCCAAACGAAATAGCGCTGACTGCCTTTCTTGCCGGCCTGACCCTTATTTTCCTCATAGTTACTGCTTCGCTCTATCCTCTTTCCAATTTTATGGGAATAAGCCCAAACCTTATGATTCTCATTGTACTGCTTATATGCCTTATCCCAACCACTATAGGAGCTCTTCTTTCAGCCATTGGGATTGCTTCCATAAACAGAATATCGAAATACAATATTATGGCTAAGAGTGGAAAGGCGGTTGAAAATGCAGGCGACATAGACACCATAATTGTAGACAAGACAGGTACGATAACCATAGGCGACAGAGATGCAAAGAAATTCTACCCTGCTCCTGGAGTGAGCTACAACGATTTCGTGAAATACTGCCTGATGGCATCTATACAGGACAAAACAAGAGAAGGCATGTCGATCGCGAAATTAGCCAGGCTGGAGGGCGCTAAGGTTAATGAGGATGAAATAAAGGATTATTCCTTCACACCGTTCTCCGCGGAGACAAAGTACAGTGGAATAACAAAGGGTGACGAAAGCATCATAAAAGGAGCGTTATCAGCCATTGAGAAGAAATTTGGCATAAAGGATCAGTACATAGAAGGTATTTCAAAGGAAATTTCATCACGTGGTGGAACAGCGCTGCCCGTTGTAAAAAACGGAAAATTTGTAGGGGTTATAGAGCTTGCGGACATGTTGAAACCCGGTATCCGCGAAAGGATAGAGAGCATCAAGAAAATGGACATAAAGACCATAATGTGCACCGGAGACGACGAGATAACTGCCCAGCAGATATCGCTTGAAAGCGGCATTGATGAGTATGTCGCAAACAGCACTCCAATGGACAAATATCAGGTCGTATTGCTGGAGAAAGAAAAGAGCAGGATGGTGGCGATGGTAGGCGACGGAACAAACGATGCTCCTGCTCTCGCAAAGGCCGATTTGGGGCTGGCCATGAATTCTGGAACGCAGGCAGCCAAGGAAGCAGCCAACATGGTAGATCTGGACAATGATCCCACGAAGCTGCTTGATGTCATATTCCTTGGAAAACAGGTCCTTATTACAAGAGGCGCCCTGACGACATTCAGCTTTGCCAACGACATCTCAAAATATTTTGTAATACTTCCAGCAATATTCGCATCATTTTCTTCCCTTTCATATATTAATATCCTTGACTTGACAAACCCACTTCTTGCAATAACGTCAGCTCTCATCTTTAACACACTCATCATTCTGGCCCTTCTCCCGCTTGCACTGAAAGGGGTCACGTTCAGACCGGCCAGCGTATCTGACATCCTTAAAAGGAACATAGGATTATATGGATTCGGGGGGGTTTTACTGCCATTCATTGCAATTAAACTGATCTACATGATTCTCCTTGCCGGGGGTGTTACGTGGTAGACAGGAAGTCATTCAGCGGAGTTACCAGAGTGGTTGCCTTCACACTCATTATCATGCTTATCGTAGGATTTGTGATACCGGGGGCAATTTCTGTTGTAACCGAAAGTATAGATCCAGGTCAGGCTGAAGGTGATCCTATAATCATTAACGGTACCATATACGGATCCTACTATCTTGCCGAGGCTTTCAACCTTTCCATTTTCTTCCAGCCCAGACCTTCAGCAATAAATTACAATCTCTCAGAATCAGGGTCTTACAGCTATTCACTTGACAACCCGGCACTGTTGAACATCACGAAAGGGTATATCGACAGATTCTTGCAGCTGAACCCTAATATAACCATTTCCCAGATAACAGAGGATATGGTTAGCTATTCTGGTTCAGGGCTCGATCCCAACATACAGGTGCAGGATGCGCTAATTCAGGTCCCCAGAATATCTCAGAATCTTTCTATGATGTTTATAAATCACAGCGACTTTTTTGCATCCGGAGAAATTAGTGCTCTGCTTGATGGAATGATAAAATCAGACGAGGCACAGAACTTTCCAATATTTGGATCGTACTATGTGAACACTGTTCAGATGAACGTACAGATAATCGAATTACTGATGCAGAAAGGCGTGATAAACAGTTCATTTCTTGACTAATGCAACATCGCATTTGGCTAGCTTAGTTATGGACTTCAGGGAGGAGTTCAGCCTGAGTCTCGTTCCGTCAGCATTGTGAAATCCCATTACCAGCAACTGTGCCCTTCTCTCATAAACCTCATTCAAGACAGTCTGGCTCAGTGAGTTCTCGATAACCGGTTTGACAATACTTATATTAGCTCCGTAGGTCTCTATTATCTTGTCGAGTTCTTCAAATACAAGTCTGAATCCATGAATCTCCTTTGAATCAAATTTTCTGAGATCAAGAAAAGTGAGACTAGCACCGGTTGCAGCCTTCAGTATAAGTGCAAAGGATACAGCTGATCTCGTGTTTATCTGCTCTGACAACGGTACGAGTATCTCTTTGTAATCCTCATTATCATCCCTTATGCTGAGTGCGGCCATGGGCACTCTTGATTTCTTCAGGACATAATCGCCTATCTGTCCAAGAATTGAGTTTGAGAAAAAAGATCTTCGCTCTGTTGCCATCATGAGAAGATCATAATTGTGTGATCCAAGTTCCTCCACAATTCCCTCCTTGACAGACGAGGCAGATCTGATCTTTGGTGTGACCTTGACGCCATTATCTTTACCTCTTCGATATGCCCTTGTAACGATCGCAACCTTATCACTCCAGGTTATCTCGCTCCTTGAATTTTTTATGGTTAAGGCAGTAATCTCAGACGAAAATTTTTCTGAGATCTTAAAAGACAGATCCAGAACTCTTCCAGATCTGTCCCCCTTAGCCATGGGAACGACAATTCGATCGATCTTCAGCATGTAGGATCTTGAAGTTTCTAACACCACTATAGTAATGTACGAATTAATATATATTCTTATTGCAAGAGAGAAAACCCTGAGAAATACCAAAATTCAGAGTGTTTCAGTAAAAATAATAGGAGAAACATTAAAAGAACGTAATGACAATGTTTATCATGGATTCACTTCTAATCTTCAACAGGTCCAGAAACTTTACCTGATCTATTATCAAGTTCAGACTCAAGCTTTTTAATTATATTGTTAAGTGCATGCTTAACTTCGAGCATCCTTGAATTTACAATTTCCCTTATTATGGAAGGATCAACCCTCGAATATGAGTAATAATAGCCGCCCTCCTTGATGATCTTTTTTTCCTTTATGACCAGTCCTGCACCCACAAGTTTCTGAAGACAGCGATAGGCTGTTGTACGATCTTTGTGCATCTCCTCGGAAATCTGATCAAGATTCTTTTCACTATCCAGCATATAGAATATGCTCACCTCAGTGGGCATAAGATCGAAGAAACACTCGAACATGTCCCTGCAGGACGCATTCTTCTTGAGCAACTGGTTAAATGATCCCATCTCACGTATAATATGTCAAACTACTATAAAGTGGTATTGCATAATAGTTACAATACCATAAAATACCATGAATGCATTCACAGTCATGGTGTCGGAAGACAACTAAAAATATAGTGGTTGTAATGACCGATGCCAGGAAGGTAGGATATCAAAATGGAAAACGATGAAATTGAAAATATAAGGAAGAAAATGGCAGAAGAATTACTGTCAGGAACAAGCACAAAGGCAAACAAACCATCAGGTCCCATCGATCTTACAGACAGTACTTTCGTGAACTTTGTAAAGTCACCCAAGGTAACAATGGTTGACTTCTGGGCTCCATGGTGTGCTCCATGCAGATTTGTTTCCCCCGTTGTTGATGAGCTTTCAAGACAGTATTCCACAGTTGCCAATTTCGGAAAGGTGAACGTTGATGAGAACCCCATGGTTTCAAGCACGTTCAGAATTCAGAGCATACCCACAATCATGTTCTTCAAAAATGGCAAGGCAGTGGACGCATCTATAGGCGCTGTACCGAAGGCTCTCCTTGAAAGGAAATTAAAGGCTCTAATCCAGTAAGGTGTAACCGGTAATAATAATGGAAAACGATTACGACATAATCATCATTGGCGGTGCATCCGCTGGCCTCACCGCAGGAATTTATTCTGCAAGACAGGGAATGAGGACGCTTATAGTAACAAAAGACATTGGGGGCCAGGCCCTTCTCACCAATGAAATACAGAATTATCCTGGATTCAACAGCATCGGTGGATTTGAACTGATGAATAAATTTCAGGAGCAGGCAATACTCTACGGATCAGAATTTCTATACGACGAGGTGAAATCGATCGACAAAACCAAGGGCGGTTTTCAGGTCAGGACAAGCGATCGGGTACTTAATGCAGCAGCAGTGATACTCGCCTTCGGTAAAACTCCCAGAGACCTCAACGTTATCGGGGAGAGCGAATTTGCCGGAAAAGGGGTTTCATACTGTGCAATATGTGACGGCCCGCTTTATAAGGGAAAGGATCTTGCGGTCATCGGTCATGGAGACCATGCAGTTCAGGCAGTCGTTTATCTTGCGGGGCTTGCTAAGAAGTTGTACCTTGTAACCAAATCAAACAAGGTTATTGGAGACGAGGATCTTTTAAGATCTATGGAACAGTTCAGCAACGTTGAGGTGATAACTAGCACAGTACCTGTCCAGTTGAAGGGAACTGATGTCCTCACAACTGCTGTGCTAAGGAATGAGGTTACTGACAAGGAAACGGAATTAAAGGTCGATGGCGTTTTTGTTGAAATGGGTTACATAGCGAAGACAGATTTCATAAGCAAACTGGTGAGCCTGAATGGATCTAAGGAAATTATAATAAATTCCAACGGAGAGACTTCCCAGGAAGGAATTTTTGCCTGTGGAGATGTTACAAACATCCCATACAAACAGGCGGTAATTTCGGCCGGGCAGGGAGCAGTTGCGGCCCTGTCTGCTTATAATTATGTTCAGAGAATCAGAGGCAAAACTGCTTCGAAGAACGACTGGAAATTCATCAAACCAACAACTCCTCAATAATTTTCCTATACATTCTATGGAATAGATTAATAATCTATGAAAAATGCTGACGGGTGGAAATTCCTTCAGTATTGATCAGCGATGGTGACGTCAGGAATTATAACTCAGTACAGGAATTGCTACTATCGGGCGCAGAGGAAATAATGGCCGTGGACCTTGACGCCTTTACAAAAAACAGGCTTAATCTTAAAGTTTATGAGCACCTGGCGAAATATTTTGACGTCATTGTTCTGAATTTTCCAACCAGGATAAGTGATATGATCGATACAATAATTTCAGGAGCATCTGCAGTGGTGATTCCGGATTATCTTCCCCTGAAGAGGCTTCCTGAATTTATGGAATATTCTTCCGATCTCATAATGAACTACAAGATGTCAGAAACAGTTATCCAGTTCTCGAAACTTGGCGGGACAAGATACCTCAGCAGGAGAGAGGTGCCTTTTGCAGTCACTGCTGTCTACTACATAGGCGCATTTCCTCCATCCGGACCCTACATCAAACTCAAGGATTTTCCGGAAGATGCAATGGCACAGTATATTTAGTCATCAGTTCCGGATGTAAAGTAATTTAGTCCCGTAAATCATCCCTTTTCTAGATCGCTTATGACAGAATTATCTACCAGGATAGCCGGGATATATCTGGGCAATCCTCTCATGCTTGCATCAGGAATTCTTGACGAGAACGGGTATACAATGAAGAGAATCCTTGAAGAAGGTGCATCGGCCGTTGTGACAAAATCAATAGGTCTCAAAGAGAGATCAGGTTACTCGACGCCTGTTGTCGCTGATCTCGGTAATGGAGATCTTCTCAATGCAGTGGGTCTTTCAAATCCCGGCATTGATAAATATGGAGAGGAGATCAAAATAGCCAGGGAAGCGAAGAAACCAATTATTGGCAGTATTTTTGGTTCAACTCCGGAGGAATTCTCCATTCTTGCGAAAAAAATGGAAGAATTCGGCGTTTCCGCAGTGGAACTGAATCTTTCCTGTCCACATGTCAAGGGCGAGGGTCTAGAGATAGGAAGCGATCCGGAAATGGTTGAAATTATAGTGGAAGCTGTGAAGAACAGTATTAAGATCCCGGTGTTCTCAAAACTAAGTGCAAATACCTCTAATATAATGGAAACTGTCAATGCTGCCTCAAAGTCAGACGGATTCGTTTTAATAAACACCATAAGGGCGATGGCAATAGATATCTACGCAAGAAAACCAATTCTGAGTAATGCATACGGCGGTCTATCCGGAAGATCGATAAAACCGGTAGGAATAAGATATGTATATGAGGTAAAAAAGGAGACTGGAGCGCAGATAATAGGGGTCGGTGGTGTGAGCAACGCTGAGGACGTAATCGAGTATATGATGGCAGGTGCCAGCGCAGTTCAGATAGGTACAGCCGTCGGTTTCCACGGTCGGTCTATCTTCAGGGATATCGAAAAGGACCTGATCAGGCTGGCTGAAAAAATTGGATTCTCCCGGATATCAGATCTGGTGGGTGCTGCTTTATGATGGAAAATGTGAAGATAAAATGGAAGAAGGAGGAAACTCCCACGGTGTCCACACTGGGATTTGAATGGGCAAGAGATGTAAAAATCGGGCAGTTCATAATGGTGTGGGAACCAGGTGTGGGAGAGGTCCCAATGTCGCTCTCTTCAGTCACCGGGACAAAGAGCATAACAGTGAAGAACTATGGTCCAACCTCTGCATCCATTGTCAGCAAGTCCGCAGGAGATAGACTGTTCATAAGAGGTCCATATGGCAGGCCATTCACAGTGGTGAAGGGAAAGAAGCTGCTCATCGGCGGTGGCTCGGGCATGGCAGCGCTCAGGCCTATAATAGACAACAATTCATACGGTGTGGTTTCTGCAAGGACATCCTCAGAACTCCTTTTCGCAAATCTCTTCGAAAAGGGTAAGGTTTATGAAGCAACCGATGACGGGTCCTCAGGTGTGAAGGGAACTCCGGTTGATGTATTGAGAAAGATTGATCTTGACTTTGAGATGATTTATGTTTGTGGGCCAGAGATGATGATGAAAAGCGTCTACGATTATCTCCGGGGAAAGGCAGACCGGGTCGAATTCACGCTGGAAAGAAGCATGAAATGTGGAATCGGGCTGTGTGATTCATGTTCAGTGAGTGGATACCAGGTGTGTAAAGACGGTCCCGTGTTCCGAATAGATCAGATAGGTAAAATGGAAGAGTTTGGAAAGTGGAAATTGAGTTATTCAGGTTTACGAACAAGAATGTGAGAAAATATCTGTAAAAAAATAAATGGAAGGCGTGGAGTAAATGACGAAGAAAATGTTCGGAATATCTCTGAGCATCAACACTGGAAACTGTAAATCCATTCACTTATTTTGTTCCAAAGGTCTTATAAATATGATATTACTGTGATGGCAAATGCCTCAATTGCTCTCATTCCGTGATTCTTTTGGTATGATTGAATCCTCAGTTAATGATGGCAGATCAGGAATCATTGTTCTGCTTATGGGCACACAGGGTTACGGGAAGGGGGAATTTTCATCACTTATCAGGAAAAAGCTTTCCGGGGAAGGTTTTTCTATCATGCAGTACCGCGCAGTATCGGGTGCAGAGCGCAATCCATATTCAATATTTGAATCGATGTTCTCCCAGGTCGGCGAAGACCATCAGTTCAAGGACAAAAGTGAAATTTTGAAGAGCCTGGAGAACTATCTGGCCTCAAATTCCAGGGGAACACTTATTGTTATTGAAAATGTGCACAACCTCCTTAACGACAGTCTGGAAGTACTGATCGATGCTGTCCCTATCTTACGAAAATACAGGGCGGTGCTAATAGGAACCACCATAATTGTTGATGAAACCAACCTGGATTTGAAAATGCTCATCAATCATCTGATAGAAAAAACAGGAATAAATCTGGTTCAGCTCAAACAGCCAGACTTCACCGATTTTCAGCTTATCGCAACTGAAAATGGATTTTCCATTCCGGACGAACTCATCAAAGACATATTTGCGATGACCCGAGGATCAATATCTCTCTTTAAGAATGCCATCATTTACTATCAGAAGGTAGGAATAATAGACAGGGATGGCAGGATCAACGAGTCAGTGTCAAGGTTCTTGCCGATTCCGCCTTCACAGGATGTTTTCTACGAGTCCGTGATTGCCCAGCTCTCGTCAGGGCAGAGATTTATTCTGGATACTTTAACTGTAATGGGGGGATACGCCTCACTTGATTTACTCTCACTCTCGGTTGGAATGAAACTGCCGGAAATGCTCAGGGAATGTAATCCAATGCTGTCAATGGACATCATTATGGATAGTAGGGGTTCCATTAGATTTGCAAATCAGGATTACTTTGAGTTTTATTTAAGATATTCCGGCCATGACAGGATCAGGAATACAATAGAAAATCTAAGAAAGGAAAATATACCGAATAAATTCCCACTGTATGCAAACCTTGAACTTATGCTCGCCTCTAACGAATCAGACTCTCTATCACAGATTATAAAAGAAGAAGGTCTTGCGCTTCTGGAAAAGTTTCCGTCCAACACAGATCTTCACGAATTCATAAACAGGGCAAAGAAAATAATCTCAGACAGGCGAGCCTCCAAGATGCTGGATCTTCTGAACTGTTCCGTTCTTTACAGACTTGGAAACACGGAGGAGTCAAGGATATGCTTCGAGTCACAGAATTTCGATGATTTGAGTTTTGCAATCCCAAAACTTATACTCTCCAGGGTTTATTCTGTACTGGGAGAATACGACAAATCGTTGAATCTGCTCGATACCTTGAACAAAAGGGAAGATCTTGCTGTTCGTGACAGGTGCGAGTCTGAGGTCATAAGGGCAATGGTTTTCTTCAGGATCAATCGTCTGGAAGATTCAAGAGGAAAACTCGAAGAGGTTATCAGAATATGTAAAGGCGAAGAATTCGAGGGAATTCTTGCAGAGGCATACGAACTCATGGGAAACATAGAAATGGAGCTCAGAAATGGAAGTAAGGCGCTGGAATATTACAGTCTGAGCAATGAGATCTGTAGAAAGAACGGATATGTGAGCCAGTTTATCATAAACACCAATAACTCCGCGCTGGTGTATGACTACAACGGTGATTTTGATCACGAGATTGAAAATTATCTCGCCGTTATCAGGGAGTCCCATACGCCTGGAGAAAAGAGGGTGAGAGCATATTCAGTCTTTAACCTGATGGAGCTCTATGACGAGATCGGCGAACTTGACAGAGCTTCTTCTTATATTGAAGCAGAAAACAACCTTCTTCAGGGTCTGAACGATAATTATCTCAGATATTTGTTCACAAGATATCAGTTAAGCAGAAATATTCTGATGGAAAAATTTCCTGAAGCATCGATCATTTCAGAAAATCTTGTAAGTATAGCAGACGGACTTGACATTCCGCAGTATACAGACTTAAGTCTGGGGTTAAAGACCATAGCCGACTACTTCTCCGGGGGAAAGAGGAATAGGGATTATGAGCCTCTGCTTTTAAAGGAATATCAGATCAATGATGATTTTCTCCCCATGTACTACATACAGGGGTTAACCTACTTCTTTGCAAACGGCGATATAGACAGCATCGGTATCGGACTGGAAAGAATTATTGAGTTGAGTGGGAAATCCGGAGATTATTACTCCAGTATTCTGAGAAAAGTTGCCGAATATTCAAGGGAAATTTTCTATTATCAAAAGGCCATAGACTTCAGTCAGGATGACGGTAAATGGATAAACGGGGTAAAGATACCATTTTTGAAACTGATCCTGGAATTTCTTTATTACGCAAACAATGGAAAAACGAACGATGTCAAAGAAATAGTGAATTCTGCACATGCCATGAATCTGAGGTACATGAAAACGGTCCCACCGCTAATTCTGCATTTCATAGAGATACTTGAGGCTGTCACTCTTACTGCACTCTACAGGAATACGAGCATGGAAACGGTGAGAGGGTTGGTTAATCTGGATTCAACTCCGTCATTCATGCTTAGGGCCATGAATTCAGTGATGGATCAGGTGAAAAATGTCAGGTAAGGCAGAAGAAATAGAGAAAAGATGCATTTTTAACGTTGATGGTAAATGTGGATTTGTTGAATCATACCTTACTCCCTGTGTGCTATGCTTCAATTTTTCCACACCCTATCCTCCAGAAAACAGTTCAAGAAAAACATCGACAAAATCGCTTTACTATCTCAATGATTACATGGAATCTAACAAAACTTACGAGATTACGATCCCAACTGGTCGAAATGTCCAGGCGACCCTGAAGCTTGATTGAAATACCGATCCTGCCGCAGAAGTAATATGGCAACACTATTAATAAAGAACCTGAGATTTAGAGGTGGGCTTGTGAGGTAGCCAGGATATCCTGTTGGCCTTCGAAGCCGAGAACCCGGGTTCAAATCCCGGCAAGCCCGTTTTACTTTTATAAAAACATCAAACAATATTAGCAGGTCTTCAATATTTGGCATGTTTCTGAGAAAGGACCGAAAAAGTGTGAAATATTTGCACTAATTATCAATCATGAAAAATATATAGCGTATCATGCTATAAGTTAAAATTCTTAAAGGAAAGAGAGTAAGGTTATCAATGCAAACAGCTGAAAGGAAAGATGGTGTTGACCCATTTACCAGAAACCTTTCTGTGCTCAACCTGATTTTCTCATTTTCTCTAAGTCTTTTCTCATTTACAATTTTCCTGTATCTTGAATCTGAGGGTATACCGATTATACTGGGCGGAATTGGGCTTTCAATTGGTCAGCTGGCATCAATCCTGATAATTCTACCACAGGGAAGGGCAATAGACAAGGGATATTCATTTGATCTTATGGTAATCGGATCAATATTGTACGGCATTTTTCTTCTTTTGCTTTACATATCAGTAACTGAACATTACATTCTCCTGCTGGCCATTCCACTCATAGTGGCAGGATTCGGCGTTTTGGAATCTACGTTCAGGTCATCGCTTAATTCATTCGTGGCCAAGGCTGTAAGGCAGAAAGTCGTCGGAAGCAATTATGCAAGAATACTGACAATGGAAACAATCGGAAGCGCAGCCTCATTCGGAATTATGGCATTCGGGGCATATGAATCAGTTATTGGTCTTATATTCCTTGGATCCGGGCTGATTCTGGCGGCATTTTCCGTTCTGGTGTTCACACTACTCAGCTCGGAAAGCAGGAAAATATCTTTAGTGGAAGAGAGCAAAATAAAACGTCCCTCTCTGAGGGAGAGCTTTTCGCATCTGAGAAGCCTGAAAAAATTTCTGTCGCGATTGATATCATCCAAAGTCCTGATGTCCATAGGCACCATTGGATTCACGTTTTTCTACGTACCTACCGGGCTTATTCTGGGAATTCCTCCAACGATAACATTCCTGTTTCTGCTGGCTACCTATGTTGTAGCCGCTCTACTGGGAAAATACGGGGAAAAGATTATAGATTCATACACCAAGTCAGGAAAAATTTTCATTGTTCTGGCCATGGTGACCGATGTCATTACCTACAGTCTCGTGCTGATTTCTCTGAGATTTGACAGCAGATACCTGTTTCTCATATCAGCTCTTACATCCAGTCCTGGAACAATATTGATATCTGGAGCAATGGTCTTTGAGGTGAAGGTTATTGGCAGGGAAAACAGAGGGATGTTTGGGGCAGTACAGAGACTGATTGTCGGAATAATCGCAGTGTTCATGTCATCTTTACTGACATTGATATTTTCTCTCAATTATTTCTGGATGTGGGCAACTATACTGATTACTTCTGCAGCCTCCCTCGTGATGGCGCTCACCATCCCCGGGAACAACACAGTGGACCCCGCACAAGCCTAGGAGAGAACAGATGGTTCAGCGGGGGGAAACGGCAACCGATCTTCGGGAGGGCAATACTTTTAAACAGGCTTGAAAAATATTTATACGCAGTACAGAATGCATGAACGTGAGATTTAAGGCACAGAAAAATCTCCTTGATTTTGCCAGGGAATTATTTCAGGACAGGTATTCATCTAGCGAAAGCCTGGCTGAAGAGGATCTTGGTCTGCCCCCTTAAATAACGAGACAAAGTTGTCCTATAGTGTTAGATATATATTAAATGAAGAATTGAAGGGGGTTTGGGGGGAACAATGACAGAAAGGAGAAGATGGACGGCGGAAGAGAAGCTTGCCATCATAAAAGAGGTAAAGGAGAGTGGAAAGGTTGTAGAGGCATGCAGGAAATACTCCATAGATCCTGGTATGTACTACAAGTGGAAGGAATCCTATGATTCTTTTGGATTGGATGGCCTCAAACCACACTACATGAGAATGGAACCAGGAATGAGGAAGATCATGAAGGAAAATGAGAAGCTGAAGAAGCTTCTTGCTGAAAAGGAGCTGGAGAATGCACTGCTGAGTGATGCTTTAAAAAAAAAGATGGTGAAGAAATAATGAACATGGCTAATGAATACATAGACAGAGGACTAAGAGTAAGAGATGTTGCGAATATACTCCACGTACCAAGGTGCAGTTTTTACAGGAATGATTCCAGTGAGGGACCTTCAACGAGAAAAGGAAGGACCAACTCATCTTTCACCTTAAGGAAAGACGGCGATGAAATCACCAT
>JBMFWA010000008.1:0-30945 GCA_049965715.1 Thermoplasmata archaeon
TTCTCCACATGGTATCTTGGATCCCTGGGGCTTATGCTTATTGCCGTGTCGAATTCCTTGGCTGCCTCGTCATACCTCTTCATTTCCCTGTATATGGTTCCCCTTGCACTGTAATACATTGGCTCCTTGCTGTTTATTGAGATCGCTTTTCCAAGTTCCTTGAGTGCGTCGTCGTATCTCCTCATGTCCCTGTAGACGTATGCGAGACCAAGCCTGTAATCAGGATTGTTGGGATCGATCTCTATTGCCCTTGAATACTTTGCAAGGGCATCGTCAAGCTTTGATATTCTCCTGAGAGAGTCTCCTGAACTTGCATAGTAGAGTGAGTTCTTCTCGTCGAATCCTATGGCTTCGTCGAACTCCTTTGAAGCCTCCCTGAACATGTTCATGTCCATGAGAACCTTTCCCTTGATGTAGTGGGCCTTTCCATCGTTGTAGTTGATCTTTATTGATCTGTCGATCTCCTCAAGAGCCTCCTCCGGGGATCCTATTCTCTCCAGAACCTCTGCCTTCTCCCTGTGGTATTCATACTTGGTGTCGTCAAGCTTTATGGCCTCGTTGAGGGATTTGAGGGCATCATAATCTTCAAAAAATCTCATCATGATGAGTGCTTTGTAATAGTAGGCCATTGCATTTGCTGGGTCTATCCTGGATGTTTCGTTAATTTCCTTCAGTGCTTCCCTGAATTTCTCGTCATGATAGAGACAAACCGCCTTTTTGAATTTAAATTCCGCATCCTTGGGTTCCTTAGCAAGTATGAATGTGATATCCGAAAAAGCATTTTTGTAAGCACCTGTATCAAAAAATATCCTTGCTCTTATCTTCCTGTAATCCAGTTTATCAGAGTTTAATTCAATAGCCTCATTGAGCTCCTTCAGGGCCTCCTCCTTATTTTCATAATGAAGCAGAGCCATGGCCCTGTTGTAATGATATTCAGGCTGCTTAGGGTCCGATTTGATTGCATCGTCGTACTCCTTCAGAGCGTCTCCCGTTTTGCCAGATTTGAGGAGAATTGTTCCCTTCTTGTCCTGATATTTTGAATTTTTTGGTTCAAGTTTTATTGCTTCCTCTATCTCCAGCAGAGCGTCTTCATTATTTCCCATTTCAGAGAGAAGAATTCCCTTCTCTCCATGAAATTCTGCTCTCTTGTTATCAATTATAATGGCAGTGTTATACTCCTGCAGTGCCTCCTGAGGATTGCCAATCTTCTCAAGGAGCTGAGCACATTTGAAGTGATACTCTGCATTTTTTGGATCGGCTTTGGAAGCATCTGCGTATTCTTTAGCGGCATCCTTATACTTACCAATCTGTTCAAGAAGCAGAGCTCTCTTATAATGAACTTCAGGGTTATCCTTACCACTAAGCTTAAGAATGGTTTCATACTCTGAAATTGCCTCCGAATGCATCTTCAGTTCGTCGAGAATAACTGCCCTGATCATGTGGTACTCGAGCACGTTCGGATTCAGATCAATTGCTATGCTTATTTCCTTCTGTGCATCCTCCTTCTTTCCGAGCTTGATCAGGATCAATCCCTTCTTGAAGTGTGCATTCTCTCTTTTACCGTCGATCTTTATAACGCTGTCATATGTCCTTATGGCATCCTCATATTTTTCAAGGTTTTCGAGAATTGCCCCCTTCTCCATATATGCATCGATATATCCATTATCGAGAGAAATTGCAGTGTCTATTTCTTTAACTGCCTCAATGTTTTTTCCAAGTTTTCTCAGCACTACACCCTTTTCAAAGTGTAGAACCGGATCCTTCGGGGAAAGCTTTGTTGCCTCATTGTACTCCCATAAGGACTCGTCATACCTTTTAATGGAGTTCAGTGCATAGGCCAGGTCTCTGTGAAATTCAGGAACCATCGGATCAAGGTTGATGGCCTCCTTATACTCCTTGAGAGACTCCTGCACCTTTCCGCTCAGAAACAGACAGTTTCCCTTGTTGTTGTGGTACGTTGGTTCTCTTGGATTCAGATCTATAGCTTCGTTAAACTGTTTTATGGCCTCATCATATTTTGAAAGCTCGGTAAGAATATTCCCATAATCATTATAGTAATCGGGATCACGTGGGTTTATTTTAAGTGCCTCGTTCAGTTCTTTTAATGCATCATCCAGTTTTCCCAGATCGTGGATGACCATTGCTCGGCTGTAATGATAACCCGCTTCCCCCGGGTTCAGCCTGAGCGCATTGTTAAAGTCCGAAAGTGCCTCGTTGTTCCTGCCAAGATTATAATTGGCAAGCCCTCTGTTATAAAAATATGTGGCATCCTCAGGATTGAGCTCAATGGCCTTGTTATAGCTGCCGATTGCTTCCTCAATCCTTCCAAGGTTGAATAGCACAACTGCCAGGTTGTTGTGGGCTGATGGGTTTTTAGGGTTATTTTTGATTTCCGCTTTATACTTATTTAAAGCCTCGATCTGGTCCTGATTCTCTCTGATAACAGATCCTCCTCTGAAGTTTACCTCGTTATCAGTTTCCTCGTCATCCGTATAATCATCTCTGTCAGCCATTAATCACACATCTCAGATAATCTTGTGTGGTGATTATAGGTAGCATACATTTTAAGTTTTTTGCGCTAATAGAGATTAAAATGTACAATTTGAATTTCAGGTCATATTTAAGTAATGATTTGAAATAAACGAAGTGAAATATAAGCGAAACCTGCTGTTCAACACGGTTTTTTCTGCCAGTAAAGGTTTAAATATGGACTTGCCTTAACCGTTTACTTAACCATACACGAAGGGCAATGTTACTAACATCCCTGTGGATTTACGCGAAAATTTTGCGAAATCAGTAAGTGTAACGGTTATTTCGGGTGAAATCATAAATGGCAACACCGCATCATCCCAGAAGGGGATCAAAAGCATACTATCCGCGAGTGAGAGCGAAAAAGCAGCAGGGGTCTATTAGAAGCTGGCCTGAAATCACAGAGAAGGTGAAGATTCAAGCATTTGCTGGCTTCAAAGTGGGAATGACCCATGTTGAAATGGTCGACTACAGACAGCATAGTGTAACCGCTGGACAGAATTTAATGAGCGCAGTCACCATAATTGAGATACCTCCGTTGAGTGTCGTCGCATTGAGACTATATGATGAAACACTGGACGGGTTAAAGGTTGTTCATGAAGAGTGGGCAAAAACACTCAAACCTGAACTTATGAATAGGATTCCTAAGAGAAAAGAACCTGCAGTCAAGGATTTTAGTGGAAATTTCTCGGATGTGAGAATACTTGTTCATACAAATCCACAGCTGGTATCAGGAATTCCGACAAAAACACCTGATATTTTTGAGATTAGAATTGGCGGAGAATCAAACGATGAGAAGCTTAATTATGCCAGATCAAAACTTGGCACTGACCTTATATTTAGCGATTTTTCAAAGGCAGGCGAGTTTGTTGATGTAATCGCAGTCACCAAGGGAAAAGGATTCACCGGCCATGTTAAGAGATTCGGTGTCAAACTTCTGCCAAGAAAGAACAGAAAACACAGAAGAATGATTGGGACCCTGGGACCCTGGCATCCTGACTGGGTCAGAAACACAGTTCCGCAGGCCGGACAGAAAGGTTACCAGCAGAGGACTGTTCACAATATACGAATTCTGAAATATGGGACCAGGGAAGAGGCAAATGTCGTGAACGTAAAAGGGGGACATCTCGGTTATGGTCTGGTCAGAAACGATTTCATCCTTGTCCATGGATCGATACCGGGTCCATCCAAAAGGTTGATAAAGCTAAGAGAACCTGCAAGGGCAAAGGTTCAGGCTGCAAAGGAAATAAATCTGCCTTATATTTCCATAGAATCCAAACAGGGTGATTGAAATGAAATCAAAGATATATTCATCAAAGGGCGAGGTGGTCGGAGAACTGGAAGTCCCGGAAATATTTGCATTACCTCCCAGGACAGACCTGATTGAGAAAGCTTTCAGATCCAGCATGCTGTCCAACAGGCAGCCATATGGATCTTATGCGTTTGCTGGGATGCGCCAGGTTGGTCACAATCTAGGAGCCAACCATGGTATGTCAAGGATCCCGAGGGTCGCAGGTTCATCACGCGGTGTAATAAATGCGAGTTTTGTTGGCGGCAGGAGTGCGCATTCCCCGAGGTCTTCAAAGAATCTTTTCATAGGTATTAACAAAAAGGAAAGGAAACTGGCACTGGGATCAGCGATTTCAATGACTGCGTCGGTTGATTATGTGAAGAAGAGAGGCCACAAAATACCGGATGATTTAACTCTGCCCCTGATCGCCGACGGAAGTATTGAATCCATCCAGAAAACAAAAGATGCAGAATATTTCCTAGAGCAGATTGGTCTGAAAGATGATCTCAAACGGGCAAAGGACGGGATAAAGATAAGGGCAGGCAGGGGCAAGATGAGGGGGAGAACCTACAAAACCCCCAGAAGCGTGCTCATTGTAGGCAGTGATTCCAGTAAACTGAGAGCCTTTGCTTCCATTCCAGGAGTTGAAATTTCCAGCGCAAAGAATCTGAGCATCAAAAAAATAGCACCCGGAGGAAAGGGGGGACGATTGACTATATACACAAATGACGCAATAAAAATACTGGAGGAAGTGAGATGACGCAATTCATTTATTCGCCTGTTGCGACAGAAAAGTCAATGCTCTTGATGGAAAAAGAGAACAAGTTGACTTTTGTGGTTGACAAGAAGGCGAACAGGAACCAGATAAAGAAAGAGGTTGAGGAGAGATTCGATGTCAAAGTGGTCTCCGTGAATATTCTAGTCTCCAAGAGAGGAAAAAAGGCCATAGTATCTCTTGCTGAGGAGTATTCTGCTGAGGACGTTGGCGGAAGGATCGGAATATTCTGAGGTGTTGAAATGGGAAAACATATAGTTCCACAGAGAAGAGGAAAGGGAGGGCTGGTATACAGAAGCCCAAGTCACAGGCACGTGACAGCACTGAAGCTGCCTGATGCTGGAAAATATACTGTCAAAGATATTGTTCATGCACCAGGCAGGAATGCACCCCTGCTTGTTATTGAGAATTCAGAGGGGAAGAAGGATTACCAGCTCGCCTTTACAGGCGCGTTTGTGGGTCAGACGATTGTTTCTGGCTCTTCAGGCGAAATAAACAAGGGTATTACCTCAACACTTGGATTGATACCTGATGGTTACCTGGTGCACAATATTGAAAGCATGCCCGGAGACGGGGGTAAATTTTGCCGCACTGCAGGATCTTCTGCCCTGATAATCAGCCATGGCGAAGGAGTTTCTATCAAACTGTCATCAGGAAAGATCAGGAAATTCAATCCTAACTGCAAGGCCACTGTAGGAATAGTTGCAGGTTCCGGAGCACGTGATCTGCCTATACTCAAAGCTGGTAATCATATTCATTATCTGCAAAGTAAGGCTAAGCGTCCCTACACAGTAAGAGGTGTCGCGATGAATGCGGTGAACCATCCGCATGGTGGAGGAAATCACCAGCATGTTGGTGGACCGAGCACTGTCGCCAGAGGGGCCCCGCCAGGTAAGAAGGTGGGAAGACTTTCCCCACAGAGGAGGAAGAATTAATGGCAGTAAAAAAACAGGCATCTGTTAAATCAATCAAGAGGAAAGCCAGAAAGTCACAGAAGGTAGTGATGGGCAGATCCAAGGAATTTCTTTACAGAGGATATTCACTGGAAGAGTTGAAAAATTTGCCGTTGGATGATCTGCTTGAAATACTGCCATCCCGTGCAAGAAGAACCCTGAGCAGAGAGATGAATCATGATCAGTTAGCACTGCATCAGAAGCTGCTTGAATCGGACAAGGCAAGCCTGAAGACGCATGTGAGAGATCTGATAGTAGTTCCGAGATACGTTGGCAGGGTTGTTGAAGTGTATAACGGGAACACCTACGTCAAGTTTGAAATCAAACCAGAAATGATTGGACACTATTTGGGAGAATATTCAACAACCAGGAAAGAAGTCAAACACTCTGGACCTGGTGTAGGAGCAACAAGATCTTCCAAGTTTATGCCGCTGAAGTGATGATGATGAAAGGATACGCAATTGAAAAGTTACCTGAAAAGAATGCCATTTCGAGATCAGTAGAGGAGGATATATCTCTTAAAGATGCAGTGAACATTGCCCACTTCCTTCGCGGGAAGAAGATATCGGAACTCAGGGATATAATCGATGGAGTCATTGAGAAAAGAACAGCCGTACCCTATTTCAGATATCTTGACTCTGTTTCTCACAGAAAAGGTGTTGGTCCAGGAAGGTATCCTGTGAAGGCAATGAAGGCTTTCAAGCAGACATTCCTGAATGCAGTTGCAAATGCTGAATTCAAGGGACTTGACACAGATAACCTCAGACTCGTACACGTCGAAGCTTCCAAGGGCAGGATGATTAAGAAATACAGACCCAAGGCACATGGCTCTGCGGGGCTATTTGTGAAGGATCTGGTTAACATATCCATGGTTTTAGAGGAGGTAAAAGAGTGAAGGAGAGAAAATTCGTACAGGATGCTGTAAACAGACTACTGATAACTGAATACATCAAGAGTGAAACTGACACTGCAGGATACGGAGGAATGGAGATGAAAAGAACTCCATTTGGAAACAATATAACCCTGCACGTGAACAAGCCGGGACTTGTTATAGGAAGAAGGGGGATGAAGGTGCAGGAAATCACTGAGCATCTTGAAAGGGTATTCAAGGTCGAATCACCGCAGATCGAGGTCAAAGAAGTGGATAAACCTGATCTGAATCCGTTCATAGTGTCAAAGAAGATTGCCCTTACACTCGAAAAGGGATGGTCATACAGGAGAGCCGGCAATACTGCACTGAGAAGAACCGTGGAAAGCAACAGTAAAGGCGTTATCATAAGGATCGGCGGTAAACTTTCAGGCGAAAGGGCCAGATCGCAGAAATTCATTTCAGGATCAATCAAGTACTCTGGGGAACCCGCAAGAGTTGGTATGCTACGAGGCTTTGCGGTGGCAAAACTCAAACTGGGAATCATTGGGATATCGGTTGGGATACTGAATTCCGATTACAGGCTGCCGGATGAGATTGATGTTTCTCCGCCGAAGATTGTTGAAAGCACAACCACAATTACAGAGGCAAAGGGAGGTGAACCTATTGGAACTGAGAGCCAAGCAGATCAGGGAAATGAGCAGTGAAGAAATAAAATCCAAATTGAAGAATCTTCAGCAGCTTCTCTTGAAAGAGAGAGCTTCTGTCGCCATGGGAGGTTCTCCTGTAAGTCCTGGCAAGATGAAATCTATCCGGAGACAGATAGCAAGGATAATGACCGTAATCGGAACGGAGGAAACTCTTAAATGAAGGATAAGAACTTTACAGGGATACCAAAGGAGCTGCAGCCATGGGATGGTTTTTCCAGGGACTCACAGTCGATAAAGATAAGTGTTGACAAGAGAAGGTACGGGAAAAATGTCACAATAATCGAGGGTATCGATCCCAAGGAGGAGGATATCTATGAAATTGCAAAGATACTCAAGAAAAAGGTTGCAGCAGGTGGAACTGTAAAGGACGGCAAAACCGTGGAACTTCAGGGAGATCACAGACCTGAGGTAAAGAAGATACTTGATGACATGGGCTTTAAAACCGAGGTGATCTGATTGCTATCGGATTATTTAGACGAGTTCATCGGGAGAAGTGTTACCATCACATGGAGCACTAACATTACAATGATCGGAAAGACAGGTCTTGTCATTGACGAAACCAAGAACACATTCGTGATCGCAAAAGACAAAAAAACATGCATCATCCCGAAGAGAATAGCCAAATTCAAATTTGCAAATCAGGACAATCCCCTGGACGGGAGACTGCTAACGATGGTTCCAGAGGACAGAATCAAGAATTGGAACAGAACTGAAAGGAAAATCAAGAGGCTGAGGTAAGAATGAAATCGAACATAGGACTGAATGTAAAGGTTCCTGAAACTGCATGCACTGATAAAAAGTGCCCGTTTCATGGCGAACTAGTTGTTAGAGGACAGGTAATAACTGGAGAGGTTGAATCTACAAATATGATCGGGAGTGCGGTGATCACGAGGAACATCAGAAAAAGAGTACCAAAATATGAAAGAAATATCACTGTGCTACATAAATATCATGCACACGTGCCAGGGTGTATTTCAATATCGCCAGGTGACAGTGTCAAGATAGCCGAGTGCAGGAAGCTCTCAAAGACCATATCATATGTTGTTGTGGAGAAGGTGACGGAATGAAAGGCATAGCCGGAAGACAGCATAGAGGTCTGCCACTTGGTGCGACCATGACATGCGCGGACAATACCGGTGCCAAGGTCATAAGCCTCATCAATGTAAAGGCCTACCATGGCGTTGCAAGAAGAATACCTGCAGCAGGTGTCGGTGATCTGTTCATTGCAACTGTAAAAAAAGGAACTCCGGAGATGAGAAGCAAGGTCGTTTATGCAGTCGTCATAAGGCAGAGAAGGCCTTTCAGAAGACCGGATGGAGTCATGGTTGAATTTGAAGACAATGCAGCTGTGCTGGTGACTCCTGAGGGCGAGGTGCGAGGATCTGAGATTAAGGGGCCCGTGGCAAGGGAAGCATCCGAGAGATGGCCCAGAATTGCTGCAATTGCATCGACTATAGTGTGAGGAATGATTGATAATGAAATCTAGAATAAATGTATCGCTGAGCAAGGAACTAAAGAAGAAATACGGTATTTCACATTTTCCAATTACAAAGGGAGACATAGTGGTTGTAAAATCAGGTTCAAGGAAGACTGAGGGTGGCAAGGTGGATTCAGTCGATCATGTCCATTCAACGCTTGTCGTGGATGGAGTCACTGTAGCAAAGGCCGACGGAAAGCAGAAAGAAAAACCGGTTAAACCAAATCAGGTGGTCATTACCAGACTGGATCTTTCCAGACCTGAGAGAATGGAAAGGATAAGAGAGCTGGCTGCCAAGAGGAACAAGGTCATAGTTGAGGAACCACCGGAAGAAACCCCTTCGGAGTTATCCGCACCGTCTTCCGAGCCTGCGCTGCCTGAAGAAGAGCCTTCAAAGGCTGACAGCACAGAGGAGGAACAGGGTATGGTTCAGGAGCCTGAAAAAGAAAAGGAGGGTGAAGATACTGACGATAAACAGAACTAAAAGAATGATGGTATCGCGTGCGGTCAACATTCCCAGGAAGGTCCACTTCTGGAGCGTTACCCCAAGCATAGGCAAACACAAGAAAGAGGACAGCATTGCACTGATCACAGTCCTCCGTGACTATCTTCACCTTGGAGACAAGGAAAGAGAGGTCACCAGGATAATCAACGCCGGAAAGGTTAAGATTGACGGCAAAACAGTAAAGGAGAGACGCTATTCAGTTGGTTTCATGGACCTTGTTCACATTGATGGTCTTGATTCTGACTACAGGGTCCAGTACGACACGAAGGGGAGGCTCACGCTTGTAAAGCAGGGAGTTCAGGGATCCAGTTCAAAATTGGTGAAGATAGTTGGAAAGAAGGATGAGGGGGCAGGCAAGTATCTGATCTCATTCCATGATGGGCAGAACGTGCTGTCCGAAAACAAGGATCTGAAGCCTGGTGACGTGTTGCTGGTTTCTCTTCCTGACAAGAAAATTGAGCAGGTCCTGAAATTGCAGCCTGGAAACAAGGTTTTCCTTACCGGTGGCTCTCATGTTGGAAAGATTGCCACCATAAAAAAGATTGAGGTCAAGGAGTCATCACACTCCAACATGCTGACACTGGAGGAAGGTTTTGGTACAGTGGTTGATTATGCTTTTGTGGTTGGCAACAACAAATTCCAGTATGAGATTTCAGAGGTGGAGAATTAATGAATCCAATGCAAGAGGTAATTATCGACAAAGTCGTTCTGAATATTGGTGTCGGACAGGCAGGGGACCGGTTAAACAAAGCAGCCAAGGTTACAACACTGCTTACGAAGAAAAAACCCGTATTCACAACAGGTAAGAAGACCGTCAGGGAGTTCAACACAAGAAAGGGCCTCACCATCGGGGTTAAAGTGACCCTGAGGGGTGACGAGGCCAGTGAATTCCTCAAGAGGGCTTTCTTTGCAAAGGGCAACAAGATTCCGATTTATTCCTTCGATAAGCAGGGCAATGCCTATTTCGGTATACCTGACTACACTGAGTTTGAGGGATTGAAATACGATCCAGAGATCGGGATATTCGGTATGGACATAGCAATCGTTTTCAAGAGGAGAGGCGGTTACAGAGTAGCAAGGAGGAAAATTAACCAGAGGAGCTTGCCATCGAAAATCAGGATTTCCAAAGAGGAATCTTTAGAATATCTGAAGAAGAACTTTGGAGTCTCAACGGTAGGGTGAAAAATTGGCAAAAATCAAATTGGAACCAAAAAAGAAGTTTGGACGTAAGGATGGATGCAAGCGATGCGGGAGAAAGAGAGGACTGGTAAGGCGGTATGGGTTGAGATTGTGCAGGCAGTGTTTCAGAGAGACTGCTCCGTCACTTGGATTCAGGAAGTACAGTTAAGGTGATTTTATGAGACATGATCCGTTAAATGACATAATAAACCAGATAAAGAACGCTTCAAAGATTGGGATACATCAGATTGAGGTTTCTCCAGCGGCAAGAATGACCGGGAGAGTTCTGAGGGTGATGCAGGACTACAACTATCTCAAGAGTTTCGAGGTTATAGAGGATAAAATGGGCAGCAAGTTCAAGATTACACTCAGTGACACCATTAATAATTGCGGTGTTATCAAGCCCAGGTTTCCTGTGAAGATCAAGACACTTGAAAAATATGAGTCTCGCTATCTTCCTGCACAGGACTTCGGCATTATAATAATGACCACAACAAAAGGAGTTATGAGTCATGTTGAAGCAAGGAAAAATGGTCTTGGAGGGAAACTCCTCGCGTGGATATATTAGGTGAATCAGATGGTCAAATTTGAGAAAATGGAAGAAATTGAAATACCAAAAAAGATTAAAGTCACCCTTGACAACGGACTCCTTACAATAACTGGTCCTAAGGGAGAGACCAGAAGAACATTCAGGGACAACTTTGTCAGAGTTGAACTTTCGGGAAACAAACTCATATTCAGTATCTCCAAAAACAACAACAGAAGCCGTGCCATCCTCGGCACGTGGACATCCATAACAAAGCTTCTCTTTAAGGGCGTAACTGAAGGTTATGAATATGAGATGAAGATTGATTACACCCACTTTCCTATGAGAGTCTCCGTGAAGGGTGATAAAACTGTGATTGAGAATTTCCTGGGAGAAAGATCCGCAAGATCCGCCCAGATCGTGGGCAGCTGCAAAGTTACGGTTAAGGGTGACAGGGTGACCATAACCGGAATAGACAGGGAGGAAATAGGACACACAGCCTCCAATATTGAGAGAGCTACAAAGATAAAGGGATTTGATCTGAGAGTTTTCCAGGATGGAATATATTTGCTAGGAGGCGAGAACAGTGTCTGAGGCAAAACAGATTATGAGCGCTGAGGAACGAAGGCTTCTCAGGTACAAGACAGACCGTGCAAGAAGAAGGGTTGAATTCAGGAGACAGGAATGGTTCAGATACAAGAGGCTTGGAGAATCATGGAGAAAGCCCAGAGGAAAGCATTCAAAACAGAGGGAGCAACAGGATAGAAGACCCCCAATAGTTGATGCAGGATTCAGGGGACCAGCATCTGTCAGAGGGCTTCATCCATCAGGCTACAGAGAGATACTGGTTCACACTCCTGCTGAACTTGATTCCATAGACAGAACAAAGTTCGCGGTAAGAATTGGTTCCGATGTAGGTTCACGTAAGAGAGAAATGATTGAGAACAGAGCCGATGAATTGAACCTGAAAATACTTAACAGAGAGGTGAAATAATTGAGATCAGAAACCGCAAGGAAGATCGCAGCAGACATGTTAAAGGTCGGAACATCCAGGGTTTGGATTGATACGAATTCAACTGAGGATATTCTGGAATCTGCCACTCGCGCAGACATACGCGCGCTTATCAGGAGAAATGTCATTCAGGCCAAACCTGCAAAGGGAAATTCCGGTGCAAGATTCAGACAGAGAATAAAGCAGAAATCAAAGGAAAGAAGAAGAGGACCGGGCTCAGTGAAGGGCACAAAATACGCCAGATTCCCCAGAAAATCCAGGTGGGTTAAAACTATCCGGTCATTGAGGGATGAACTGCTCAAGATGAAAAAGAGCGGCCAGATCGACAGGAAGCTATACAGAAAGTATTACCGCTTTATCAAAGGCGGAACCATACAGTCGAGGGCTCAACTGGTCACGCACATAAAGGCCGGACCATCAGGTGAAATTAAATGAAGACTCCAAGACAGTTTAAGAGAGAAAGAAATGGCTTGACCGATTACAGGAAAAGATACAGACTGGTCAAATCTGGATTGCCCAGGCTCGTTGTCAGACCCACTTCCAAAAGCGGAGTGGTCCAGCTGGTAGAGTTCGGGAAGGAAGGGGATCACATACTCAAAACCATCACCCCAAAGACCCTCGAAAAAATGGGGCTTGGGATCAGGGGGAACAGCACCGCCTCATTCTATCTGATGGGATTTGCGGCAGGCAAATTCGCCGGTAAATCCGGAATAGAAGAGGTAATCCTGGATACTGGTAGAAGAAAGATGACCAAGGGAGGCAGGATATCTGCGGCGGTAAAGGGATACGCAGATGCCGGCGGTAATATACCGCACAGCGAATCTATTCTTCCGAACAGTAAGAGAATCAATGGGAGCCATCTGAAGAACAAGGATGATATAAAGAAGAATTTAGAAACTTACAAGAAAAAGGTGGAAGAGGTAATATGAGCGAAGAACAGTGGATTCCAAAAACAAGGTTGGGAAAACTTGTCTTTGAAGGAAAAATAAAGACTATATCAGAGGTTATCAGGAGTAAGCTGCCATTAAAGGAATTCGAGATAATAGATTTCCTTCTTCCTGACCTCAAGGACGAAGTTCTGGATGTTGAACGTGCCCAGAGAATGACTGACTCAGGCAGAAGAATGAGCTATTCCATAACTGCAGTGGTTGGAAACGGTGACGGCTACGTTGGTGTCGGCAGAGGAAGAGCCAAGGAAGCTGCACCCGCAATCAGAAAGGCAGTGAACAATGCAAAGATGCATATCATGGAGGTCAAGAGAGGATGCGGATCCTGGGAATGCGGCTGCGGAAGGGCACACACACTGCCCTTTGAGGTGAGCGGTTCTTCCGGATCTGTCCGTGTAACCTTGAAGCCTGCTCCAAGAGGTGTCGGACGAGCAGTGGGAGATATTGCCAAGATCATTCTTGAAATGGCTGGAATAGAAGATGCATGGGGATTTGCCAAGGGACATACAAAGACAACAGTGAATTATGCACTTGCGACTTTTGATGCACTTGTTCAGACATCTAAGATAAAGGTCAATCCATCGATAATTCTAAGTACGCCAATATATGTGGGGAGTGTTTTAAATGTTAGCGGTCATAAGGATTAGAGGGAGCACCGGAGTTAAGCCCAGGGCAAGGAAAACTGGAGAACTTCTGCGGCTCCATAAGATTAACCATATGGTTTTTCTTGACGATACGCCAGAAACAAGAGGGATGCTTCACGCGTTTAAGGATTATGCCACCTGGGGAGAGATAGACAGAGAAACTATGGAACTTGCACTCAAGTACAGAGCCATGGTACAGGGGCACAAGAGGCTAACAGAAGAAAGGATCAAGCAGATAGCAGGAGTGTCAGGCTACTCTGAGCTTGCACAGGCGATTATTGATGGAAAGTTGAAATTCGGAAGACTTGAAGGTGTTGTACCGGTACTGAGGCTTCATCCGCCCAGAAAGGGTCTAGAATATATCAGGAGACAGTATGGTACCGGTGGAACACTTGGCTACCGTGGAAAGGATATCAACAGTCTGATCAGAAGGATGCTTGTACCAGGGGAGGATCTAAATGGTGAGAAGCAGAACTAAGAAACAGAGAGGCGGCCACTATGGTCGTGGCATGAAAGCTGGAAGAGGAAAGGGAAAGCGAGGAGGTTCCGGAATGGCGGGACTTGGAAAACACAGATGGATATGGATGGTCAAATACGATCCTGAACACTTTGGAGGCCATGGATTCACGAGCCATCACCCTGGTGAACCAAAGGTTCCCCTGTCCCTTGGTGAACTTGCTTCTCTGATTGAAAACCTCAAGTCCAGGGGCTTTGTGAACGATCAGAACGGAATCGCAGAAATAGACCTGAAAACGGCTGGTTACCATAAGCTGCTTGGATCAGGGGAATTCAGACTGAAGTCCAGGATTATAATACCGGAGGCTACAGAAAAGGCTATAAACAAGCTTTCTGCTTACGGAACTACGGTAGAGGTAGATGGATCAGATTCAGAGGAATAAACGAGCCGCTATTCCCATTGGCATACTGTATGCGATTGAGATTGCTGCATTCGCATACTTTGGTAAATATGATTATATTTCCCTCATAATTGCTGCGGTTCTTACATTCCCCATATTTGGGCTTTCGTATCTCGTCTTCAGTTATGTGGGTCCCAAGAAAAGCAAATTGTATGGACTGGAATATCTGACATCGAAGCTCCCGGCCGTAAAAAAGGCCAAGGGGCATGTTCAGTTTAAATGGAAAATATTCTGGACAGCACTCGTTGTGGTTTTGTATTTCGTACTCACCAACATTTACATATATGGGCTCAACACCTCTCAGACAATCGATGTGTTTGCTTCATTCAGAGCAATATTCGCTGGTGCATCCGGTTCTCTCATGGACCTCGGAATTGGCCCTATAGTCACTGCAAGCATAGTAATGCAGTTGTTCTCTGGAGCAAAAATCTTCAACCTTGATCTTCAAAACTCCGAGGACAAGGCTGTCTATCAGGGTGTTCAGAAGCTTCTGATCATAATAATGATATTTGTGGAAGCTATTCCACAGGCCTTTGGATATCTTGTTCCAGATGCGGGGCTTGTCTCAACTCTCAATACCACATTTCCAGGTTATGGTGAATTCCTTGCGCAGACTATCATTATTGCGCAGCTTTTCTTTGGAACGTATCTGGTGTTCCTTTTCGATGAGCTGGTTTCGAAATACGGGATCGGATCTGGAATCTCTCTGTTCATTGCTGCCGGTGTTTCTCAACAGCTTTTCACAGGAGCGATAAACTGGCTGCCCACATCCAACACGCTTCCGCTCAGTCTTAATAATCCTCCTGCAGGAACAATCCCAAAGTTGTTTTACATAATATTCAATTCTTCATCGGCCTATCTTTATAACACAGGCATAGAAAGGCTGCTGTTCGCCCCGGTCAATCCGATTACTGCTCTGATGGGTACGCTTTTGATATTCTTCATTGTCGCTTATTTCCAGAGCAGCAAAATAGAGCTTCCAATTGCTCATGAAAGGGTAAGGGGGGCAAGAGGAAGATATCCAATTCAGTTATTCTATGCGTCAAATATACCCGTTATCCTTGCAACTGCGTTGCTTGCCAACGTTGCCATGTGGACTCTTCTCTTCTGGAATAGCCCCGTTTTGAGTCACATCCCACTTTTGGGGCATAATCCCCTTCTGGGTGCGTATCCTACGGCTACGCAGCTTTCGACCTACGGAAGTTCAATTTCCAACACGACACCTACTGGTGGACTGGCATTTTATCTTTCATCCCCTAATGGGCTAGCCGACTGGCTCTTCCCCATTCTCAGTCCTTCGGTATACAGCAACATTTTATTCGGGCATACGGCACTGGATGAGGCCGTCCACATTCTTGCCTTTGTGGGATTCATGGTTGTTTTCAGTGTAATATTTGCAAAGTTCTGGATTGAGACAACGAATATGGGCGCAGGTGCCGTTGCAAAGCAGATTCAGTCGAGTGGTATGCAGATCCCGGGATTCCGAAGGGATCCCAAGATCATGGAACGCGTATTGAAGAAATATATTCCCGCTGTAACGGTTTTCAGCGGTGCTGCCGTGGGGCTCCTGGCCGCAGGAGCAAACCTTATCGGTACAGTCGGTGATACCAGTGGGACTGGACTTCTGCTAGCCGTGGGCATAGTTATACAATTTTACGAGGCTTTGGGAAAAGAACAATTAATGGAAATGCATCCAGTAATAAGACAGTTCTTTGCGGGGGCATAGATGAGAGTAGTCATATCCGGTGTGGCAGGCGTGGGAAAATCAACAGTACTGGCAATAGTGTCGAAACAGACTCATTATGACATTATCAACTATGGAACACTGATGTTTGAGATGGCGAAGGAAATCAACCTTGTCAAGGATAGAGATGAACTCAGAAAGTTGAGCGTGGACACCCAGATCAATCTTCAGAAAAAGGCTTCGGCTGCAATCGGAAAGATGGATAATGTGATAATCGACACCCATATGGCAATAAAATCTCCAAACGGTTATCTGCCTGGGTTACCAGAATGGGTTTTGCGGGAACTGAAAGTCTCGTCATACTTCCTGATAGAGGCCGATCCCGAACTTATTAAGGACAGGAGAAGCAGAGACCATACGAGAAAGAGAGATGAGGATACTGTGTCAGAGATAGCAGAACATCAGTCAGTGAATCGCAGTTTCGCCATCAGTTATGCAGTGTACTCCGGAGCCACTGTAAGCTTTCTGAATAACCCGGAAGGCAACCCGGATTACGCATCTAGCATGATAATAAAAACACTTACAAGAGGTGATTAAGTTTGCAGAGAGGTAATGCACCGCCACCGGTAAGTCCCGAGCAGAAGAAGTTCCTGCTGTTTCAGATGGTTTATCTGATGGTCAGCTTTGCAATGATCATAGTCATAACCAATCCCACATTGAGAGTGATAATCGGTTCAAGCTTAAATTCTGTTTTCTACCCCCTGGTGGGGTTTGGGGGACATTATCCCATCCTGACTATCATAGTTTCAGGTGTTATAATAGGTCTGATACTTTCGGTGCCCAGATACTTCTTTACTGACTGGCTCAGAATGGGGAGAATCCAGGCCAGAAGCAGGGCTTTCAGCAAAGCGTATAGGGAGGCTTTGAAGGAAAATAAACGTGATAAAATTCAGAAAATGAGGAAGATGCAAACAGACATGATGATGGAGAGTCAGATGGTGAGCATGAATACAATGAAACCTCTGATGGTTCTCACGGTCTTCATATTTTTATTCTTCATATGGATGTATATCTTCGTCGACTCACTTTCGTATCAGCTGATATCGGTTCCGTGGGGTACAAATGTCAATATAGCCACTTCTACCGCCTGGATAGTGCCCACGTGGATAGCCATCTACATGTTTGCAAATCTGATCATTGGGTATTTTACCACCATGGTGATAAAATACATTGACTTCAACTTCAAGATCAAGAAGGCCGAGAGGCAAACTTCAACAGATATGATTCAATGAAGATTACTTTAAGCGGACCCATAGGAAGCGGGAAATCGACTGTTGGTATTCTACTGTCTAGAAAACTGCAGATAGAATTCATCTCAGGCGGAGAAATTTTCAGACAGAATGCCAAAAAGCACAACATGACTCTTGCCGAATTCGGAAAATATGCTGAAGCAAATCCTGAAATAGACAGAGAACAGGACCTTGGACTCCTTCAGTTACTCAGGACAAAGGAGAACCTTGTACTTGAATCCAGGCTTGCTGGCTGGATTGCCACAAAGAATGCGATAGATGCAACAAGGATATATATCGACGCAGACATCGAGGTCAGGATTGAGAGGGTGATGAAGAGAGAGGGTGGTACCAGGGAGGAGGTTATGCAGCTTGTCAAGGAAAGAGAAGCTTCAGAACTCAGGAGATACAGTAAATATTATGGCATTGATTACAGGATTCCCGAATACTACGATATTATAATTGATACAACTAAGATTTCAGCGGAAGAGGGAGTGGATATTATTTATGCGGGAATCAACCCTACGTGCTGATGAACTCAATGGTTTTATTGTAATAGACAAACCAAAGGGCCCCACCAGCCATCAGCTAGACTACTGGGTCAGAACCATGCTAAACGTGGAGAGGGTTGGACATATTGGCACTCTTGATCCTGGAGTTTCAGGGGTTCTGGTCATGGCTCTCGGGCATTCCACAAGGCTCATAGACATTGCACATGAGGATCCCAAGGAATATGTCGGAGTCATGAGGTTCCATGGCGACGTTGATGAAAAGAAAGTGCGGGAGATATTTTCTCTCTTTACAGATGAGATTTACCAGATTCCACCCGTCAGGTCAGCGGTTGCAAGAACACTAAGAAAGAGACGAATCTATTCACTTGATATTTTGGAAATGAAGGGCAGGGAAGTTCTCTTCAAAGTTAGATGCGATTCCGGAACCTATATACGTACCCTGTGCGTGGACATTGGGTACATGGCTTCCGGCGGGGGACAGCTTGAGGAGCTTCGCAGAATTTCAACCGGGCCATTCACGGAAGATATGTGCATCACAATGCAGGATGTCAGCGATGCCGCGGAATTGCTCAAGAAGGGTGACGATCGCCTTTTACGGAAAATCCTTGTTCCGCCAATATTTCTCTTCAGGGACAAGCCAAAGATTGTGATCAAGAAATCTGCAATGGGGACAATTGCCCACGGTTCTGATCTTTACCCTGGAGGAATAAAAGCGGTCATTGGAAATCCTGTGAAAGGCGACAGGGTATGTGTTATCTCCGAAGATAACAGTGTTGTGGGCACTGGGATTATGCTTACTCCTGCAGACGAAATATCCGACGTGAAGGTTGTGGATTTTGACAGAATACTTATAGACCCGCCTGATGTGAGTGAAAAACATGTCGAACCCAGAAAAAGTGAAATGGTACGGTACGGAAACCAGGGAAGGAATAAAAGAGTTCAAAAATTTGGAAACAGGCTTCATGGAAATTTTTCAGGAGCTGAGAGAAGGAAAAATTCCGGAAACAGAGAATGGGGTAACCAGCCGAAAAAAAGTCCCGGATTTAAGGAATCTCCTGCTGGAATACGAGAAAAAAAGGATAAAAGAAGAATTCACAGATGACATGTACATCGTGAAGCTCGGGATGTTCAGGAACGAACTTCACAAAATCATTAATTCGTATTATGAGAAGATACAGGGCTTTGGTATCCTCGCAGGCTATGATAAGACCAACCAGGATCCATGCATTTATATAAGAAATTTCAAGCCTGCACACGAGGGCAGTGATGTGCTTCCCATTATGGAGTCTATCTCAGATGCTGGAGTGAATGTCTGCGACCTGAGAGACAGTGTTAACAACTTCCTTTCGGAAAGGGTCAGATCTTCCTTCCCAAATGTGACCGAGCTTCTAGGTGTTGATCTCGCCGTAGACTTTCTCGTTATATCAGGGGGTCTTAAGAAGATGATCAAGATGCCTGCAGGCACACTGCAGATTATTGGGGCAGAGAAAGCATTTTTCAGCCATATGAGGAGAGGCACGAGGAATCCGAAGCATGGAATAATATTCAAGTATGCAGGACTTGCATCCCTTCCTCCACGTTACAGAGGGAGGGTAGCCAGAACCATAGCGAACAAACTTGCCATTGCGATAAGAGCTGATTTTGCACATACTATCATCGATGTGGCTTCAATGAAAAAAACCATCTCCGATAAGATGAAAATCAGATCATGAGACCTGGTAGCCCTCGAGCTCGGCCTGATAAGAGTATTTTTCACCGGCAATGTTGACGGGATACTCGCCGGTAAGGCAACCAAGGCACAGTGCTTTCCCTGGTTTTCCAATGGCCTTTGTCAGGTTATGAATTGAAAGATACCCGAGGCTGTCGGCGCCAATCTCCTCCCTGATCTGGTCGACAGTCTTCCCAGTTGCCACGAACTGGTCCTTGGTCTTCATGTCGACACCGAAGTAACAGGCATGAGCTATGGGAGGAGAGCCAACCCTTACATGAATCTCAGCAGCACCATTTCGTCTCAGCATTGAAACAATGTGCCTGATTGTGTTCCCTCTTATTATGCTGTCATCGACCAATACAACCTTCTTGCCGGATATCACCGACTTGATGGGGTTGAGCTTGAGCTTGACAGCCGCGGATCTACTTTTCTGCGTGGGCATAATGAAAGTTCTTCCGGAATACCTGTTTTTGATCAGTCCCTCACTGTATGGTATTCCTGATTCATTGGAAAAACCCAGAGCCTGGGCGCGGCCTGAATCAGGGACAGGGATAACAACGTCTGCATCCACCGGATGCTCCCTGGCAAGCAGCCTGCCAATCTCGGTCCTGACAGTGAAAACCTCCATATCGTCAATTATACTGTCAGGTCTCGCAAAATAGACGTACTCAAACATGCAGTGCGCTGTTTTACCATTGTTGACAGTGAATATTGATTCCACACCATCATTTGTTATCTCGACAAGTTCTCCTGGTTTGATATCACGAATCATCTCACCATCAAGAGATTCAAAAACACAACTCTCAGAAGCGATGACATAGTTCTCCCTCACCTTCCCTACAACAAGTGGCCTTATTCCAAGTGGGTCCCTCAGTCCAAAGAGCCGATCATTTATCAGGACGGTGACAGCATATGCGCCTTTCAGCTTTGAAACCGCAGCTCTGAAGCCGTTCTTTATTCCCTTTTCAACTATTTCCCTGGAGAGTTCCATTAGCATGACCTCGGTATCTGATGAGGTCAAAAAGGCGGACCCTTTCTTCTTAAGTTCCTCCTTCAGTGGTTCAGCGTTAGTAATCTCGCCGTTGTGAGAAATGGCCATATATCCTATTGAATTTGAAATGACGAACGGACCTGCATTCTCAATGGTCTTAGTTCCCTGAGTGGAATACCTCGTGTGGCCTATTCCAACATTCCCAGATAACGATGCATAGTTAAGACCTTCACGCTCCGGAAAAACTTCTGATACAAGCCCCATTCCCTTCTTGAGATGCACAACAGAGCCGTCAAATGTTGCAATACCTGCACTTTCCTGACCTCTGTGCTGTAGCGCTTTCAGTGACACAAGCAGATCGTAAAATGCCTGTTCTTTGCCGTATATTCCAACTACGGCACAATGTTCATCTGGCTTTTGCCCAATGGTAAGATCTGATTCTGGGGTCGGGGAACCCACAGGAAGAGCACCTCTTTTCCCTGATGTGGTAAGTGTGTTTTCCACATCTCCTGCATGTAATATGAACTTTCTTCCTTCCCATTTTGCCCATTACGGCTGTTCCATTGCTCATTGTCAATCACCTGATGATGGAGATATATATATCACATTGTCTCCTCTTACTAGCACACGCTGGTGTACGCCAACGTTTTGATCATTAATTACTTCTCCTGCGTTTTTGATGACTAGGTTCATATAAACGTCATATCCTTCAAGTACTCCTGAATACAATCGCTTACCCTTCACTTCAACCATTACACCCCGGTCAATGGACTGCCGAAGGACATCCATTGGCTTAACTACGGAAACTCCAGGTTTAGGCATTTATGCTTCGAACGTTTATTGTTATACTCTATTTAACCTTAGCGAGAGTAATAATACAGCGTTTCTACCGCAAGATTCTGTGATGTACAGGAGGATGCTGTCATAGTACATTCACAGATTGTCAGGCATTTCGCTTCACAGAGCAGTCCATCACAAAAAGCGCGGAACGTCCTGTTCTGTATATAATTAGAAACGATCTGATCGATGTTAGACTGAAGCTACGCTTTCAGGAGTTCTTTCCTTGCCAGAACCATCTGAGCATACATTTTTGCACCAGTCCGGGTAAATAACTCCATTGCTTTGTTCAGGGACTCGTCTGACTTATTCAGGTTACCGGTGTCCTGATATATAGCGGCTAGAAGCAGAAGATCGCGTCCTGCAAAGAAACTTAATCCCAGTTCGTTCCATACGGCTACAGCCCTGGTTAATTTCTCTTCGGCTTCGTTAAATTTTTTCTCTTTCATGGCTATGACGGCCCCTGCCCGATAATGAAGCGCTGCAAGCCATTTTTGATTCAATGACGAAGCCATTTCCCCTAACATTTTATCTCGCTCACGTGCCTCTTCCAGTTGACCGATCCTTGCGAAAACCTCTGAAGACGTCGAATAGATTAAGCCCCTGGGCAATACTGTCTCGTTGGTAAGAGGAGTATCCCTGTACACCGCTTCTGCTCTTTCGAGCGTATTCATGAAATCGTCATCTGCTTCCGAATCTGAGTAATAAAGGAGTTCAGGAATAATGTGAATAAACCTGTACTGCATACCCTCAATCCTGGCAATAGTGGCAAGGCATTTTAAAAGTTCATCGCGATCCCCGTTTGCAAGATAATACCAGGATAGCACACCGTTCTTATAGGCGTTGAAGTGACGTTCATATAATGTTCCCGCCATTGCCATAACATCTTTCCTCGGAATATTGTCCAGTTCTTGCCTCGCCTCCTCGAACCCTTTTGCAAAAACCGAGTAAAAGTAAGTGCGTTCAAGTTTCAATATACTCGTGTTGCTGTGGCTCCCATGATGTTCTGAATCTTCGATAGCAGCATCGAAGGAATCTTTGGCCTGCTTGATATCCATCATGACAAAAAAGTAAAAGTTCGCAAGAAAATCATAAACCTGAGGTCTTATCAATATCAGATTTACATCCTTCTCACCGGATGGATTGGATATTGATTTGATAATATCTCTGTAACCTTGAACAGCGTTCTCTATGTCCGCTTCTGATTTTATGTCGCTGATGGAGAGCCTCAAAATTTCTGCCCAAAAAATTATGGACTTATTGGAAAAGTTATTCAGCTTATCTTTGTTTTCATCCGTCATCTTTTTCAGAATAGCTGACACTCTCTTTGCCTCCTTGATGTCGCCTTGAACCTGAGCAGTCGTAGCATAGGAAAGCAAAAAATTGAATCGTGCCTCAAATGTTTCGTTTGAGTCCTTGATTGCCTCTACTTCTCTGTATATGTTCTGGGATTCGTTTGGGTGATACTGAACACAAATCTCGGCTGATTCAATAAATTGTCTGTCGTCGCCTATTTCCCTAAAAATATCCATAGCAGATCGGGCATTTTTATACACATTGCTAGGATCAATACCTCTCAGATTCCTGGCAATCTGAAGGTGCAGGTGCGCCGTTTCCCTTTTCTTCTCATTTAAATCTGAGAACGGAAGAACAGACACAATGTCAAGACAGTTTTCATATGCGTTAGCTGCTCTGGATAACTCTGCCATAGAAGAGAGAATATCTGCCTCCATCTTTCTGTATTTAAGTGATTTTGCAAGGTTTCCTCCTTCCTGAAAGTGTTCAGCTAGACTTGAAATTGATAAACCATCCATATTCTCCGCAGGTATACTCTCTTCCATTATCTCACCGATTCTCTCGTGCAGTCTTTTTCTGCGGATCATGCTGATGTCTCCGTACAGTATCTCCCTGACCTGCGGGTCGGTGAAATACATCCTGACAGATCCTAAGCCTCCCTTCCTTTCGGATAGGAATTTCTTCTCTATTAGGTCCTCCAGCATATTCATGAACCTATCCTCATCATTTATCCCGGAAAGTTTCATCAATATTTCATAATCAAAGTCCTGACCTATTACGGATGCCGTCCTCAAAAGGTTCAGATAATCTTCACTCAACCCTTCAAGCTTCGCCCTCACGATACTTCGCAACGATGTTGGAATCTTGAGGGTTGAGAGTGAATCCCTGTCCCATGTTCCGTCGTCTTTCTGGTATATCTGTCTCTTTTCGATCAGATACCTCAGCGTTTCTTCCAGAAAAAGCGGGTTACCGTATGTCTTACCATATACAAGATTTAGAAACTCGTCCGATATGTCATCAATGCTGTCACCCAGGTAATTTGAGATCAGCCGTCTTGTATTTTCCCTATCAAGATTGTTAAGTTCAATAATTTCAAGAGACCTGGCTTTGATAGCTTCTTCCATTGCTTTGAATACATCTGATGCCTCATCCAGTGGGTTTGAAGACCCCGCAAGAACGGTCCTCTGCGAACCAACTGATTCGTAGTAATATTTGAAGAAACTGAGCGAGTATGAATCCATAAACTGGACATCGTCGAATGAAATGAAGAGGGGGTTTTCTCTCGACATGTTCTCAATGAAAACTGAAACTGCTTCGTTGAACCTGGCCTTCTGCTGCTGGGGATCCAGTACCGTAAATTCAGGAACTTTGCCAAGCCTGGGGGCAATCTCCGGCACAATCTTCTGCATCTGATCAGCATAATCTCCGCATATTTTGTATATGAACTGCGTTGGCTGAGAGGAAACGTAGTCTCGGAAAAGTTCCGAAAGAGCCTGTCCCGGTATACCAGTTTTGTTCTGACCACATCTTACTGATAATACAGTAAACCCTCTCAGAGCTGCGTAGGCCCTTGCTTCTTCAAGAAATCTTGTCTTTCCGGAGCCTGTCTGGCCAACAACCATGACCATGGAACCTGATCCTGTTAATGCGCTGTCTATCAGAGATCGCATCTTCTTCATTTCATTCTCCAGGCCAACAAGTGGTCTCCTGTGATGGCCTGATGAGGTTGTTGAGAACGATTCGGTGAATTTACTGTCCATTGTGTTTTTATCGCTGATGGATGTGTTTTCATCGGAGTACTTCAGCGACTTTAGGGTTGAGAGCAGTTCTGAGGCTGATTGGTATCTGGAGAACGGGTCCTTAGACATGAGCTTCATTATAATAGATTCCAGATCTTCCGGGAATTCCTTTCTTGTTCTCCTTATGGGAATGGGCATGTCATTTATGTGACTGTAAATAAGCTTGAGATTGTCCTTGGAAACAAAAGGAGGATGTCCGGTGGCCATGTTGTACATAACACAACCAAGCGAGTATAAATCCGAGCGCGCATCATTTTCTCTGCCGAGTGCACTTTCCGGTGATATAAATGCCGGCGTACCAACGATTGCACCAGCATGTGTGAGTTTAGGGCTATCCACTGACCTGGCAAGGCCGAAATCCATGAGCTTTGGTACATTATCCTTTGAGATCATTATGTTTTCTGGTTTTATGTCACGGTGCAGTATACCAAGTTTATGAGAGTATTCAAGAGCATCGGCTATGAAAATGGAGATCCTCACTATCTCTGAAGGTGAAAGCTGAGACTTATCTTTAATGATATCATCCAGACTTTTCCCGTCTACAAATTCTATTACAAGAAATGGATGACCATCTATGCTGCCTATATCATAGACGGATACTATGTTTGGGTGATTCAATTTTGCTGTGGTTTGAGCTTCCCTTTTAAACCGTGTCCCGGTCTCTTCGTCTAAAGATGTTTTTATCATTTTTAGAGCAACTGTTCTGCCCAGCATGTTATCAGTGCACTTGAACACTATTCCCTTTCCACCCTCGCCAAGTTTCTTTACCACCACGTACCTTCCATCAGAAAATGATTTTGGATTATCTTCACTCATATCTTACTTCATCTTAACTATAAGAAGATAGTTAATTAAATTTTCGAAAAGACAGGTATTTACTGCGTTGCGGAACATTATTTCATTAAGTTTAATTAGGATGACCGATATGATAAAACCCCTGTTTCTGACTTCATGATTTTTCAGTTCTAATTTTCGGAAAAGGATCAATCTGATAACTATTTAAATATATATTATATTGCCCTTTGATAACCAATGAGTTGGCAGGAAGCCGAAGTTAGAGAACTGAAAGTTGGAAGATACATGCTGATTGATGATTCCCCGTGCAAAATCATGGAAATAACCATGTCAAAGCCAGGAAAGCATGGAGAAGCAAAAGGAAGAATAGTGGCAATTGGGATATTTGACAATCAGAAGCACAGTGTTGTGTATCCGGTCAAACATAAGGTCAAGGTCCCCATCATAGAGAAGAAGAATGCTCAAGTTCTTTCAGTCGCCAACAAGGAGGCTCAATTGATGGATTCCGAGACCTTTGAAACCTTTGTTATACCATTGGATGACGATATCGTTGATCGCGTAAAACCCGGCACTGAGATTTCATACTGGGAGGCAATGGGAAAACGCAAAATAATGTTCCAGAACTAGATGGTTTTTTTTCCCACCTAAAAATAGCCGATGCCGCCTCTACCTACAGTGAATCTAGGTATGTGATTTTCGGTGTTCCATTTGATGGGACTTCCAGCTACCGCAGAGGTTCCAGATTGGCACCGAATAGCATCAGAAAAGCGTATGATAACCTGGAATCCTTTGACCCATTTTACAATATCAATTTCCCTGATTTGAAAATCTGCGATCTTGGCGATGTTACAGTGGGAGAGGACGTGCAGGAAAATGTTGACACTGTCGAAACTATAGTTTCGATTATAAAGAAAGATGGAAAAATACCCATAATGCTAGGAGGTGAACATTCCTTAACCGTGGGTGCAGTCCGAAATTTTAGTGAATGCACGATGGTCATCATTGATGCACATTCAGATTTCAGAGATGGTTATATGGGAAATCCGCTGAATCATGCCTGTGTAACCCGTAGATCCCTAGATATACTTGGGAAGAACAGAATTGTTTCTATCGGTACGAGATCAGTTTCCAGAGAAGAATATGAGTCCGGCAGATTTAACGAAGTCAGGTTTGTATTTTCATCTGACGTCAGGAAAACAGGCATTGACAGCATAATCGATGATCTAAAAAGTGTCATATCCAGTAAAATCTACTTCTCTATAGATATGGATGGTATTGACCCTGCATATGCCCCTGGTGTTGGGACTCCAGAACCATATGGACTGAAAGATACCGACGTGAAAAGGCTGATCAACAAATTTGCGAAATCAACGATAGGCTTTGACATTGTCGAAATGACACCTTTATATGATAATGGTAACACTTCCATGCTTGCCGCAAAATTGATTCAGGACTTTATAGGAAGCAGGGAATCTAAAGTAAATATTTACTGAAAAGTTTATGGTCTATCCTTTGTCTGCGACCCCCTCTCCCTGCGAAAAGGGAACTCCCGCCCGGATATGTTAAAATATATAAATGAATGTTCTGCCCTAAATCTGCGCTGATTCAGGCTTTGTTATCTTGATATAACATGGAGTCGGAAGCTTGAATGATGCTTTGTGCAGGATCTCTTTGAGGGTTCTGGCCTGCGGCATATTTATTCTTGCGACCATGATAATATCATTTGCACTGACCCTTGCTGCTGTTCCCACTGGTCTGCCAAACGCCATGCTCATTCCACTAGATATTCTGTCTGCACCAGCTCCAGTGGCCATCTTATGTTCTCTCAGCACGTGGTGTGGGTATGGTCGTATCTGAAGAAAGAAGTTTTCAACGCCCACAAGTTCCGCAAGTTTCCTGTTAACTGAAACCCTTGCAGCTTCAAGAGCAGTGTGTCTGATCTGGCATGATTCCTTGGCTATAAGTTCCATTTCAACGTCAAAGTTCTTTTTCTGGTTTCCCTGAATGAACGTGGTAATTTTAGGATAAGGAACTCCACCCATGAACTCCCTGCGGGTATATGCAGGTCCGCTGATTTTAGTATACATTCTTGCCGGTTTTGTTACCATTTTCTCCTACCTGTAATCTTAGCCGATATAAAAAAGAAATGCTTCATTTACTGTTTCGTGAATTCCCGTCAGTAAGCATAAAACTGATTGTTGGTTCTTTCTTAAGCAATTCTCTCCGGACTGTTTGTTTTCGTTCACTACATCCGACTTCTTAAAGGCCTGAGAAAATTAATAGTTTGGGGCAATGTATTTATCCTAAATCGTCATTATATCAATTATGACGAAGAGGCAGATTATCGATGTCGCGCATGTGTCCTCCAAAGGGTCATCTTACAGGATTACACTTCCCAAGAAAATTATCCAGAGACTTAATCTTTCTCCTGATGACATTATTGCCTTTCTTGATGACGATGGCATAAAGATTGACAAATTGAGCTGATACGGAAGCGACGCCTAACAGGAAATATTGTGAGATGTGTCATTGAATTGAAGTCGTGAATCTGTGTTCAGTATAGATGCCATTCTCAAAGATAAAAATTTTAAATTAATGGCCTTGAGCACGCTGTTTTCTGTGGGTTGGTTCAGTATAAGTTTTGCTTTTCCACTTCTAGCGCTCCGATATGATTACACCTACACGGAAATAGGGCTGCTTGGAATATTTTTTTCCGTTCCACTAATAGCTTTAGCGTATCTCTATACAAAATTCGAAATCCTCGGTTTCAGGAACAGGATAACATTATCAGTGGCAGGCCTGTCGATCCTCTCGTTATTCTTTTTCATCCACAGTTCCATACTTTTCATAGTGCTCGTTGGCATTGCAGATATACTTCAGGCAGTATTCTGGGTCACTGTGGAGATATCTCTGGGTTATGTCGATGATCCGGTTGTTTCAGAGAAATACTCAACTGCCTGGGGCATACCCAACTTCTTGGTTCCCCTTGCAGCGGGGATCATAGTAGAATACTTGGGTTTCGGGCCTATTTATCTCATAGCTTCCGTCGTATTCGTCACAGGTTTACTGTTTATTCCTTCTGAAAGAAAGTTTGTGAAGCGCAAAGGATCAGGAGCGCCGAAATTCAAAATGGTGCTTCCAATGCTCTTCGCAGGTGTTTTTTCAGGATTCTTCTATTATGTAATGATTCCATACCTCAGGGTTTCGGGGCTTCAGTATATCGAGATAGGTGTTGCATCATTCGTACCCCCCATGGTTCTTGCGATAGTTTTCGCACTCATAAGCACCAGGCCATTAAAGAGCATCACAAGAACTGTCACCATCTCTTCAGTTCTTCTTGCATCTCCATTGCTTCTGTCGGTGTACAACTCAGACTGGTTCATTATAGGAATTTCTGCCTTGGCTTCAGTGGGTAATGGCCTTGCATTCGGGAGGGTTCTGTCCTATACATCAAGCACCTCTTCACCGGAGATGGGCATCTTCTATTATGAAGGGCTGTTTGCAATGGGCTTCATCGTTGGGTCTGTTGTAGGGGGTTTTCTGTTTCAGATTGGAAATTTCTATTCTGTTTTAATAATATTCAGCCTTCCTATAATTTACTCCGCATGGTTCTCCTACAAGTCAGGAACTGATGGGACAATGGCAGTGAATAATGTAACCTCTGAAAACAATTAGAACATGCGATTCCATTATTATTATGGTTTTTCACGTATCAGCGCAGGTTCCTTCTGAATTCAACTTTGATGTTCATCGGACCTTCGTAATTGCTGTCCACTACTGTTTTACAGTTGTTGCAGACAAGACTGAAGTCATCCTGGACTTTGAAAGTGGTCCCTCCACAGCTGGGGCAGGAAGTTCGTATCCAGAGATCCTTTTCGGTTATCTCAGGTAGTTTTGATTTGTTCCCTCTTGTTTCCCTGCGTTTTGCTGTATCCTGACTGTACTTGAAGATGGTGAAACCAAGGCCCAGGAATCCAACAGCTGCCCATAGGAGTATAAGGGTTGTTATGCTAATTCCGATAAGATTGTTGACCACGCTTCCGTGAACTGCGACTACATCAGATACCGTAGTCAGAACGTTCAGCCCGTAGGATACCAGGAAAGCTTCGCTAAGACCAAATCTGAGATAAATGATCATTACAAGCAGAACGGTTATTGACACAGATATGAAATCTGCTACATAATCTGGAGAATAACTGAGAGAAAAGAATATTAGAAAATTGGATAAGACCCATGCAGGCAGGAGAATTCCGAGCAGTAATGATCCCTTTGAGAGATTTGGCTTAAATATTCCCCTGATGGAAAGCTTCTTAATCGACCAGAGTGCTACAATTGTAACAAGTATCAGAGGAAGTATCTCAAGGGTCAGGAATTCCAGTGCAAACCAGTTAAAATAATAGTCAACGAGCCCCAGATAAACTGGATTGCTTGCAATAAATGGGTCCGGAGTGGTAAGTGATGGATAAATTGCCGTCAGAATAAAAGAGATGGCAAGGTCAAGCAGTACCACCATTGAAAAGAATATGAAAAAGTCGCCTCTGCCTTTCCTCAATAATTCTCTGGATGCGGGATCTTCCCCCGGTCTGATCATATTTATAATGGAAATGAAGGGTACGACCGTGCCGACAAACAAGAGAATTACAAAGAACAGGAAGGAGATACCGTATCCTGCTGACGTGATAAGTTCGATGTATGATACAGAACTCCCGGCATTTGATAAAATCTGGGGGAGAAATACCAGAAATATGAAGATCGCAGACGAAATCCCGATCCATCCCACGAACTCAGAAAGTTCTGCCAGAGAATCCCTAACGGACATTCATCCGCTAATGCAATCAATGGATTAATTTGTTTAGGTCATCGATTTTTGCATTTACTACATTCCATTATGACATTTCTGTATTCAGGATGTGGTGGTAAGGTTGACTGTGAGCCTGTTGCTTATTTTTCCCTTAACGAGCGTGGTTTTAATTTTTAATCCGCCAACCTCCTTTGTATTCCTGACCTGAGTGCCAAGGTCAGGCATTGGCGGTAAATCGCCAATTTTCGCAATCTTTATTGAATCATAATCCGGAATCTTATTTCTGACGAATGTCATCAGAGCGCTGTCCTTGGAAAATTCCTCCCTTGTAACAAAAGAATACTGTATATCGATGCCTTCGTTTATAACCCTGTTCGCTTCAGACTCAAATTCCTTCACGATTTCCTCGGTCAGGTTGTCCATCATGATGTCAATCCAGGCATAATCCTCATAAGTCTGGTTTATTCTAACAGATGCGCTGTATTTTTTAAATGCAAGTCCGCTTAAAATGTACAACGCAGTCCGGAATTTCATGTGACCGTAACGGATGTCCCAGTCTATTCTTTGCTTAACTGTTTTGCCGGCGATATCCTGAGGATAGGTGTCAAGTGACATAAGATGGACCCAGAGACCATCTTTCCAGGTATCGACTATTGTAAATTTTTTACCGTCAATCTCAACCTCTCCCTTATCGTTTGGCTGTCCCTCACCAGTGGGAAAGAATACTGACTTGTCCACCACCAGATCCGTGAACTCAACCATAACGATCTTTCCTTCAGCCTCTTTCAAATAGGGATTGGAAAGATAGAGCGCTTCTGTAGCCATGCGTACAGGAAATGCTCCTGTTATTTATTATTTTTTTAACATGCCGGACAATTATGGTTCATTCGACAGTAC
>JBMFWA010000008.1:31043-72643 GCA_049965715.1 Thermoplasmata archaeon
CTGGAGTGATATGAAATATTTCACGGGAAAGAATGAGGAACGGATGATTTGTGATTGGTGCTATTCTCTTAGAACCGCAGCCAAAATGCACAAGATATAATTAAGAGCCTAATATCTCCTTCCGATGTCCACTGTGGATCTCGATTTTCTTTATAGTCTCAAGCGGGAAGGCATAAAATTAGACCTTGATGTTGTGCGTGAGTTTGCGAAGTATCTCGATAATCCACAGGATTCTTTCAAATCTTTTCATATTGCAGGAACCAATGGAAAGGGGTCTACATCTGCTTTCATTTACAATGCATTGCAGGAGAGAACAGAAACGGGACTATATACATCACCCCATCTCATTGACTTCAATGAAAGGATAGTGTCCGGAAGGACTGTGATACCGGATGAGTACATAGAAAAATTCATAGCCTCCAACAGAGGTTTGATAGAAAAATTACGCGTATCATTGAGAAACCCCACATTTTTCGAAACCACAACTCTGCTGGCCTTCTCCTATTTCCAGAGCCGCAAGGATCGTGTCGCATCCATCGAAGTCGGCCTCGGAGGGAGGCTCGATTCGACAAATATCATAACACCGGAAGTGAGTGTTATAACAACTATTGGTTATGAACATGCTGACAAGCTTGGCTGTTCGCTGGAGGCGATTGCCTGGGAGAAGGGGGGTATAATAAAGAAGGGCAGGCCTGTTGTTCTGGGCGACACAAAAAGTGCAGTCATAAAGGAGATAAAAAGAATATCTGACGTTAGGGACAGCAAACTTTTGCTTAGAATCAAGGACTGTTCCGTCAAAAATATCCTGGAGTCCGAGGGAGGTACCTCGTTCGATCTCACCACACCCAATGATACTTACAGCATTCATACAGACCTTGTGGGTGAATTCCAGATAGAAAATATAAGCAACGCTGTACTGGCGCTCGAACAATCTGATGATCTTAATCCCGGCAGGAGTTTCGTAGAAAAGGGCATCTCCAACACCAGATGGCCGGGAAGGATGGAGATCATTTCAAAGTCACCGTTCATAATGGTGGACAGTGCACATAATCCTCCGGCTGCCGATACTTTGACGTACAACTACACGAGAATATTCAAGGAGAAACCTGTACTGGTTATTGGAATGATGACTGATAAGGATATTTTTTCATTTTTACGCGCTATCAGGCCAATTAGTGACCAGGTAATTTTTACCACTCCTGACGAGCCGGATAGAGCCGCAAAGCCTGAAATGCTTTCTGAAATCTCCGGTAATATATTCCGGGAAAAACGTGTAATACAGGATCCGTATGAGGCTATCGAATACGCCAAGAAACACTACGATCATATACTGGTGGCGGGCTCCATGTATTTAGTAGGTATAATAAAAAAATTTGAGAGGTCAAACGCACAGCCCTTTAAATAATCGGTTTTAAATTAACAAAATTCCAGTCAATGATTCAAAACCTTTATTCACATTATACCTTTCCATGAATTCTGATCCGATGGCTAATCCGTTTTTGAATTTAAAGAAAGATAATCCCATACTGATTGGCGATCTGTCCTCACTTGGCATTTCATTTGTTCCTGGAAATCTACCCCACAGAGAGAAAGAGATTGAACAGTTGACTTCCCTGCTTGGAAGTTTGATGCGGGGAACCAGACCATCAAACATAATGCTTTACGGAAAAACCGGAACGGGGAAGACCTCAACTGCAAGATACGTTACATCGATGTTGCTGGAAGCCAGTGGAGACAAGAACTGTGTTGCGTACATTAACTGCCAGATTTTTGACAGTCCTTACTCAATTCTTGTGTCAATTGTGCAGTCACTGCAGACAGAAGGGGAGCAGATACCCCCGCTGGGCTGGCCTCTGGACAGAATCTATTCAGAACTTTTGAAACGGCTGAAGCAGATGAACAAAAACGTGATAATTATCCTTGACGAGATTGATAAACTCACCGAAAAAAATGGCGGAGATTCCCTGTATGTAATCCTGAAAATATGCGAAGACTCCCCATCCCCCTATGTATCTATTATAGGGATCACAAACAATACCAACTTCGTTCAGGACCTTGATTCCAGGGTTTCCAGCAGGCTTGGCCAGGAGAATGTGATATTCAACCCATATAATGCTTCACAATTGAGAGATATCCTGAAGTTCAGGACACAGGGTATCGTGAAGGATCAGGCTCTTGAGGACTCCGCTATCAATCTCTGTGCTGCCATAGGTGCTCAGGAGCATGGTGACGCCAGAAAGGCCCTTGATCTGATGCGCATATCGATAGACATTGCCATTAGAGAAAATCTGGACAGGGTTACGGAAGCCGAAGTGAACAAAGCAAGGGAAAAACTCGAGACTGACCTTCTCAAGGAATCTGTGAACGGCCTTCCGCTTCACTCAAAAATTGTTCTGTTGAGCACTGTTGTGACTCAGGAAATGGATAAACGGCCTATGTTCAGCGGTGAAATATATGAGAATTACAGAAACATATGCAGTGAACTTGGTTTCGTACCGCTTACCTCAAGGAGAGTGAGTGACATAGTCTCTGATCTTGATGATAATGGTCTTATCATAACAAAGATCAAGAGCATGGGGAGGCATGGGAGGACAAGATTGATCCAGGTACCGGAAAATAATGGCAGGATAAAGCAGTACATACTTGAAGATGAGAGCCTTGAATCGTTCAGGGGAACAGGTATGGGAAAACAGGCCAGGTTCTCGCCATTTGATGGTTCCCCGGATGAGGGTACCAATGGAAATTCTTCGTCCAAGGACGATATTGACGATGTGTTCGATGCAAAACCTGACGATTCATAATTTATAGAGAAATGCCAGATCATCGACAATCGGCACCAGTTTATACCCATATTCTTTTGCAAAGTCCTCCGGCGCCCTAGACCAGTCATAATTGTCCACCACTATAAGTCCTCGCTTCTTCAGAGATCTGTCAGCGCTGGTCATCTCGAACATTACATGATTATAGGTATGATCAGAATCGTGGAAAAATATGTCTATAGGAGATATTTTCCTCAGTACCGGCAAAAGCGTTACCATGCTGTCTCCAATTGTAAGTGTCCATGCTGATCTCATCTCCTGCGGCACTACGAAGCCAACAGGCATGTGATCCGACTCACCGTATCTGATACCAAGGTCAAAACTGTAAAGTTTCCCATCAAAATCGCTCATTGCACTTAGAAAGGCGTAGCTGGTTGTTCCTGGACCAACACCTGTTTCGACAACCTTCTCAGGCCTGAGGAGTTTTGTTGCCGAGAAGATATAGTTCAGTTCATCTGGTGAAACCTGCCAGTAATCCTTACCGGACACCATCTTTTCAACATGGGACTTAACAGGTGAAAAAGAGTCCTTTACTTCAATATATATCGAAGGATCAATCCCGAAATCAGAAAGAAATCTATACCAGCCTTTTTCCTGATTCGTCAAAAGTGATCTCCCTGCCCACCTGAGCAACTATAACCTCGGATGATCCCCGTTCCTTCACCAATCTGCTGAAAAGCATAGGGTCCGCCTTGATCAGATCAAATGTATTATAGTGCATTGGAATGGTATATTTTGACCGTATCATTCCCGTGGCATATGCAGCCTCCTCAGGGCCCATGGTATAGTGCCCGCCTATGGGCAACAGTGACACCTGCGGCTTGTAGAAATCACCCACGACTTCCATATCCTTGACGATTCCAGTATCACCCGCGTGATAAATCCTGAAATTGTTTCCGATCACGACACCCATCGGCGGACCTGCATACGCACCATTATAGCTGGAACTGTGGTATGCTGGAACTGCGCTGATCTTTATTCCCTTGACCGTCGCGGAACCACTAATATTTATGTCGTGAGCCTTCAACCAGTCGTTCTTTTCTGAAAGCGCCCACGCAAGTTCAACCATTGTGACAAGTTCTGCAGAGTTGGCCTTGCAAATCTCTATTGCATCCCCAAGATGATCAGAATGAGCATGCGTTACCACAACCACATCGGCCTTCACGTCCGAAGGCTTGATGTCTGCAAGGGGATTTCCGTTGAGAAAAGGGTCCACTATGATCTTCGTACCCATATCAATGCTGAAGCACGCATGACCGTGCCATGTGAGACCTATTTTCGTCATAAATTGCGATAAGTTCAAAGAGTAAAAAGTTATTGTTTCAATCTGTTTAAAATAATGATTAATTTCCGGCCCTTCGTCCTCAGGCCGGAACTTTGTAAATTTATTTTATGGTTTCAACAATTTTTTCAGAAAATGTCTTCATGGGATCGACTAATGTATAGCCTTCCTTGTCTGATATCTTCTGATCAGATGGAGGATTCTCCAGATATCTGGGGACGTACTCGTTGATCCTCTTGGGGAAACTTGGTATATTGTTGTTCTCATAGAATATTCCGGTTGGAATTTTATCCTCCCATTCACCCGCCTTTGCATAAGCTCTCTGGAAGACCTCTTCCAGGTTAGAATCATCATTTTTCACGACAGGATCCCAGGTTTTGTCATCCTCCAGTCTGTAAACACGCTTCCTGTACCATTCCATTGTGTTTATGTTGTTGTATGTTGGGCATGGCTGAAGTACATCAATAAGAGACGATCCCTCGTGCTGTATACCCCTTTTGATTATTTCTTTGAGCTGCTTCCCGTCAAAAGAGAATCCTCTTGCGACAAACGAATATCCGCTGGTGAGCGCAAGAGAGATCGGGTTCACTCTTCCAAACATATTTGGTTTTGTGAGACTCTTCGTTCTCTGTCCCATCTGCATTGTTGGAGCAGCCTGTCCCTTGGTGAGTCCGTATACTTCGTTATCAAAGAGTATCACTGTTAACCCGGTATTTCTCCTTCCCTCTCCCACAAAGTGCCCCGCACCTATACTCATCAGGTCGCCATCGCCGCCAGTAACCAAGACTTTCAGTTTAGGATTTGAAAGTTTCACTCCGGTCGCATAGGGGATTGAACGGCCATGCAGTGTATGTGCACCAGCCACGTTTATGTAATGTGGAGTCTTACCCGAGCATCCAATGCCTGATACTACCACAACATCATTAGCTCCAAAGTTTAATTCGGTCAGTGCCTGCTGTATTGAATTCAAAATACCGAAATCACCACATCCAGGGCACCAGTCTATCGCAACATCGCTTCTGAAATTATGCGCCATTTGTCAACACCACCTTTTTCACACCATTTTTGTAAATCTTGTTAACCGCTTCGACGAGTTCGTCTTCTGTCACGTGTCTTCCGTTGTATTTGAGTATATAGTTGCTGATTTTCAAGCCAGTATTCTGGGTAATCACCTTGGAGGCCTGCGCTGTCATATTGCTTTCCACATCAATGACCATTTTGCTGGAGGAAAGAAAATCATGTACAAAATCTGACGGGAAAGGTATGAACATCTTAAGGTAAAGGAAATTGCTGCTTATTCCCATTTTCTTCAGTTCGTTCATCGCATCCAGTATGGGTCCTTTCTGTGATCCCCATGATACAAATGTGATATCTGATTTCTTGTCTCCAAATACAACCGCCTTGTCCTCAAGGGGAATTTCCTTCTCTGCAGTCTCGAGTTTCCTGAATCTCTTTTCCATCTGCAAATCTCTCATTCTTGTATCTTCTGTGACATGCCCTGTCTCATCATGTTCATCGCCGGTAAGCCAGAATATGTTCTTGCCGAAAGCTCCCATTCTCGATATGCCGCTGGAAGTGTCGAGACTGAATCTCTTGAATCCATCATTCTGTGGAACAATTTCAGGAATTTCCAGTTTGACACGCCTGGTATCTATCCCGTCCAAAATTTCTGATGTATTGGCGAGATTCTTATCGATCAAATGTATAACCGGCACCTGATATTTCTGAGCATAATTCAGTGCCTTCATGGAATCGTATATGGTTTCCTCTACATCGCCTGAGGTTATTACAATTCTTGGAAATTCACCATGGCCTGCGTGCATTGCAAATAAAAGGTCAGCCTGGCCGTTCCTTGTAGGAAGTCCAGTACTTGGCCCGCCGCGCTGATAGAGAGTTACAACAAGTGGCACCTCATCCATTCCTGAAAAGGATATCGCTTCAGACATCAAGGAAAAACCTGGGCCACTGGTCGCAGTTGCGCTCCTTGATCCGGTGAGAGCAGCGCCTGTTGCCATTGTTATTGCGGACAGCTCATCCTCCGTCTGGACCACAACAACTCCTCCCTTGCTCAGCTGATCCACCTCATTCTCAAGCCACTTCAGGTCCTCATGTTCCTCCATAATGGTGCTCTCATCGGATGCAGGAGTTATGGGGTAGTATGTCTGGAATCTAAGCCCCCCCATTATCTTGCCTATAGCAGCCCCATCGTTGCCTGTAAGTATTATCCTTGATTCCCTGTGCATTTTTTTAATCTTCCGTCCAACAAGTTTGTTGGATTCGCAGTATTCGTATGCTTTGTCAACCACAGCAAGGTTTGTTTTAAGAACTGACTCCTTGTTGCCAAATACGTATCTGATTGCATCTTCCATTGAACTCTTCTCAATGCCTACAAGGCTCATCGTGACAGCAGCACCGAATGTGTTGAAATAACGTGTTGTTGGACCGTCACTGACAACGGGTGATAGAACTGAGTCGAATGGAATTGGAACAAGTTTGCCTCCCTTTTTCTGCATGTATTCAAGCATTCCTTTCACTGTCGTTTGAAATCCAGCTTTTTCAAGAGTTTCCTTAATTCCCTTCTGGGTATCCCTCATTATCATTCTTGCCTGCCCCAGATCAGATCCTTCGAATGCGCTGTCATAAATAACCATAGTACCCTTTGAAACGTCCTCGTGATGCTCAAAGATTGTGTCTGGATCAAGAGCGACCAGCAGGTCCGCGGGATACTTCAGGGATCTGACTTTATCATCCTTTGATCTTATGTGTACATAGCTGTGTCTTCCTTTTATGTTAGAGTGGAACTCCCTCACAGAAAACACGTCCATTCCGGCATACGCGAAAGCTCTTATAATCATGTTGGCCGAGGTGTCTATTCCTCCACCCTGCGGCCCACCTATTACGATGTTGATGTCTAACTGGCCCATATTAAACTAGGGGTCATTACATAGCGATTAAAATAGTTTGTTTAGAAACGTGAACTACACCTCAAAATTACGAGATTCACATACAATACATTATAATTCGACTTTATATATATCAAATTCATCGGTGAATTTACACAACATGTGACAGGAATAACGAAATCTGCCCTTTCGATTCTCATCATATTCCCATATCTGCAAAGTCTATTTTCATAAGGTCCTGCCATATTTGACGTGTCTGAAATCTTCTGTTCTATGATCTTCGGATTATCAGTAATAAGCCATGAGAATGAAGATACAAAAGAATTTTAATCTAAATGACCATGATGAATTGATGAAAACAACAATTAGCCACATCAAAGCGGATATAGGGAGTTTACCCGGCCATACAGTAGTTTTCCCTCCTGTGGTAGAGGAGGTAAAAAGATTTGTCAAGGAAAATTCGCGCAACCTTCTGAGTGACTTTTTTGTGTCACACATTGGCGATGACATTCAAATCACAATGATTCATAACAAGGGGATCAATTCACCGGAAGTCCACAAGCTTGCATGGGATGCTTTTAAATCAGGCACAGAAATTGCCAAGAAAGCTGGGCTTTATGGTGCCGGACAGGATTTGCTAAAGGATGCTTTTTCTGGTAACATCAAAGGTATGGGCCCTGGGATAGCAGAGATGGAGATCACCCCGAGGAAGTCTGAGCCCTTTATCGTTTACATGATGGATAAGACTGAGCCTGGAGCGTTTAATTATCCCATATTCAAGATGTTTGCTGATCCTTTCAATACTCCCGGATTGGTCATCGATCCGAACATGCACGAGGGATTCATTTTTGAGATATGGGACATAGTTGAGGGTAAGAAAATAGAATTACCAACACCGGAGTTGACCTATGATGTACTTGCAATGATAGGTTCCAAAAGCAGGTACGTGATAAAGAGGGTTTTCACTAAACCATCTCACGAAAAGCTGCCTGATGAAAATGTGGCAGTGATATCTACCGACAAGCTTTCGCTTATTGCCGGGGAATATGTCGGAAAGGATGACCCTGCAGGTATTGTAAGAATCCAATCAGGACTTCCCGCGTCAGGGGAATCCCTCGAAGCATTTTCCCATCCATTTCTGGTTTCTGGTTGGATGAGGGGATCATTCAACGGTCCGCTGATGCCAGTTGGAATGAAGGACTCCAAGATGACCAGGTTTGATGGCCCCCCAAGAGTGGTTGCACTTGGATTTGTCCTGAAAGACGGAAAGCTTTCCGGTCCGATTGATATGTTTGACGATCCTGCATTTGACGGGGCAAGAAAAACCGCAGTCGATATAGTCGATTACCTGAGGAGGATGGGACCATTCGAGCCTCACAGGCTCCCTGACTCTGAGATGGAGTATACAACTCTTCCCAAGGTGATTGCAAAGTTGCAGGGAAAGTTTGAAAGCATTGATTATCCAAAGAAGGGTAAGAAATTAAAGGAAAGCACAAGGGACATGGATTAAGATTTTATTTCTTAACCCATTTATCTCCATATTTTCAGGACACCTTTGAAATACACGGACCCATAATTCTAATAGTGATTTCTGACATAACCATCGTGTTCTTGACGTTTTGATTCAGTGAACAATTTTTCTGTTTCATTAGGAAATTGAAACCACCAAATAGCTATGACTGATTGTTCGGCTATCTGGAATATTTTCTAACAATGCAAGCTGATTATCCTGAGAACATGGATCACTCCCTGGTATTTTTAAGGAAGTTGTCCATACTTACAACTTTCTTGGGTTTTGCGGAGTTTCTGCTTATCCTGTTCTTAACGAATCCCCTGACATCGTAGAAGAAAATATTGTCATAAGGGCAGGCTTCCACACAATCTCCTACCCCGACACACTTGAACGCTTTAAATGAACCTTTCTTCAGGAATGACGCCCGCATATCTGTGAGACCCACAGGGCATGCAGAGGCACAGTCCACTGTTTTGCAAGTCGCACAGGTATTGGTATCTCTAACCTTTAGCCTGAAGAATCCCAGATATCCCATCAATTGATTGAACGACCCCCAGTAGCACCAGCCCTGAGTCACGCATGCATAAGTTCCCATGAATGGGATCGATATAAACACGATATACCACATCAGATTGAACCAGATTATATAGACGAGTACAGAAATATCTGTGCCGAATATGGAGAACGAGATCAAACCGATCGAATTTAGATATGATACAATTGCGCTGAACAGTACAAAGACGGAAACCGAAATAACAGTAATTCTGAACCATGGCTTGATCTTCGAGGTCAGGGTCTTCCTGCCGAGTTTTGACGTTCGGTTATATTTCTTGAGAGAATCATAAAATGTTCCCTGATACATCAGTGGCGCGGTGCAGGTCACGGAACATATCTGCCGTGCTCCGAACATAAGAGAAAGGGCGGCAGATACAATGTAAGTACCTATTATTCCGGAAAATAAAACGCTGCTCGTTACAGGACCAAGCGTGCCGATCCCCATGCTCCACCCGTAGGGTATATGTGGTAGATCAGACGAAATGGATGAGAAACTTGGCAGATAGATGCTGTATATGAAATAGGCGCCGATCATGAGAGCTATCCTTACCCTGTTTTCCCTGTTATGAGAACCAACCAGCTTTGATACCGCCAGAATGCCCATCTCCGTTCCCATCATGATGAGAAACCAAGGGTTCGCGGTAACTGATACAAACACATCAAAGGCATCGTATAGAATGTAAATGTTTCCACCATTCTGCCATGGCAAAATAAGCGACGAGATGAACCCTGATATACCCCTGCCAAGATCGCCGGACGCTATAGCCAGTACGCCCCCCATGAACCATTCCATCACGAATGTCAGCAATATGAATGAAAAGGACCACTTCTGATTGTCAAGATAATTTGTTTCTGCACCTCCTTTGCCTCCAGTCGACCGGTATATGAACCATACCATCCCTACCACAACGGATACATCGAAAATAATCCAGGTGAAATATATCAGGTAGACAAACTCGCCGATCATCATCAGTGTGAACAGGATCATCATCTCAAGCGACAATGAGGTGTCCTGGGTCTTTCTCAACCTCTGTCTGTAAAGTGTTTCATAAATCAGAACGGTCGAAAGTATCATCACCACTGCGGTTTCCCAGATAGAAACGTTTACGTATGCCGGATTGCCTGGAAATGCTATGGGCATGAATGCCATCATGAGCAGAAACGCCAGGAGATAATTCCGCTGTGTGCTGAAATATGTCCTGAGAATTTTTCTGTTCTCATCCCTGTTCCTGTACAATACAGAAAAAGCCATTTCAGACAGCATTACGTAAGCGAACCATGGGTTTTCCACTGCCTGACTTATATCCACTCCATGGTTGTATGTCCAGGCAATGAAAAATGCCCCCATTGCGATTTCTGAGAATACCATTATCAGACCGAATACAAGAAGCCCGGTTTTTCTCTTGAGTTCTTTCTTAGTCAGTACAGGAAAAAGGCCCAGTGACATATATGCAGCATTAATGAAAATAAGAGGCAGTATGGAAGTATGGACTATGAATGCATAACCAAGGATATTCATCAAGCCCATCATTCCAGATATGTAGATCCCGAGAGTGGTACTCCCACTGTTTTTGAGATCGTAAATGATCAGAATGTTTACCGCAGCCATGAATGCTGCGATAATGATCTGCGCATAAATCAGGACCATTATTTTGTATCCCGTATTCCTATATTAAACTGAATTTTACCGTAGGACGACTAATATGATGTATTTCTATCTGTCAGTAGATCACAGTTGCTGCTATCCCTAGATTAGAGAAGGCACGAAATAAACTGCTATGGACATAACAGAAAGAAGACCGGATATGAAGGTAAACACCAGCACCGTACCGACCACCCTATTGTCTAACACCCTCAGTGGCGATATTATTTGTTTGTCCCTGCGCCTTACTGTAAGGATAAAATAAAAACCCATTGACACAAGCATTGAGAAAGCATTAACTATCCATGATGACATTGATGAGAACGGATTCAATGCACCGACAAACAGGCCGGCTGATATAAAGGCGTAGATTGCAAACAGAGCTGTAAGAACCGGAACGTCGCTCTCATAAAATATGGAAATTTTTCTTGATATCAGTACCACGACAGCAACCATGTAAAGAAGCATTACAGCTGCGCTAGCAATGAGTCCTATGGGAACAAGGCTTCCGATTCCGCCTATTGCCGGGTCTGCGATTCCCATAAAAAGTATGGATGTGAATATTAAAGCATAGAAAATCCTGGGCTTAATAAGGAAGATCAGGAATATCATTTCTGCTGCCATCGGCACGATGAAAAACACCGAATTTATGCCTGTGCTCATCGCCTGTATGAACCCGAATACCGTATCCCTTCCACCTGTGGCAGCATCTATGCCATAGGCAAGTATGTAGGAAAAAACCCCCATGGATATCTCGTTCCATAACAGCAGCAGTACTATGGCATAATAACCTGCTCCGGAAATTGAAAATTTGGTCTCGGAAGTAACCATCCATAGTAAAGCTGAAACAACAATAGCCATGGTAAACATTGAGAAGCTCAGAGCAAGAATCGTGTCAAAGAAATTGTAAGGTGTTGAAACATAAATTGTGAAAGAACCAAGCATACCTGCCATCATGGTGAGGATTATGGCAACAAAGGAATAATTCCTGAACTGAAATGCCTCTGATTTTTCAATGGTGTAATAGACAAAATAGGTGATAATCAGAGTCATGATCGCTTCGATAAATATTATGAGGAGGAGATTATGCACTTTCTCCAATAGAAATGTTGTTTAATAACATTCCCAGATATAACCGGTCCCTCTGCATTATATAGCATTAGGACCTTCAGCCGTAACCAGCACAGATCTGTAAGATTTTTTTCATGAAATCCTGGTGCAGATCGTTTGCTGTGAGTGAGATATTTATTTATATTGCCCGGGATTAACGGATAGGTTCATTCATTCAGATTGAATGCAGATGAGTAGAAGGTAAATTAATATGGCATTTCCAGAAGCGGTCGAGAGACGGTTGAACAAAAAAATATGCATGCGTTGCGATGCCAGGAATTCCCCGAAGGCACTTCGTTGCAGAAAGTGTGGTTACACGGGCTTGAGAATGAAGGCCAAGGAGAGAAGGGGCGGCCAGTGAGCTCACCCTCCGAACGTTCAGGTAATTTTAAAGCGGCCATCCTGCGAATGGAGGGCACAAATTGTGAGGAGGAGTCTTTCTTCTCCCTCAAATATTCTGGCTTTGATCCAGAATATGTCCACGTGAAGGAGATTGAATCAGGCAAACGGAAACTGGATGATTTTTCCCTGATTTTTATCCCCGGAGGTTTTTCTGGTGGGGATTATATCAGGGCGGGTGCCATATTCGGCGCCAGACTCCTTTCCTCCAGAGGGAAGGAATTGATGGATTATATAGAGAGTGAGAGACCGGTTATCGGAGTCTGCAACGGATTCCAGGTGTTGACGGAGATGGGCATTTTGCCCGACTCAGAAGGCAACACGGAGAGAGAGGTCGCTCTCACGGTAAACAAGTCCGGGCGTTTCGAATGCAGGTATACTTATATCAGGATCAAATCAAAAAATGTGATTATGAAACAATTCTCCCGGCAGGATTCAACATGGCTGGTACCAGTTGCCCACAGTGAAGGGAGAGTAATGTTTCATGACACTGATGGATACAATAAACTGGAGATGAATAACCAGATACCTTTTGTCTATTCTGCCCCTGACGGATCCAGCTCTGAGTATCCATGGAACCCGAACGGATCATTCATGGGTATAGCAGGGATTTCCAACAGGAAGGGTAATGTGATAGGTCTTATGCCACATCCAGAGAGGATTTATTTTGACAATGGTCAAACAGGAAGATTTGGAAATAAACCTCAAACCTTCGGAAAACTGTTTTTTGATCAGCTCTACAAATATGTGGCTGACCTCAATTAGGGAATGCGATCGTAGATATCCTTGATGAGACTGGTGGACTTCCTTCTGAATTCATCCAGTGTACTGTCATTGACTATCATGTAGTCGGAAAGAGCGATCACTTTTCCAATGCCCCAGTTGAGTTCCCTGTTGTCTCTCGCAATAAGGCCTTCCATATCATGTATATCATCAGGCCTGTTTCTCTTCAGAATTCGCTGCAATCTCGTCATTCTGTTCGCAAATATAGCAATAATGCTGAAATTTTCAGCGTTTCTGGAGAAGTAATCAGCTTCCTCATAATTCCTTATACCGTCTATAATGAACAGCTTGTGATCCCCTATCAGATCATATGTTCTCCTGGCCCAGACATCCATTCCATGCCTCTCTCTTTCCCCTGAGGCGAATTTTCCTATTTCAGAATCGTTGAGGAAAACTCTGTTTTTTGATGCATAGGTCCTGACAGTATTTCCCATATGATAATCCTGAAACCCAAAATTCTTTGCGACCTTTATGAACTCATCCTTTCCGGAACCGGGCATGCCTGTTACGGAGAGTATAATCCTCTTTTCATTCGCCAAAGATGAATCCCAGTCCCTCGTCCGCCTTCTTTTCTTCGTCACGGAATTTTTCATATATTGCTCTGGATCTGTCCTCAGGAATTTGCGATATGGAATCTCCCGCGATTTCTCTCACTCTTGAAAGAGCGTCCTGACTTCCCTCGATTATAAGCACAAGCTCATCCTCCGGTAGCCCATAAAGAGGACCATCCCTGAAATTGATGGACTGCCTTCCCACAACGTCGTCGGCCATCAAATTGTCTATGACTCCTTTCTTGAGTTTTTTAAGAGAAAATACCAGGTACATGAAATTCCCCATATCAAGGACGTAATTATATCTTGTTTGTATTCAACCGGAATACCTAACTGGATATTCCCGATGAATTTATGAGCATGAATCTGGCTCTGGACAGATTCATGAATGTATCAACATCTCTTGAATGGTCCTTCTCTGGTAGCAGCGGCTTATTGACTTGAACCACAGAATCAAATGAATTTATAAAATCTTCAAGATCTTTTTTATCGCTGTAAACACAGAGATATTCAGACTCTCTTCTGCTTAATCCCACTCTTTCCTCGGCAACCTTAATCTGGTTTGTTCCTGCAAGCAGCAGCATAAGAAGAATTCCATCGTCCTCTATGTTCACCTTATCCCTGATCTGATCCATCATGTCCACTGCTATGCGAACCTGTTCCTCGGAGATCAGAAAACTGCATCTGAGAAGCTGAAATATTGATTTCCTTGATCTGGAGAATTCAATTATGCGTTCTACACTGGTCCCTTCCAACAGTTTCAAGTAAGCAAAATCAAACTGCATTGGGTCCCTGTCGTCCAGATATTTTGCTGCTTCCCACCTTGTTAGGATTCAGAATATCAGAAACCTTGTCGAAGAAAGTCTTTCTCTCCGGTGTTGACTCCAGTGCATATTGAAGGACCTCCATTATAGTGGAAACTGGAATTATTTCTATCTTGTCCTTGTGTGATTCATCCAGGATTATATCTCCCAGGTTGGATTCCGGGACAATGACCTTTTTCAAACCGGTTTCTATCGCAGCTTCAACCTTGGCAGTCACGCCTCCGACCGGAAGAACATTTCCCCTGACGCTCAATGATCCGGTCATGGCAATGGACTGATCCACTGGAATTTCCTCTATGGCTGATATGACTGCAGTGGCAATTGACACGCTGGCCGAATCCCCTTCAACTCCTTCATATGTGCCTATAAACTGTATGTGTATATCCATGTCAGAGATGTCCTTTCCCGATATCTTCTTGAATACTGCTGAAACGTTTTGCACAGCTTCCTTGGCTATATCGCCAAGTTTTCCGGTAGCTACCACGCTACCGTTACCCTTGTGCTGTGAAGGCGTGACCTCTGCGACTATGGGCATAACTATTCCCGTATAATCTGCCATACCTGTATCTGCACCGACCACTGCAAGGCCGTTTACCATGCCTATTGCACTTCCCTCTGTCCTGAAAGTCTTGTAGAGTTTCTTAACCTCGACCGACCTGTCTGCGACCTGCTGCTCCAGGGGCTTGCTGAGGCTCTTGGCGGAAGTAACATGCTTTGCTGTAACAAGATCAGCTTTCTCGGTCACAGCTATATCCCCTGCAACCCTTATGAGGCCACCAAGTTCTCTGAGTCTGAGGGTCAATTTTCCCTTCCTTCCGGACCTCTTCTGAGCTTCCTTTATCACCTCTATGATCGCGGATTCATCGAAGTGAGGGATCTTCTTGTCTTTGGTCACCTCCTGTGCAATGAACTGTATGAGTTTTTTCCTGTTCTCATCATTGTCGTCCATGGTGCTCTGAACATATACCTCGTACCCGTATCCCCTTATTCTCGATCTGAGGGCGGGATGCATTCCCTGAACGGCGTCAAGGTTCCCGGCCGCCACTAGCACAAAATCGCATGGAACCGGTTCTGTCTGCACCATGGCTCCGGCACTTCTCTCACTCTGTCCTGAAATTGAAAATTTCTTTTCCTGCATTGCAGTCAGGAGGGCCTGCTGGCTCTCTAGCCTGAGTAAATTTATCTCGTCTACAAACAACACTCCACGGTGTGCTTTGTGTATGTTACCAGCCTCGACACGCTCGTGTGCGGGAGTTTCAAGTCCGCCGGACTGAAACGGGTCGTGCCTTACGTCTCCAAGGAGTGCTCCTGAATGGGCACCCGTCGAATCAACAAATGGAGGCTTGTCGTTCGGTGTATGAGAAACGAGAATCTTTGGTGCCATGCTTCTTTCCATTCTGAAGGCCGGATTGAAAGCAAGAGCCATATAGAGTACTGCTGCTGCTATCAGTGCCATAAAGGCTATAACGTAATCATTCAGGAATATTGCAAGCAGTATTCCCCCAAAAAAGACCGTCAATATAACGAGGAGAAGACCTCTAGACCTCTCTTTCTTGTCCCTTTCAGCTTTTATCTGGTACTGCTTCACTATTTCTTTTCCCTTTCCAGCTGGAAAAGTCTTAATTCTTGGCCTGTTGGAGTCTTCAGGATTTGGAAAAACAACGATGTCCTCAAGATCCTCCTTTGGAAGAAAATCAGTCATTGACTGTGCAAGCATTGACTTGCCAGTCCCGGGATCACCTATCAGTAGAACATGCCTCTTTTGTATGGCGGCTTTCTTTACAACATATGCGGCTTCATCCTGGCCTATAACCTGATCGTACAATATCTTGGGAACAGGAACCTCTTTCGTAGAAGCTATATTTTGCTTCTTAACCCAAGATTCCACGTCTTCTAAAGTGTCGCTCACAATATTGACATTGAATCTACTGATTAATACTTTTGCAAAATTTTTTAGTATTTTTCAAAGTGTGGAAATAATCCATAGCACTATCCTTTCGGATAAATTATGATGTTACTTGCTAGCCAGAATCAGGAACTATATTTTGAAAACGTCCGTTATCGCATGTGTGTCGGATCAATTCCACTGAGATTATCCAGCTTTTAATGCGTTTCTTAGCACATGAACCGTGCATGCTGGTATGTGTCAAGATTAAGATATGCGTGTTGGATATGGATGTGTAGTTTATGTCGTTCACGTTTGGGAAAAATATCGGTCTCACAATCTTTGGAGAATCACACGGAACACTGGTGGGTGGAACTCTTGACGGATTGCCCGCAGGCATCAGAATAGATACAGCAAACATTAAAATGTGGACTGATAGAAGGCGGCCTGCCCAGAGTTTTCTCACAACTCAGAGAAAGGAGGATGATTCAGTCGAGATCGTAAGCGGTGTAGATAATGAATACACCAATGGCGGACCGTTAACTGTTCTCATAAGAAACAGGGATACAGTACCTGATCATTATGAAGAGATCAGAAACAAACCAAGGCCCGGTCATGGAGACCTGACAATGCTTTACAGGTATGGTGAGCATAGACCGTATTCTGGTGGAGGATTCATTTCCGGGAGGATGACGGCACCTCTTGTAGCCCTTGGATCTATTACGCTCGAAATGCTTCAGAGGAAAGGTATACTGCTGAATTCCTTCATTGATTCAATGGGTCCCATCTCGCTCAACAGAAATGAGGATCCAGAGGAATCTGCATACTCGTTTATTTCCAGAATTCCTGACAGAACGAAGGATGCAGAGGCTCAGCAATTGATAAAGAAATTGCTCGGAGATGGTGACAGCATAGGCGCCACGATTAGAACGCTGGTATACGGTATTCCCGAAGGTGTCGGAAATCCTTTTTTCGATTCCGTGGAGAGCATGATTTCCCACGCAATGTTTTCCATTCCTGGGCTAAAGGGCATCGAATTTGGGTCTGGCTTCGCTTTCTCCTCAATGAAGGGATCGGATGCTAGTGATCCTTTCACCTATAATGGTAAAAAAATTATAACAACTTCAAACCATAATGGTGGAATCCTTGGCGGTATCACCAACGGCATGCCTGTTGTCTTCAGGGTTGTCATGAAACCTACCTCATCCATAAGAATATCCCAGAAAACAGTCAATCTCCAAACCATGAAAGATGATGAGATTTCAGTCAGGGGAAGGCATGATCCCTGCATCGGAATACGCGCAGTTCCTGTAGTACAGACACTCACCTCCGTGGTGCTTGCTGACCTGCTTATGGGAACAGGATTTGATTTTAAATGATGCTCATAAGATATGTGAATGCAAGTATGGCAACTATGAGAGAAGGTATGAAATCCAGCAGAAGTAGATATTTTGCCCTTCTAATTGAAGAGAAAACCACATTTTGCAGTTTCTGGAATATTTCCTTCTCTCCCATGTGAACCTTCACGTTGCTTGAACCGTGGTATAACTTGACTTTTTGCAGTGATGATTTAGCCTGAATCACTGCATCCACAATTAATTCCACTATAAGTTCCGGATTGTCCCTCTGACCCAGCGGGTTCATGTCGAGAGTATTTTTGTTGACATAGTGATTGTCGGTTGTGTAAATTTCGACGTTGTCTATTTCCTCTTTAAGCAACTTCCTGCTTTCATCTATAATCTCCCTCAATATATTGTTTGAATCCGTGAGTACATATGCATTGTACTTCTCACCCGTCCTTATCACAACCGCCTGGACCCCAAGTTTTCCCAATCCTGCCGTCTCTGTAAAGGTCCTGCCATATCCCATAGAGAAGTCTAAGGTTGTATCCATTTTTTTGAATTCCCTGATTGATGGAGGTATCAAAAAAGAAAGGTCATTAAGAGAGCTTGAACCATGTGAAAAAAAGTTCTGTGCATCAATGATAAGCGAATCTCTGGCGCCAGATTCCTTGAGAGCGGACATCATTTTCATTCCTTCCTCCAGTTCTATATCGTCAAATGCCCTGTTTTCCGGTATAATCGCACAAAGCAGAACGTCCCCGAATCTCTGTAGCCCCATTTTGATTCTTCCAACATTCAGTTTCTTGAATCTAGATATTCCAGATATCTCCTCCTCCAGCTCCATTGCGCTTCTAACGCCCTCTGCTATACTATCCACATCCAAGTCATCCCTGCAGTTATTGCTGTTCGTTGTTGCTGTGTGGAACACCATGATCTCCGGTGTTATATCTGAAAGCCTGATGAGAAGTTTTTCAGGCAGATTGCTTGATCCCACACTTCCGAATGGTCCAGGATGAACATAAGGAAACACCATCAGCAGTTTCCTTTCACCTTCCGGAGATTTAACGTCGATGATGCTGATAGGGACCTCCCTTTCGAGACTGTAAAGCTGATAGAAAAAATCCAGTCCTTCATGGTTACTGCTGTTCATGGTGTGAAGGTTGAGAAACATGTTCATCACTTTTACAGGGCTCTGTCCAAATTCCCTCTTGAAGTCACCCATTGTCCAGTTTGCATAGACATAGCCTGCGAATGCGAATATGATCATTGCGATAGTGGTTGAAATAGCCATTGAATAGATCAGCGTCACTGAGAATGCAGTGATTATTGTTATCGACGGATAGACCAGAGCTGGAAGAATAGCCCTCCTGAAATTATCGCCATAATATACATAGTAAACCATGGATCTGACAAAGGCTGTCAGTGTGAAAGAAAATGTCAGTAGGGCAATGCCACTTATATTCATGAAATGAAACGCGAAAAGAGCCCAGAAAAATATTGTAGACAGGCCAAGCGTGAAAAAGTTGAGGTAGACTATTCTCCTGAAGGGAAAGAAGAAATTCCATTTTCTGGTAACAGCCAGATCAGCATAAGAACCAAGAAGGAAGCTGGCTAATATTATAACCGAGGTCTCTAATATCTTCTTTGTGAACAGGATATCGATAAGTGTGATGATAATGAGCGGTACCGGATAGTACCTGAATTTAGGTGCTCTCCTCAAAAATGCAGATAAGTCAGCGAATGTCCTGGAAGTTCTATCGTTATCCAACGTGTCGTGATCTGTCTGACATAGATAATCCTTTGTGGGAAAAATAATGATTAGCGAAAAACTGTCTTCACGATCCTGGTTTCTCCATAACCGATGATGACCCTAAGGTATTTTGGTATATGATCCGCAGGGAAATCTATGTCGACATAGAGACTGCGGATCCTGTCCATTTTTAACCTTGATGCTATTACGATGAGATTCTCGAACCCAACCCGTTCCATCACTTTGCCCGTTATCTGCCTGTTTCCTCTTCCCAGCAGAAATCCCTGATCTCCAAGGGGAGAGACAATTATGAAGGAGGGTTCACTGCTGAACTTTATGAGATCATTCTCGCTGGCATCCAGCATGATAACGCTTCCGTTCTTAATCACATCAATCCCAAGCAGATCAGGTTTTCCACCGAAATTCTTTGTTATTGCCTTGCATGTAGATCCTGGCCCAACGAAATAAAAGGCATCTTTTTTCATGTTCTCGATGACAAAATCCACTATTCCCGAAATGTCGTCTGCCTGGACCTCAGATTTGGAGACCCTTGGGGAAGAGGAGTCTCCAATTACCTGCAAATCGCCAAAATAATTTATATGGAAACCTTGGCCCTTGAAATAACCTGCATCAAGGTCTGCTACTTCGCCCCTGTAAATCTCGAATCCTTCCCCCTGTATGAACTTTTTAAAAAGATCTGCAGCATGATTGAAGTTGAGTGCGTATACTGAACTGTACATCTTAATGCCCGCCGGAATGCCCAGGACAGGAATTCTCTCCCCAATGGCTGAAAATATATCCCTGGCAGTACCGTCGCCGCCAACAAATACCAGGAGATCACATCCCCTGGAGTATGCGACCTTCGCGAATTCGATTGTATCCAGGCCGGTCGTTGTCTTTCCAGGTCTGGTGATTATCTCAAATGAAAAACCATATTTTGCAAGTGAATCTTCTCCCATTATACCTGCCGGCGCAAGAAATGCCACGTCTGAACCTACTATGCTTTGAAGAAATTTTTCGCCTTCAATGACAGAGTGGGAATTGCCGGACAATCCGTTCATCGAGTCAGAGTCTTTCAGATTGAGCGCGAGTCCAGAACCTGCTATGGGATTTATCATAAATGCAATTCTTTTTACCAAATCGCTTCACGGAACACCAGATATTTGCAATTTATTTATGTTTCCTTAATTTTCAAAACCTTTCATGATGAATAAAAATTGATGACTGCAGCATTCATGTCCTGGCCGACAAATGCAATGGTGACTCCAGACCTGATACTGTTGAACATGACACTCATGTTGACGGTTTCCCCCGGAGAAATATAAAATGCATATGGTGAAAGTAATCCTGAAACAGTTTTACCACCCTGAATATAAGTGACATTTGAAAATGTCATTGTGAAATTAAGCGGAGATTGCGAGAACATGTACATGGCCACGCCGGTTACTGCATCTCCTGAATTGTATAGCGAAATGTGATATGTTTGCCCGGTAACCACAGGAAAAGTAACGGGATTGACCGAATGATCCACAGAAAGAGTTTTGCTCAGTCCTACTGCAGCAAGCTCAACAACCACAGAAACCTTTACCAGACCGGAATATGCAGTTATTGTGATATTATACAATCCAGTCTGGTTGATGCCCTGCGGAATAACGGTTATGTTGAAGTACCTTTCCTGTCCTGCATTGATTGTACCCGTGTCTCCGGAGACGTAAAAAGGGAATGACGGAGAAACTGAGAAAGACGGAGCATACGGGTTTTTTCCAGTGTTTATCACGCCCAGTTCGTACACAGCGATCGTACCGGCTCCCAACAGATCGATGGCAGAATGCGTGATAGGAGTTACTTCCATGCTGTTCATATAAGCGTGTGTTTGCACCGGGACTAATCCAAGCACCATAAGTACAACCACAGCAACGAAAATGGACCTGCCGAGAGCACCTGGCCGGGAAATCGCATTCAGAGGCTCTGGGCTATGGTAACCAAGGAAGATGAGGAATATCGGCAGTATTATTAAAAATGGGAAGAACAGGCCGACAATCACGAGAACCGCAATCGCCGGTAATTGAACCGTAGAAATCCTGTTTCCAAAAACACCCTTCCATAACAAACCCCCGTCCAGTGATCCAAGAGGCAGTGCATTCAGTGAATTGACAATTGTACCAACCCAACCTGCAAATTCCACCGGGCTCATTATACCAGACGGAGGTGAAACAAGCCTGAGTACTGGCAAGAAGAGTAATGGCTGTCCTACAGTGGCATAGACTGGTGATGATGATCCGCTGTAAATGATATTCTGCATCATTGGTAAAGATCCAAGGGCGATCAGAAAAAATGATGCGATATAGCCGAAAAGTATTGGAATGCCCCCTATTTCTACCATTGATTTTGAGTTGCTGTATGGTTTCCTGTTGATATTAACAGATCCTATAAAGCCAAGGGAGACTGGATTCGGTATAAATATGGGCATGGTATACTTTACGCCGTTCCGCTTTGCGGCTATCATTCTTCCAAACTCTTTGAAAAACATGAAGAATAGAATCGGAAGAACAAAGAAAATCACAGAATAAATTAACGTGAGAACGGTTGAGCCCTGACTAAAAAAATCTTGAGTATAAAGGAAACCAACAAAAACAAGAGATGCAACTGTCAGGACAAGGAAAATGGGCGAAAGGTTTCCTTTCCTTCCGTAATTTCCGCCCGCAGGTACAATGAATATTGAACTCCTATGTGATCCTGAGGTAAATGCAGTGTAACCAATCCTGTTCAGGTCCTCTACAAGATTATCGAAAAAATATTCTGGCATAGATCTGATATCTTCGACTAAAACCTCCAGCGAATTTTCATCGACGCTAAGTTTTGAATAGTTATACCACTTTGCAACAATATTCCTTATCTTTTCGATCTCTGCCTCTTCCATATTTTCCTGAGATTTAATTAAAAAGGGTCTTAATTAAGTTTTCATCAATGTTTCTCTGAGAAGTACCCTCCACCATTCTGCTGTTTCTTTTTATTATGTTCAGCAGGTCTTCCTTGCCACTGCCAAAATTTGAGAGATCAAGACTGTTTGAAATTATGGAGAAGCCATTGTTTCCTGCATCTGATCTCTTGGTGACCAGTATTATGCTATCCTTTTTCCTGAGAATCATTGGAATAACTATGTTGATCTCATCCTTTCCCAGTGGAATCGTTGAAAACTTCACTGCTGTTTCGCCCTTTCTGAAAATTTCCTTTGAATGTTCCACCGCAAGCTCTGCTATTATCTTTGATGATCGTTCCCTGTATTTGAACGCATCCATTGAGTTGGATATGAAGACATTAAGTCTCGAATCAAGTTCTTCAAGAGACGATGACAGGAATTCCTGCAGCCTGTAGGCAACATCGCCTATCTTCTCTGTGTATGTCAGGGCAGCAGGGCCAGCAGAGAAGGTCAGTCTCTGTATTCCTTCCTGCACGGTTTCAGTTGAGACTATCTTGAGGAAGCCTATCTCATATGTTGAATTAAGGTGCGTGCCTCCGCAGCCTTCCACATCCACCCCTTCTATCTCAACGACCCTCAACTTTGAATCAAGAGGGACGCCTCCCTGGAATAATCTGAAACCATACTGGGAAATGGCCTTGTTCCAGTCCATGTTCCTTACTTTTATGCTGTGGTTTTCCGTGATGATCTGGAGGCACCTCCTCTCTATCTGCTTAATCTGCTCCTGGCTGATCTTCTCATAGTGTGTGACGTCCAGCCTTGATGTCTCTATGCCCTTCTGTACGCTGTTCTGCCAGATATGATCCCCCAGTATCTCCCGGGTAACTCCCAGCAGAAGATGCGTTGCGGAATGATGGATCATCAGCTGTCTTCTCCTTTCATAGTCTATGACTCCCCTGACTCTGGAATGTTCCGGTATGCTGCCATTTATCCTATGCACTATGGTCTTGCCCATCTTTTCTACCTTGGTTACTTCTATTTTCCTGCCGTTATATATCAGATACCCTAGATCCGTGGGTTGACCGCCGCCCTCTGGATAAAATGCCGTCTGGTTGAGAACCACTGCATTTTCAGCGGAATACAGAACAATTGCAGAGAACTCCCTTATTGATGTATCATCATAATAAAGTGGTCTGGTGAATATTTCAGGATATGAACTGACTGCCTCTTTCTGGGACTTTCGCTTCTCATGTATGGCCACAACCAGTTCATGAAAGTTATCAGGAACGGGAAGGACCTTTCCAGTTATCTCTGTGTATCTTGACGAGACAAATTCCGGCAGCAGCCCTGAAGAATCATACAGTTTTATAAGATCATCGCCCGTTATCTGTTCCTGCTTCTTTATCAGTCTCTCTATCTGTGCACTGCCTGCTTTCAGAAGCGATTCCATCTTCTCTGATTCCCTGCTGATCATTTCCCTGATAAAGTCGACAGGATAATTGTGTAAAATGTCCGAATAATTTCTGTATTGAGCGTCAATCAGATCATACAGTGATATCCTGAGCCCTATATTTGCAGCGGATCTCAGTGATCTTCTGATAAGCAGACGCTCCAGGTAGCCAACCTTGACATTTGATGGGATCACATAGTCTGAAAACATGAACAGAAGTGACCGTGAATGGTCTGCAAGGATATAGCACGACTTCGCATACTCGAACTGTTCTTCAAGTCCGGATATGTCAATACCAGAATTACTGTTATCTGCAATTTCGCCAATAATCCTGTGCTCGTTGAAGTCGTCGTCTGATAAAGATCTGTCGAGTATCTTCGAAAGAATGCCATAATCAGGGAAAATACCGGTTGAATTGTCCCTGATCAGTTTCATGACCTCCGGATATATAGCTTCGAATATGGTCGGAGTCCCAAGGCTCAGCCATGATAACCTTTCCAGGCCGTAACCGGTATCCACCACCCTCAGCGGCATGCTTCCATATTTGATGCCATCAATTTCCACGCTGCCATTTTCATTCTCTACCAGATCCATGAAGACGAGCGTTGCAACTTCAAGCCCAGATACAAATACCTCGAGGGCATTTCCGGCATTTCCTCCACCAGCCCATGGCTTTTCCTTGTAAACTATGTCATCCTGCTGCACCCCCATTTTCTCATTGAGGAATTTATTGCATAGGGAAACTGTCTCATTGTTCCAGTACACCAGATGATTTTCATAATTGAAGGAGTCATGGCAGAGCATCTCAAAGCTCGTAAGGTGCCTGCCGGTAACCCCCACTTTGTCCACGTCATTCATTCTTATGCATGGCTGGGACATGACCAGTGGGTTGCCAGGCGGCTTCACGACTCCTGATGTAACATGTGGCTGGAAATCATAAATGGAGGCGTTGACCAGAAGGACATCTTCCCTCCATCTCGGGACAACCGGATAAGGCTCGACAAAATGATGATCCTTTTTGAAGAAATTGATGAAGAGATCCCTCATTTCCTTTACATTAAGGTGCACCTTAGTTGGAGTGTTGCCGATGAAAGTGTAGGTACCACATGGGGGATCACCACATTTCTCCCTTTTTGTGTCGGATGTCCAGAAATAGTTTCCGCATGAAGGACATTTTTTTCTGGTCATTCCAAGTTCATGAAATATTTTGAGATCCAGAGAACCCTGATTGTCCATAATCAACCAGTTGAAGTGATGTTGTTCGCCAATTAATCTTTTTTATTTGACTTCTGAACAGTAAAATCTGTTAATAACAGTTATCATAATGGGTTCTTCTCAACATGAATAATGTTATCAGGCCACCGGGTTCTGTTCGTCATTTTCAGCAACTTGCTCAACGAGGCCGGACCTGGTAGCAGTGCTACTGGGATTTGAATTTCGCACGATCATGTTTATCGAGGCTTTTGTATTGTATATTGTTTTTGGAAACAAAACCACCATTGGCTTATACCTGCCGGACTTTTCCAAAATAGCCTCCTGAAACTGGACGGCGTCATAAAAATCATTGACCCAGCACAGATATCCAAGAGAATTCTTCAGATAGTCACGCTTAAGCAGTATCCTTTTTCCTATTACACTCTCATTCATAAGATATGAGTCCAGCGCTCTCTTTTCGCTTTCAGCAACCGTGAAGAATACCAGGGTAGAGGCCCCCTCGCCAATCCATTTACCTGTCATCGTCGGCTCAAAAATCAATGAACCGCTGGTTATGATATCTCCATAAATCTTTTTTATTGCAGACCTTGAAAGACCTGTTCTGGTTGATATTTCATTTATTTTGGCGGTGGGGTTTTTAATCAGTTCATTCATTACTGCAATCACGCCACTGCGTAGGGTCCCGTCATAACTTCTGAGCCTCTTGAATTTATTGGAATCTGAGAGGAATGACCAGGAAAATCCTGAAATTGATTTCAGTTTGAACCTTGGATTGATATTGATTAGATCTGTTGTGATCCTTGAAAGTTCCTTTTCGTCTTTGTGATATATATCAATTTTTACTCCTGACTCCAGTGAACCGTCGCGTCTCAGTGATAATCCCTCGTGGAAAGCGTCTATGTTGTCCGGGTAACTCTCTATTATCGACAGGGGAGAGATATCCGGAAGAGACCCACTAAAAAAAACAGATGACTTCTGCATACCAACTATCCTGGGATCGACAACCGCTCTCAGCGTCATTGCATGCGAAATAATATCCCATCTGGCCGTTACCTGTCCCCTGGTGATTTTATCCATGCCAGTGATCAAGCCCTTCTTGGATTTTTCCAGCAGCTGCGTGCTTATCCAGAAAGCTGAGGGACGTTTGTATTTCATCACATTTTCCTTGTCAAGAACCATATTATTGTTGGGCCATTGCAGGTTTCTTATGATTTCTATATCCAGGATATGCAATATAAGTTTAATTGAAGCTTATATAAAATTATTTTGTACTGATCGGTATTTCCGTACAGTGTCGATTCCTCCGACAGTAACTGCTATCTATTCCGAGATTACATGATAAACGGTTTTTTTACCCATAGCTTCATTTCATCACTGGCCCTATGTCCGTTTCTTTCCACGTTTTTCACAACAGCTGAGAACGTGTTCCTCGTTTCTGTCTGACATTTCCTGTATCATCATTGAGTGCAAAAGAGGTATACAAGATACAACTATTTGATCTGGGCAGTGATGAAACTCCGGGTTGGGATGACTCATTTCCAGCGTCCTGATGCAGCTTTTATTCCTGCTACTCAACTTACTCTGTACGCCGGCTCGAATTGCATATTGGTGTTGCAAGGTGTAATTCTTCTCCACCATAAAAGTGGAGCATCTACACAAGGGAGCAAGAGAATATCCAGTAAGAATCTACATTATTTTTGCCTTAGGAATATCTGTGAACAGCAAAATAGATTAATGTTCTTTGAGGACAGTATCTATCTTCAGGTTTGATGCCCGCGAAGTAAAATATCTTTGTCTGATACACCTGCCATTATGATGCTTCTTGATGAGACTGAAATGAGGAAAAATATAGCAATTAGCGAGGCAATAAACGTAATGAGAAACGCATTTCATGACAGGGGTGAACATGAATTACTTTCTCCTCCAAGATATAATATAGGAAATGATGGGAGAATAGTTATAACCCACGGTGAAAATAAGAGATTAAATATATCCGGCTTCAGATGTTATAATCTGTATGGGGATGTTGATGATCAATTTACAATGGTCATCGATACAAAAAGTGGAAAAATGAAAGGGATAATTCTTGGAAATTATCTTGGCTCACTAAGGACAGGGGCAATAGGCGCATTGTCTATAGATTTGCTGGCAAAGAAAAATAGCAGAATTCTCTCTGTTATCGGCTCCGGTAATCAGGCTATGATTCAGACACTATGCGCACTGAATGTCAGAAATATTGAAGAAATAAGGGTCTTTTCTCCAAATAAAGATCATAGAGAAGAATTCATAAGCGCATTAAATAGTAAAACAGGTCAAAACGTAATAAATTGCATTAACTCAAATGATGCTATTGTTAACAGCGATATAATAATAACAGCAACAACGAGCAAAACTCCTGTAATAAATTCAGATTATGTTAGCTACGGCGCGCATATCGTCTGGGTTGGAAATAAGCATAAAAATTCCAGTGAAATTGGTGATGATGTAATAACAAAAAGCACCAAGATTTTCACAGATTCGATAGAACAATTGAATTCCTATAAGGGACAGCATAAACTGGTAAATTATGACTCAAAAAAAGGACCGTATGAATTATCAGACCTTTTTTCTGGGAAAGTTAATGGTAGAATGAATGAAAACGATGTGACAATTTTTGCATCTGTAGGCTTATCTGGAACAGAAGTAATGCTTGCTGATTATGTTATGTCAAAGTATCAAATACCATCTTAAAAGAATTTAATCTTCTTTCTGGACCCCTCTCGTTTCACAAGGTAATCGCAACTGCCTTCTATCATTTGATACAGGTTTTAAGGAAAAGGGCACAGGGAAACTTTTTCATTCTATACGATGAGAGCGTTTTCAGTCAGATATATGGTTCTGATATTCCAGCTTACTGTCCACATTTTCTTCAGTCCCGGTGACTATCGTATTACTTCCTCCACTGCGCATTATTTTCTGCCTGGCACAGCGCGGTATTTGATTTTATTACAATTGTCTTGCTCATTCAATCATTCAGTCTTTATCGGATCGGATACCTCAATGTCCTGCATCGTTTTTTCCTGACTATTTTCGACAAAAAAATTAATAGTATGCTTATAAAAAGAATACGGGCCCGGTGGGATTCGGACCCACGATCACCGACTTAGAAGGACGGTGCCTTATCCAAACTAGGCCACGGACCCTTTCACTGTATTCTCAGCATAACTTAAATTTTATTGGGAAAATTAAGATCAGATAAAATTTTATTGCAATTCGTCATTAGAATCTGTTGAACCGAATTCAGATAGAGATTAAATTTCCACTGGAGTCATTCAAAGGACTTGACAAAGTTATTGCCCCTGATTTAGTAGAAAGTATGTCAAGGTCCCGGATTTCTATAAATGAGTGTGACGAAAATTTGCATATTTATATAGAAGCCAGGGATATAGTCGCAGCTAGGGCATCCTTGGCCTCTGTGACAAGGCAGGTTGTTCTTTTCAGTAAATTGAATAGGGAAGTGAATTAAATGGAACCGAATTTGGGATCATATCTTCAGAATCAGATCAAGCAGGCTCAGCAGATAGAATTACAGTTGGAACAGACAGCCAGTCAGAAGTATCAGCTTGAAATCAAGGTAAAAGAACTGGAAAAAACTCTGAAAGAGCTTAACGAAATACCTGATGGCACTGATATTTACAGAAATACTGGCGTAGTGATGTACAAGGTTCTCGAAAAGAAAAAACTTATTGACGAGCTTGAGGAGCAAAAGGAACTGAGCGAAATCAGAATAAAAACCTACGAAAGGCAGCAGAAATCTCTCGAGGACAAGTATAAAGAGCTAGAGGAATCGTTGCGTAAGAGCTACGAACAGCAACAAAAGAAGTGATTTTTTTATTGACCGGATCTCCTGAAATTCAGGACTCTTTTCCAAAAAACAGTATTCCCATAGAAAAAGTTGGAGTCAGGCATTTCAGGTATCCTGCGAATATCGCGATTGACGGTAATGAGCAAAGATCGGTTCTGGATATTGATATCTCCGTGGGGCTTGACCCGGACAAGAAAGGCGCGAGCATATCGAGAATCACAGATTCAATTCTTGAGGGACTCGAATCAGAAAGTGGATTCCTGGACTTCAAGAATGTCCCGGAGATCATATATGCTAATATTGCACAAAAAATTCAGTATTCCGGAAAAGTTTGCGTGCATGTCAATTCCGAGGCGTTTCTACCCAGAGTTATCAAGACGGGAAAAGAGATCCTTGTTTCCTATAGCATTGGATCCGGCTATTCTGTAAACAATGAAATGCAGCCTACCAAAACTGTGGAGGTGTCGATCAGTGGAATGAATGCGTGTCCATGCACAATGGAAAAAACGCGTTCCATGCTTATTTCAGAACACCCTGAATATGGAACTTTCCTGAGGGATATTCCAGTTGTGACTCATAACCAGAGAAATATCGTCAGGATTGCACTTCGTGGTTATGATTTTGGTATTCAATTTTCCGATTTGATAAATTCCTGTGAAAGAGTGCTTGGTTTGCCTCAGTTACTGAAATACGGGATGGATGAAGAGGGGAAGCAAATAATAGATTCGCACAAGAATCCAAAGTTCATCGAAGATATAGTCAGGGAAATATCTGCAGAGATCGTTAAGTCATTTCCAGATCTGCCTGACTCTGTTTCACTCAGTGTTTCTTCCGAAAGTCTGGAAACCATGCATCCCTACAACCTCCATGCAGAGGTGAACATGACGGTGGGGGATCTCAGGAAATTCCTCAGATAGACTTCATGGCCTTTATGAGTTTCACCAGGCTATCCACTGCATCTCTCGCGTTTTCAATCCTTGCCATAGCCTGTAACCTGGTCTGCCCGGGTCCGGTTATTCCAAGTGAGACAGGCTTTGAATATTCCACAGAAAGGTCTTCAATTTTCCTTGCAGCGTTCTGCATTATGATCTGATCATGATCGGTCTCTCCCTTTATGACACACCCAAGAGTTACTATACCATCAAGATCCTTTATCTCCAGCATCTTCTTGACTGCCAGAGGAATGTCAAATGTGCCTGGCACCATAACAACCTTGCCGACTTCAACGCCCAGGAATTTTGCTTCCTCTTCTGCCCTTGAAAGCATCAGAGTTGTGATATCCCAGTTAAATTCCGATACAACTATTCCTATTTTCATTTTTCACACCTAGTGTCTTCTTCCTCCTCTAAGAGGTACCTCGACAGAGCCCACGTCTGGGAATCCCTGCCTCAATCCTTGTCCTGCATATTCCGTCATTTTCTGACGATTGAACAGCAATGTGAGTACATTTTTCGCATGCTCCCTGCTTCGCATATCCATCAGCCATGCAAGCTCTTTCTCATCCCTGGCCTCGTCTTCATGAACGAAGACCTCAATGATATGCCTGCCCCATTTTGTTTGAACATTCATTATTCCATTGGAAGCTGTCTGAGCCGAAATTTTATCCACAGGCATCTTTCCTGGCATTCCCAGCGCAATGATGATGTCCGCGCCCTCTTTGAACAATATTTCACATGCTACTGGTATATCCTTTATTCCGGGCACCGTGTAACGGTTGATGGTGAAACCTGTTCCGTTTGATCTGAGTTCGTCAATGGCCGATCTTCCCATGTCATATCTGGCGAAGGTTGTATCTACGACTCCTATGATTTTCAAGTTCTGCCCTCAATCTCCTCAATAACCCTCTTCTTTATTTCCGATGAGCTGACTGGACCTGAATGGTTTGACCTGCTCATCCTCATTACCTTTACATTGAGACCAAGTTCCAGGCACTTCTTTTCAATATCCGCCTCGTTGAAATGCTGATCATAGCCCAGCGCTATTATGTCCGGTTTTATATCCGATACGGTCTCATATATATCGCCTATATGGCCCAGAACAGCTTGATCGACCAATTTCAGCTGAGACACCATCATCAGCCTTGTATTTTCATCGAACAATGGCATCTTACCATTTTTCATAGCAGTCTTGTCCCTGGCCACAACAACCACCAATCTGTTTCCCAGTTTTCTGGCTTCGCTAAGAAAATGAATATGCCCCGGATGCAGGATGTCGAATACCCCTGTGGCCATTACCAGCGTCATTTACCCACTCACGGATGATGCTCTCTCCCTCTATAAATGTTAGTTGGTGATCCTCAGCGAACTTCATCGCTTCATCAACACTTGCAGATTTGCCTGTATCAGACAGCATCTCCACTATTGTTGCCGATGGGACCAGACCTGCTAATTCCATCATATACGTGGAAAGTTCTGTGTGTCCCTGTCTGGAGTTGAAATAATCATTTCTCGCGATCAGAAGAAAGACATGGCCGGGCGACCTGAATCTGGAGTCAAATTCCTTAACTGCATTTCCATTCATACTTTCGATTTCTGAGATGAATTTTGAAAAATTTGATATTGTTAGATATCGGTCATAATCGGAGATTCCTGTGAATGTATCTCTTGAATTAACAGAGAGGGTAAATGCACTGCTTCTGTCATATCTCAGGTCATCCTGGTTAAACAGATGCAGTCTCTGGGGAAATGCTTCAGAATAGATGTTTTCAAGATATGTCAGGCCTATCTTCTCTGCATCCCGCCAGGTCATAGTGGTGCAGATCAGACCCCCGCCATTCTTACGCATGAAGTTTATGTTGTCCGGGGATATGAACTGTGAGGGGATGACAATATCAGTCTCGTTTTCCCTGCTGATGCTATCATGAATCAGGATAGGTTTTCCGGCTCTGAGAGATTCTATCGCCTCTTTGATCATAACACATCATCACACCGACTGATTTAATACTGTTGGTAGTTACTCATTTGTGAGTATGATAAGATTGTTATTCTCATGCGAAATGACTGAGTGTTGATATTCAGGAAATTTGAGTGGTCCGATCTTGATGCGATATCAGGCATTGAGAACAGAAGTTTTGAGGTTGGTCCTTACAGCGGAGAAGAGATCATAGATATGTTTGCGAATCCACTGGCATTCAATTATGTTGCTGTAGACGGGGATAAGATTGTTGGCTATGTTGTGGCTATACCGCTAGACAATTCATCAGCAGATGTTGAAAGTATTGCGGTTGACCCCTCTTATCAAGGGTCTGGAGTAGGCTCCAGGCTGCTCACATATATAGAGGAGGAGATGAAGGCAAGAGGCTTTTCTCTCTCAGTGCTTGAGGTCAGGGAAAAGAACCATGAAGGGCTAAAGTTCTATGAAAAAAACGGTTACAAAGTGATAGAGAAACTGAATAATTATTACAGCGAACACTTCAGGGAATCGAGGCATGCTGTGAGAATGACAAAGATTTTGAAGTAATCAATACACGCTCCTAAGAAGAGACAGAGACTTTTCTGCTATTTTCCTGTCACATGACACAAGAATCTTTCTCTCCCTGACAATCTTTGATAGAGAATTTACCAGTGGTGAAGCGCTGCTCACCTTCATGCTTTTTCCATTGACCATTACTGTCATGTTGGTTTTCAGTCTCTCTGCGCCGTCGAATTCAAGTGGTGGGATCACATCGATCAGGAACATGTCTGGCCGGAAGTTATCTTCCATCATACTTCTGATCCGCTTGTATTTTTCACTGTCATATTCACTTGAATATATTACCTTGAAGAGATCACGCCGAAGAATACGTTTTGTCATTTCAGATGATCCAAGGTCTGCAAGCAAATCTGTGAGGAATTCATGATCTGTCATGGAAAAAGGTTCCTTCATCTCGGTTTTCTTCATCCCAAGGGCAATTCCCATCATACCTTGCGCAATCCTGCATGTCTTATGCCAGTAAACTGATCTGTACATCAGTATCCTGCCGATCAGAAGTGATTCAAGGTTTGGTATCCCCTTCTCCTCTATGATGAGTTCATTGCTCCTGTAAATCAGGGTGTTTATTATTCTCTTGTAATCAACCAGTCCAAGGGCTATGCCGCAGAATGTGGAATCTCTCAGCAGATAGTCAAGTTCATCGGCATCAACAGGTCCGCTCACTATGCTTGACGAGGCTGTTTTCTGCCTTCCAGCAACCATATCTGATATTTCTCTGGGAGACAGTGAAAATTTCTCCAGAATGCCTGGAATGCTGCTTTCCTCAAAGGGTTTTTCACCCAGAATCAGTCTCCGTCCTGCCTCCTGGTGTTCCATTTTCGTCTTTGTAAGGAAGAATTCCTCAAAACTGTGGCTGAAAGGCAGGTGTCCAATATCATGCAGAAGAGCAGAAATTCTAAGTGTATCTGCATCCCCAAGCCCTATTTTTTCGGAAAACTGATCAGAAATGTACATGGTGCCAAGTGAGTGTTCAAACCTCGTGTGATTCGCACCAGGAAAAACTAGAAAGCTCAGGCCAAGCTGCCTGATGAACCTGAGTCTCTGGAACTCAACGGAATCTATGAGTTTCTCTACAACGCCGTCTATTTTGATTGGCCCATGCACAGGGTCCTGAATTATTTTGAAGTCAGCCATGATCTCTCCGGAACGAAAATACCGGACACGTCCCATTCGGTCCAGATGTCCTGGCAGGTACCCCCCGATTCCTCTCAGATCCGCACCCCACCAGCATCACGAGTCCTGGCTACCGTTGCCCCCTTCCGGTTCTGGCGGGTTCACCAGATTGATCAACCGGCCATTCTCCTTTGAGATTGACCGATGGAACCTGCGATCCAGTGGGACAGAACCTCATCGATTCCACGGGGCCTGACAGAAGTCTGGTTGGTCTCATGGGACTGTCGCCCCCGCATATAGACTTCGGGTAACAGGGAGTGCCTGGCTCCCCGGCCAAGTCCGGCTACAGTTTATCAAATCCATGATAAAAAGGTTTCATGTGAAAATTTTATTATGGTGAAAACTATTTCACATTTAGGAAAATACTTTCAGTGATTGAAATGAGTTCGGGATTTTTTGACAGGAAAATGAAAGCGCTCATTGTGGTTATTATAGTGGTACTTGGAGCACTTTCGGTGTTTGGTTATGTCACCTCTACGAGCCATGCGAGTTCAAATGGGCCCATTAAGGTCACAGATTCTCTGGGGAGAACCTTTGTGTTCCAGAAACCTGTGACAAGAATAGTCAGTCTTGATCCATCGGCGACTGCTACTCTATACGCCCTTGGCGCCATAAAGGATCTTGTGGGCGGGAACGTTTACGATTCCTATCCGCCAAACGAGTCTGTTCCAAATGTTGGGAATGCGTATACTGTGGATTACAGCGAGTTACTCAACCTTTCACCGCAGGTGGTTCTTGGATATGGCTCAACAATGCCATCCTATGGAACCTACATAAACAATACACTCAAGATTCCATTTATGCTGGATAATCCGGAAAGTTTCTCCCAGATTGAGAACTTCACAATGATGCTTGGTGAACTGACAGGTAAGAGTTCCAATGCCACCATCATCGTCAACTGGATGAGTTCATCACTCAATGCCATATCATCATCGATGTCGAAAATAAGCACCGAGCAGACAGTTTTCTATTATCTTTCAAACTATGGCGGTTACTGGACTGCAGGCAACAACACATTCATAAACCAGTTTTTCCAGATAGCACATTTGCGAAACATAGCCTCTAACAGCGGCTATTACACTATCAGTGGCGAAGTCATAGCCAACGAGTCTCCTGACATCATACTTCTCGATCAGTATGTCCCTGAATCGGCAGTGCAGACTGCACCTTTCAACGAGACTGCTGCAATGACAGGTTCACCGCAAAAGGTCTTCACCATATTCGATGACAACTTCTTCAATGAGCCTGACTTCAGGACCATATATGCTATCCAGTGGTTGATCAGCATCATCTATCCCGGGATTTACCTCAACATACCGAATTTCCCAATTAATCTCGGATATCCTCCAATGCCAAACGCGTGAAAGCAATGTTCAAATATATAGCGGAAAGGCGTATTCTTGCCATTGGCACCAAAACCAAGATGGCAATATCTATTATTTTTCTGCTACTTGTAATTCTTGCCTCTTTCTTCATTGGCTCCGTTAAGATTCCATTCTACACTGTTTTGGAGATAATGATATCACAGATCCCTGTTCTGGGGGGAATGTTTCATTTTCATTTCACATCTATTCAGTATGAGATTGTGGTCCTTCTGCGTGAGCCTCAGATTTTCAGTGCCCTTGTTATAGGTGCATCTCTCGGCGTGGGTGGCGCAGTAATCCAGTCCATATTCAAGAATCCGATCACCGAGCCTTACGTTATAGGGATCTCCAGTGGTGCGGCTTTTGGGGCTGTGGCAGCTATAGTGCTTGGTATCGATATACTGGGCATTTATTCAATAGACCTTATGGCATTCGTCTTCTCCCTTGTGGTGGTATATCTTGTCTATTTCCTGTCGTTCCGCCAGGGAAAAGTTCCCATTGTTTATCTGCTTTTGATGGGGATAGCTGTTTCCCTTTTTGTATCTGCACTGGTCGCATTCATGGTATTCTCTAACGTTCGGCTCCAGGGTGATGTGTTCTTCTGGCTTATGGGGTCGCTGCAGCAAATTACCTGGACAGAACTTGGTATAATTACAGCTGTAAATGTTCTTGCAGTATTTGTCTCCATAATTTACTCGCGCGAACTTGATGCCATACAACTGGGTGAGGAATATGCGCACACTGTCGGAGTCAATGTGGAGTTCACCAAAATACTTCTAATAAGCGTCATAGCATTTGGAGTCTCCGCCTGCGTCGCCGTTTCGGGACTCATAGGTTTTGTCGGCCTTGTCGTACCACATGTTTGCAGATTAATATATGGAGGGACGAACAGGATTGTCATACCAACTTCTGCGATTATCGGAGGCATATTTCTGATCCTTTCCGAGGATGCGGCACACGCGTTCATCGCCGGAGAAGTGATACCTATTGGGATAGTTACCAGCCTTGTTGGGGTACCATTTTTCATGGTTCTTCTGTCAAGACTTTCAAGGGGGTCATATGATGCTTGAGATCAGCAATGTTTCGTTCAGAAGGGGAAATTTCTCGTTGAAAGAGTTGCATCTCAGAGCTCAAAACGGCGATGTGATAGGAATAGTTGGGCCTAATGGGTCAGGCAAAAGTACATTTCTGAGAACCATAGCTGGAATATTAAAAAAGGAATCAGGTGAGATCAGATATAATGGCAGGGACATCGAGGAATATCACCACGTGGAGAGACCCAGAATAATATCCATGCTATCACAGGAGACACCAAACCCGTTCAGCTTCACGGTCAGCGACGTGATAAGAACCGCGGGTTATTTCACTGGAAGACCGCTTGAAGGCATTAAAAAGTCTCTCAGAAAACTTGACATAGAAAATCTTTATAAAAGACAGTTTTCCCAGCTGAGCGGCGGCGAAAAGAGGCTGGTGATGCTTGCAGCATTGATTTACCAGGATGCGGATGTTTGTCTGATGGATGAGCCTTTTTCCTTTCTGGATGTTGACAAATCCATGAAGGTTTTCAGAATTGTCAGGTCACTAAAAGAAGAGAATAAAATCGTTATAGTGACAATGCATGATATCAACATGATCTGGAATCTCTGTGACAGTGTGCTCCTGATGAAGAAAGGAGGCATGGTCGCCTCCGGGACCCCTGAGGAAGTGCTCAACGAGGAAAATTTGCAGAAAACATACGGGATACCGTTCTCGCGTTATGATTCCCCAGAGGGGCCCAGGTTTGTTCCGTCTGAATTCCTTTCAAATTCCGGAAGGTATCCCACAATAGCGGCTGGACTCTTAAGAGAATCCGGAAGATAAATGCCTGCTGCCGGATCTCAAATTTTATAGTTAGTAAAGCGTGATAATAACTATCATTGACCTGAGATGTAAGGTATGAATTAATAATACCAATGGCGGATCATAATATGATACTCTATGGTCAAACTTAATGATCTTATGCTGGAGGGCACCCAGGAGACGATTCTTTTTCTTTTGAGCAACGAGGCTATAGCAAGAGGTGCTGTCGAGGCAGGTGTCAGGGTTGCAACCACCTATCCGGGAACTCCTTCGAGCGAAGTTGGTGATACACTATCACTGATCGCAAAGAAATTTGGGATGAAGTTTCAGTTTTCCGTCAATGAAAAGGTTGCAATTGAGACTGCATTTGCAGCTTCGATTTCCGGATTAAGATCAATGGTTTTCATGAAACATGTCGGGTTGAATGTTGCTTCCGATCCCTTTATGAGCATCGCATATACCGGGGTGAGATCAGGCTTGGTGGTGATGTCTGCAGACGATCCGTCCATGTATTCCTCGCAGAACGAACAAGATAACAGGCACTATGCCGATCTTGCACATGTTCCCATGATAGAGCCTTCCAACCCGCAGGAAGCTAAGGATTTCCTTTTGCAGGCATTTGAGCTTTCTGAGAAATATAAGTTGCCGGTACTGTTCAGAACCACCACTAGAGTCAGCCACATGCGCGGACTGGTGAAACTTGGGGAAATCCGAAAGGGCTTACCTGAAACGGGCATCTTTGTTAAGGATGTCCATGAATTTGTCTGCCTTCCCTCGAATTCATATACGCTCAAGGAAAAATTGATAGAGAAAATGCACAGGATGAGGGACGAATCAGACGGTTCCACCATGAACAGGATTGAGCGTCATGGCAACGGAAAATATGGGATAATCACCTCCGGCGCTGCATACAACTCCGTCATGGATGTGATAACAGAATATGGACTCGACGCAGACGTACTGAAGCTTGGTTTCACAAACCCACTGCCTGAAAAGATCATCGGGGGGTTTATCACCAACCACAGGGACGTGATAATCGTGGAAGAACTCGATCCGTACCTCGAATCCAAAATAAGGACACTTGCACAGATGCATAGCATTGATGCAAGGATATACGGAAAGCTGGACGGATATTTCAGCGAAAGCCATGAGTTCACACCGGATACTGTCGCTCATTCACTTTCAAAGATAATTGGTTTCGCTGTCCAGGATGCCCCCCCAAAGGGAAAACTCGATCTGCCGCCTAGACCACCTGTTCTGTGCCCCGGATGTCCTCACAGAGCAGCATATTATGCAGTAAAGAGGGCAGTTAAGATGATGAATAAGCCTGACACCATATTTGCTTCAGATATAGGGTGTTACTCGCTTGGAGTGTACGATCCATACGAGGAGGCGGATACAATGATTTCAATGGGTTCTTCCATAGGTATGGCCAACGGTTTTGCCATGTCTACAAACCAGAAGGTGATTGCATTCATTGGAGATTCCACATTTTTCCACTCCGGAATACCTCCACTAATAAACGCAGTCCACAACAAGCTAAACATTCTTGTGATTGTGCTTGACAATGGAACAACTGCAATGACGGGACAGCAGCCCAACCCGGGAGAGAAATTCAACGCACTTGGTGAAGAATCGCCTTCAATAGCGATAGAAGACATTGCCAGAAGCCTGGGCGTCAAGGACATACAGGTAATTGATCCCTATGACCTAAAGGAATCCCTGAGGGCGATCACCAGAGCTCTCAAGGAGGATTCCGTATCTGTAATAGTTTCACGCAGGGAATGCGCCATCCTGAGGGACAGGGAAATGCAGAAAACCGGAAAAATTCTCACATATACTGTCGACCAGGACAAATGCGGGAAATGCATGAATTGTGTTGAGAATTTTTCGTGCCCTGCAATATTCATAGAGAATGGAGAGATAAGGATCGACCCCAATCTGTGCGACGGCTGCGGCGTCTGCGCAGAAGCATATGTTTGTCCGTTCAAGGCCATTGAGGTGAGACAATGAAGACATTCAACATGATCATTGCAGGCGTCGGGGGGCAGGGGGTAATCACTGCTGGTACCCTAATATCGGAAGCTGCAATAAAGGCCGGACTTAACGTTGTAATGTCCGAGATTCACGGCCTTTCACAGCGGGGAGGTTCTGTCAGCGTTGAGGTAAGGATAGGTGATGTCTATGGTCCAATATCTCCCAAAAGGAGAGTCGATCTTATCATGGGATTTGAGCCCATAGAAACCTTCCGGGTTCTGCAATCTGTCAATGCTGATTCCAAGGTGCTGATGAACAAAGAAAAGTTAACTCCAATATCGGTGAGCATGAAGGATGAGGAATATCCAGATATCCAGAAAATGGTCTCGATGGTATCAAGCGGCACTAAAATATATGAAATTGATGCGGTTGACCTTGGTAGAAAAGCCGGATCATTCAGATCGGCAAATGTGGTCATGATAGGTGCCGCGCTGTCACTTGGTATCCTTCCGGTGAATGAAAAAAATATTACCGATGCTCTGGCTGACAGATTCAGCGGTAAGCTGCTTGACGTTAATATAAGTGCCATGAATCTTGGAATGATGGAAGTGTCAGAAGCAGATGAAAAGGCGCAGATAACAACCTGAACTTCACACTACATTGCCAGAATTTTTAATTATTATTATTTAATCATGTCTTGTTGAAAGATTGCATTGTGAAGCCCCTTACTGCAAATGACAGCTTCGAGATCAGAAAAATTGCCAGACTGTCCTGGATGTGGACTTACAGGGATATTTATACCGAATCGTTCATCGAGGACTGGATCAGGAAGAATTATGATACAGAAAAGATAAAAGATGACATCGCAAGAACCCATCCCGGAGGTGACATCATATTTTACGGATCTTTCATTGATAACCGTCTCACCGGATTCATTGAAACAAAGATTACAGGTGTGGAGGCTGAGATACTGCGTCTCTACGTTCTTCCTGATCATACAAGAATGGGAATCGGCACAAAACTTATGGATGAGACTGAGAAGATTCTATTGCTCAGAGGAGTTTCTTCTGTTAAGCTTTATGTTCACCGCATGAACACGGTTGGAATTGGATTTTATATGAAGAGAATGTTCCGCGAATCTGAAATTGATGGCGACGACATAAAGATGGAAAAATACCTTGTGCCTCGGGTTTATAAACCATAATAAATTGTATGTGATCATATCAGGTTGTAACAGATTTTCTCGGATCCGGAATTACCCGTCTCATTGCCAGAGAAATCAAAGCCATCATGAGGCATAATCCAGAAATTATCCCCCAGAGCAGGATTGGATTGTAGTAGAATGTCTGGAGAATAAATGTTCCCACTAGAGGAGTAAACGGGTAAACAAAGCTGAACACTGCAGAACTGTATCCGAAATATTCACCACGTCTGTCTTCAGGCGCTATTCTCGATATGAACACCTGCGAGAACTGTGAAGTCATATCCTCTCCAATTGTAAGCATCGCAACGTTGAGAATGAGCAGTGCGAAAATCCCCTCGATGCCAAATATCAGGTATGAGACAGCATAGAGGACAAGACCGAGTGAATAAGTTGGTATTTCCCCTATTTTCCGACTCAACCTGTTTACCTGGAACTGAAACAGGATTACAATCAACGTGTTTACTGCATAGAGTAACGTGATCTGGATCTCAGAATATCCGAACCTGCTGGTAAGATACAATGGCAAGATCGGGCTTTCAAACATTCCTGACATCAGTGAAGAGAAAGCCAGCACAAGTGATACAGTGATTAGGAGCCGATCTTTCTTGAGTGAGAATTTGTGTGGAGATCCACTAATATTCCCGTTTCTTTTTGATACCGATTCCGGAACATACATGTAATAGATGAATACTTCTGCGACGGAACCAAATACAGGAGCAAGAAAAAAGTACGCCGGATTGATTATTGCTGCCAGTCCTGAAATTATCAAACCTGCTCCGATGCCTCCGTTGCTCATAACACGGACAAGACTGAATGAATTCAATCGTTGTACTTCGCTTGAAAGGTCGGTTAAAATTGAGTTGTTAACGTTATACTGTACAGTGTTCAGTATGCTTATGACCACCATCATCACTGTGATTACGGGTAGCGACAGATTGTAATAGATCACAAGAAAGAAGACAAGATAGGAACCGGAGAGCACAGCTGGCATTGCTATTGCAAGCTTTCTTCTTCCCCTTATATCGGAAAATCTGCCCCCGTATATGGAAAAAGGCACAGTAAAGATGGATTGGGCAAGAAAGACCAGCCCAATATCTATGTAATTGAAATGTCTGGTCGTTAGCAGATAGACTGATATCAGTATCCACAGAGGATACCTGGTAAATCCTCTAATAAAATCTGCGAAACCGATTGTCACTATGGAAGGGTGGAAACCTCTGAAGCTTGGGCTCATTCAAACCCGCATGCAGTTCTTTCCAGTATTTATGCGTTGACTAAACTGTTTCTAATCCCTGTATAATTGAAATGGTTAGAAGAAGTTACCAGGGTTTCAAAGGATGATATAATTCGTATCCATGTCATATTTTGAACTCAACTTATATTATAGCTTTATATGCAACGAGACATTTCTTAACGATGGTAAAAGTCTGCCCAAACTGCAATTACCAGAACCCGGACAGTGCCAATATATGTGAGGTTTGCGGTCAGCCGCTCAACCTGAGTGCCGATCCAAGAATAATTGAATCTGCCATAGACGGAATTTCCAGTTTGAGGATTGGAATGCTGATCGTACTGATATCTGGACTTATCGGTATTGTAGTGGCTGTCATAAATGGTACGTATGCTTCTTCCCTTGGATTCTTCTCTGTTTTCGGTTCTGAATCCTCTGTCCCGATTTCAACCTCCCCGGGTTCAACCACATTGATAATAAACAGTTCGTCCCTCTTCTTTAGTTTGCTCTCATCCACTGTGATAATTGCCCTGTTCGTTGTATCAATTTACTT
>JBMFWA010000009.1:0-66286 GCA_049965715.1 Thermoplasmata archaeon
GAACAGCATTTCTCCATACAGTCATGGCTATTCAAGCACCGATTCAAGACAAAGGAAGGATTGTTGAGAACATCCTTCTGGTACCATCACTATCTATCAACCGAGAATTGACACCTATAAAACGTTAAGAAAAATTGCACTATCGTTGGTAAAGGATAGGTAGGGATTTGAACCCTAGTAGATGGGATCTGCAGTCCCACGCATGACCTCTCTGCCACCTATCCATTGTGAGTCCTAGGATGCGCTTATCGTTAACAGATATAAATTATTTCATTCATGATGTTATAGCAGCATATGCCAAGATTCCTGTTGATGATCAATGAACCGGGTGTCAATAAAGGCCTGGTAGAAAGATTGGTTGACGCCAGATGGGTGATTATGAGGAAAAAGTCATCAGGGGTGGAGGTTGATATTTCAACAGAGCATGAGGATATGATCAACAGGATCAATGCGATCTATAGAGTTCAATATGTCATTAATCTAGATGAACACTCAAATATCGTTCCAGACTGGACCGTGGATGATATTCTCGAGTATGTTTCATCAATGTTCCGGGTGGAGAGATACTGGGAAACACACGAATTCCTGGAAAATTACTGGAAACTGTTCAGTGGGGGTACAAAGAGGTTCATTCATGGGCTCATTCTTGTTTCTGTTTCAATGGTAAAGCACCAGATGGGTCAGGAAGATGAAGCCCATAGGATTTACAGCCGGGCAATGGATATGCTTTCCGGTTCGCATAGCAAATATTTGAAATATCTTCATTTCCCGGATCAATTTCAGTACCCCGTGTTTATCAATTTAAGCAAAGCTGATTGAGTATATCCGGCGAACCAGTATCCGGAATAATTTCAACAAAGTATTTCAAATGCTTATGCATTCCACGCTAAATGAACAAGATAGGTGATCTGCTCAATGGATCCATGAACGGAAAAATTGCTGAGATCAGGGGTTGGATTTATAGAATCCGGAGCAGCGGTGCTCTCTGCTTCATAGTTCTGAGAGATTCTTCCGGAATAATTCAGGCAGTTGGTTCCAGGAACACGCTTGGCGAGGAGAGAATGAAGGATCTGGTGTCCCTGACAATCGAAAGCAGCATATCAATTACGGGCACAGTAAAGCAGGATGCCAGAGCAATTACAGGATACGAACTTGACATTTCAGATTTCAGGATATACCAGCGAAACGAGAACTTCCCGATCACCAAGGATAAGGGAGAAGAATTTCTGCTTGACATGAGGCACCTCTGGCTGAGAAGCAGGGAAATGACCTCAATAATGAAAATCAGAAGCACGGCGTTCAAGGCATTTTCTGATTTTTTCTACAGCAACGGCTATTACCAGACCCAGGGCCCTATGATGGTCTCCACAGCAACTGAAGGAGGATCGACACTTTTCAAGCTGCAGTTCTTTGGTGAAGAGGTAAGCCTTGCACAGAGTTCCCAGTTTTATCTAGAGGTGATGATGTTCAGTCTGGAGAAAGTTTTCACAATAGCCCCCAGCTTTAGAGCAGAGAAATCCAGAACAAGACGTCACCTTACTGAATACTGGCACGCAGAAGGTGAAGCAGCCTGGTACAGCAACGAGGACATGATGAAGGACGAAGAAAAGATGATTGAGTATATAGTTTCTGAAGTCCTGAAGAACAACAGGGAAGATCTTGAGCTTCTCAAAAGGGATATATCAAAGCTGGAAGCCGTAAAGGCACCATTTCCAAGAATAAGGTACTCAGATCTGATAAAGATGAGCAATGAATGGGGGATGTCACTGAAATATGGGGATGATCTTGGGGCCGACGAGGAGAGGGAGATAACCGTCCACTTCGACAAGCCTGTTTTTGTGACACATTACCCGGAAGCACTCAAGACATTCTATCACAGACCTGATCCCGAAAGTCCGGGGGAAATCCTCTGTCACGATCTCCTTGCTCCGGAGGGATTCGGTGAAATCATAGGCGGTGGCGAGCGAATATGGGACCTGAACGAACTTCTTGAAAAGATTAGAAAATACAATCTCAACCCTGATGATTATTACTGGTACGTGGATCTGAGGAGGTATGGAAGCATCCCTCATTCTGGTTTCGGGCTGGGAATGGATCGTCTGATCTGGTGGATATGTGGCCTTGAATCCATACGAGAGGCAATACCATTCCCGAGAACAATCAGGAGAATAAAGCCGTGACATCATTCGTCATCATTCCAGGAGCCAGTCTCTGCAGCCAGATATGAACAGGGTGAGCATGAGGTGCAATCAGATTTTGTCCTGGCATTGAAAGGGGAGAATCATGATCGTATACCGGTCTGGTTCATGAGGCAGGCCGGAAGATATCTCCCATCATACAACAAGATACGCAGCACCAAATCAATAAAGGATATCTGCAGTGATCCTGTTATTTCAGCTGAGATAACATATGATCCGGTCTCTGAGCTTGGTGTAGATTCTGCGATAGTTTTCTCTGACATACTACTACCTCTTGAGGCCATGGGCCTGCATGTCGATTATCTTGAAGGAATAGGTCCCACTGTCGAAACTGGAAAGAGAGACAGGGATTTCCAGATCGGTTCATACGACTCAAATGCTGATAAATACAAGTCCTGGGAAACAATCAGGATATTCCGTAAAAATCACAGAGATGTCCCAATAATAGGGTTCTGTGGAGGTCCTGTCACCATAGCTTCTTACGCAATTAACGGCAGGGCGGACAGGGAACTCGCCAACTTCAGAAAGTTTATGTATGCAAAAGCCCGCCAGGTATCTGAGATACTCTCAGAACTGAAGGAGATGATAATAGCCAACGCTAGGGAACAGATAAGGGCAGGCGCGGATGCAGTGCAGATATTTGAAAGCTGGGCAGGGAGTCTTTCAAGGGACGAATACCAGAGGACCATACTTCCGATCCACAGAGAAATATTCAGTGAGATAGGAAAAGTGCCATTGATACTTTTTTCGACTGCCTCGCATCATCTGACTCGGATGCTCACTGCAACTGGAACGGATTTCATATCCGTTGACTGGAGGGAGAACATTTCGGAAATATCTGCGGAAATTCCGAATGAGATAGGTATCCAGGGAAACCTGGATCCCATGCTGGCAGAAAGCTTTCCGGAGGAGGCATTCGGGGAAGCCAGGAGGATTGCGGAATCAATGAGGGACAGAAACAAATACATTTTCAACCTAGGCCACGGCGTGCTTCCAGGGACAAATCCCGCCACACTCCGGGAAATTGTGAAAATAGTTCATCAGACGGAGAGGGTCAGATGAAAACAGCGATTCTGCTGATGTCGTATGGAAGTCCTGAAACAATGGATGAAGTGATGCCATATCTCGAGGGAATATATCATGGCAGACCTGTTCCAGGGTATGCAGTGGAGGAGAATACCAGGAAATATGCCATGGTGAACGGGATGTCACCATCCACTGCGATCATGAATTCTCTCCTGGACAAAATGAACATCTCCCTTGAGAAATATGATGCAAAAGCATTTCTTGCCAACAAACACTGGAAACCATGGCTCCATGACGTGATCCCCACAATTGCCTCAACGGATGCTGAAAGGATAGTGGGTGTCCCCATCTTTCCCTTCAAATCAGAGAACGTCAGATCCTCCTATCTCAAGCCTCTTATGGAAGCGGCAGGCAGAACTATTTCCGGAAGAAAGATAGAATTCATAAACGGTTTCTCGGAAAATCCAATGTTCGTGAAGATGTGGAAAAATATACTCAAAAATGAAAAGGGGTATGATGAAAATATGAAGCTGGTGTTTTCTGCGCACAGCCTTCCGACAGATAGCAATCCGGAGCATGATTATGAGGAGGCGTTCGCAAATGCATCTGAAGAAATCGCTCGAAGTCTCGGTGTTGACAGTTACATCACCGGTTTCCAGAGCCGGGGAAAATACGGCAACACATGGCTCGCGCCATCGCTTGAAGAGGCCTGCGGGGCACTGAAGGCCGGAGACCGTGTGCTCGTTGCACCCATTGGCTTCTGCTACGAGCACATGGAGGTTCTTTATGATCTGGATCGCGAATTTGCCTCATTCCTGTCCGGAAAAGGTATCGGATATAAAAGATCACATCTCCCCGACGACAGCGAAGATTTTGTTAAGCTCCTTATGAATACGGTAAAGCCTGGTGCTCCCATGAGGGACGATGACGAATGAAGAACCTTAATGTTTTTGCTTATAACGTGAAAGATGCAGTCAAGGAGATATCCAAAAAGGGGACAGAGAGCGATATAGCGCTTTACAACCGGAAGGACGACAATGGAATAATGACCGTTTTAGAGCCATCCAGATATCCGGAAAAGATTTCCTCGCTCACAGATTCCCTGTATCCTTCTGACATATGCATCATTGGTGTCACCAAGATAGACAGGGAACTGGGCGAGGTGATTGTAGCTGCAGATCTCATGGGAAAGAGGAGAGCCATTTTTATGCCTCAGGTTGAGGTCGACAGAAACATTCTGAAGAAAATAATCTCGTCCACAGGCATCGATGATTACATCATATTTGATGGGAGCCCCATGGATCTTGTTTCGGCTGCATGGGGAATGAAAATCGGCAGAAACGAAAGCGGAACTGAGATCATTGTGGATCACAGCTTCATGGTGAAGAGCGTGGGAACTGTAGCGCTGGGTTTTGTAATGAGCGGTGAGGTCAGCAAGCACCAGGACCTCTATGTATCAGATTCATCCAGGAAGGCACAGGTGAGGTCGATACAGATGCAGGACGAGGATCAGGAATCTGCCGGTCCGGGGTCAAGAGTCGGCCTCGCGCTGAAAAATGTGGGTACCGATGATGTCACAAGGGGCACTGTTTTGAGCAAAACAGAGATAAGTATGAATGGAAAGTTTGAGGGTGAAATAATGCTTCATAACTCAATAAGAAACAGGCCCAGTGGCAAGACTGAGATATTCGTATCAGACTTCATGAGGTTCCAGAGAGGTTTCAGCGACAGTTCCGGAACAGTTCTTGACAGGTCCATCCCAATAATAAGGGATTATGCGGTTCTGTCCAGTCAGACCATAACACCACGGGTGTTTGGAAAAATAAAGATAAGATGAGGCTCAGGCTGCCCCCATGATCTTCTTTCTTATCATCTCTTCAGAGCCTATATCATGCCTGACGTAATATCTGCCCCTTATATGGGACAGGTTCTGTTCCACAAGTTCAGAGGCGTGGCTTATGGTGTCCGACTCTGCAATCAGAGCAAGCGCCCTTGAAGAACTCATCATTACAGAATCCATGGTGCCGGAGACAGATGCGTAATATATCCTGACCCTCGGGTCGTGTATCTCGTCGATTGTAAGATTCTCAGGCTCAGGCTTGCTGCCGTATCCAACCGGAACAATGTATTTCAGTGTGGTGGCAACGTCTCTGAAATCCACGAACTGCGGGAGTGTACCATCGGTGATCCTGAAGAGTATCTCCGTGAAATTATCGTTGAGTGTTGTCAGGACATTAATGCCTTCAGGATCAGCAAATCTTGCATTGATCTCTATAATCCTGGGGCCCGCTGGCGTCTGCATGAACTGGGCATACATGATCCCCCTGAAGAGGTTCCCCTCGGCTTTCATGCTCCTGACCACATCAGAAACAATGCTTATGGCAGTTTCAAGCGTGGAACTTCTGATGAATGGCAGTGAATGATCGCTGTCCGTGATAGATCCCATTCCTCCAGTGTTCGGGCCGATGTCTCCATCGTACGCTCTCTTGTAATCCTGGGCAAGTGGCATGGGCGCCACATGATCCCCGTCAGTGAACACCTGGAGGGAAAATTCCTCGCCCCGAATCTTCTCCTCAATCAGGACCCTGCCATCATTCCTGAGAACATCGACAGCGTAAAGAAGTCCTTCTGCTGGAGTGGAGAAATGATCCCCCATGACCCTGACGCCCTTTCCGCCTGTCAGGCCTACTGGTTTGACCACAAACGGCTCGCTGTATGACCTGATGAATTTCTCAAGCTCTTCCCGATCTGTAAAAGTGCGATTGAAAAGATTGCCCCTTATGGAATGTCTCTGGAGAAGGTTTCTCATGTATTCCTTCGATGTCTCTATCCTTGCAGCAGAAAGTGAGGGCGACGCCACAGGAATCCCACTCTGCCAGAGCCTGTCGGCAAGGGGGGTGTTGAGGACAGGATCAGGGCCGATTATGGCCAGGTCGAGATGTTTTTCAACGGCAAATTTCAGTATTTTTTCGTAGTCTGTCTCATCATAGGTCACATGTTCTTTGCTGAGCCTCAATATGGAAGGGTTCTGGTTCTTTGATACGGAGAACACCTCTGATCCGGATCTCGTCAGTGCGCGGCAAATTGCATCCTCTCTTCCGCCGCCTCCCACCAGCAGAACTCTGGTCAGCTTACCTCGCCCCCGGAATCATTTCTGATGGTTTTCTGTATGTCATCCTCGGAAATATTGAAATATGAATAAAATTTCTTTGTGACCCTGAAAAGATCTGTATTCCGGTATTTTTCCGATGAGATGAGTCCAAGCCTGGAGAATTTTTCAATTGCATCTCCATAATCTTCGCCAAAGTTAGCTCTCAGATCACCTCTCTTGCAGTTCGGATGTGCGGCGATGTAAGTTATGATGAGAAGCTCCCCGCTCCTGAATTCAGGTTCTGCGACAGGAATCACTGTCTCCAGGTACTCTTTCCTGAGCTGAATCTTGTACCTGATCCCTGACCTCTTCACATAAAGTGCTGAGTTTCTATCATCCAGGGATCTGGAAAGTTTCCTCAGCTCCCTGGTCACAAGATTTTGATCTTCATTGAGGATCTGTGCCATGTCAGATATGCTCACCGGATGCTCTGATGCGTAAAGAATGGCTTCTATTCTGGCTCTTAGATCCATGATGTTGTATTTACACTTTTTATATATTATTTTCTTGTTGAATTATTGACTTAAATGAGAAATATAATAATGGCAGTTCATATGCTTTTTAGAACATGAGTTTAACGGGCGTTTTGGTTCAGGATTCACAGGGTGTCCTTCTCGGGATCGTGCTCATACTGTCCATATTTCTTCTGGCAATCGCGGTCAGGGCATGGAGAAAGAGCCATATAAGGGCGATGGGCTTTCTTGCAGGTTCCTTCGTTGCAGTGATAATTGGCGATATATTTCTTTCACTGGCCTATCTCGGGTATATCTCCACATCCACCGGAACAATTCTGGCCATGCTGTTTCTAGTAGTATTGCTTATCTTCTATTATGGTGTAATGAGGGGTATAAGTTAGTTGAACAAGCCTGAAACCACGAGGGAATCCATAATCAATACGGTCAAAAATAACCCTGGACTTCACTTCAGGGAACTTCAGAGAAGAACGGGGCTGGCGGTTGGACAGCTTGAGTATCACCTGTACCAGCTGCAGAAAGACAGCAGGATAACCACGAGGCAGGATGGAAAACTGGTACGCTATTTCTCAAACGAAAGCGGGAATGCAGAGGAGCGGAGCATCTCATATCATTTGCGTGGCAGGCTGTCAAGGGAACTAATCATAGATCTTCTGAAGAAAAACGAGAGAACGTTGACCGAACGGAACAAAAATGACGAGAAATTCATGCGAATCATCGAAACCATGAAAAAGGACGGCCTGATAGAGAAAAGTGACGATAACGGTGTAACCACTATCAGACTGAGGAACAGGCAGGCACTTCTCGCCTTCCTGAATAAATACAGGGCGAGTTTCCTGGATTCGCTCGCCTACACCATGCTGGATCTTTTTGAAACAAAATGATGTATTTTAGAATCTGGAAAGCAACAAGAAGTATGTCTGAGCTGTCTGGTCAAAGTTTTCTTCTCCTGTATACCGAATAAGGGAATGCGATAAACGCGATTCCAATCACCAGCCCAATGGATATCAGTTCAGAGTGCAGCACTATAAAGTTGACAATCTGGTTCTGGTAGTACACGAAAGATCCGGGACCGAGAGAAATTCCAGGTACCGTGATATAGGGGTCCTGAGAGATTGAAATGGTACTGTTGGGGAGAGCGTATGAGTAGACAAGCAAAGCCCCATCTTTAATGTCCCTTGGTGGAGAGAAATTGAGCTGGGCACTTGTATTCCCGTTGATTCTGTATGCCTCAGGCCACCAGTACAGGAATTTGGAATGGCTGAGCCCACCAGAATCAACAAGTGCAACACCGGAGTAGTTTCCAGCGTCATTGTTTTTAATCATTCCCTGAAAGGTTGCAGGCATCAGACCTGAATTGTTATAAGTGCCCCTGACTCTCTCTATCATGATCAATCTGCCTCCATTGGTTATACTGTTGTCGAAGACAATATTGAAAGAAACCTCAATGGTGGAGTTATTCAATGCATAGTTGTGATCAAAATTCGCTGTGCGGTTAATGGCGGTCAGGTTCAAAGGCAACGTGTAATGCGACACATTCACAAATATCTCAGCATTAATGGAAGGTAACGGCATAAAGTTAAAATTTCCGTAGCGGCCAAAACTGGAGCCGAATGTGGTGTTATTGAACACTGTTCCGTTTATATCCATTGTGTGAAATGGCTGAAATGTGGCAGGAAGCGAATAGGAAATGTTGCCGCCAGGCAGTTTTGAAATATTCCACGTTTCGTTACCGAACTCAATATAGTACGGCACTTTCATGAAATGGTTCTCACCGAACATTACTGGAAGCTGAAAGTCTTCATTGACCAGCAGAACAATCGCCGTGAAATCGAAAGAAAGGGAGTCACCCCTTGAAACATTGATCTGCAGTGCAGGAGTCCTGTCCAGGCGCACCTGCATTCCGCTGTCACCGGGACTGCTGGCATACACGCCTGAAGAAGAAATCAATAAGACCATCATGATAACAGCGAAAAACGAGATCAAATATTTCTTCACGATGTTAATATTAATGCTGTAAATAATTTATTTTTGGTACAAAAATTATGGAACTCAGAGAAATTCTTCCTCAAGCTCAAGCATAACCTCATTCAGGACTTCCTCAAACGTCATTGCACTGAACTCTCTGAGGCCACCGATTTCTGTTCTCAGCTTTGCTATGTAATCCTCATCTTCCTTTACGAATTCAATGTTGCAAATCAGTTCCTGCATGAAAATCCTCTTGCCCCATAGACAGCATATAGAAATAGTTTACCTTCGGTATTATGCTGGAAAGGGCAAAGTTGGCACAACGCTCACCCATGAACCAGAATAAACAGATCAATGCCCAAAAAGGCAGGTTTTCCTTCATAGAAGCTGACAAATCAGTGACTTGCGAGGCAAAGACAAACTGATCACATAACTAATTTAACAGAAGGTAATCCGGGCATGTGTTCATAATCCGATACTCAGAACTTGGACTGAAAGGGCCAAGGGCAAGATCTCAGATGGAGGCCAGACTGATTTCCAATCTGACGGAGAAACTGAAGAGGAAAAATATTCAGGCTGAAATCAGGAAAGAATCCGGAAGGATATTTCTATACAGCGATGCCAGTAATCTGGATCTGTCCGAGTGCATCTCGGCCGTTTTTGGTATCAAATCGTTTTCTTATGCTGAGGAGGCGGATTTCGACTCTCTTGAAGACATTATCTCACACGCAAAGGAGAGGTTCAGTGCTGAAGTATCCGGGAAAAAATTCGTTGTGCGTGCCAGGAGGTTCGGTGAACATACATTCACATCTATCGATGTGGAAAGAGAAGTAGGGGCTGCACTTTTCCCTTACTCGTCAGGAGTTTCCATCAAGAACCCCGAGGTCAGAATATTCATTGAGATACGAAAGAAGAAGGTATACTACTTTGATAACATAAATCAAGGTCCGGGAGGTCTTCCGCTTGGTTCACAGGGAAAGGTCGTCTCCCTCATGTCAGGTGGCATAGATTCTCCTGTCGCAACCTGGATGATTATGAGAAGGGGCTGTCCTGCTGATATTGTATTCGTATCTCTTGCACATCCCGTGGACACCATAGAGTTCACAGAACAGCTTATCAGGTTCTGTGACAGATGGTGCAATGGTTATGACCCTTACGTACATATTATTGAGGGATCAGTGATTGTCCAGAGTCTCAACGACAGCCAGCTTTTCACCTACCCAAACGTGTCATTCAAGAAGATACTTTACAGGCTGGCGGAAAGGATATCCAACCAGTCAGGGTCATATGGCATAGTTACCGGAGAATCGATCGGACAGGTATCTTCTCAGACAGTAGAAAACCTTTATTCACTGAGCATGTCGATTCATGTGCCTGTTTTAAGACCGCTGGTTGGAATGGACAAGGACGAAATAACATTGAAATGCGGCAAAATCGGAGCGCTCCCCATGGAAAGCCTGGGCGAATTCTGTTCAATTTTTGCAAAAAATCCCATCACAAAAATTCGGCCTGATCAGCTTGATAAGGATATTGTCCCGGATCAGATGATCGAGAAGATTCTGGCAGGTGAGACAGTTCTCAGGGGGTCAGAAATCGGACGGTATCATGATCAGTTAGTCAGGGAGAATGCCACAAAAACTGTCATCGAATCTCCTGACTTCATAATCGATCTGAGAAACAAGGAGGACTATAATCAGTGGCACTATCCCGGCGCAATATCACTCAGTCTAAATGACCTCGCCAGATTCTCCTCAGAGAATCCAGGGAAGAAATACCTGCTCTACTGCAAGAAAGGTCTCCAGAGTGCAGCCGGTGCTGTGATGCTATCCAAACTGGGGAACGAGGCAATGTTTGCTAACATTGAATATATGAAGAATATGATGCAGAGGAAGCGATAACCTCATATCTTTCCTGCCGCGTCAAGTGCCAATTTTACCGCTTCCTCTGCTGAACTGGCTTTCAGGAAGACGCCTTCATTATCCTTTCTGGTCTTTATCTCCATGGTTCCGATTGCAACCACGGTCTTCCCTTCAGATATTGCAAAGTAAGCTTCAGTGTGTGTTCCAGTCGAGCCGTCTATGGCAATCACGGCATCCCCGCCCCTGACCACAAGGAAATCCCTGGCGAATCCTATGCCAGTGGGTAAACTGACTGTCAGGTACCGGTTTGCATTCTCCCTGTCCATCCCGGGAAGGATCCCGATAGAGATACCGCCGTTTTCGTTGGCACCTTTAGCTACACACTCCATGACTCCCGTGAGGCCACCGCAGACCACGATGGCATGGTTCTGTGCAAGGAGTTTTCCCACTTTATATGCAATTTCACAATACTCCTGAGTGACAATACTTCCTCCGATCACTGAAATGTAGACCATGGAACGTGAATCACTGACAGGATAACAAACATTGTTATTTTTACATAATACTACATAATACTTATTAACAAGTCAATATTCAATATCAGAAATGGAACTAGAGGATGAGAGAGAAGAAGTGAGAGTGATCCATCCTGTAGATTTTGCAGAACTGATGGAAAAGGCGGGAATAGAGAAAACCATGGTGATCGACGTCAGGGAACCGTGGGAATATGACAGCAATTCCGGGCATGTACCAAAATCAATTCTGATACCAATGATGTCGATACCGGACAAACTGGACGAAATCAGGAGACACAGCGGCAAGCATATAGGTCTCATATGCCACTCAGGAGAAAGAAGCTACTATGCCTGCCAGTACCTCATGGAAAATGGAATAAAGAACGTCTACTCAATCGACGGTGGCTTGATAAAATGGTCAAGATTTGGTCTCGATCTTGAGTTCACCGGGGAATAACGATTACATTACCGGTTATTCAACCTGCCACAAATATAATTGTATTGATCATATACATACGCCATGTACGTTATATCCGGAAAAAAGGGAAAAGGATTCATTGATGCCGAGGAGGGCAAAATCAGGATTGGCAAAGACACAATACCCGTGAAACCATCGTTAGTGATAGATTCAGGGGACAGGATCACTGTAAAGGGGAATGAATTCTGTGTCCTGCCTTTTAACCCAACGTTTTCTGGGGACATATCAGAAAGGGGACCTCAGATAATACAACCATACGATGCTGCAGCAATCATATTCTATTCTGGCATAGGCCATGGCTCAAAGGTGATCGAATCGGGAAGCGGATCCGGAATTCTCACATCGTTCATACTATGGTCAATAGGAGAAGGGGGACAGCTGAAGTGCATAGACATTAACGAGAAGAACCTACAGCTCACCAGGGAAAATATAAGGAGGTTTGGCATTCAAGGAAATGTCAGCTATGTCCATGGAGACATCAGGAGTTACAGCGGAGAAAAGGGAAACGATTCCATAATCCTTGATATACCCGATCCATGGCTTGCGATGGAAAGCTGTTCAAAACTCCTCAAAAACGGCGGATCAATTGTGACATACTGTCCCAATTTCAACCAGACAGAAAAGACAGTTCTTGCAATGGAAAAACATGGCTTCTATCACAGGTTGAGCTTTGAGCTTATAAAGAGAGATCTCATAGTGAGGGAAGGATCGACCAGGCCGGATGATATTGCGATCAGTCATACCGGTTTCATCTCTGTGGGATACAAGGTTGTGCAGAACAGCACCAGTATATTCTGACTCCAAATTTCAAATATTATTGGCATAATCTGGTACAATAGTGGTCAGTATCTGTGATTATGGCATATAAATACATTATAATATACAGAAAAGCCCAGGAATACGACTTCCAGATAATACAATTAGTCAATGATATTTAAACAAATTTAGGCATAATTACTATATAGTAAAACCGAATGAAAAAACTTATGGTACTAAATAATCAGGTACAACTATTAAACCATCCGGAAGTTGATGAAAGCCATAAAATGTCTGACTGGCATAGATACATGGGAGCCCTTGGATCCATGGTCAAATCTAGGCTTATAACGCATAAACCATTCTTCCTTGCCCATGCGATGACCTTCGGATGCAACTCAAGATGCAAGAGCTGCACTTACTGGAAAAACACCCCAAGAATGAAGGAGGATCTGTCCACCGAAGGAGTGTTCCAGCTGCTAGATGAAGCATATGATGCAGGCATGCGTGGTTATTACATGTTCGGCGGAGAGCCGCTCATAAGGAGGGATATAGGCAGGATCACTGATTATGCAAAGGCGAAAGGTTTCATCACTGTCATGAACACAAACGGATCCTTCCTGGAGAAGAAGGCACACGAGCTGGAGAATCTTGATTTTGCATTTGTGTCGGTGGATTATTACAATGAATATGATGATTTCATCAGAGGAAGACCCGGTACATTCAACGAAGTCATGCGGGGCATAGATGCAGTGAAGAAGATCGGCAAGACAAAGGTGTCCCTTGTCACAACGATCAGCAGACTCAACTGGGATGCAATAAGGCCCATGGCTCAGCTGGCGCAGAATCTGGGGATAGGCATTTCATTCAATTCAATAGAGCAGTCTCTTGACTTCGGCCAGACAGACGAAACAACAACGCCGAACTTTGAGATAGGCCTGGAGGACGGTAAACTCCACGAATTCTACGAGATACTTCTGGACTTGAAAAGGGAGGGCTACCCGCTGATGGAGACAGAAGAGGTCCTTGAGGACTTCGTTGCAGGAAAACCATGGACATGCCACTTTCCAAAGATGTTCGTTTACGTGACCCCGGACAAACAGATCTACAACTGCGACTACACCTATGCATACGATCTGAGGAAAGGCTCATTCAAGGAATATTTCGATAGCCAGGACTTCAAGGATTATGTTCGTAAGTCTGAGACATGCAACAGATGCGTCCGTACATGCGTGAGAGGGTATTCATACACTTACAACCTGTGGCCAAGGCAGCTATGGGGCCTGGCAGGAGAGGCCAGAAACCTTTTCAATAAACCCTCTATAACTGGAGATGAGGACATACAGGGACGCATGGAATTTGCCATCAAACAGGGTGTAAAAGCGCAGAACAGAACCAATTAGACTTCCCTGTTACGGAATCCTGCGAAATGTTCTCCTTAGTTTCCAAACATACTTCTTGAATACTATACGAATTTTTTTTAGATTAAGCACCCCGGTGAAAAATTGAAAATCCCGGCTTCCGGATTTGAACCAGAGACCTGCGGATTACGGCGGTATTCCTATTCCGGATTTTCCTCTACAGTCCGCCGCTCTACCAACTGAGCTAAGCCGGGATTAGACGAGATATGCTTTGCTCTATAAAATTTTATGTTTGCATCCTGAAATGAGGAGGCGTAAGATTTGGATTCAAATATGTCGAATGTAGAAAAAGTTATGTTCTTATTATCATACCTAAGATTCAACTAGGTTAGGATTCCACGGTTTCTATTATTTAGGTGATGATAAATGTCAGGGGTATATGATGACAAGGACGAAGGAATGGAAGTTTCCGCAGTCACGAGTTCTATCAAGAAATTTTATGAGGGAAAGATTGTCACTGCACTTGTGGGCATCAAAACAGATGTCAACAGGGTCGATCAGGTGGCAAAAAATTTATCGGGGAACAAGGGAGTAGAGGATATTTTCATCGTGACGGGAGACTTTGACATTGTCATCAAGGTGAGATTCCCGGAATTCTGGAATCTTCAGGAATTTCTCGTTGAGGAACTGAGCAAATTGCCCGGAGTGAAGGAGTCAAAAACAATGATGGTCCTTTCAACAATAAAGGATATGGGAAGAACATTCGGGAGGTAATAAAATGAACAAACAACTATTTGATGAGGTGATAAACCTGCTGGACGAGTTGTCCCAGGACACATCCGTACCAAAGAACGTGAGGAAGCATGCATCAGACTCGAAAACTGTCTTAAACAGGGCCAGCCAGAGTCTTGATCTTAGATGCGCCACAGTGATTTCGAAGCTGGACGAACTGACCAATGATCCAAACGTACCGCAACTCGGCAGAACTTCGCTGTATACCATAATAAGCAAGCTGGAAGCTCTGGCCAAATCCTGAAAGCAAAGAGACCGAATTTTTAATATATAACAATAAATATTTATATTATTAATAAATTAAGCATGGATAGTTATGGTAATTTCTGAAGAAAGCAACAAGTTGGCGAAATACCTCATAATATCAGATATCCCGAGGAGCGTTGCGTACACCCTTGTGTACATAAGGGACAAGGGCGAGATTACAAGCGTTGAAATAGAGAGGGAAACCAGTCTGAGGCAGCCCGAGGTATCAATTGCCATGCAATGGCTGAGGAGAAAAGGCTGGATCAACAAACGTAACATGAAGAAGGAGGGAAAGGGCAGACCCATTCATGGATACAAACTTTCAAAAACATTCAACGAGATCCTTGAGGAAATCATACAGGATCTGAGCAACAAGATCGGCGAGATAAACCAGACCATCGCGGAGCTCAAGAGCTATCAGAAACAGTAGATTCTCCATTGGAAAATTTCTCCAAATAATTTATTTTATTGTTTTCTGCTGAAATCCACGACCTCAACATCAGAATCCCTGCCCAGCAGCAGGGTATCGGCAAGATTGGTGAATATTCCAACCTCGACGACCCCCGGGATCATTTTTATGCTCTGTTCCATGTGGACGGGATTTGATATTATTCCGAAGTGGCAGTCCAGTATGAGGTTTCCGTTGTCAGTGTAAAAATTCCCGCCGTCTCTGAACTTGCAGGATCCTCCCAGCCTTTCCAGGTTGTAACGCGTGTTCTGGGAAAGAAATGGGTTGACCTCGACGGGAATGCCAAAATTTCCTATTCCCTCAGGATGTAGTTTTGTGCTGTCAGCAATGATGATAACTTTTCTGCTGTTGTAAGCAACGATTTTCTCCCTGAACAGTGCTCCTCCTCCGCCCTTGATCATGTTCCCGTTGCCATCTATCTCGTCGGCCCCGTCAACATCAACATCAATTTTCGATATGTTGTCAAAAACCTGTATTCCCAGGGATTTTGCCAATTGTTCAGTATTCCTGGACGTGGCCACGCATCGCACCGAAAGTCCCTGCCCAATCTCCTCCGCAAGCTTTTCTATGAAGAATTTTACAGTGGTACCAGTTCCGAGACCAACGACGTCACCATCTTTCACATAACTGAGTGCTGAGTATGCCGAATTTTTCTTTTCGGTTTCTGTGTTCATATGATGGTATATTTTTCATTTGAATTTAACTGTAGTTATTTGAGTTTGTCTTTCAGGTAAATCTGTTCGTTATGAATCGTACAGCCTCAAACACTGGAATATGAGTAATAACACGGAATGAGTGATAAAATTTTATTAGAATCGTAATCATAAATGATGAATCTTGATTGCGATCGAAAATCTGACCAAAAAATTCGCTAATGGGTTCGTTGCGGTCGATAGCATCAACATGGATATACGGGACGGCGAGATTGTGGGCTTTGCTGGACTGAACGGAGCAGGAAAGACCACAACTATCAGGATGATTGCCGGACTCACATTGCCAACTTCTGGCCATGTTTTGATTGATGGGAATGACATCGTCACAGAGAAGGTAGCAGCATCATCAGCCCTGGGTATGGTCCCTGAGTTCACGTTCTTCGACAAGAATTCAAATCCCATCGAGTTGCTCAGGTACTTTGCCGGATTCTATGGCACAGGAAAATGGGATGCTTTGACCAGAATAGAAGAACTGTTGAAGCAATTTTCACTATACAATAACCGATTCACGAAGCTGAGAAATTTTTCCCAGGGAATGCTGAAGAGATTCTCCATAGTGGCATCTCTCCTGAACGATCCTAAGAATCTGGTTCTGGACGAAGTTCTGAACGGTCTGGACCCTGAAGGAATAAGGATGCTGAGGTCCGCGCTCAGAGACATGAGAATCAGGGGAAAATCCATTTTCCTGTCAACACACATACTCACGGAACTGGAGGGAATTGCCGACAGGGTCGCAATCATACACATGGGCAGAATCAAAAAGGTTATAGACACACGAGAAATTTTTGACCAGAAAGGCAAAAAGATCATTATTAGAGTTGAAAATCCTGACGACAGGATTGATCAAATACTGGGAAGGTACGGGGATATAGAACGGAACGGCAAAAACCTGGTATTAACCAACGCCTCAACAGAGATATCCAGCATAAACAGCGAACTTACATCAATGGGGTACAGGATATCGGAACTCAGGAATGAGGGAAGGAATCTTGAGGATCTGTTTTTCAGGCTGGTGAATGAATGAAACACTATATTAAGCAGGAAGTCAAGAGAGCCCTGCGTTCGAGATCACTGTATATAGTGATTCTGGTATTCGTACTTCTGGGAGTACTGACGGGATCGGAGGCAGTTTACAATATGCACTCCTCCGAACCATCAATGAATAACGTTAACGCGTACGGTGCATATTTTTATAAAAACGGAACATACTTCATCGACAGTTACTTCATGTGGAGCTCAGGAAAGCCGGTATCCTCAAGCTCCCTATCACTCACTTTTCTGAACGGACCACAGGATAACTCTTTCACTCTGTACAACAAATCTGCATTTTCAGGCTTCGTCAACACCACCTTTAACGCATCTTCAGGACCAGTAAACAAGCTGGTCATAAGCTTATCTGCAGATTATTCATTCATCTATGGGGGATCCCCCCTTTATGGCAACGTGCAATTCTATAATTTTACAGATCCAGGATATTTCGGGGTCCTAGCGCAGAGATTCGGGTCCTCGTATGCAAAGGACAGTTACGTCTCACTTTTGTCTGTCATTCTACTTGAGCCAGGTAAAGCCTTTGCCCCTCTGAAGTTATACATGACCTCTCCATTCTCGTCAAGCAGCAATTATACATACATTACGACCGTTCACGCCCAGGTCTCCACCATTGACGTCTCCCCACATATCCTCTATCACAATTATTCAGGACCTGTTCAATATGTGTATTATAATTACAAATACATTCCAGAGAACGGTTCATTAAGCTCTCCATCTTCCACAATTTATTTCGGTCCGCAAGATGTTGCTGTGACCTCTCCGGGTCCAGTGATGATGTTATCGGCTCTTCTCAACGGATTTTCCATTATCTATCTCCTGATAATTCCGGTCATGGCAATAGTTGTAGGCTATAGTCTGTTCGGATCACAGAAAGGGGAGGGTATACTGGAATCTGTCCTGGTGAGGCCGGTTACCAGGACGCAGATAATCACTGTGCGGTATATGATTTCGTCATTCTTCCTTGCTCTGGCTGTATTTTTAATGATAGCTCCGATCTATCTTACTCCGCTTGTAATGGGAGATGGGGAGTTTCCGTCAGGTACATTATCGATAATAGCGATCGCTCTTTTTGCGGAAAGTCTTACATTTCTAACGATCACTTTTCTGATATCCGTCCTCGGGAAAAAATCTGACAGGATAATGTCCACCAGTCTGCTTCTCTTCGTTGTTTTCTCAATAGTAATCCCGCTCCTGATGTCTGTCATGTTATCAAACAGCATGCTCGGATCATACACAACCAGTGTATATGAACTGGTCTCCTTTGTCAATCCATCAAGCATCGCAGGCGATGTGATGAGATGGGGAAACAGCCTGATTAGCATCATCCTTGCAGGACCACACACACTCTCCCCTGCGTACAGTATAGCAACCATGCCAGTTGTGCTGTCATGGATTATTCTTCCGCTTTTGTATGCAACTTTTAGATGGAATAAGAGTGACTGAATATCTTTAAACAAGAAGCAGATTTGGTGTCCATGGAGAGTAAAAGCTGGAAAGAATCGTTCACGCAACTGGAAAGGATGGTATTACCGGGCGATACTAACATTTTCAACAATCTCTATGGCGGCCATCTTATGGAATGGATCGACAACGTGGCTTCAATAGTTGCCATCAAGCATTCAAGGAGGAATTCTGTTACAGGGAGCATTGACAGTCTATTCTTTCTCTCACCAATATCCATGGGAGACATTGTTCATATGACGGGAAGATTGAATTTTGTCACCAGGGAAACAATGGAGGTCGAGATTAACGTTTTCTCAGAAAATGGTCTGACAGGCGAAAAAAAATTCACCACCAACGCCTTTGTCACCTATGTGGCAATAGGTCTTGATGGAAGGCCGTCAGAAGTGCCAGGCTTAATTCTGGAAACTGATGACGATAGAAGGCGTTGGGAGGAGGGAAAAGTGAGGAATGATCACAGAAAGGAAATGCTTAAGGAGATAAAATCAAGCATTCCAAAGATTCCTGACAGATTCACTCCATCCTGATTCAAAATTTTTGATCAGTCTTCAATTTTTATATATTCAATCTGTTAGTACTGAAAGGAGTTTTATATAACTAATACCGATATTGGGATAATGGTCTTTAGTTTAATTAATGCAATTAGTTACACCGTAACGAATACGCAACAGATTTCATCTATTCTTTCAAGGATAGACGAGATCGTGATATCCGTCTCTGCTGTTATAATAGCCCTGTTGTGGATACCAATCGCAATAAATTTCTTCAGTGACGACGAGGAAAAGCGATATTCTGCAAAAGTTAAGATGAAGAATGCAACAATCGGAACCATAATCTACATTCTGGCCGTTTCCGGCACTCTGTATTCAATCTTCCTTTACGTGGCCACTGGTGCGTGAGTGCATACGGATGGTGGACATACAGTCGGTAATTGCGGGAATCATATCATTTTTCAACGGGGCTTATATAGTTTCCTTATCACTCTTCTGGTATGTTGCTGTGCACTACGGGCTTGATCCAGAATATTCATATGTTCTAATGGAAAATCCCGGCACGGGTTTCAATAACCTGTATATATACCTGGTCAACAGTATATATGTGGAAGTTGGAGGTATTCTCATTGTGATATTCTCCATGTATCTCCTGATATCCAATTCATTTTATAACCCGATGTCGCCGATGTACGGGCTTCTGAGATATTTTACAGTATTCTGTTTTGTGTTTTTTTCTGCGGACTTCTGCAGGCTTATTCTTGAAGCATCCTCGTTTCCATACACAATGATATGGAACTCCCAGGGAGGGAACTGGTACGACCTGTTAAGTGTACTTAACGTGAAAGGTGAGATAACATCAATTTCCGCCAGCAATGCTATTGTTGAATTCTTCCTGCTCTCAGCACTGTTCATCTCAACTGTATCACTCATGGGAATGCTTGAGTTGAGGCAGGCCATCATTCTATTTCTCATACTGACTCTGCCGGTTTTCAGCTTACTGATGGGATCAAAGCGAACTGAAAAGTTTTCCCATCTGATGTGGAAGACGTTCATTGAGCTTTCAATAATGCCATTTTTCGTCCTGCTGGTGCTGAAACTCATATCATTCTTTCCATCTGATTTTCTTCTCCAGGTTGGTTTATTGTTTCTGGCTTCAGCAATGCCTCTCCTGATAATGTCAAACTCAAGGATATTCCAGACCTCAATGCTGAGTTCACTGTTCGAAGGAGTCAATGCAGAGGAAGTGGCCGGAAAGGTGGCATCAGTATCCGGTTCAGCCATGAATTTTGCAGAGAATCCTGGAGTAGCATCATTTGGAGCGATGTCCGGCATCATGAATAAGAGCCACATAAAAGGGGCATCAGGACCTATAAATGAATACAGGCCAGGCGCAAACCGCATTGACTGGCACGAGATATATTCCGATGAAATGAACTTCAGGAGAGATGCATACTGATGGAAAGGAGTCGGGAATTTATTCCAAACGTTCTCAATTACAGGCACCTGCTATTTGGACTGAGCTATGAAACGATTGTTGGAATTCTGATGGTTTTCGCGATATCATCCATCATCTCAAAATTCAGTCTCGAAGCGTCCGCACTCATTATGATTCTGGCGCTCCCTGCTCTGGTGATCATGGGTCGGAGGGAGGATACCATGACGGCGATTCTTTCAGAAATGTCATTCAGATTCAGGAAGAAACAGAAGAATGTCATAATAAATGAAAACATCGGCAGGGAGGAATTCATTTATGTTAGAAATGAAAATCATCTTGCTTCGCTCTTTATCATATCAGGATCAAACCTTCACAGCAGGTCCCTGGCAGAGATAAATGGTGTCTATACGAGAATGTCCCTGGCTTTGAACCAGATTGTAAGCGATCTGACCGTGATATCGATTCCGGTTGAAAAGCAGCATGATGCTCTGATAACGGATTCCGGTCATGATGCGGACATTGAAGGTGAATATGCTTCGCTGTTGAATTATGCACTTTCCGGTGTTTATTACCAAAGTATTTACATACTTCTTAAGAGAAGGATCAATGGAAACAATAGTGAATCTGACCTGTCATCTCTTGGAGAGGAGACAAAATCATTCATGAATAACCTGACCGCGAACGGTTTCAACTGCAGGAATCCTGCAGAGAATGAGGTGAGGGAAATTCTGGAGTTTATAGACTGAGCTGAGGAATTTATGGAAGCGAGCAAATCATCATTTAAAACAGACAATAGATTGACTATCAGAAAAAAATTTCTGGCAAAAAGACACTATTTCAAAGGAAGGAGGTATTACGCAGTCCTGATCCTTGACAACATCAGCGGTTCAAACTACGAAATGGTGCACAACCTTCTGGACTCCACAGATTTCCCGGTTGCAACAAGAGTGGACATCAATCCTATCCGGAAGGAAAATTCAGAGAAGATGATTAAGAGAATGCTTGCGGACAGGATTTCGGAATCCAGAATTTCTAGCAGCAGTGACAGAGGAAAAACGTCAGTTCTTAATGAACATATCAAGAGTCTTAAATACCTGTCAGAAAAATCGAGTGTTGAAGGAAACTCAATATTTTTCTGCAAGATTGTTTTTTACCTGATATCCGATCATCCGGTGAGCCTGAATTCCTCCATTCAGAGACTCACAAGATCACTTGAAATGATAGGCATAGACACTCATCTTGAGCATTTCGGACTCAGTGGCAGAATAAGTTACTATTCAAACCCCATGAAATCCATGAAGGGAAATTACATCATCGACAGCGAAAATGTGTCGAAACTTTTGCCAGTTTATGGAGAATCCGGCAGTCCAGATTCAGGTCCACTGATAGGAATGGACAGTGATAATGAGAAACCTGTGTTCCTGGATCTGTTTTCAGGAAATTCATACAATATCTGTATAATGGGTGAGACAGGGTCCGGGAAGTCTTTTTTTTCAAAAATTTTGATGGCAAGAAGCCTGATCACAGGGTATGTGGACGATCTCCTTATCTTTGATCCACTGGAGGAGTACAATTGCGAGACATTCGGAGGTCTGTGCAAAATACTTAAAATTAATGAACCCGGAGCTGAGCCGATAATAGACGAGATCAACAACAGCTTGGGGAATTCTCAGAAAATGAGGCGAACATTAATCGTTAGAACAATCCCGATTTCCAGTATCAGCGACGAGACCCTTTCAAAGACCATAACCGATGCTATATCTTCATTCATCAGCGGACAGCAGAAGAGAAGGAGAGCGGTCCTGATAGACGAGGTTCACATGTTTTTCCAGAACCATCAACTTCTTCAGTACTTCGACCATCTTTATCGAAGTTCAAGGCATCATAATACCGCAGTTGTAAGCCTCAGCCAGAACATCGATGATTATCTCAAATATCCCGAGGGGAAGTCAATCATCAACAACAGCAGCAGTATTTTTGTATTCAGGAACAGGGATTTCGCCAGGAATTCCATTGGATTGATAACAGAGAACAGATTCCAGGATTTCAGGACAGATTCACTTCTGGGCGGAAAATCCGATCCTTACTCCGAATGTTATTATTACACAAAAAAAGAGCTGAGGAAGATCAGGGTAATATGTACGACAGGGGAGGTCCAGAGGACCAGTGCCAGCTAGTGGTTTTCCGCCCTGTCCTGTTCATGGGTGAGCAGCAGCAGCAACAGCCCGAAAACAACCAGAGGGACCACATAGGAATAGAGTCCGATATCAGTCCATGTTCCATAGAGTATGGACCATGAAAGGTAAAAGACCGTGCCAACAACAAACAGAAGAAGCCCGAAGAACCTGTAAATATTTCTGGCAGAGATGATGGAGGCAAAGCCTGAAATTTTTCTCTTCTGCTTTTGATAAGGCTTCATTTCAGAGTTGTCAGTAATCTTAGGTTGATCTGCAGTCATTGGAACCAGACTGGTGATGGTCTATTTATAATTAATTATTGTGCATGCGGGATTCGGTCATGATCCATAGAAGACATGAATCCGGGCAGAAATTCCAACATACCGGATGATCTGAAAGTGACAGAGAAACCGCAGGGCAGTCAATTATAATTTCGCAGTGAATATTTATGTACGTCGGTGCTATATGCTCTAATAATGCGCGATCCCGCTGAATCATATTTTAAATGTACTAACAGGGAGAGGGCTATTTTTGAAGCCGGGATAAAGCTGGGAACAATATATCACCAGTACGTTGGCGTACCGATAAACCTCAGCAATCTTGAATCTCTTGAAAATGCGATCAAAGACAGCGTCATGGTTCAGCCGTTTGTTGAGAGTGCCTCTGTCAGAATAGATCCGGAAATGGTAAAGAAGAGGCAGGGTGTGTACAAGTACATAACACTTTCCGGGGAGATGCTTACAGTCTCAGTTGTGATAAAATACAAGGACGAAAGCGTCGAAGCCAGGTTGAACTATATAGAAGAGATGGACTATCCTTTAATGTATCTTGGAGGTAAGAACGAATAATGGCAGTTAAGGTTGGAATCACCGGCCCGGTTGGATCAATAAAATCTGAAGTACTGAAAAAGATCATCGAGATGCTTGAGCACGACGGTGCAAAGGTGCAGGGCCTTCTTGTGGGAGAGACGATGAAAAATGGCAAGCTCTCAGGGTACACCCTGTACGATCTCTTCACCAAGAAGAAGATCACATTTTCGGATGTATCAATAGCATCCAGGGTTAAGATAGACAAGATTGGTGTTGATACGAGACTGCTTGAGGAGTTTCTTGTTCCAAGTCTTGAGAAAGCAAGGGAGAATGCAGACTACATAGTTATAGACGAAATAGGAAAACTGGAGAATACCACCAAGGTTGTTCAGAAGGAGATCGAGGAGACGCTGAACTCCGACAAGCCTCTGATCGTCACTCTTCACAAGAAATCCCGCAATCCGGTACTTCAGGAAATAAGAAGCCTTGAGGGCGTACGGGTGTTCGATCTCACGCCAATAAACAGGAATATACTCCCCTTCAAAGTGCTGAAAGTACTGCGCGGGGAAGAAGGAGTCATTTGATCGTAAGGGAGGGGGATATCAGGTTTCACGCCGGTTCAGAAAATCTTGGGCCCGGTCCCGGCTCAAGGTCTGCCGGTTTTTACAACACTTCTCAGTCGCTCAACAGGAATATCACGGAGTGCTTCCTGAGCAGTATAAAACCGTCAAATGTTCTGGACGGATTTGGTGGCACAGGAGTAAGAGGTATAAGGATTCAGAAGGAACTGGGACTCAATGTGACAATAGCCGAACCGAATCCAAAATCCATGGAAATAATCCGGGAGAACTGCAAGATGAATGATGTTCATCCGGATCTTTTCGAAGGAAGATTCGAGGCTGCTGTGACGCAAGATCTATATGATTATTTGGACATCGATCCCTATGGAACTCCGATACCATTTATTTTCCCGGCCCTCTCGTATGTCAGGAACCATGGGTACATCGGTATCACCGCCACCGACCTGACAGGTCTCACTGGATCCACACCGCAAAAAACTCTTCGCAGATATCAGGCAAGTATAGAGTGTGATTCATTCAAACATGAGATGGGAATCAGGCTGCTGATATCAACCATCATCAGGTATGCAGCTTCAATTGATATGGCGGCGTACCCGGTCATGTCTCTCTGGCATTCCCATTATTACAGGGTTTTCTTCAGGGTGGATCATGGATCAGGCAGGGCGGATCAGCTTATGGACAGGATCGGGATCATCGATAAGTACACCGATCTGACAAGATCGGCACCCAATAATATTGAGGGACCGGTTTGGAAGGGGAACCTCCAGGATTTTAAGATCATGGAAGAGATAAAGATGCCAGTACCCATAGTGAATGATAAGGCAGTGAACAGGTACCTGGAGCTCTTCAGGAACGACGATCTCCAGTTTCTATTTATCGATCTGGCTCTTGAATCCCAGCACAGGAAGCGTGATATACCGCCGCTCTCGGTGGTCATGGAGAAGCTTTCTGAGAGTGGAATATCAAACGGAAGAACACAGTTCTCCTACCGTGGTATAAAGACTTCCGACCCATCCTATGCAATTTCAATAATAGATGATCTGCTTGAGTCTGGATAAAATAAATATGGGCGTTGTTTATCCTCTCTAAATTCTGATGAAGGAATGGATAGGAATTCTGCGTCCCGTGAATGGCGTCATGGGTATATTGGCGACATGGATTTCAGCGTTCATAGGCGTGGGTACAGACCTGACGCACTATCTGGTCGCAGTGTCCGCAGGTTCTCTGGTGGTATTCCTCGTGACCTCCGCGGGAAATATTCTGAATGATTATCTTGATGTTGAGACCGACCGTGTGAATCATCCGGGAAGACCTCTTGTGACAGGCAAGATCTCCAGGGGAAGCGCGCTTCTGGTCTCAGTAATTCTATTCCTCTCTGCGCCGGTCCTTTCATATCTTTTCATAAGCATTCTGGCGCTGCTGATAGTAGTGGTTGCAGAAGGCATGCTTGTGCTCTATGAGACAAGAACGAAGGGAATAGGGCTGTCAGGAAATGCAAGCATAAGCATACTCGTAGGTCTTATTTTCATATTTGGAGGAATATGCGTCAGTTCACTGGACAGGATGATCCTTCTTTTTGGAATGGCGAGTCTCACGAATTTCTCCAGGGAGATCATAAAAGATATACAGGATATGTCCGGGGACATGGACAGGAAGACCTTCCCTATGACACACGGGGTACGGATGGCTGAACTGGTTTCGGCTGCGTCGGTGGCAATTGCGATCGCAATTTCTTTCCTCCCTTATTATTACGGCATATTTGGGATATTCTACCTGATGATTGTGATACCAACCGATATAATTTTTATAATCTCAATATCTTACCTTAAGGTAAGTGCAGGAAAGAGCCAGCAGGTGTCTAAAATTGCCATGATAATGGGACTTGTCTCTTTTGCTGTGGGTGGTTACTTTTGAGTGTATACAACGAGATAATGCAGAAGCTTGAGAAGGGCAAGGTGCATATGACACTGATTGACCCTGCAGCCCAGTCGTACAAAAGGGGCGGGGAAATTGCAGAGGAGGCTGAAAATGCCGGAACAGACTTCATCATGGTGGGTGGATCGACAAATATAGACACGGATGGAATGGATCAGTGCATCGACTATATCCAGCAGTATTCTTCACTGAAGGTCATAATATTCCCGGGTTCCCATGCAATGATAAGTTCAAGGGCAGACGCCATCTACTTCATGTCGCTCCTGAACTCACGAAACCCGGAGTTCATTATCCGGCAGCAGGCTAGAGGGGCGGTTTATCTCAGGAAGATAGGCATGGAGACCATTCCGATGGGATACCTTGTCGTGGAGCCCGGCATGACGGTGGGCAGAGTTGGCGAGGTGGACCTGATAGGAAAGGATGATAACGAACGTGCCCTCTCTTTTGCGATTGCAGCCGAAACATTCGGCATGAAATTCGTGTACCTGGAGGCAGGCAGTGGTGCAGGCTACCCTGTGAAAGAGGAAATGATATCACTGGTGAAGAAGGGGATAAACATACCGCTCATCGTGGGAGGGGGAATAAGAACTCCGGCAGCAGCCAGAAACGCTGCCAGAGCTGGAGCAGACATTGTCGTAACTGGAACAGTGGCGGAAAAGTCTGCAAACGTCACCAGGACGCTCACTCCAATAATATCAGCAATCAAGTCGGAAGTGCTGATGGATAAGATTTAAAGCCGGAAGGGATTGCCTCCCAATGGTTAAGATCGGTATAGAAATCGAATACCTCCCGGGTGTTGAAGATCCTGAAGCAATCAACATCGAGAAGAACCTCAAGGTGCTGGGATTCAAGACAGTTGACAGGGTAACCATAAAAAAATTTTATGAGATTGAAGTCTCCGACAGTGACAGGACGCCTGAGAAAACTGCCCAAAAACTCGCAGAAAAGCTCCTTGCCAACAAAATAATCCAGAAGTACAACATAAGGAAGGTAGAGCAGGTCAGATGAGCAGAAAAACTGATAAATATATCGCCAGGGAGATACCGATACGCGAGCTCAATCTGAGTGATCTTGAAAAATTGAGTGATTCAATGGGCCTTGCGCTCAACATTGAGGAAATGAGAAGACTTCAGGAATATTTTACAGGTCTGGGCAGAAATCCGACAGATGTAGAGATTCAGGCCATGGCACAGGCCTGGAGTGAACACTGCGGATACAAGTCTTCAAGACTTTATCTTAAAAGATACCTCTCTGACCTGAGAACAGATTATACTATTCTGGCAATGGAGGATGATGCAGGCGTTGTGGAATTCGACAGGGAAAACGCCTATGTGATCAAGATGGAGAGTCACAACCATCCCAGCGCGGTTGAACCTTATGGTGGTGCTGCAACAGGAATAGGGGGAGTGATCAGGGATGTTCTCTGTATGGGTGCTCAGCCGGTTGCGCTGCTTGACTCGCTTTATTTCGGGAATCCTGACTATGAGGACAGGAAGGGAAGACATCTCTCCACAAGGTTTCTTATGAACGGCATTGTATCAGGCATCAGGGATTATGGAAACAGAATAGGTATACCAACAGTTGCTGGTTCAGTTGACTTTCATCCAGGCTATGACACCAATCCCCTCATAAACGCAGGATGTGTAGGGATAGCAAAGAAGTCTGACATCGTCAGGAGTTTTGTTTCAAAGGTGGGGGATATCCTGGTCATTGCCGGTGGGAGAACTGGCAGGGACGGCCTTCATGGCGTCAACTTTGCATCAAGATCAATAAATACAGAGGACAAGAGCAACACAAGATCAGTGCAGCTTGGAAATCCTATAGTCGCGGAACCATTGATTCATGCTATCATAGAGGTTACCAGGATGGGCATAGTGGATGGCATGAAGGATCTTGGCGGTGGCGGTCTTTCAAGCGCTGTTGGGGAATTATGTTTCGCAGGGGGCGTCAGTGCAGAGATACATCTTGATAACCTTAAGCTGAAGGAGGAAGGAATGGAACCATGGGAGATATGGGTTAGCGAAAGCCAGGAAAGAATGGTACTGGCAATAGAACCCGGCAACCTGGATCAGCTTGCGAGGGTGATGGACAGCTGGGATGTTGAATTTTCTGTGCTTGGCACTGTGACAGAGGGAAATAACCTCAAGATATTCTTCAGGGGAACAAAGGTCCTGGACCTTGATCTCAGATTCCTGACTTCCGGTCCTGTTTATGCCAGGCATTATATTGAACCAAAGATAAATGACAATCATGTTGTGGTTCCCGCAGAGCTCAAGGATTATGGCGATTTCATGATCTCTTTCATGTCATCTCCACAAATGTGTTCACGGCAGAGAATAATCCGGCTTTACGACTTCACAGTGAGAGCTTCAACAGTGGTGCCACCTCTCACCGGCATGATAAATTCAGAAACGCATTCAGATTCAACCATTATAAAGCCTCTCCGGGATTCAAACCGGGGGCTTTCGCTTACCACAGGGGCAATGATTAAGCATCTTCAGATGGATCCCTATAGCGGCACCATGATATCCCTGTCGGAAGCCTACAGGAATACCATATGTTCAGGCTCAAAGCCTCATTCGGTGATCGATTCTCTAAATTTCGGCAATCCAGAGGATCCTGAAATCATGGGGCAGTTCGTTGAATCCGTCCGCGCAATCGGGGATTTCTGCAGAAAATTCAATCTTCCAGTGGTTTCCGGCAATGTAAGCCTTTACAATGAAAGCGAAGGGTCAGGCATAATTCCCACTCCAACCATATTCATGGCAGGAATAGTGGAGAACGTCGACTATACAATACCCAGCTATTTCCAGTCGGAAGGAAGCATCATAGTGGTAGTGGGAAAGGACTCCATGGATCTGTGTGGATCTGAATATGTTGATTTCCTTGGCAAAAAATGTACTTCCAGGGAAACAGTTGATCTTGACGAACTGAACAGAATCGGGACGGCGATGGGCCACGCAGTGGAGGAAGGACTCATAAAGTCAGCCCACGATGTTGCACAGGGTGGAATAGCGGCCTGCATTGCAGAAATGTCCTTCGGACTCGAGATCGGTGCCAATGTTGAACTTTCGCCGCTGTCCTGGGGCAAGAGCAACGTGAAACTATTCTCGGAGGGCGGAAACAGGATAATGGTGGAAATCACGAAGGATTCTCTGAAAAGAGTCAGGGAAATATTCAGCGAGATAGATTTCAAGCCAATAGGGGAAACCGGCGGGTCAAGAATATTTATCAGCGACCGTTCCCTGCCCCTCATGGATATTGAGATATCTAAAATTAAGAACGCCTGGATTTCAGGCATGGATAATCTGATCTGATCCTGTCAGAAAATTCAGACTTCATATTCGCGGCATAATTCTGGAATGAGAATAGGTCGTGGCCGATCTGAAAAGAATTGAAATTCTTATTTTCTCTGCGATCCGGGTTTCATGGGTCCGCTTCCTTTTCTCCCCTTTCCCATTCCCATCTGGCCGCCTCTTCCGGATCCACCAGAACGCGATCGGGTCGCCGATGAGGAAAGAACCCTGAGTGCTTCATCAACAGATTTGACACCATTCAGCTTTTCAGCGGCATCCCTGTAACCTGCATATTCAAGCCATTTCTGTATGTGTCCCTGTTCAAGGTGCCAGTTCACAAGCGAAGGGTCCGAATTCCTGAACTTTTCCATCTGTTCCTTCAATTCATCAAGGTTTTTAGCAGTGGCAACCGTACTGTTATATTTTTTGAATTCAAACGCATCCATGATTTAATAAGTAATTCATCCTGCATAAGCTTATTGATCCATTTCCTGGAAATGCGTTGGAAAACTGCTAATATGGACAGTATGCGTGTAAACTGCCCTGGTAACTTTACAGTTCGCTTATTTTACGGGTGGTTTCTCCGCATTCTTTTTCAATGTTCTTGTATGCGGTGTTTACAGTGTCGTTTGCCCCGCCAGTCTCGTTCCTGAGATTCAGGACGTTTATCAAATAACTCAACTGGGAATCCAGAAGAATGCTCAGGTGCCTCAGACTTTCCTTTTTTTCCTCAGGGAGGTCCCTCCTTCTGGTTGAAATAAAACAGTCAAAGTGCACCGATCCGGATTTTGTGAATGTAAACTTTTCACCTGTCTTTACAGGTGCATTGCAGATATAGCATCTGAATTCAGCCATTCAGCAGTATTGTATTACATGATATAACCTTTGTTTTGATAAACATTCCACCCTGCGTACAAAAATATACCTCGTTACATTATAGAAACAGCCATAACGAAATCCCGGAAACGGTGAAACATGATCAGAACAGAAAACCTGATGAAATCATACAAGAACAATGTGCAGGCGCTGAAAGGTATCAGTACGGTCATGGGAAAAAGAGTAACTTCCATAATAGGAAGAAACGGGGCCGGAAAGACAACCTTCATCAGAATACTGTCCACGCAACTCATGCCAACGTCGGGCAGCGCCTACATCAACGACATAGATGTGATCAGGTTTCCGGAAAAGATCAGGAAAAAGATAGTTAGCATACCTCAGGAAGCCTCTCCCATAGGAATCCTGACTCCATTCGAGATAGTGAAGATGTACCTTACAGGCAGGGGGCAGTCCCTGCAGGAGTCTACAGTTTCGACAAACCGTGCGCTTGAGGATCTGGGGATCAAGGAGTACAGAAACAAGCCAACAGATACACTTTCAGGCGGCACGAAGAGAAAGGTATTCGTTGCAATGGCCATTGCCTCAAATGCAGACATAATATTTCTGGATGAACCAACAACGGGACTGGACCCAATATCACGCATAGAGGTGTGGTCCGCAATCAAACAGATAGAGGGCGACATTATCCTGACAACACATTACATGGAAGAGGCCAGCGAGCTTTCCAGCGAAGTCGTGCTGATTGATGACGGCAGAATTATAGAAAAGGGCACAGTGGCGGATCTTATGAAAAGATTTGAGGGGTTTGTGAGGGTCGAAGGGAAGGACATTGCAGACCCCGCAATCACCATAGGCTCCACCAGGATCAAATATGTGAGGAAGGAGGAGGCGATGGCTTATATCGAAGCGGGCGAAGTTGTGAAGCCAGTATCTCTGGACGATGTGTTCATTAAGCATGGTGTGGAAATTGAATATTAAATTTATATCAACCTTTGCCTGGTATTATGGTTTCAGATCAATTGCCAGGGGCCCATCCTATATCATCGCTTCCATGAGCAGTCCCCTGACGCTCCTGTTTCTTGTATACATACTGAGCCATGGGCAGCTTCTGGCTTATGCCGTGGCAGGGGGCTTTGTATCGCTGGTGGCCACCGTGGCGTTGCAGAGTTCTGGAGACGCAGCATTCCTGAGGTTGCAGCTCAGAATACAGGACCTGTTTGTCGCAAGTCCGATTTCGTCAACAGACTACATGATTGGAATGACACTCAGTTATGTGGTTTTTTCCGGGCCAGGCATCATACTCTATGCAATACTTGGACTGGTGTTCCATCTGTTCTCATTTACAGGTACCCTGGTCCTCGTGGTGGTGCTCCTGATCCTGGTAGTTGCAACTTCATCCATCTCATTTATAATTTCCGGAGCAATAGGTCATGTGAGGAATGTATGGGGTATCGCTGCCATACTTTCGGTGATCATGACCATACTTCCTCCCACGTTTTATCCATATACGTACATCCCCCGCTTCTACCTATACATCCTTTCCGCATCGCCTGTCACGCCTGCTGCCGTTCTGGTTCAGGGTTATTTCGGGCTTTCGCCGGTCATGCCTGTGATGTGGTTGATTCTATTTATTGACCTGGCAGTATTTTACATCGCAGCCCGCAAACTGACAAGGTGGAGAGAAGTATGATCCGATGAATGGGTTTCACCAGATCGGTCTGTCTACCCTGTGGGCTTATATCACTCCCACAAAGGAGTTAGCCTGTCCAGCAAATTTGCTTTTTTTAGCATGGGGATTATTGGGAGAAATATTTAAATCAGGACAGCCCATTGAAGTTCGTGACTAAGATTTGCCCAAATTGTGGGCAGGAAAACCTTGACACATTTCTTTTCTGCAAAAACTGTGGTGCAAGCCTTGCCAAGGCCACAATTAAGGAGGATAAAAAGAACAATCAAGTGAAAACTACAACAGAGAACGTGAAGTCATCGTTCAACTTTTCCCTGATCCTGATAATAGGCGCAGCTGCAATGACCGTTGGCTTCATGATTCAGGGGATAGCTCAGATCGTACTTTTCACAGGTGAGATGTATGATCACCCAGTATATTCGCCCGCGATAGTATCTCTTGGTGCAGGAATTGCTTCATCCATCGTCTTTATCATAATTTCCGTGTATCTAATGTTCATAGCGCTCAGGTACAGTCTCCCGGAAAGACTTGGGAATATTTCCATCCTGATATTCCTGATGCTGGTACTCATGGGAATCTCTTTTGTGATGTCTGGTCAGCCTGTCTCAGGTTTCGATCTCTTTGTGGCAGGAAGCCTGGTATTTGTCGCAGCAATGGTTGACATTTTTGAGTCCCAGGAGGCAAAGGTTTCATCGAGAATGATCGCAATTGTGGGAAGCGTGTTCGCTTTTCTGGCATTTTATGCAAATCCATTTATCCTGAGTCCTTCCTCCATACTGTTAGTTGTGCTTCAATCAGAATCAGTTCCTGTGTTTCTATTTGAAGTGTTCGGATTTTTCGGTTCTTATGGATTCATTTCGATCGCTGCGATTCTCATAGCCCTTGTCTCGTCTGCATTTTACTCCATTGTCAGGGTGAGCCTGCAGAGAAGGATGGCTGAACTGTTTCTCTTGCTTTCTTCGCTGCTGTTTGCTTCCGGTATTCTTGTGACCGGTTATCTCATCACGTCAAACAGCGCACTCATTTCATCAGTTTCACTTTCTGTTGCGCTACCACTACCAACAATGTCAATCTACACCGCGCTTTTCTCTGCACTCACAATAGCTGTTGGATGGATATTCATTGCCGCTTCAATTCTCATAATAGTCTCTATCACTGTGAACATTCTGGAAACCATGGGGGAGGTATTTTCAGCCAGCAATTAGGCACAATTATTTTTAATCAACCAGGCAATTAACTATCATGAACAGACCAAAAATCTCTCTTATAGGAGCAGGAAATGTTGGCGCCACTGTGGCGCAGTTTATGGCACTCAAGGAGCTTGGCGACCTATATCTCTTTGATGTTGTTGACGGAGTGCCTGAGGGAAAGGGACTTGACATAGCGGAAGGAAACCCCCACTGGGGAACAGACTCAAGAGTAGTTGGTTTCACCACAAAGGATGATTCTGTCTATGAAAACCTCAAGGGCTCGGAACTCATCGTGGTCACTGCAGGACTTGCGAGAAAGCCTGGAATGAGCAGGGATGATCTGCTCGGGAAGAACGTGGAAATAATCTCAGGCGTTGCAAAACAGATCAAGAAGTATGCTCCTGATGCCGTTGTTATTGTAGTGACAAACCCGGCAGACATAATGGCATATGCGCTTCAGAAGGTCTCCGGAATAAAGCCGGAAAAGATAATGGGTCTTGGAGGTTCGCTGGACAGCTCAAGGTTCAGGACATTTTTGGCAATGGAACTTAATGTGTCAGTGGAGGATGTGAACGCTTTCGTTATCGGTGGCCATGGAGACGACATGGTACCGTTCATAAGATACTCCAATATAGCAGGAATACCCATTGAGAAGCTTCTGAGCAAGGAGAAAATTGACGCAATTGTCAAGAGAACAAGAGGCGGCGGCGGGGAGATTGTGAATTACCTCAAGACTGGAAGCGCATATTTCGCACCGGGTATATCAATCACAGCAATGGCAGAATCTGTCATAAAGGACAAGAAAAGAGTAATCCCCAGCGCAGCATACCTCAGTGGAAGCCATGCCAAGCACTACGGCGCAGACAACATATTCATAGGTCTCCCAGTGAAGATAGGAAAGGACGGCATAGAGCAGATATACGACCTTGACTTCACACCTGAGGAAATGGTCCTCTGGAAGAACACAACAAAGTCAGTGATAGAGAACTGCAGAAAAGTGGATGAGTTTCTGGCTAAAAGCCATTAACCCAATCTTTTTTTCAAATAATCTCTGTAAAAGCCTGGATATTCTGCATACTTGATGGGGTCAACAAGACCCGCCTCCATGAACCCTTTCAACCGGAGAAGGCACGAGTCGCATTTCCCGCATGCCTCATCCTTCCCGTTGTAACATGAGTAAGTGAGCTGGTAGGGAACACCCAGTCTGCTGCCGAGTCTTATTATCTCAGCCTTGCTAAGGTACTGCAAAGGAGCCATTATTCTGATGCCTTTCTCACCGCCAATCCTGGTGCCGAGGTTCAGGGATTTTTCCATGGAATTGAAGAATTCGGGTCTGCAGTCAGGATATCCTGAATAGTCAAGCGCATTGGCACCGATGACCACTGCATCGCACTTGTTCACCTCGCATACAGAGAATGCAACCGAAAGGAAGATAGAATTCCTTGCTGGAACATAGGTATTCGGTATTTCCTTGGAAATATCCTCAATATCACGCTCCTCCACCTTCGAGTCTGAAGTGAGAGAGCTGCCTCCCGTCTGCCTCAGATCGAGGTCAAAGACGATTCTCCTGACACCATAGAAATCAGCAATCTGCGCACCCTTTTGAAGCTCGATACTGTGCCTCTGCCCGTAGTTGAAGCTCAATGCGGTCACGTCATAACCAATACTTTTTGCATAAGCCAGTGAGGTTGAGGAATCAAGACCACCGGAAAGCAGCACGATTGCCTTATTCATGGGTAATGGATATCTCCGCGCATGCCCCCATTCCAGGGCCCTCTTCAATGCAGGTTTCCAGTCTTCTTATCTTTGGATATTTTCTAAGTGACTCAACTATTCTCTGTCCTATATAACTTGACATCTCCTCACTGGAAGAGCTCTGTGCATCCAGCAGAAACACATCTTCCTTTGAAAAAATCATTTTTTTGTGACCATAGGATACCGTGCAGGAAACATCGTCCATGGTATATTCAAGCAGACCGGGCCGTGAGGGAACCAGAACCCTGTGATCCATTGGCGCTATGACCCTGTTTATAATGTTCTTAAGTTCAAGAAAATCTATTAGAAATTCCTTTTCCTGGTCCCCGTAAACAGTAACGCTCACAGCGTAATCATGCCCATGGAGGCGTGAACACTTATCGTGTGACGGTATGAAATGAGCTGCGGAGAAGCGCAGGTTAGATTCCCAGCCATCAATTCTCAGAAACATATTTTCCAAATGTTTTCTTGCTATAATATCATGCTGAAACGGGTAAATAATCACGGGATTCATTCGACGCACAAACTGTCATTTTCAATATATTTTAAGTCATAGGCAGATTGTGCTTCAGCGTCAATTTCAGCTTTTCAGACAGGCGAAGAAAAATCTTGAGATATGATCCAAATAATTCCAATGGATGAAAAGTGTGACATAAATTTGATAATTGTCAGTCGGGCCAAGAAAAATCGAATCATCGAAATCTAAGATTTAAATACGTTCCTAAAATCCCTGATCTGTCAAGGGCGCGTGGCCTAGTCTGGATAGGGCAACAGCCTCCTAAGCTGTAGATCAGGGGTCCGAATCCCCTCGCGCCCGTGTGCTGCACCGCATATGCCCTTACTCCAGGCAGGATTTTAATTTATGAATAATCCATACAAGCAGGCCCAGGGTAACGAATAACGGGTGTTTCAGGAATATTATTAGGTGATTCTGCGACTTTATATGGAAGCAGTAAGCACGCACATCATAATTTACAGGATTTGGGAAACAATTGTTAAATTTTCACTTCTTTCTTAATGCAGCGACTACTCTGTCAATGTTCATGCAAAATTCTTGACAATAGCTTTTCGGATATCTGGCCAGACGCTACAACGAGAAACTCACATCTATAAATCTCGGCCTGTAAACAGAGACGTTGGTTATGGCTCCAGGGCCAAATCCATCAACGTTGTACGAGATAACCAATGTGCTGTTCCCTATTTCGGCCTGAACATGCGGCCCATAGGTCCAGACGCCATATTCCGTTGTATTACTGTAAATTTCCTGTTCAGGGGTTGTGTACAGTAGTTCACTGTTATTATACGGTCCTGTTATGTTAAGGGAAAAGTATGCAAAAATCTTCCCGTCAAAAACAGCAAGAGGACTTGATGCATCCGTGGTAATTATCGCAAAATATTTGCCAACGGTTGCCACGCTATATCCATTTGTCACAGAAGTGAAGAACGGAGAAATTTGCGAGTAGTTCTGGGTCCAGCCAGAACCGTCATAATAGCTCCAATTCCCTGAAAGGTTGGTTCCGTTAACGCTGGCAACATATGCGAGGGTAGAATTGTACCTTGTGCCAAATATGTACGTTTTTCCATTATGGTATAAGAGCCACTCTGTCCAGATGATGTTTGATTTTTGAAGATTGTACACGTTTTCGACCCTAAGTGAACTGCTATTCAGCACAGCGAGAAAATTCCCAAGAAATTTAACGCTCAACATATTCGATCCATTGGTTGTGTATTCACCCATAAGAAGTTCAATCTGATTTCCGTTTAATATTGCATCTCCCGGCCAGAACCAGTCGCTTGAATTGCCAGGTTCAAGGTAGCCAGACAGCTCTCCGTTGCTATCATTCACCAGGGTCTTAATGATATCTCCATTCCGTTCAAGAATCATTGAGTTGTGCACAAGAGGGGTCTCCGGTACAGGATATCTGGTTCCATTTGGAAACACGCTTCCCAGTAATGTATCATCAAATATCCACACTGTGTCGGAGTTATCAAGGTGGAGCGAATATGTACCGTCTGCGCCTGTCCAGGAGGTTCCATTTCCATTATTTCCATAAGTGACAAACATCTGCTCAAGCGATGTATTATTTTTTACAGAATATACGCTGGGGTAACCTGATGTCTGGTGTCCGTAAATTGGTATACTGACATCATTCAACCCTCCATTTCTCAATATATTATATCCAACGAATAAAATAAATAGTATTATCAAAATAGACACGAACTTCTTTATAGCACCCATTAACTAATAAATAATATTTGAGACTTAAAACTTACCGTCCTGAGCAGGCATTGTTTTATTCTCAGCAACAGCGTAAAGCAGTTAGTTGAGAATAATAAACCATGATTGTCGTTAGATCACCTTCATTAATTCATATTCAGCAAAGTACCGCTCGGTTCCGTTACAGTGTTGTACTGCATTTAAATCTCATAAATGTGATACGGATACCTTCTAACCGCATACAGACTTAGTAGACCCGTCAACCGGTTCCATCTTCCAGTAAGACTCAAAACATGAATCGACTTTTTTCGCGCTAATCAGTCAAACAGAATACGCTTCAATTATTTACTGCTCCATTCTGGGGGCAAGCAGGAATGTCCCGTCTATATCTCTTCCGACACCGAACTTGAAAGAAATGACCAGCGGGTAGTCATCCTTGAATGAGAGTTTAAGTTCGTCGGTTGTTGTCACGGATTTGATAAACCTGATCAGATACTCCAGAGGATAGGAACTCTTTATGGTGCTCTTGCAGCTGATCTCCTTGAGCATATCCTTTGGGAGTATCAGTTCAGATTCCTCAGTATCAGAGACAGACCTTGCCCTGAAAGAATCAGGCGTAAGCGTCAGCCTTATTGCATCAGATACATCTTCCGCGGCCTTTAGACCTTTCTCGAGATCAGATTTCAGCAATACAACGTAAAATTCAGAACTAATTTGCGGTATTTTCGGGGTGGTAACCGTGCTGGGATCCAGAAGATTGAATTTTTTGTTGACAGTGCCAATCTCAAAAAGAAGCTTGTCCTTCTCCTTGGTGATGCTTATCTCATCAGAGTCCCTGGCAACCTTTATGACGTTCTTGAGTCTCTCTACGTCAATAGCTATCTCTTCATCAGCATCAAGACTGTACTCCCTGAAGGACTCCCTCGGAATATCAATATTGATCATGGCCACATGTGCTGGATCTACCGCTCTTATATTGATTCCCTTCGATTCGAGTTTAAGTTTTACTTCAGTTATTACGGTGTTAAGCAGGTCAGTGATTTCTTTCAGATTTTTAACAGACATTCCTATTCTTGTCATAGTTCTCAACCATTCTTGAATTAATCTCCCAGATAATCAGCTAGAGAATAGATAATACTTTCCTCTCTTTGTTCTGATAAATTCTTATGGTTTTGAACCACCGAAAAGTTAAGATTGAAAAACCTATAAAGATATATGGCTAACGATAAAACAAACGGGCTTCTGAGGTTAGTTGCCCTGCTGATTATTCTTCTTGCCGCCGTCCTTGTTGCCGTATACATGGTGACAGCTGTCTACCACATAATTCCCCAGAATTTCAGTTCATTCGTGGATGCGATTTTCATTGCTATCCTTATCTACATAATCCTGAAGATTATAGTTAACATGCTGAGGCGCTTTCTTGGAAAGTACCTCGAATATTCATCCATACATCCCATAATATTCATAGTGAATCTGATTGGATACTTTGTCATAGGCATAGCGGTGCTGGCTGATCTTGGTGTCGACGTATCTTCTGTAATTCTCGGCGGTTCTCTGCTTTCTGTGGTGATTGGACTCGCTGCTCAGAGTGTTCTTTCCAACCAGTTTGCAGGGATATTCCTTACCGTCGTTAGGCCGTTCAAGGTGGGTGACACGGTCACAATCAATACATGGCAGTACGGCGGGATCTTCCCGACTCTTTTTCCCAAATACTTCTCTACCGACAGGATTGAGGCCACGGCATATACGGGTATTATCAGGGATATTTCTATCAACTACACGGTTCTTGAGTCGGCAAGCGGGGATATAGTTAAGATGCCCAACTCTGTGGTGATTCAGGGTGCACTGATTGTCCGGAAGTCGGGTATAAATGTGCAGGCAAGATATGAGATTCCAAAGTACATATCATTTACGAGCATCAATGAATTGATCTCCTCAAAGATAGCGAGTTTACCGGGTGCAAAAGATAAACCTGTATTGCGGATTGATGAAACCACCATGAACAGTTACATCCTGATGGTCAACTGCAAGTTTGAAGGGACTGATGCAGATACAAGAAGAAGCGATATACTGAAAATACTCATGGATACAATAGAGCCAATGAAGGCATCAGCCCGGTGATATTAATGAACCATTTCAAGTCATATCAGTGGGGGAATTATCAGCGATAAGGCGCCAAAAAAATAGGTCGATATGCTAAAGTGTCTTATGTTCATCTGATAACATTGTTTTCAGGGAGCCACTGATAATCTGCATGAGGATACGGGCATGACAACATATCTGTCCTCACCGGTGTTCTTATCCGTGGTAAGGAAAATGTAGGTTCCCTGATCAACACCCTTTAGCACCCCGTCAAAACACATGTCTGGAATGAGGTTCTCCTGCCCCTGCCCTATGAACCATACTCTCACTTTGTGATCCGTTAGATCCGCGAGATTCATGGCTCTCCATTATTGAATCTGATTTAACATTTGCGCGCGATGATTCAACCCTCATAAACATACCAAAAGTCCACTAATTCCCCTATTCATTATAGAGAAAATACAGTCATGTATGTTCATGTAATTGATGAGAGCACATAACAAGGCATTGGAAGATGAAAATTTTTTTGACATCCTAACAGTCAGGACCTTAATGACGGGTCGAACAGATCTCTGAGGCCGTCGCCCAGCAGGTTTGTGCCAACTATGAAAAAGAGAAGAAACAGGCCAGGGAAGAAGAAGGCCCACCAGACGCCTGTGAACAGGTAACCGTTCGCTGACCCCACTGCAATGAGGTTCCCGAGTTCAGGTGCAAAGACGAGGCCATTCAAAAAGAACGAATTCAGGAAGAACAGTGTTGTATATAGCAGCACAACGGTGCCGAGGTCAAGTGACATCTGAATGAGTGCAGGGGGGAGCGAATTGGGCAGCACATGGACAAATGCATTTCTCACAGTTCCCGATCCGGATGCTCTCGCAGCTTCAACAAAGTTGAGGTTCTTCGTGGATAGTGCAACACTCCTTGTGATCCTTGCATAGAATGGCCACATGACCACAATCAGTGCATATACAAAGTCGTTAACTGAATCACCGAGCGCGACAGTCACGACAAGTGCGAAGACAATGAGTGGAAGGCTCAGAAATATGTCGGTGATCCTCATAATTATTTCATCAAGTACGCCTCCTATGTATCCGGAGAAGACTCCTACAACTATTCCTATGGAGGAGGAGACAAGTACAACAAATGTAGCATTGGTCAGGTCGTATTTCAGCGCCCCAAGCATTACAGGCAGAAGTGGAATATTGAATTCCGTGGCTCCCAGTAAGTACTGCCAACCATGCATCAATCCCGGCGCAGTGGGGTTTGATACTATGCCCAGTCCACCGTAAGTGGATGCAAACTGGTAGATAGTCTGATCATTGGGTACACCAAGATACGCTGGATATATATAATCGAGAATGGTGAAAAAATAAAAGAATGCGGTGATTATGGCGCCAGCAACACCAGCCCTGTTCCTGATAAAAGCATGAAGGTTAAATTTGAAGTTATCTACCAATGGATGATACTTCCTGTTTACCCAGGTAGAATCTATTCCCGCGTAGTTACTGTTCACGCTCATGGCCACTGGTTCCATTATAACAATAAAAGTAAATAGATTATACTTTTGTTGATACAGCTCTGACCTGTTGTGAATCAAAATAAAAAATTATGGTAAAAATTCCGGGAAATCAGAGTCCTGCGTAGTAATCCTCGTTGTAGGGCTCTGGTTTCAATCCCTTCCTTTCCCTGATCTTTGCAACAACCTCTTTCTGGAGTTCAGGAGGTACTCTCTGGTAACCCGCATTTTCGGAATTCCACAAGACCTTGCCACCGGTAGCGCTCCTGATTGCCGACGCAAAGCCAAACATGCCTGCAACCGGGACTTTCGCGTTAATGATCATTTCATCCCCTTCCTGGGTCATCTCCTCAACAACTCCTCTTCTCTGCTGTATTTCATTTGTCACTGATCCCATTATTTCTATCGGCACATTTATGTACACTTTCTGGACCGGTTCAAGAAGAATCCTCTTTGCCTGGCACATTGCTCCATATATTGAGTTTCTGCCAGCCGGAATTACCTGTGCAGGTCCTCTGTGGATACTGTCTTCGTGTAGCTTTGCATCATAGAGACTTGCCTTTATTCCAAAGACACGCTCGTTTGCAAGGGGTCCTCTTGCAATGACCTCCTTGAAGGAATCCATCAGCAGTTCCATGGTTTCATCAAGGTACTGGATACCTTTCGTCACATCCAGCATCACGTTCATGCCCTCCACCATTTCGAGACCGCGCGCCTCTTCTCTGGTGAATCCGGCATTCTGAAGCATTTCTATGACTGCCTTTTTGTCCTTGAACTTGGTCCCCTGCGGAATCTTGTTCTCTCTTATGAGCTGAATCACGTCTTCGGAAAGTGGTTCAACCTTGAAATAAAACTTGTTGTGTTTGTTGGGAGACTTTCCTTCAAACGGACCGCCAGTCTTTTCCACGGTCTCTCTGTACACCACTATCGGATCAGAAGTCTGCACCTCAACCTTGTAGTCGTTCCTTATCCTGTAGAGGGTGACTTCGAGATGCAATTCTCCCATTCCGGATATGAGGTGTTCACCAGTCTCCTGGTTTATATCTACCTGAATGGAAGGGTCTGCCTTTGACACGCTCCTTAAGACATCTACAAGCTTCGGGAGATCAGCGGTGTGTTTTGCCTCTATGGCTAGAGTCACAACGGGCTCAGTGTAATGTACCATTGGCTCGAAGGGGTCCATGTCAGGGATGGAAGAGACTGTGGAACCTGCTATGGCGGCTTTCAGCCCGACCACTGCAGCTATATTCCCGGAATCAATCTCATCCACCTGTATTCTGTCCGGGCCAACCATCAGTGAAAGCAACTGTACCTTAAATTTGGTATTCCCAGCACCATTGATATACAGTTCTGTTCCTTTTTTCAGTGTGCCGCTGAAAATCCTGCCCACAGAGATTTCTCCAGCATGTGGATCAACAATTATTTTTGTAACCATCATTGACACAGGACCATTACTGTCACAGGAAAGCATTGCTTTACCAATTGGGGATTCAAGATCACCTTTCCATATCTGCTGGATCCTGTAACTCTGTGCTTTATTGGGATCAGGGAGATGCCTTATGACCATATCCAGAATCACTTTATGCAACGGACTCTTCTTGGCAAGCTCCTTCTGCTGTCCATCCTTTACCATCTGGTAAACATCCTTGAACGAGACCTTTGTGGTCTTCATTGCAGCTGCAGAAATAGCCCAGTTATTATATGCAGACCCGAAGGCAATGGTGCCGCTCTGCACACTTACTTTCCAAAGTTCCCTGAAGTTCTCGGGTGCAGATTTTCCGATCAGACGGTTTACATCTGTGATGACCTTGCCGAAACGTTTCTGCATTTCATCCTCATTAAGTCTGAGCTCGTTTATGAGCCTGTCAACCTTGTTGATGAAAAGGACAGGCTGTACTCGTTCCTTCAGAGCCTGTTTTATCACAGTTTCTGTCTGCGGCATCACGCCTTCGACAGAATCCACAACTATCACAACGCCGTCGACTGCTCTCATTGCCCTGGTGACATCTCCACCAAAATCGACATGTCCGGGTGTATCTATGAGGTTGATAAGGTAGTGGTCACCTTCAAATGCATGCACCATGGAGGCAACCGCTGCATTTATCGTAATACCCCTCGCCTGCTCCTGTTCGTCAAAATCGAGCATCAGTTGCTTTCCTGCAAGCTCCTCACTCATCATTCCCGCACCTGCGATCAGGTTGTCGGATAATGTTGTCTTTCCATGATCAATGTGCGCTGCAATACCAATATTCCTAATTTTATGGGTATTTTTCATTATAGCAAGCGCTTTTTCTATGTTATCCTCTTTTCTGCCCATTTTCACATCACCATACTGTGGTAAAACTCCATAAAATATTATTAGAAGAAATAAAAAAGAATTAACTCTTTATCTGTATCTCTATCTGAACTCCATCAGGAATAGGAATCCTCATTAGCTGCCTCAGGGTTCTTTCGTCGGCATCAACATCAATGAGTCTTTTGTGCACCCTGAGTTCCCATCTGTCCCAGGTAGGAGAACCTTCTCCATCCGGGCTCTTTCTGACAGGAACAACAAGCCGCTTGGTAGGCAGGGGAACAGGGCCATGTATTTCCACTCCAGTCCTCTTTGCAATTCCACGTATCTCGTCACACACGTTTTCAACTATGTTGTGTTCTGTTCCACTAAGGGAAATTCTAGCCCTATAAGATGCCATATCAATCACTTTTTCTCTAGATCAATACACTGTCCGGCAGCCACTGTTTGACCCATATCTCTGATGGCAAATCTCCCGAGTTGCGGGAAATCTGATACTTTCTCTATAACAAGTGGCTTGTCTGGCACTACCTTGACTATTGCCACATCACCTGTTTTGATATAATCCGGCTTGTCTTTAAGCGTGGTACCATCCTGGGGCTTCAGAGTCCTGATAATCTCCTCAAACCTGCACGCAACCTGTGATGTGTGTACGTGAAATACCGGTTTGTAACCGTTTGCAATGACGCTCGGGTGATTGAGAACAACGATCTGCGCTGTGAAGGACTTCACCACTGTCGGTGGTGAATCGACTGTGCCGCAGACATCTCCTCTCTTGATATCATTCTTGGCAATTCCCCTTACGTTGAAACCAACATTGTCACCAGGCTCTGCAGTCTGCATGGACTCATGATGCATTTCAATAGACTTTACCTCTCCGTTCTTGTCAGCAGGAAGGAATATGACCTTGTCACCGACCTTCAGAATACCTGTTTCAATTCTACCAACAGGTACGGTTCCTATACCGGTAATAGAATAGACATCCTGTATCGGGAGTCTCAGGGGCTTGTTTGTAGGTTTCTCCGGAACGGTCAGACTGTCCAGTGCCTGCAGAAGTGTCGGTCCCTTGTACCAGGGCATGTTGGGGCTGGGTTTGGTCACATTGTCACCCTTGTATCCACTGAGGGGTATAATGGGTGCATTTTTGTATCCAATAGTCTGAAGGAATTTCTCAACCTCGGCCTTGACCTTGTTGAACCTCTCTTCACTGTAGGGGGGCTGTGTGGAGTCCATCTTGTTTGCAATGACAATAAGCTGTTTCACTCCAAGGGTCTTTATGAGAAAACCATGCTCTCTCGTCTGAGCCATCACTCCCTCTCCTTCCTTGAAGGAGATTACCATGAGTGCGGCATCTGCCTGGCTTGCGCCAGTAATCATATTCTTCACGAAGTCCCTGTGTCCGGGGGCATCAATAAGAGTAAAGTAGTACTTGTCGGTCTCAAACTTCTTGTGGTTGAGATCGATGGTCACTCCTCTCTCTCTTTCCTCCTTCAGCCTGTCCATTACCCAGGCAAACTCAAAGGTTGCCTTTCCCTTTTCAACGGATTGCTTCTTGTATTCCTCTATAATATGGGGAGGAACTTCTCCGTGTTCGAATAGCAGTCTTCCTACCAATGTTGATTTTCCATGATCGACATGTCCAATCGTTATTAGGTTTATGTGAGGCTTTTGTGTTGCCATTTAATTCACCAATCTTGATCGGAATTAAGTACGAATATAAGGATTTTCTCAATTGTGTCACTAAAACAGGAATTATTCTTAAACAGGGCGTCTTTTAACCCTCAGTGAAATATTTCCGGGAACCGGGATAGGTTATTAACGCAGGTTTTGATATCAATTTCATGGCGCTGAAACACATTTATGTGATTCCACACGGTGATGAACTCATAGATCTGCCTGATGCGCAGAGCAGGGAAATGGCAACATCTATTGCAGAGATTGCCGGTAGAGACGATTCTGAGGTGGTGGCCATCATATCACCGCATAATCTGAGACTTGAAAGAAACATATCAGTCATAAAGACCGAATACCTCAGGCTGAACTACAGATTGAAAACGGGAATTATCAGGGGAACGTACAGGGTGGAGCGGCAACTGGCAAACCAGATTACCGAAGAAACACCGAAAATAACACAGGGGGCTTATTTCATCACATCCAGCGGCAGTAATTCTGTTTTTCCCATGGACTTTGGAACAGGCATCCCTCTTCACTTTTTCAAGAAAAAGGAAATAGTCTCGCTGGGCCAGGCCCGTCTGGAGAACAGGAAAGACCTCGTGAATTTCGGGATATCCCTGTATCATATACTCAGTGATTATAAGAGAACTGTCTCATTGATAATCAGTGCTGACCAGGCGCACACGCATTCTGAAAGCGGCCCGTATGGGTACGCCCCGGAGGCAAGATTATACGATGAAACGGTGGTTGACGTAATGAAGAGGAACAGATTTTCGTTGATATCATCTATTCCCGAGGAGCTTATAAGCAGAGGAAAACCGGACAGCTTCTGGAATATGCTCATTCTGGAGGGAATAATGGAGGAATCGGGACTTCACATGACATTTGACTACTACTATGTTGCAGAGTACTTCGGCATGCTTCTCGCACACAGTTCCCCTTAAACAAATTCTCCCGTCCTTAAGAAGAACGCACAGTTAGAGTAAATATTGTTTCTACTGCACCAGCTGATCCTTCTCGGAAATAAGCTTGGTCAGAAGCCTGGAAAAATCAGAGGGATTCTCAAACATCATCATATCCCCCGATTTCCGGACAAATTCGACAGAGAACCTGAGTTCTTCAAGCACCCTGGATATCGCCTGTATATCGTTGAAATCACGCTGTCCGGCAAGATACCATTTCTCGATCCCTTCCAGTGACTTGAGATTTTCCGATATTTCTTTCTTCATGAAATCGTACAGAGACCTGGCAAATCGCCAAACTGCATAGTAGGGGCTGTTCTCAGCACTCTGCATCATAAGCCTGATAAGGTCTCTCAAGTCTTTAGGATTCTTGCTTGGAAAATCCTTGATGTCTATAGATCTGAGATCAGAAATCATGGAATTCCATACCGCCTGAAATTCGTTTTCCTTATAGGCTACAATCTTTCCGATGGTTGATCTGGGTTCAAGGTTGAAGGTAGTTTCTATACCGAAAAACTTCCTCAGGAATCCCTTCTTGATGATGTTCATTCCCATTCCTATGGATCCTGATGTTGTATGAAAAACGCCAAAAATCTGGGATACGTCGAGATAATCGAGAGCCTCCATAACGGCCTTGGCCTGATTCATCACACCAAAAGAATAGTCCCTGCCGAATACGCTCTTTCCCTGTCCCGGCAGGTCGACAGCTATTAAATCATAGCTTTCTAGAACAGGCTGTTCAAAAAGCGACAGCCAGTAATCCTTGGATCCTCCAAGGCCGGATACGAAAAGGATAGTGTTGGTGCTCTTTTCCGGATTGCTCCTCATCAGTGAAATTTTCCCGTCCCACGTTTCAACATTGATATACTGAGGCCTCAAGATAATAGACAATTTCTGACAACTTATTAATTTTGCTTGTTGTTTTATGATTTCAATGCATCTTTATATTTCATGTACCAGATATGTGATAGCCGATAATCCGTTCAGATATTCCTGCTATGCTTATTCCATCATTTGTACTTCAAGATTGCGCGGCTGCACGGGAAAAATCCCCTGCGATTGAAACTGGTCTGCGCTTATATTATCCGCAGCATCGGTGAAGAGATAGAAATTTTATCTGCAATTAAACATTACAGTTGTGTGGAAGACGAATTACGATCACTCTGGACTCAGGTCTCGTTTGGTACTAAGCTCAATGTTTTTCCGAACAGCGATAAATTCAACAAAATAGTCATCTTCGGCATGGGTGGATCTGGAATAGCAGGCAGCATTTTTCAGGAGCTGTATTCAGATATACCGGTGATTTCCATCAATGACTACAGGGTGCCAAACTTTGTGGAAAAATCAACGCTGGTTATAGGGATCAGCTATTCAGGAAATACAGTGGAAACAATAACCGCTCTCGATGAGTGCCTGGAAGCCGGTGCAAGAGTTGTTTCAATCACATCTGGAGGAGTACTTTCTCAGGAGAAATATGATCCTCTGATCATACCCAGCGGACTTCAGCCAAGATCTGCCATAGGTTATCTCCTGATACCTCTCATTAACACCTTCATGTCGTTCAGTGCTTCGGATTACAGGGAAGCAGCCTCTCTTACCAGAGATCTGGACAATAATAACGGTGACATAAAAGACCTGGCGGAGAGCATAGTCAGGAACAGGCAGATACCATTCGTATACGGTTTCTCGCCATTCAAATCCCTTGCATACAGGTGGAAAACACAGTTTAATGAAAATTCAAAAATCTTCGCCTACAGTGGATATTTTCCGGAAATGGATCACAACGACATAATTCCGATGAAATCAACGTACCGTAAGGATGAGTTCAGGTTCCTTGTCTTTGGAGCTGGTGACAACAAATTTATTTCGGAAAGGATAAACGTCACTGCGGAACTCACAGATTCACAGTTTACAATAATTGAACCCAGGGGGAAATCAATACTTGCAAAGCTGTTTTACCTCATACACTACGGAGATTACCTCTCTTACTACGTTGCCAAGGCAAGAGGAATCGATCCCAGGGAAGTTGACGTCATCACACAGTTGAAGAGGACAATAAAATAGAAAGAATTAATCAGTCAGAGATCCTGAAGCCTCCAGGGGGTAGCAGTCCCTCAACTTCTTCAGGGTCAGCCTCCAGCACAGCCGCTATTTTTTTAGCGGCTTTTGATCGTTTTTCATCACCCGGTTCTATCTTCACAGTCTTCGTCTCGCAGTTTCTCTTGATGCCGGCAGGGGAGATCATCAGGATTCTTGAATCATTGAACATGTGCCAGCCTATTTCCAGTTTCATTGGAAGATCAAATATGTAATTCCTTTTCCCTCTGATTATCCATGCACCCTTTGAAACGTATTCTCCGGATTCAGGAGTCTTGCTTACCTGTTCAGGGTACACCCAGTATGCAGATCCAGACGCTATCCCTGCGGGCCATGCCCTGGAAAATGCCACACTGAAGTTGCATGCCTCCCTGATATCCTCAAGCGGCTGTGAATCCTTGTTCGGGAATTTTATTATGGTGCTTGGGGCACCGTACAGGTCGGCATGGACATAAATGTCATTGTGAGTCATATGTTTCTTGACTAGGTTCTCATTGGTTTTTCTGTCCCTGCCCGCCATCACAAGATTGCCGTTTGATGTGAAGAACCAGTGATACACCTCAAACCAGTTTTTCTGCCTCTTTCTCTTCTTTTCAGGGGCGCCTGAATTCTCATACAATTTCGTGGACTCAATCAGCGCAGCCTCTGCGCCACGCGCTTTCTCCTTCAGTTCCTTGGAAGAATTGAAAAGTTCACTGGCATTTTCTCCCGCGGTCTTACTGAGGTAAAGCTGGATCTCATATTCTCCATTTGAAACAGTGACTCTCTTCTTCTCGTATTCTATCTTCACTATTGTGAATCCGTTTAGGGACTCGCCCGGTCTGATCTCTCCAGTTCCAATCATCCGGTTCAGGTCTTTGAGCAGGCTCTGGAATTTTCCCAGGTCAGAGATGATCATCTTCCCCTGCTCCTTCAGTTTTTCTGATTTCGAAATGAACTCCTCAATACTCTTCTTCTGGGATTCAATTCTCTTCTTTATTGGTCCTTCCTTCTCCATTCCGGATGGATACCTGGTGAAATAGAATGAGAACCCCTCATTCAGATCGGTAAACACTTTAGAGGGGTCTTTCCCGAGGACCTTAAGGATTACAGGAGACACAGTTTCCTCCTCCTCATAATAGTAAGCGCTGCCAGTCCTTGCCTCCTCCAGTAATGACTGGATTGTAGCCAGGATTTTATCGGCACTGCCGACGGAATCCAATGCAGGAACGGACTTGTCTATTCCGGTTCGGAAACAGATCTCCTCGGCAAGGTCGCCACCCAGGTTAATCCTCGTGGCAAGCGTTTGGACAAGGGAGGCCTTGCTGGCAGAAAGGATCTCTCTAAGATGTTCACTGTTCATCTCGACCGGGCTGATTGAACTTGGCGGGATATACTTCTCGCCCTTCATTATCTTCCTGTTTTTCCATTCTCGCGCATTGAATGCAAATTCGATAAGTCCGTTATCGGTGACAACAAGGTTTCCCTCCCTGAACATCTCAAATATTATCTCCTGACCCGTTACGAGCCTTATAATGATAACACGGTCAAAGTTTATCTGGCTGATGGATTCTATCTTTCTTTCGGATAACATTTTCCTGAGGGTGATGGCTATCTGCCCCGGTTCCGGTTCGGTGGGGAAATCCATGAATGCGATACCTCTTTCCAGGGATACATACAGGTTCCTCCTTTTGAGATCGCTCCTGTAAATCTGGAAGATAAAATCCTTTGCCCCGACCTGGTGAATCTTCTTGATGAAGCTGCCTCTGAAGCCTTCCCCGTAAACCGAAACAAAGGCATAAAAATCCAGTGATGATTGCTTGATCCTCATTATGGTTCACAATCCTGACACATCTAATCATACTTGCGCTCAGGTTGGAAGCATCGAGTAAGGAATCCAACCAAGGTAAGCCGGAATTATCGGGATCATTGCAAAGAGAGAAAGATGGACTGCAATATCTATGTATATGTTCTTCCTGACATAGTATATCGCCCCATAAAGAATCCCCATTGAAAACATGTCTACAAGGTACAGGAGAGCATAATATCCGGGGTACCCCTGACTTTCAAAAATGAGGTAACTGGAGTAAAGCAGCATGAAGAGCACTGCCTGAACTATCACGGCCTTTGGCCTTCCCGTGTAACTTGAAGTGAAATCTGTGATAACATATCTGAAATTAATCTCATCAATGAATGCGATGGGATAAAAGAGGTATACGGGACTGATGCGGTGCAGTCCCCAGATATAGATCCAGACAACCACGACGAAAAATAGTACGAAGAGGTCCTTGGAACCCAGCACCCTCGCAAGCCCTGATCGGAGGGAGGGGATGAATATCACCATGATTGCAAGCAGAACAGGAGAAAGATAGATGTACATACTGTAGAAGACGGCAGACAACTCTGTATCCTTCACAAAGGCAAGGAAGCCGTAGAACAGAAAAAACAGGAAAATTTCGGACCCTGTGAACAGAATCAGCGAGTCTCTTTTGCCAAGTTCAGGCAGATTCATCTAATCCGGCCTCACTGTCCGGTTGAGAGCAATATTGGTGCTCAGCCAGAGCACTGGAAATGATGTTATAATGAGAATAATAGCGAAAATGGATACAGCGTAGCCCGCAAACATGTACCAGGGGTTGATTCTCAGTTCCAGCGACGAATAGAGCATTACGAGCCCGGTAAGACTGAACATCATGGATACAGATTCCATAAGAATCCCTCTGGCCCGATCCTTGAGGCCATGATAGAGAATGCCCGTCACTATACCAGAGAGGAAGGTCAGTATAACCATGAGGGCATAAACAGCGGTGTTTGTTATCACGGATTCTGTAACAGAAGGAACAAACCATGTGAACATGAAAACAGTTGATGTGATGAACAGTGAAAGTGATCGGGCAGTGTCCAGTTTAAAATTAAGAAACATGACTTTGCTGAGAAACCAAAAGAAGATTACCCCGCTCAGGAACATCAGAATATTCACCCCAAAGATAAAGTAAATACTGTACTGAAAACCTGCAAGGCTCCCTAAGAAGAGGATAACGATTGGGGCGACCATTGGAAGAGTCATGATCCGGCTCGTCAGAATTCCACCGAAAAAGCTCTTTTCAAGGGGTCTGTACCTCCTCCCCCTGATGAAGTAGAAATACAGGAGCATATTCGTGAAGAGCACAAGGAGGACGCCTTCTATTATTAAGGGATAGATCAGGATGGACACAAGAAGCGAAGCTATTGCCGGTAGAGTGGCGATGAGCCCCTCGCACTGGCAGCTCACCGCGATCAGGGCAGATGAAACCGCATTTGATGCGACATAGGACCTGTCCCTGCTGACAAGGCTGAAGATGAAGGTGAAATTCTGAACTATGAGAGAAAGATCGAGAAGGATGAGAAGCATGTACTGTATGCTCAATGTAGTGACGAAAGTGTTGGAGTAAAGAATAAGGGAGTACGCGAAGAGTGCAGGAACTCCCGCGGGGTTTTCATCATCATAAATAGATCCGATCAGAAGTCTGCCTGTTCCAATGGTGTTCACACGGAGTATCCCGGAAACGAGCAGCATGAAGAGCCCCAGGATTATAAAGGTCAATAACGCAACGCGGTTCCCCCTTCCCGGATTCTCATCGCTGTAAATCAGGAGTGAGAATAGCAAGGCGATCACAAGAAACGGCAGAAAAAGGAGGTTTGTGAATATCAGCACAACCACCCTTAGTGCCGCTGCATATGTATCTGGTGCTTTGAAAACAGGGTTTGGGGTCACCAGTATAAGAAGTATAATAATGAACATGAATGAAAGCATAAGATAGCGTCTCACTGAAGGGAAACCCAAATTACCGCTTATCAGGGATAACGATAATAAAAGGAAAAGTAAGATCAGCAGGAACGAAAGATCAACCACACCCGGTTCGATGTAAACAAGATTATCGCGGAAAAGAAAAAAGAAATAGGCAACCAGGGAGGTTATAACCACAAGGTATCTTGCTATTCTCCAGGCGACCCCTTTCATGCAACGATCCACCATATGGAGACCAGAAGTATGAGAAGATAAAGATTGGTGTAATGGAACGTTTTCCTGAAGGACCTCACCGACAGTTTATCCGCATAGGATGCTATCAGATAGTACACCAGTATCGCGTCTGCAATTATAGCGGCAAAAAAGTATAACCTGCCCACGGAGATCTGGTGAAAAAACAGCGGGAGCAGACTGTATACAATCATAACCACTGTGTTGATTACTATGTATTTAGCAGCCATTGGTTGACCGACAACTGAGGGAAGCATCGGGATTCCTGCCTGTTTGTACTCTTCACTTGTGCCCATTGCCAGGCTCCAGAAGTGCGTAGGGGTCCATACGAAAACCAGCATTGCAATGAATAGGGCTGTCCATGAAATCCCGCCGGTCACAGACGCCCATCCGGCGAGTGCAGGAAAACTGCCTGCAATACCTCCTATAACTATGTTAAGGCTTGTTCTTCTCTTAAGCATTATCGTGTAAAGAACAACATAGCTCAGGAATCCTGCAAAGATGAATATCATTGTCAACAGATTGATGAATATATATGACATTGCAAGTGAAAAGGCAAGCATTATCAGTGCCATTGCAGTTATTCGCCTGTAACTTTCCCTGTTAACTATTTCCTTCCTGTAGGATGTTCTCTTCATCTTCCAGTCCAGATCCATGTCATAGACATTATTGAGAATAGAGGCAGACATCGAGGCAAAAGCACCAGCAATGATCAGTGGAAGAATAAGAATCAGCTTTGAGGACGCGGCAGGAGCAGAGACAAATCCGGTCACTGCAACTATAAGGATCAGGAGGGTTATTTCAGCCTTAGAAATTCTTAAAAAATCCTTCAAATTCATTATTCTGACCTTCTGTTGCTCCAGCGGATGTAACAGTATTCTTTACTAATACTAAACTGTTGACTGATACTGAAGCCGTTGATGAGGATGCCGTGGAGCTGGTCACGTTTATGGATGAAACAGCTGTATATGGGTGGTATGAATCCCAGTAAGTGTATACTGATACATTGGAGAACAGATAATAGCCCATCGATGAGTGTATCGTGTTATTGACCTCCGCAACTAGAGTACTGTTCTGGAGACTTTCATTCGGGCCAGGATTTATTCTTAGAGCATGATACAGTCCGTCCTCATTGATCAGACTGAACCTTACCATGGTTCCAACCGTAATATTGAACACGGGATTCACCGGCCCTTTTGAATAATTCCAGCCATTGGCGTCAGCATATAGCGTTATGTTAACCTCCCTGTTATAGAAGAGTATGGAATCTCTGTTCACATTCGTGGTAGAATTATATTTTACATTGAAAGCTGCATATCCATAAAAGGCAAATTCAGAGACACTTGAATGGTTGGTGTTATTCTGGATATAGGCGAACGGAGAGTGCGAATAATTGAGGAGAATGATTGAATAATTAAAATGACCAGAATCTATCACATTGAAGATCAATTCTGAGCCATTCATTGCGGGAAGAGTCCAGTTGAGACTGCCGTTGAGTTCAAGCCCATGCTCCGAAGCGAGGAGCGATATACTCTTGTTGTAGGATACAACGAATATGTGCCCCTCCGTCAGCGACGGGAAATAGGAATCCCAGTAAGTGTATTCTCCAATCCTGTTGAAGAAGACCTGAACTGTTGCTATGGCGCCGTTGACGTTACCCATCCTCGATGCATTTATGAGTGTGGCATTGTAATCGCTTTCGGCACTGCCAGGTGCGATCACAAAGGAATGATCGGACGTTCCGTTTTGTCTGATCTGGAACCTGACAAGTGAACCGTTCTGGTAGTACAGGGTTGGATTGACAACTCCACTGGAGCTTATGAAACCACTGTTTGTGGAAATAAGGCTGGTATTATGGTTGACACTCATGTTTGAAGGAGGGGTCGGGAACGTGTAGACGTGTGATGGCAGACTGGAGTTGACATATATTAGCCCGACCATCGTGGTTGGATGAACTGTGCACCAGTAGGTGTATACGCCAACCTTGGGGAAATATGCAGTGGCATGGGAAACTGCACCAGGCGTTGTTGTTATCTGTGAAATTGAAAGGAGCGTGTCAAACACTGTACTTTCAGAAGGGCCGGGATTGATGGTAAAGGTATGCGGCTGGCCGTCCTCTTCTATCACCGTGAAATGAACCACTGTACCATTGAGAATAGTTATAGTCGGATTCACTGTTCCATGCCCGTAGTCCCATCCGCTGGCATCTGCCCATATTGTGATGTTAACAGAATGTGGCGCATTGGCAGGAGCAGCCGGTAATGAAAAAGACGAGGTCTGTGGATAGTCAAGAGCCAGATAAAGGCCCATTGAAACTATCAGGAGTATCAGTACAGCGAATACAACACCAGTTTTACTTCCCTTTTCAGTCATTAGATTTCACCTATGATATACTCTCGGATGGAACATCAGGGACACCTTTGTCTAAAGGTTGAGGCTTATTATGGCCGACGTTTGCAGGAACATCGAGAACATTATCCTCCGAAGTCGAGGGGGTGTGGAGCCAGCTGACTGCCATATTGTAAAGGAAAACCAGCTGTCCTATACCTATGATCACACCACCAAGGATTGAAGCATCCTGGTAGGGCTGGAACCAAGGGAAATAACCTGCTACCGCCCTTGGCATTCCAATGAAACCACCGACAGACCATGCAAACGACATTATGAGAGATCCTATTGCAGTCAGGTAAAAGTGGGCCCTGGCAAGAATCACGTTGTAGGTTCTTCCTCCACTGATTGTGGGAAATATAGTGTAAAAAGCAGCAAACGTTATTCCTGTGGTGACGCCCATGAATATGAAATGGAAGTGTCCGGTGACCCAGTAAGTGCCGTGAATAAGCTGATTCAGTCCCTGGTTAACCTGCATTACACCTGTTATTCCTCCTATTATGAAATCTATAATCCCGTTGATAACAAAAAGCATCGGCGTGGTCATCCTGATCTTGTTGGCTTTCCACAATGTGGCAATCCAGTTGAAGACAGTGATTGCAGACGGTATTACAACAGCAAAGGAGGTTGTTTCAAATAGAAGCACCCAGTCGTATCCAAGACCCGAGTTCAGAAGGTGATGCCCGAACACCGACATGCTCAATGCAGTAAGCAGGCCGAGTCCAAAAACGCCGGATCTGTAACTGAAAACACTGGCATCCGTAAATTTCGCGATAAGTTCGTAAATCAGACCGAAAAACGGAATTACAGCTATGTAAACTATGGGGTGTCCCCACCACCAGAATAGAATCGCGAAGAGAAGAACCTGCCCGTTTGCAGCGGTGAAGAAGACAGGGTTGAAATAATCGTAGAACAGCATGCCAAGTCCCACCATTATGGGCGGCGCTGAAACTATGATCATGAGTACTGTAAAAAATATCGACCATGAGAACAGAGACATCTCACCCATGTTCATGTTTCTGTCCCTGTCGAACAGGATTATCTGCAGAATGTTAACGCTGGCAACCATGATTCCAAGAAATATGAAGATCATGCCAAGCACACCAAGCCAGGCGTATAAGCCTCCGCCGTTTGGTGTCAGCTGGAGGCTCAGGGGAGGATACATGTACCATCTGAATGAGGCTCTGGATAGAAGGAAAAGGCCAGCGCCGAATAACCAGAGCCAGTATGCCACAGAAGCATAACTTCCTCTGGTGTCCCGCCACAGCTTCAAATGGGATGGGAGCAGGAAATAGCCAAGCCCGATGGCGCTTCCCACCGCCCACATGTAAATCATCAGTGTCGCATGCTGAGTCAGGAGGACATTGTAGGCATCAGGCGTCAGGAGAGAAGGTGTACTGTAGGTCAGACTCAACCTCATGGTCAGGCCAAAAGTCCCCGCTATAAAGAAGAAAAGTATGCTGGTTACCAGATATCTCAGGCCGATGCTCCTCGCATCATCATCCAGGAAAATATTCCAGCTGATTATGCTGTGCCTGCCTGGTGCAGTATCCCTTCTATACTGCTTCGCATCATCGTAACCATTCTCCTGTGCTATTTTAGAAATTGCATTCCTGCGTGAAGCAAGCAGGTAATAGAGACCGAACATCGCCAGGGAGACAGCAGAAAGTATCACTGCCACGGTGATCATGAAACCGACATAATCAGACATTCTAACTCACCACCGTCATGTATCCCCTCATTTCATAGTGATATTCACCACAGTACTCAACGCATTCGAAAAAGAAAGTCCCTGTCTGAGTGGGCGTGAACTGAATCTCATTCGTCTGTCCTGGGACAGCATATGACTGCACATCCATCTGTGGAATGTAGAGGTCATGAATGACATCAGTGGAATTGACCAGAAGGGTTACCCTCTCGTTAACCGTCACGGTGAAGGCATTGACTGTGGAAGTATTGTTGGAATACACAAAAGTCCATGCCCACTGATGGCCGATTACGTGGATTACAGTGCCATCTGTCACGTTAGTGCCAGTGGGATCATGTGAAATGGATTCAGAAATCTTGTTGATTGTTCCATAATTCGCTACAGCGGACCCTATAAGAATCACAAGGACTGCAATCATGAAGTATACCTCAAGTCTCTGTTTGTTCATTTGAAATCCTCCCAGTTATAAGTCTTGTCTGTTTTCTTGAAAATAGGGTAGACAACCAAAGAGATTGTAAAAGCACCGGAGGCAATACCGGTCGCCATGTATGCTGATATGATGGGAGCAGAATCGGAGCCTATATTACTCCCGAAGAACAGACTGAAATGGTACATAAGGATGAAATAAAAAATCACGCCAATGATAACTGCACCTATGAAAAATCCGACAACCAGATTTTGATTATGCGTCACAAATTGGAATAATCTAATTGTATTTAATCGTTTTTGAAAACTAGTATGGGCTTATCCGGTATGTTAAAACATAGTGATTATTATATGCGTGGCGAAAGATATATCAAAACCACATTCTGGATGAAAATCTGACGTCAGATCTTTTTGTTTACACTGGAAATTACGCAAATTCTTACTGGAGATGATGGGGTGATCAATCATCACAATCCTTGATGTTGCCTGGCTGAATCATTCAATGAATGCTGTGATAAAAGATATAAGGGATATTTAGTTGTCCCATCAATGATTTCTGACCTTTACATACTTCTCCTCGCCTTGATTTTATGGGGGCTTCTGATCATTGGACTGGGCCCTATTATCAAAAAGAGCAAGCATTTCTCCCTTTACGGCCCGGCGATAATGGTTAAGGCTGTGAGGAACAGGGGCCTGCTTGATAAATTCTCCAGAATCATTCCAAAAGACTTCACATCGAAACTTTTTGTCGTTGCAACATACTCGTTCCTGATTTTTGGGATGGCTTTTCTCCTTTACGAAGCGTACCTTTCGCTCCAGATAAAGGTCTCTTCCGCCCCCAATGCCGCATCCTTTTTGATACTCCCAGGTATAAACCCTTTCATTCCAGTGTTTTATGGAACATTTGCACTGGTCTTTTCTGTGGTCATTCATGAGATCATGCATGGAGTCATCGCAAGGAAGCATAACATATCTGTAAAGTCTGTTGGAGGACTTTTCTTTGTGATTCCCATAGGCGCTTTCGTGGAACCGGATCCTGACCAGATGGCCGCGGCGGACCCTGTGGTAAGGAGGAGAATATTTGCAGCTGGACCGGCAACAAACATCATTCTTTCCATAATTTTCTTTATACTGCTTGTGGCAGTTCTCATGCCGTCTGCCCAGCCTATCCACCAGGGGCTCTATGTAACTCAAAATTTACCGAGCTCCTCGGTCGCTTCTGCTGGAATAGGGGACGGCAGTGAACTGATATCATTTGCGAACTACTCAGGTCAGAATTTTTCGAATCTTGAGTATAACAGTGCAATATCTCCGGGTACAATGGAATCTGCAGTCTTTTTTCACAATGGTCTTACAACTAATATAAAAATGCCTGCAGGCATATATATTGTCTCCCTGGTTCCGGGCTTCCCGGGAGAAAAAGCTGGTCTCAGGACTGGACAGATATTCTATTCCATTGACGGTACGATTATATATAACATGAACAATCTCACGCAAAAACTTGATTCAATCCCCCCTGGCAAAACCATTCCGGTAGAAATGATAAACTGGAATCAGAATAACGGTTCAGAAAGCATTCAGGTTTATGAGATCACCACTGTCTCCACGTATTCTTATTACGAACAGGTCTCTCCGCTGGCAAATAATCCTGCCTACAGGAATGAGAGCTTTATCGGATTCTCCCCAGCTTACATAGGCATAGTTGGAATGCCCATCAGCACTCTCAAAACACTGATTTTCGGCAGTTCTGCCCTGTCTTTTACAAGGGACGGAGTGCTTGAAACGCTTGCATTACCGTTCCTTGGGCTCTCACCGGTTCCATCGTCAGTGATGTCGCTTTTCACCGTGGGAAACCCATTGATATTCTGGTTTACAGTGAATCTTTTCTTCTGGCTGTTCTGGATGAACTTCCTGCTTGGCCTGACAAACGCACTGCCTATTTTTGTGTTTGACGGCGGCCAGTTTTTCCGCGACACCCTTTTAATCGCCTCACGCAGGCCCAGGTTCAAATATTTTGCATCGCAGAAAAACATCAATAAAACCATGATGGCTGTGGGGCTGCTTGTGATTTTTCTGATCATCTGGCAGATTGTTGTTCCGGAAATAATTTAAGTATGGTAACCCTCAGAGAACCGTAATCAGGTCTTTACATGTTGACCGACGAGCAATGTTTATATAGAAGAACAAATTTACAAGGGATGGCCCGATTCAACTCCAAACAGAAGTTTGAATATCCACCATTTCTGGAGGAACTCGATGTCTCAAGGCAGATAGCAGCAAAAAAGGATCGGCTGAAATATGAGAAACTCGAGGATCAGATCGAAAAGATCGAGCGGGCAAATATAGAAACAAGGAATATCATGGTGCGGCAGATAGCTGATCTGGAGAACCTGATAAAGGCAAAAGACAGGGAAAAGGAGCAGATGAAGAAAGTTGCTGGAAAAGAAATAATCCTGGCACTGCTACCTGTGCTTGATTCCCTGGAGGCAGGTCTCAGATCCGATCCGGAGAATAAGTCTCTGGTGGCTATAAGCGACATGATAAACAAGTCTCTCGCAAAGGTTGGTCTCAGAAGCATTGATGCAAATGGCAAAAAATATGATCCATTTCTGCATGAGGTGATAGCACTGGCAGAGGATGGAGAGGATGGAATCGTACAGAGTGAGGTCCAGAAGGGATACTTATTGAATGACGAGGTCATTAGAACTTCAAAAGTGATAGTGAGCAAAAGGTGATAAAAAATGTCTAAGATAATAGGAATAGATTTGGGAACAAGCAATTCGGCGGCAGCAGTAGTGATTTCAGGTAAGCCTACAGTGATTCCAAGTTCTGAAGGCGTTTCGCTGGGGGGCAAGGCCTTTCCAAGTTACGTGGCTTTTACGAAGGACGGACAGCTACTTGTGGGAGAACCCGCAAAGAGACAGGCGCTTCTAAATCCTGAAGGGACAGTTTATGCTGCCAAGAGAAAGATGGGTACAGATTACAAATTCAAGGTTTTCGGCAAGGAATACACACCACAGCAGATTTCAGGGTTTATACTGCAGAAAATCAAAAAGGATGCAGAACAGTTTCTTGGAGAACCTGTGACTGCGGCTGTTATAACAGTACCGGCGTATTTCAACGACAACCAGAGGCAGGCTACAAAGGATGCTGGCCAGATAGCAGGTCTGGAGGTAAAGAGGATAATCAATGAGCCTACGGCAGCCTCGCTCGCCTATGGAATAGACAAACAGAATGAATCACAGAAGATACTGGTGTTTGACCTGGGCGGAGGAACCCTTGATGTCACCATTATGGAATTTGGTGACGGTTTATTTGAGGTTGTTTCAACGGCAGGAGACACCCAGCTTGGTGGAACAGATATGGACGAGGCTCTGGTTAATTATATCAACCAGAAGTTCAAGGAGAAAGAGGGAGTCGATATCAAGAGTGACAGGCAGGCCTACATCAGGCTCAGGGATGCTGCGGAAAAGGCCAAGATCGAGCTTTCATCCACACTCACGACCGAAATAAATCTTCCTTTTATTACGTCCGTCAATGGACAGCCGAGGCACGTGCAGATGAACATAACCAGATCAGAGTTTGAGAACCTGATAAAGCCCATTGTGGACAGGGCAAGGGCACCCTTGGAGAATGCGCTCAGCTCCGGTAAGCTGAAGAAAGAAGACCTTTCAAAGATCATACTGGTTGGGGGACCGACCAGAATACCATACGTCAGGAAATTCGTTGAGGATTATTTTGGCAGAAAGGTTGAAGGCGGAGTCGACCCGATGGAATGCGTCGCAATCGGCGCAGCACTCCAGGGAGCAGTTATTTCAGGGGATATAAAGGACATCGTGCTGCTTGACGTCACGCCCCTGACACTGGGCATTGAAACCCTCGGGGGAGTGGTAACACCTCTAATACCTGCAAATACAACGATTCCAGTGAAGAAGTCACAGATTTTCACAACAGCGGCCGATATGCAGACTGCAGTTACTGTTCATATAGTGCAGGGTGAGAGACCGCTTGCAAAGGATAACGTGTCACTGGGCATGTTCAATCTGGTTGGAATACCCCCGGCACCCAGGGGAATACCGCAGATCGAAGTGACTTTTGATATAGATGTCAACGGAATTCTGAATGTGTCTGCTGTTGATAAGGGATCAGGCAAGAAACAGAGTATTTCAATCAGCGCCTCCAACAAGCTGTCCAAGGATGAGATTGAACGGATGAAAAAGGAGGCAGAACAGTTCTCCGAGGAGGACAAGAAGCAGAAGGAGCAGGTTGAGGTTATCAATAGCGCCGAATCCCTCGTATATACAGTTGAAAAGACACTGAATGATGCTGGGGATAAGGTGGATCAGAAGACAAAGGATGACATCAAAGCCACAATAACTGATTTGAAAGCTGCCATCGAAGCAAAGGACGTCGAGAAGATAAAAGCTGAAATGGAGAAAGCCAGCAAAAAGATTCAGGAAGTAGGGGCGAAGATGTATGAAACCCAGAATGCTGAAACTGTTGAGACAGGCAGCGGAGCCCAGGAAGAAGCATCCCAGACGCAGGAGGGAAACCCAGGCGAATCGCAATCGGATTCAAAGCGGGATGAAAATGTAGTCGACGCAGACGAAACTAAATGAATACTATGGCGAAGGACTACTATAAGACTCTGGGAGTTACGAAAGACTCATCACCCGAAGACATAAAAAAGGCCTACAGACAGCTTGCCAAGAAGTATCATCCCGATGCCAATCCAACAAACAAAAAAGAGGCAGAGGAAAAATTCAAAGAGATAAGTGAGGCCTATGAAGTACTGTCGGATCCAGACAAGAAGGCTGTGTATGATCGCACGGGCAGCGTAGAATTCAGTTCAGGTGGCTCAAACTTCAGTTGGCAGGATTTTACCCACTACTCAGATTTCGAGGATCTTTTCAGCAAAATATTCGGGAATAGCGGGTTTGGTGGAAATGCAGGTGAGTCTTTCTTCAGTGGGTTCAGAAATGAGGGGCCGGATCTGGATCTCGCGATCAGGGTGAGAGTTTCGCTTGAAGACGTTTATTATGGCACCAAAAAAACGGTGAAGTACAGGCACAATGTGACATGTGAGGAATGTAACGGGACGGGTGCAAAGGGGGGAGAAACGATAACATGTCCAACCTGCCACGGAACCGGACAGGAAAGGATTGTTCAGGGGCAGGGTTTTTTCAGGATGGTTTCAGTTACGACATGCAGGGACTGTGGCGGGAAGGGAACCAAACCAAAGGAGGTATGCCCAGTATGCAAAGGTACAGGAACAGTTCCCAAAACGGAAGTTATTGAACTTAACATACCCAGGGGTGCCCCGAATAACCTGAAGATCAGATATAAGGGAAAGGGGCAGTCCCACAATGGCAGGAGCGGCGACATGTTCATAGTGCTTACTGTTGACGAGGAGCCCGGGTACAGAAGATCGGGGGACGACATATACCTGAGATGGGAAATATCATTTCCAGAGGCAGCGCTTGGAACTGAAGTCGACGTGACTATTTTCAGGAATACCTTTAAGATGAAAGTGCCCGCCGGAACCCAGCCGGAAGATGTCATAAAGATAAAGGGTGCAGGGTTTTACAGGATGAACACCACAAGCAGGGGCGACGCTTATGTGACTGTCCAGGTTTCTGTGCCGAAGAAGCTGACTTCTAGACAAAAGGAGTTGCTTGAGGAGTTCATGGATCTCGGGGAGAAAAAACACTCCTGGATACACCGAAATACATAGTCGAATCCTGAATATTCTCCGGTTTAAAATATGTGATCATGAATTCACCGCTCATATAATAGTGGATAAAAGCGTGTGAAACGTTTATTATTTCTCAAAGTGCATTCCATTCTTTACTATAAAGGTATCAGTAAATACAATATTAGAGCTGTACAGGTTTGTATCTCGGGAGCGTCACCTCTTCCAGTAGACCTGCAGAACAAATTTGAAAAGGAAACAGGCGCATTAATCGTGGAGGGTTACGGTTTGAGTGAATCTTCGCAGGTGGCCAACGTGAACCCTCTGGATGCAAATAAGAGAAGGATAGGATCTGTTGGTCCACCGCTGCCCAATACATACGAAAGGATCGTTGATATAGAAACGGGCCGGAATGAAATGAAGACCGGAGAGGTGGGAGAATTGGTGATAAAGGGTCCACAGGTTATGCTGGGTTACTGGAATAATATGGCTGAAACTGAAAGAGCACTGCGTGATGGCTGGCTTTATACCGGAGACCTTGCAAAAATGGATGAGGAAGGATTTGTGTATATTGTTGACAGGAAAAAGGACATGATAATAGCGAGCGGTTATAATGTCTATCCCCGAGAAGTAGAAGAGGTACTGTACAGACATCCGAAGGTGAGTGAGGCAGCAGTTGTGGGTATTGAAGACCCTCACAGAGGAGAGAATGTCAGGGCATACATTGTCCTCAAGAAGGGGGAGCATGCAACCGATGAAGAAATAAAGGAGTTTTGTGAAAAATATCTGGCAGTGTATAAAGTACCAAAGGTTGTGGAATTCAGGGATTCACTTCCCATGTCCTTAGTTGGCAAGATCCTTAAAAGGGAGTTAAAGAATGAAGATCATTCCTTCGAAACACAGTAGATATGTTAAATTGCCCGTCAAAACTGTCTTTCTAGTCCTTGTTGTTGCCTTAATCGCCATGACAGGTATTAATGAAGTGAAAATTTACACCTCGGTGAATAACTCAAGCTACTCGACAAATGGTTCTGGAGATTTCACCCTCCACAGTCCTGCAATGAACGTGACCAACCTTACAGTTGATTCAGAAGCCAATGGCACGTACTATATTGTGACGTCAGCAGCGAATATCACAAATCTGACTCTTCTTTCAAATGTTCATGGTTCTGTTGCAAATATCAGTACACCGGTGGCTTCTGGTAATGGAATAGTGATTTGGGCTACCGGGTATAAAGCGACCATATACGAGGCAGGCATACCAGTTACCCTGGACAACGAGTCGCTTGGTGCTGCTGGAATAACCACCCCTTATACTGGAAGTGTCACCGCGGTCACAATATGGGGAATTTATATGAGTTCAAATAATTTCACAATGAGATCCACCAGCATTGAGATTTAGGCTTTTACCGTCTATTTTAGTTTCTTCAGTCGGAAATGGATAAGTTGTGGGGTTGGATAATATATGATGTTAAACGAATTCCAATCCGGTATGATGAAACTGCATCAGCGTTGCTCCAACAGTGTAAACTTGAAATCGTCGGGATATGCAAACATTTATTTCCAAAAAGTTTCATGTAACTATGAAAGACATGAAAGCAGTCGTTTGTTTTGATGGCTCTGACCCAAGCAAGTCAGCGCTCGAGTTTGCACTTAATTTCAGGAACACCATAGATCATTATTATATTTTATACGTAAAACCGGCTATAATGGCAGCCAGCACTTCGTTCGAATCATATACACCTGCGTCCGCTTTCGAGAACCAGGAGGAGGTTGCTGCAGCTCTTGCCGGAATCGCTGATAAGACAATTGGGGATCACAAGGATATCTGTGAGTTTGTATCTGTGGACTCCGGAGGGCAGCAGGTCTCTTCCACAATAGTGAAGTTTGCAGAGGAGAAGGGTGTTGATATGATATTTACAGGAACAAGAAAGCTAGGCGGCCTGAGCAAGGTGATACTCGGGTCGGTGAGCAGCGAAATAGTAAAGCAATCGAAAATACCCGTTCTTGTTTGTCCCGGGAAAAAGACGGACTGAAATTAATCCATTCAGCAGCCTCAATCCGCCTTACGCTCAATTTGTTCTGTTAACAGGAACGGGAAAATTATTTCCCGGAAAACGACGGTTTCCTTTTTTCCAGAAAAGCTTTTACACCTTCCCTGCTGTCTTCTGTCTCGAATACCTTCCCGAAATAATCCTCTTCCAGCTTCATATATTCTGGATCATAACTCCGGATCAGCTTTTTGATAAGACCAAAAGATACTGGCGCACTGCCCGAAAATCTCTTTACGAACTCCCTGGCAAATATCAGCGGATCATCCACAACATTCATGACAAGTCCAGTTTTCAGGGCCTCATCCGCACTGATATATCTTCCAGATCCTGCGATCTCAAGAGCCTGTGTCTCGCCCAGAATTTTTGTGAGACGCTGTGTGCCACCCCAGCCGGGCAGAATGCCAAGAGTAATCTCGGGTAGCGCAAATTTTGCTCCAGGATTGCATATCCTGAAGTCGCAAGCGAGAGCAAGTTCAAATCCTCCACCCAGTGCATACCCGTTTATCGCGGCAATCACGGGAGCCGGATATTGCGAGAGAAAATCCATCACTGCATGGCCTCTTCTTGCAAAGTCATAGGCGGTTGCAGGTTCAAGCCCAACAAATTTTTTTATGTTTGCACCAGCGGAGAAAGCTTTCTTGGATCCAGTGATTATTACAGGTTTCACATCACCATCGGAAACACATCTCCTGATCTCCTCCAGGGTTTCAACGTCAAGGGGGTTGAGATCAGAACCTGTCTTTATTGTCACAATTTTCGTTCCTTCGCTTTCCTCACAAGTCAGGAAATTGTATGTCAGCAATATCACCTCACATTATCTCCAGGGACAGTGAATGTGCTCCACCGCCGCCATGGCACACAGTTGCCAGTCCAGTTTTCAGTTTTCTGTTAATGAGGGCATGAACGAGGGTAACGATTATTCTGGATCCGCTGTTGCCCAGAGGATGTCCCATTGCTATGGCACCCCCCATCACGTTGAACCTTTCCGGATCGACTTTCAACTGATCGCGCACGATTATAGACGCAACAGAAAATGCCTCATTGTGCTCAACAAGATCATAATAGTCAATGCTTTTTCCAGTGGCCTCAAGGAGCTTTCTGGTGGCAGGTATTGGTGCCTCTACAAAATCCCTTGAGTTCAGGGATGCCTGGCTGTAAGCTTCTATCCGGGCGAGGGGTTTGAGTCCGTATTCATTCATAGCCTTTTCAGACATTATCAGGAGGGCAGACGCCCCATCAGAGAGTTGCGACGAATTTCCTGCGGTCAGGATCCCGTTTCTATCAAAAGCTGGATTAAGCTTTGCCAGATCTTCCATTGTGGTTTTTCTTATCCCCTCATCCTTTTTCAACTGGTCAGTCTCAACAATCTCGTCTCTGAAAAGACCACCTTCTGTGGATTTAAGGGCCAGACTCTGGCTGCGGAGAGAGTATTCGTCGGCCTGCTGCCTGGTTATACCATATTTCTTTGCAGATCCCTCCGCCGATACGCCCATATGCTCGTAATAAAACGAATCAAGCAGGCCGTCCCGAAGCATGGAATCATCCACCCTGTAATTTTTAAAAAGAAGCTGCTTTGGTCCCCATCTCAGATCTGAAGGTAATAGAAATGGTGAATCGCTCATATTCTCCATTCCTCCCGCGATGATGATATCCTTTTCTGAAAGTCTGATTTCTCTGGCCGCGTTCTCCACGGCAAGCATGCCCGATGCGCAAACCGAATTCACGGTGTATTTTATGACCTTATCAGGAAGTCCGGCAAGCGCCGCGCTCTGGCCGGCTGGATTCTGTCCGTTGCCTGCCTGAATCACGTTGCCCATGATGACCTCTTCGACAACACCAGGGTCTATTTTTGACTCGTCGAGTACTGCTTTAACGGCTTTTCCCCCTAGTTCCACCGCATGGACCTTTGCAAAGGATTTCCCAAATTTTCCTATGGGAGTTCTCCTGGCACTGACAATAAATGCGTCCGGCATATGTATCGTACCTTTATGTTCGAAGCAAATTTATAACTTTCCGGGCGGTTGTCTCAATACGATCAGAACGGACAGTTCGGGAGGTGACTATTTGTACTGCAGAGCCTTGAGAAATTAACAATATAGAAAGTTAACAAGAACTTAATTGGGAGTATAGTCCTCCATTTCCTTCTTGAGCCTGGATTCTTTTTTTATAACGTACCTGGTCACGTAACCGGAGATCGCATTCATTGTCTTTTTGGAGACACCGGTGATCCTGAGCTTCACTGAGTCACGATTTTTGTGAAAATCCTTGCTGAATGCCTCGGGATTGCTATCCACCAACGATTCGGCGATCGCTTTTATATTTGAAGGTCTAATGCTACCCATAGAACAACACGAGAAAGAACCGCGATATAATAAGTTTGTTGCGATGTGGGGTGTGGGACACTATTCTAAGACCTACCCATATTGAACATATTGTGCCACACACCGGTGCAGAACAGTGCATTATC
>JBMFWA010000010.1:0-49580 GCA_049965715.1 Thermoplasmata archaeon
CTAAAAAATTAACTCGGTTCGGAGATACTGGAAACTCAGAAAATTGAAGGATAAAAATGATAGGTAGTGGTAAGATTATTGAATCAAGTGGAAGCAATTACATATTACAATATCATGATCAAAAGAGCCGCTGATCTTGCGACGGAGGGTATGCCACCAACCGATTATAACCACAATAGCCTTCGCAGTGAAAAATTAATAGGTTCTCGGTATTAATCACCAGATAAAGATGCAACCAGATTATGGAAGGGAAGGAGTAGGCAAAAGTTCTGTCAATAATGACGATGATGAGTTTGAGGTTGACGACAGGATTTCAGAACTAAGAAGATTGGCCGAAAATATTTACAGGAAAGTTGGACGCAACGATCCGTGCCCGTGCGGCAGTGGAAAGAAGTTTAAGAACTGCTGTCTGCCCATAATCACAGAACGGAAAAAAATGCAGCCCGTTGAGGACAGGATCAGGGCGTTCCTTAAGAAATATGAGGATTCTCATGAAGATGAATTTTCTGCTGCTATGAAAGCGTTCAACTTTGGTGATCGGATAGTTACGGACGACGACATGGAACGAGTCATGGACTGGATCTTTCACGATTACATCGTCCCGGATCGAAACGCAACTGTAGCAGAGTCAGCACTGAACCAATATGGCAGCACCCTCACTGAGGATGAGCGCAGCATTCTCAAACAATGGTCGCGATCCTGTTTCAATCTCTACACCGTCACATCAGTGAAAAGGGGGGTTGGATATGATGTCGAAGACATGTATGTGGACCCTGGTAAGAAACTGTTTGTCGCAGATACACTCTCTTCCATCACCATGAGGAAATTTGAACTGCTGTTTTTCAGGCTGTACGATTTTGGGAAATTCCAGAGAATAGCAGGCGGATTAGTTCATGGCCCATACAGGATGAAGGAGGATTTTCTTTCGCTAATAAACGAAACGTGGAAGTCATTCGCAACCGAAATGGGTTACGGAGATGTTCCTGCTGACCGGAATCAGCGAATCATGTTCATGAAAAGCAGGAGCAGGGAGTTACTGCATGGTCTCGTCGAGGTATCTGAAAGACTTTCGGTTCAGCATTACGTGACTTCCGAGGGGCATGAACTGAAGTTCTGTGAGGGAAAATTCAAGTCTGCGAACGATTCCCAGATCGTCAGGATTCTGGAAAAGAGAAATGATTTCCTAAGGTCAGATGATTCGAGCAAGGATTCCTTCAAATGGATTCGATCCGAGGGAAGGATACCTGTAAACGACAGGGACCAGGCAAAGCGTGGCGATCTTGTGTTTTTAACCAGAGTCACAGTACCCGGGTCGTCCAAGCAAGTGGAGAGGGAAGGTTACGACATCTTCGGCGATGTGGAGATCGTAAGAGGTATCATGTTTATAAGTGCGGTTTCTGTAGAAAGATACGAGGCGCTTAAAAGCCTTCTCAGCGAGATTCTGGGTGATCTGATGGGAAGCAAGATTGATGAAACTTTCTCTGATGCATCAAATCCTTCGGGTTCCCGGGATAGCGAGGAGGAACTTGATCAGGAATCCAGTGAACCCTCATCCATAGATGAATCAGAGGAACCGGAATGGCCAAGCGAAGAGGAAATCCGCAGGAGATTCGCTGAGGAGATGTACATCACGAAGGAATACGAGAAGTGGATTGATACGCCCATTCCGTCACTGAAAGGCTTGACGCCCAGGGAGGCTTCCAAGAGGGAAGACATGAAGCAGAAACTCAAGGACATGCTCCGAGAGATTGAATACAGCCGAGCTGAAAAGGATGTTTTCGCTCTGGGGTTTCTCAGAAGCGAGCTTGGTATATACGAGGAATAAAAATGCTGTTTATCCGCCCACACAATCTTCTGGCAGAGATTTATGGTCTCTCAGGATAGATAGGATTTCAGTGAAATAAATATCTGGAATCGATAAGGATGATCTGTGAGGCTGCGTTTGGTGCGCCATGTGCGTATCATGAAAAATATATGCATCTTAACCTATAAATTAAAAGGTATTTCCCAACTAAAGAATCGAACTCTCATCTCTCCTGATACCTGACGAATCCCCCTGATAAACCGAAGATAAATTTAAGCATGAATCAACATGTGGAGAATAATGGTCTCCGGCAAGAATCAAAATGACCCCCCATCAGGAAGACCAAAGGATACGATCGGTCTTTCCTATGGTGGACGCGATCAGAGCGGAAGGCCAAAGTTCCTCATATCAACCGCTATTTCCGATAAAATAAGAAAGGTCGATCTTGCAATCGCTCCTGAGAACGGTAGGGGCGCTATTGTTAAGGCACAGCAGCTTGATCATGGCAGATTTATTGCAGTACCGAAAATAGCTGGCGACGGAAAATACAGGCTTTCAGTGGCAGTGTATCTTTCAAAGGATATTCTGTTTTACAATTCCAGCATATCCCTGGATTCCAGGGGAACGGAAAAATTTCCAGAGAAGCTGGAATATCCAGAGGCTCCAGAAGAGATTGCAAGGAACGAGGTGAGGGTCTGGCCACTTTCCAGTGCCTATGCCCAGGCGCTACAGAACATTGATTACAGTATTTCCGAAAAATATCCTGATTTGAAAAAAGGAAAACTTGACCTGAATCCAAATGTCAAGAGACCTTCATTCATCTTCGGATCCGGGAATTTCGGAACGGTCTTCAGAATGGATTTTTCGGGGAAGAAGTCTGCGCTCAAGTGCTTCACCAGGGCTGCCCCTGACCTGACTGAGCGTTATTTCTACATCAGCTGGTACCTGTCGCAGATCAAGCTGCCGTTTCTCATGAATTTCAGGTATTACACAGAGGCCGTCAGAACTCTCCAGAAACCAAACGAATATTTCCCGGTGCTGCTGATGGACTGGTCTGAGGGTGTTGCTCTGAACACCTTCATTTCTGAGAATCTCAAGAACCGGGCGATCCTGAATAAGCTGGCACAGAACTTTTTAAAGGCGGCAATTGAAATGCAGAAAGCCCATGTTTCGCATGGAGACCTTTCAGGGGACAATATACTTGTGAACCCGGACGGGACTATCATGCTGATCGACTACGACGGATTCTATGTTCCGCCATTGAAGGGCAGGAAATCAAACGAGAAGGGGCATGAGAATTTCCAGCACCCTTCCAGGGGCGACGAATTCAACGACAGAATAGACAGCTTCTCTGCTCTTGTGATTTATCTTTCAATACGGGCAGTTGCTGAAAATCCCAGGTTATGGGAATACAACGGCGGTGATCAGGACAGGCTCCTGTTTCGAACATCCGACTTCACATCCCCTGACAAGTCCAGACTGATTTCTGATTTGCGCAGACAGGGAAAAGGGTTAAGGAAGCTTGCAGATATTCTCGTGGAATATGTGAATCATGATCCCACTTGGTCAGGGTTTGCACTCTCAGCCCTGCTCAACTACTGATCATTTTGCCTGGCAACAAAGACCAGGGTCAGATCGTCATTCCTGATCTCCTTTTTCCTGACCGCATCCTCAAAAAATTCCCTGAGGTTTTCCCCATGTATCACTTTCCACGATTCAGGATAAAATTCCATTATCCACTTGGACACGGCATCGGTCGCGAGCACGAACTCATCTCCCGTGATAGCCGTACTGAGCGATTTGTAAACGGGACTCTTCCATCTGAACTCAGATGTGAAGGGCGCACCGTACCCGCTCCAGACGAGCATGGGAGAAATGTTGAATTCTGAAGGTTTGGTGAGTGGAAATGAAAAAAGCTGACCTCCATCGACGTAAAGAAAGCAACTGTCCCCGACTGAGGTGATCTTGAGCCTGTCGAACGAATCATTGTGAATTGCCTCCACGCCTATGAATGTCGAAAATGATCCGTTTATGGCCTTGTTCTTCACAAAAAGTTTCAGTTCATCCCACTTTATCTCCCGGTACCACTTGTCCCTGGATATTCTGACAAGGTCATGGATGAAGGATTCCTCGTTGTCTGTCTTCAGGTTTGAACTGACGAACGTCTCGCACAAAGACCTCGCCCAGAGTCCGGAGAATATGGAATCACTGGCGCCATCCGCCACGGCGAACCTGCCGAGTGCAAGGTCGTAGGCAAAGGCATCTTCGTAGTCAGCTTCCCTGCTTCCCAGTTTGGGCGAGTGAAACTCCCTGACGGTTATCATTTCATCAGGGAAGATATTGCACGGGTTCCGATGTCCAGGAGTTTTATCAGATCTTCAAGCTGGGCGTTGAAAACATAACCTCTGGCACCCTTGGATATGTTCTTGTACTCCTCTTTTGCTATGGCAATCATGGAGTCCGGGAGTTCGCTGGAAAGATCGAACATCTTCCTGGCATACTTATCCTCAGGGAGTTCATTTTCATTTGAGGGAAATGAAACAGGTGTAACTTTTGATTCCGACAGATGACAGTTCCACAGCTGGACGTTCCCATCGTATGTGGCGATTTCCTTGATATCATTGACCGCCGATGACGGATCTCCGTCAGTGGCTTCGCCGTCCGTGAGATTTATGATGATCGGTGGATATGAATTCATGTGCTTGTTGACCCAGGAGGATGTCCAGTCCTTGGCCGTGGTAAGTGCCTTAACCATTGGAGTGTCGCTTGCCGCAACAGGTTCGAACCAGACGGGAAAATCGAAGTCAACCTCCTGCCCGTCAATTGTCTGCTTTCTCTTCTCGAGCTTCAGTATCCTGTTCTCCAGTTCGGATATGGGTACGATCTCTGCATCCCTGATCAGGGATATGGCCTGATCCCTGACAGAACCGTAGCCGATTATTCCCACTTCAAAGTAGTCCCGTACTCCTTCCGATTTGGTGCATCTGTTGAGAATCTCATTCAACTGGCGATTGACAGCGTCTGCAGCCTCCACTGCCTTTGATCTGCTGCTTCCGCCTATCTTATGGCTCATTGACCTGGACTGGTCAATAAGGAATATGAACAGTCCTGGATTGTTTCTGCTTATCTCAGAAGAGTATACCATAATCGGTTATGTCTTATCCTCTATAATAAATTCTTGCTCGAGGCATCACTAATTCATGATGAAACGCAGATCATATCCACAGAATGCGCATCTTCCTTTCCTGTCTATATGAATGTCGTATGTTCTGAAAATGTTTCTTTTCGCAACCACATTTCCACATCCGGGGCATACAGTGTCCTCATAGCCGGATCCGGGAACGTTCCCTATGTAGACAAATTTCATGCCAAGGCTCATTGCAAGGTTCCGGTGTGCTATCAGGGTTTCCAGCGGGGTTACAGGGAGATTGTTCATTTTGTAGTCAGGGTGGAATCTCAGAAAACTCACGGGAATTTCCAACCCGGCTATATCTATAATTCTGGATAGCATATTTCGTGCCTCGGAGAGTGAATCGCCAACTTCCGGTACCACAAGATCGGTTATTTCCACGTGAATCCCTGCCTTTATCATCCGATCAATTGTATCATAAATTCCCACCGACGTCGGCATGGAAATGAACCTTCTGTAGAAGTCAACGGCCCCGTTTCCCTTGAAATCTATGGTGGCGAAGTCAAGCAGACCGTCGATGAAACGCACGGTCTCCTCCGATTCTGATCCATTGGTGACAAAAATTGTCTTCAATCCTTTTTTCCTGGCAATTTCCGCTATATCCATGGCATATTCCACGAAAATTGTTGGCTCATTGTAGGTGAAGGCTATGCCTTGAGTTCTGTATTTTAGAGCGATATCAACGATCATTTCCGGGCTGTAGTTGCTGTTTCCGGTTTCCCTTGTCTGACTCAGATCCCAGTTCTGGCAATATCTGCATGCATAGTTGCATCCATTGGTTCCAATTGATAGAATCGTCGAATTTGGTAAAGCATGCAGCACGGGTTTCTTCTCGATAGGATCCACCTGTATGGCCATGGGATTTCCGTATGCCGATAACACCAGGGTGCCGGAATCATTAAATCTGACGCCGCAGAAACCCTTCTGCCCTTCCGATAGAACACAGTATCTTGAACATGCTGTGCACTTTATTTTGCCTGAATCAAGTACCTGAAACAGTTCTGCGGGATGATAGCCCATTGATTAACCATTGAATTCCGGCTTAAGAACTTTGACCACCACACTCATAATGTTGTATACGAATACAGGGATGCGTACCCCACTGTACGTTCACGATCTCCAAATGCGCTGGCAGAGGTGCTGTGATCAATCAGATACATCTTTCCATTCTTTGATTTTGTCAGCAACATGAGCGTGGCAATTGCTCCATACCCACATGCTGTAACATGATAGTTGTGCAGAGTGCTGTAGAAATTTTCCAGATCAAGGTTCACAACATCCCTGAGAAGACGAAGATCTTTTTCCTTCACCACCTGCTCGCTCTCATAGTGTGTCAGATCAGAACTTGCTATGATTACGAAATCACCCCCTGCAGAGGAGATAGCGTTGAAAAGCAGTGCAATTGATTCTGGCGACTGGTCTCCCATAGCTATTGGAACGAAATCAAACGAATCGCCGAACATGTATTGAAGAAACGGTACCTGCACCTCAATGGAATGTTCGTACCTGTGGGAAGCCGGGTCCTCAACTATATTCTCAGAATGGTCGAGGATTTGATGAGCCAGATCCTGATTAATCCTCGCATCACCAAAAGGTGTTCTCCAGTAACCGCTGGACTGTATAGAGTGGTTGAAGTTATGCAGGCTGTGATCCGGACCAATGATGAGAAAAGTTCTCTTTGCAGAATGGCTTAAAATCCTGAACGAATCCATTGCTATAATGCCTGAATAGATATATCCCGCATGGGGAACAACTATTCCCAGAACATCTCCTTCCGGGATGGTGTTTTTGGACCTTGATTCAATTGCCTTTATCATGGATCTGAGATCTGAACCCTCTTCCGGGTAAAAACTTCCTGCGACTGCAGGTTCCCTGATGTTCATGGATGATTATTACAGATTCATATATTGAGTTTGCACTCTTGCTGCGATAGCGAACAATAACTCAAAGAACATTTCAAAAAGAGAATAAATTGAAAAATTGCTCTGGCAGAACTGAAGATGAACCTTCGAAATTATTACAGTGGTACTATTCTAACCACGTTACTGCCTCTTATGACAACCGTACCTATCTTCTTTGTCACGTTGTCACCGCTTTCCTCAACTTCGTCCAGTACCATGTTCATATAATCGTCATAACCTGAAAGAATGCCCTGAAGGATTCTGTTGTCCTTCAGCAGCAGCGAAACTTTCTTATTCAGGCTCTCTTCCAACATTTTCATAGGCATTATCATTTCATTCCACCTCAGTTAAATTCATCCTCTTCCATTTCCCCTTCCTTGCTCATGATCACCTTTATGAGTCCGCGGATAATTTCCTTCACGTCATCAAGCTCTCTTCTCATCGAGGTGAGTTCTCGATTGAGTCTTTCCACGTCTCCTATATTCTTGCTTTCACCTGTTTTCATTTAATTCATCCTCCAATACCACATTTCCGTAATCCGGGGCCACCTTTCTCTTCTCATAGATTTCGCAGTTATCGCACCAGAGACCGTTTTTGGTAAGGACAAGTTCGTTCTTGCACCTGTAGCAGAGAGCTTTTATCACTCCCAGTCTGGAACCGTTAATGGTGATATCAAAGTATGAATCGTTCCTGGTCACCTTCGCCCTTATAATGTCGCCGATTCTGACTTCAGGAGAGTGTCCCTGATCACGATCCCTGTCCATCCTCAGCCCGGCAACCATGTCCACTTCCTTCATACCCTTTCCCTTCTTATATACTGCCCCTACACGTACAAAGAACATTCCCCTGTCTCCCTTGATGACCTGACCGTATACAATATCCCCAACGGATACGTTCACCTTCTTCTTCCCCGTGACAACATCTGCAACGAGAGTGTCATCATTCATCTTTTTGATGCCTGCAACTGTTGAATACAGGTTTCCGTTCTCCTCCAGAGCATTACCGCCTGGAACGTATTCTTCGGCAGTGGAAAGAAAGTCCCCGGGCAATAGAATTATCCTTTCATCGCCTGCTGATGACTTATCTTTTTCAGCCTCAATTTTTCTGTTGTCCAATTTCAATCAAAACCTGCCTGAATGGACATGGCAGTGAGAACATTTAATTAATCTTTTTGATCTCGGAATTTCATCACAAATATCCGGGTGACCGATATGCCAGGCGATGTAACAACATCATTATTTTGATCCTGTCAATACACCACACGTGCTAAACGACACAAAAATATTCGGCTATTCGAGATCAGGCATGACAGACAGCGGGGTACATTACCCTGTCATGATAGAAAGCCGAATGAATACGCTGGGTACTGTCGACAATACCCTGAGTGTTTCCAGCGATAGGCTTGTTGGGAAAACCGCAGCAATATGGAAAGAGTTTGATCTTGAGTCACCCGCCGGCCGGATTAAAAGGGAAGATGTCGTCACTTTTGCCAATGCCATCGAACTCATACAGCGACCAAAAATTTTCATGAAGGAACTGTTCGAATTCCACCAGAAGAACAATTTTAAGAGGCTGATTTACGCTCCTGGAGTCTCTGATCCTTATGTAATTCCGGCTCTCCTTTATGTGGGAATATCTGTTTTTGATGATTTTCTGCCCCGTTACGAGTCCCTGAAGGGAATCGGGTATACACCGGCTGGCAGGGATAAATCAGGAGTGCACACTGCGGACGAAAATTCAAGGTTCACAGAACAGATACTGGATCTGGGCAACAGATCAATACAGAATGGCACTATCAGGGAATTCGTGGAGAAATTCTCCTTCTCCTCGAAGGCTATAGAGATTATCAGAATTGCCGATTCAGATTATTATGAACAGATCGAGAAGCATTTCCCGTCCAGAACAGATTATATCATGGCAAATTCAATCGAATCTTTATACAGACCGGATATCACCAGGTATCGCAGAAGAATCGCAGAAGTCTACAGGAAACCCGAAGTACCGGATGTGGCTCTTCTTCTCCCATGTTCCGCCCGGAAACCATATTCGTTTTCAAAATCTCATAAGAAGATTATTGAGAAGATACACGATTTCAGGCCTTATCTGCATGAAATAATATTAACCTCCCCGGTTGGGCTTGTCCCCCGCGAACTGGAGGAGTTTTACCCTCCTGCCTTTTATGATATTCCGGTAATTGGAAGATGGTACGAGGATGAGAAGGTGATGATTAACGGTCTGGTTTCTGAATATTTCTCCCGCAACAAATACAGGGCAGTCATCGCCTACATCAATGATGATCTGCAGTTCATAGAGGACTCTGTTCCTGCGGACACTTCATTCATCGTGGGAAAGGTCACGGACAGCCGCAATTTAGACGTTCTTCTGGAGACCCTCAAAGATATAGTGCATGGCAAACCCGCCGGGAATGTGCAGAGAAGATACGCTGACTTCAGGAACATGGCAGCCTTCCAGTTCGGTTACTGGATTATCCCATACCTTGAGAAGGCAAGGATCACAAGGAGCTACAACCAGGATATGTTCACTGACGGAAACAGGACCCTGCTTGTTTACAATAGCAGGCTCGGAAAATTCACAGTCAACCGTTCATTTGCAGAGGCTTTCCTCAGGGAGAATAAATTCATTGTTGAAATTGATGACTTCAAACCTACCGCCAACATATATGCTATGGGCGTAAACCATGCCACTCCCGATATCAGGCAGGAGGATGAGGTGGTTGTTGTGCATGATGGTGAAGTCAGGGGGGTGGGAATCGCTAAAATGCCCTTTGATGCCATGACCAACCTGAAAAAAGGTATTGCTGTGAAAATGAGATAGACTCATGTTGCTTTACTGAAAGTCAATCTGTGAGTATTCTGCTTTGACTGCGCAGCAACAGCCCCGGAATAACACAATGAGATTTCAGTGACAGGTTCGACCGGGTTTGACAGTGTTTATGGTTGCCGATCCGACCAAACTTGTCCCAAAAGGGTTATATAATATCTGCATATGTTTTTCCGGTGAACAAAAGAAAACCACTGGCCCTGGCAATAGTGGCTGTCGTTATATTGTCATCCACGTTTATATTCTTCAATTTTCAGTATCCTTCTGCGCAGAGCACACTGCTTAAGGTTCCAAAACCACCCCCAGTAAACCTGTCAAATTTCATTTTCTTCAGTAACCAGTCCCTGGACAGGGGAAACTTCGGTAACCTGACTTCCAATTATACCGGTTTCAAAATAACCGGCGATGTCAATACAACTGTGCAGGGATTTCTGAGCAGTTCAGTCACCAGATCCCCTCTTTCAGATACGACTGTCATAGTTGCGCTATATCCAGTTGCTGTCGTGTTAAGAACAAACAATTCAGGCTTTTACAGCTTTGAGACGCTCAAGGGGGGATACGGAAATCTTACCTACAAACCTCTGGAATTTCATCAGCAGGTAGTGCATGTGGATCTTACCGGTCGCTTGTTGTGGGAAAACCTGAGCTTCAGTCCCGCACTGAAGTACAATATCTCCGGGTATACAGTATTCTCGTCCAACCCCATACCCTCTGTTGGAATATACCTCAATGGAGCTATTTACAGCACTTCCACAGCCAGCAATCAGTTCTCAGTGTACGATGTTTCTCTCTACAACGGCACTTACAATGTTACAGTTTACAAATCAGGATTCGCGAACCTTCCCCAGCCCTTGGTTATATACGTGCATGGATCGAACGTCACAGATTACAATCTGACATTATTTCCATTAGGCAATTTCACCATAAACGGAACCGTCCTGACTCAGCAGAATTATCCCATACACGGTGCATCGGTCGTGGACTCCGGTTCTCATTACCTCAGTGTGACCAATATTTATGGCAATTATTCTGTTGCCGCACTCAACGGTGACAATATCCTGCACGCATCGGCTCCTGGTTTCTACAGTAATACCACCTCTGTGCAGGTTACCCATGACGTTTCAAATGTTCTCATAAGGCTTACGCCCATTGATCCGTTTCCAGTTGGAAATAGAATCAACAACACTTCCATTCCAGGATACATAAATGGCACAAACAAACTTCCCCTGACAAATTCATCACTCAATTACTCCACGAAGGGTTCCTATGTCATTCAGGGCTACATATTTGGCTGGAGGCATATGCCCGTTGCAAATCAGTCATTTTATTTCCTGATAAGAGTGCTCGGACAGTTCTATGCCACTCTGGTTAATTCCACTCAGAACGGTATGTATTCTCTTCCTGTAAATTATCTCGGAAATTATGACCTTCTTGTGGAATCGAAGGTCTATGAATCAAGTGCTGTCAACTTCTCTGCCTCTTCAACATCTGCAAATCTCGTCAATATCTCAATGACTCCTGTGATCAAGTTTTATGGAAATCTCACGGGCCTGGTGGAGAACAGCCTGGACCATTCACACATTGCAGCTGCTGATCTTATCATTTATGGTGGCAATATGACATCATATAATGAGAGAAATGTTACGAATTCAACCGGAGGATTCAACATGACCTTCTATCCTGGAACATACCACATAGTGGGCAGTGCTCCAGGATTTTACACAAACAATTCCGTCAATATATTTGTTGTATCAAGACTTATTGAGCTTACAGTGTATCTCAAGCCTGACGTTTCAATAGGAAATAATCTGTCTGCATGGTACCCTGCCAACGGTACGGGAATCCCTGGCGTCAGCCCGTCCAATATAACAGGAAATCTCACCGGAAACGGATCTTCTGATGGCTACTATCCTTTCAGTGTGATCCTCAAGCCGGAGTATTTGAATTCTCCTGTCAAGGACAGCAAATATGAGGTCTTTGTCCGAATCAATGGAATGGACTATCGGGCAATCAATTCAACCAATTCTTCCGGCGAATCGGTTCTGTCGCTGTACTATGCCGGTGATTACCAGTTGATAATGGAATTTCAGGACTTCTATTCCAGGGCAGTCAATTTCAGCGTGCCAAACGATACTACTGTGATCATTCCTGTCTTTGAGAAGGTTCTGTACCAGATGAAAATAAATTCCATCAATTCATTCAATCTTACCTATGGCTTTACAAATCTCTCTGTACCTGTGGATTATTTGAATTTTACCAACGATATTTTCCCTGCTGATTTCATCACCACACTTTCGCTATATGGAACAAACTACACAGAAAACCTTCCTTCCGGAACTTACAATCTATCTTACGTCAATTCAGGATTTGTGCAGCATAATTTCAGCATAGCCCTGCCCCAGAATACGCCAAAACATGTTTCCCTTGATCCATATGAAATCCTGATTCAGTACAACACTGACATCTCGTGGAATGTGACCGTGAACGGAGGTACTAATTTGATCTATAGTCAGGGCACTGGCAGATCCCCGCTTCCAGAAACTTCTGGATCATACAGCGTCGACTTTTTCATCAGCGGCTATAAGGGATATACCAACCAGAGCAACTTCCTCCTTACAAGCAACTCGTATTACAAGGTGCTGTATTTCAACGTTTCCAGGAGTAATGTGACTTCCGATGTCACAGGTTCCCAGATCAGTATTTCAGGTGTGAGTGAGCTTGACTATGCCGCTTACATATCCGGTAAAGTTTACATATTCTCTGCAATCGTTGAATATTATAACAGCACCGATATAAAGAACCTGTCCATAAATAACGCGAATGTCACAGGTATCTCCTTCAGCAGGCCGGTCAACAATTTCACCACGATCTCATTCAACCTGGTGGCTTTCGGGGGCAGCGGAACCTTCACACTTTTCGTAACCACCGGCTCTGGGAACGCCATAGAGATTCCGAAAACCATTGACATAATTTATTATGGAGTAACACTTAACACGAGTTGAGGAAGCTAAAAAATGACAGCAGAACGTAAAGGATTCCTTGCAAAGCTCTTCTCGCCAAGATCAGGAAGCCAGAAAGGCGAGGAAGAGAAGACCATATTCAAGGTCAAAACAGTAAGCGACATTCCTCCCATAATAGAAGCCCGCAGGCTGATAGGAGACTACAAGGTTAATGAGGCTATTGTCCTGCTCTACAATGCGGTCCGGTCAGACTATGTGAGATATTTTGGAGGCTCAGCAAAGGACAGCGAGACAAACAGACAGTTCATCATATCATCGTTCAAGAAGTTTGGAATCGACATTGATGAATCAGGTTTTACTGACAATTATGCTATCCTGAACAGGATAAACGATTCCCCACCCATAAATGATGCAGCGATAAACCAGTTCAATGCTCTCAGGAAACTGACCAATTTTTACCTTGACTATTATGAAAAGGTAAGGTTCTCCTCCGGTTTCCATGGAGACCCTGAGATGCTCATAGAAAAGGCGGCCGATATATACAATTACATGGACATAATAAAACTCTATTTCCCCAGTGGTGAAGCACAGAATGACAGTAAATAATCTGGTGACTACAGGCATTGCAGGATACGTTGAAGGCGTATTTTACCATATTCTCTACAATCCGATCATCGATCTTAAGTTCCTTGTGCCTGTCGTGCTGTTGTTTGCTATTACCATGATGTTACGGCACAGGGTCAAAAAGACCAAGATCGACAGCGCACCAACATTGGAACAGAAAAGGGAGCCATTTACCGTTTCTCAGGACAGATTTAACAGCGAGATAAAGAAGGCTGAGAAATATGATATGCAGTTCTATGTTGAATCGCTTTCACAGGATGTGGAGAAGATCAAACAGAAGTACGATCAGTTCAAATCGCTCAGGAAGACCTACTACAAGTATGAGAGATGGTCGGAGTCCCAGAATCAGAGAAAAAGGAAGAAAGGAAATGAGGCAAGGCAGGAACTGTTTGACGAGATGGTGAAACTTTACTCCCAGCTCAAAACCATGAAGCTTTCTGTCATAGAGACAAAGGATCAGGAGAGGTAGATATGGCCGGAATAGCAACTGAAGAATTGATGAAAATAAGAGAGGATGTTCACAGAATACAGTCCCGGATAGCCGGGAGAGTCATCGGGTCCGAGAGAATCGTCAGGTTCATGTTCATCGCACTGTTTTCGGACAACCATGTGCTGCTTGAAGGTGTGCCCGGCCTTGCAAAAACAATGCTTGCATCTGAATTCTCAAAACATCTCGGGCTGGACTTCAAGAGAATACAGTTCACGCCCGACATGCTTCCTTCTGACGTTACAGGTAGCATAATATTCAACCTTGAAAGCAAGAAGATGGAGTTCCGCAGGGGACCGATATTTGCAAACGTGCTTCTGGCGGACGAACTCAACAGAACGCCTCCAAAGGTTCAGTCTGCACTGCTTGAGGGCATGGAGGAAAAGCAGGTCTCGGTTGGCGGAACATCAGAGAAGCTCCCTGTCCCATTTTTTGTGATGGCAACCCAGAACCCCATAGAGCAGGAGGGGACATTTCCACTGGCTGAAGCCCTGATGGACAGGTTCCTGTTCAGGTACTTCCTCTCATACCCGTCTAGAGATCAGGAAATTGGCATAGTCAGGTCTGTGAATGCAGTATCTGAAAATGAGATCATCCCGCTTGGAGAGGAGAGAATTCTCCACATCAGATCACTGGTCAATAATGTTTACGCGTCGGAGGAGATTCTTTCCTATATCGTTGATATAATCAGGAAGACAAGGGAGAGCAGCAAGATCTACCTTGGAGCCAGTCCAAGAACCACTGCTAAAATGCTGAGGGCTGCAAAGGCAAACGCTCTGGTGAACGGCCGCGATTACCTTATACCGGAGGACGTCAAGTTCCTTTCCAACGAGATGCTCAACCACAGGCTCATCCTCAATTCGGAGGCGATAATAGAAGCAGGATCGCAGATTAACACTGTTGTGGAAAGCATAATACAGAATACCCTCGCTGAGGTAAAGGCGCCTCAATGATCAAGAAGTCCGGCTACGCCATACTGGGAATATCAACGCTGTCGGTGATGGAATCCCTCCTCATAGGCCTTGAGTATTTCATAATTTTTAGCATGGTGCTTCTCTTCACCATTGTTTCAGACATTCTTATATTCAGCGAACACCGCGGAAAAAACATGAACAGGATATCTGTCAGGAGAACTGTTGATGACACGTATCAGAGGAAGGGAAAGACCTTTCCTGTAAAACTCTCTTTCCTCAACGAGTCGAAGATGGCTGTCGCATTTCATTATTATGATACGCTTTCTGATGTCTTCACCGTGAGCGGGGCATCACAGGGCTACCTGGTCCTGAAGCCAGGTGAGTCCCGGGTCATAGACTATGATCTGTCCTCGTCGGCCATAGGCCGGTATCTGGTAGGTCCAGTGATCATTTATTCAGAGGATGCAATGAAGCTTTGCATCAAAACGCTTGTCATAGAAAAGGCCAACGAGGTGAAAGTTTCACCCTCACTTTCTGATATCCATGGAATAAGAAGCGATCTTATCAGCAACATCCGGTACTCCACCGGTGTTCATAAATCAAGGGTTGTGGGACAGGGCTACAACTTCTACGGGGTCAGGCAGTACACTGATTCTGACGATTTCCGGTACATCGCATGGTCAAGATACGGACTCCAGAACGGTGATGACATCTACATCAAGCAGATGGAGGAGGAAAGACAGCTAGACGTGTATTTTGCGATTGATTATTCAAGCGCATCAAATTTCGGCAATTCTTCCCTGAGAATGTTTGACAGGATCGTGATTGATAGCATAAATGCTGGCTACTCCATACTCAGGAACCATGACGGGGTCGGATTCATAGTATTTAACGGGGATAAGGAACATTTCATAAAGGCCACAAGATCCGACGAGGCCATTCAGAGGCTGGAAAGACTTGTGGCTGAGATAAATCCGGGCGGCGAGTTTGACCTTTTCAGATCGCTCAACAGGATCTCGGATATGATAAGAAAAAACGCCCTTGTCATGGTGATCACGCCTCTATCGTTTTCAGAGAAATTCAATGTTCCAAAGGTATCACTTGTCCAGAAAGGAAAGAGAGTGACAGTCTTCTTCCTGGAACCTTCCAATTTTGTCAATCTTGACGGCAGGCCCGAATCACAGGCTGCACTTCTGGAAAGCGCGGTCATCAGGAAGAATCGTGAACTGAAGGCCATATCATACATGCTCAACAGGCTTGGACTCATGACGTACGTTTCCCCGGAGAGGGACCTTTTCAGGAGACTTGTTGTGGAATACCAGTATGGAAAGGTGGTGAGATAGATGGATAAGGGACTGGGGGATGTGATCTATACAACAAACATCGGGATCATGCTGCCATCTCTGGCTGCCATTTTCTTCATCATCCCCTTTGTCTACTCTTCCCTGGATTATTACATAGTCGTACCTGTTGTACTGCTTCCGGTGGTGAGAAGATTTCTGCCGGCATATTTCTCGAAGTTCATCTACAACATCGCCACAATTGTGGTTCTGCTTCTTGTCGTGAATTATCTCTATTCTCCGTTTTATAAACATATTTTCATAATATCCGACCTGACAGTTCCAATTACTTCCACCGTCATAATGAGCTTCGAATTCGGCATTGTTGCCGTTGTGATTGTTGAAGGACTGCTTGCAAAAAAAGCTCACCAGACCATAGGTGCAATGATCGGAAGCCTCGCAGTGCTTCTGGAATTCGTTTCAGCAGTCCTGATAATCTATCTGCCCCACTACTCAAGCTTTGCATCTGTTATCAGCGGGGAGTACCAGTCTTACGGGCTTGCAATTCAGACAAAGTTCCAGGAACAGTTCTATGTGGCAGTAATAGTGGAATACCTGGCACTTGCCGGACTTCTCATGAATGGATCAGTATCTGTATATCACGTTGGGGGGCAGACTGTTTCCCTGTCTCTTCCCCTGAATGTTATCAGTTCCCCTGTTGACTACCTTCTTCTTGGAACGTTTGTCGTGGCACTGATGATGATCGTGATACGCTACTACCTGGGAGGGGAGAGCGACTATGAGGTCAGGCTTGATGAACTGTTCTATTCGGTGATTATAGGCAGTGTATCTGCCATCATTGTTCTTGCACTGATCAATCTGCCTCAGTTCAGTGACTATCAGTTCACCGCAATCATGATTGTGGTGATAGCAGTGGTTTATGCCGCAATCCGATCTTCCCGTGACAGGAAAACTGTGAACAGTTATAAATCCTGAAAACATGATGTAAAATGGATCTGGCCATAAATAACGCCCTCATAGTGACTCAGAATTCAAACCGCGACGTGATGAAGGGAAGTATTCTCATCAGCGGCAACAGAATATCTACAATCAGTAAGGATAAGCTTCACGCAGAAGTTGAGATTGATGCGACAGGTCATGCACTCCTGCCGGGTTTTGCGAACACTCATGCCCATGCGGCCATGGCCCACCTTAAAGGCAGGCTCGACGATATCCACCTTGATAATTTCCTGGAGCGTACATTCGATCTTGATTCGAAAAGGACCGAAGATGGTATTTACAACTCATCCATGCTTTCGATGGCTGAAATGCTTGATTCAGGGATAACTGCCTTTTCAGATTTGTATTATTCTGAGGACATCATATACAGGGCAGCAGAAAAGGCCGGAATCAGGGCCCTTCTGTGCTGGAACACTCTTGACAAGGATAAGACCACTCAATCCGGCGATCCTGTGAATAACGCAGAGAATTTCATACGATCATATTCCGGCAGCGATCTCATAAAACCTGGCATTGGAGTCCAGGGGATCTATGTAGCTGAGGATGAGGTCTACCACAGATCCGCAGAGATTGCAGAAAGGTACAATACCATGGTGCACACACACCTCTCAGAGACCAGGAAAGAAGTATATGATTTCGAAAAGAAAAAGGGAAAGAGACCGATCGAACACCTGGCTGAGATATCCTTTTTGAGCCCCAGGGTGATTGCCGCACACTGTGTCTGGGCCACGCTGAACGAGGTCAAAATACTTTCGAAGGCAAAGGTTAACGTGTCATGGAATTCAGTCAGCAATTCCAAGCTGGGTGACGGTGGCATAGCTCCGATTCCTGAAATGCTTGATAATCAGATCAGGGTGTCACTCGGGACTGACAGCAACGGTTCAAACAATTCCCTTGACATGTTCCAGCTCATGAAGCACTCCTCACTTTTGATCAAGGGGCAGAGGTGGGACGCATCCATGATGCCTGCACAGACAATGCTGGATATGGCGACCATCAACGGCTACCAGAGCATGGGCATCAATGATGGAGGATCAGTCGAACCGGGAAAGCTTGCAGATGTCATACTTGTGAATCTGAAGAGCCCCAACATGATACCAACGGATCAGTCTAATATTACAGGAAACATTGTATACTCGGCCTCTCCCAGGAATGTTGACTACACAATCGTGAATGGGGAAATTGTCAAGGAGCCGTCCGGTTTCGTAAAATTCTCAGTTGATGATCTCATTGACAGGGTTTATGCCTAGATCTGATGCCCCATCTTGCTCTTCTTTGTCTCCAGGTAGAATTCATCGAAGGGCGTTGGATTGCTGACAACAGGAATCCTTCCGCTGATCACTATCCCCTGATCCTCGAGAAACCTGAACTTGCTTGGATTGTTGGACATAAGGAGTATGCTCTTTATCCTGAAATAGTCAAGAACGTTCTTAGCAAAGCTGTAATCCCTGCTGTCCACAGGCAGCCCGAGCATGAGGTTTGCCTCGACGGTGTCATAGCCCTGTTCCTGGAGGCTGTATGCCTTTATCTTGTCCAGAAGCCCTATTCCACGGCCTTCCTGCCGCAGATAGATCAGCATGCCGAAATCCTGCTTCGCGAGATACTCCAGGGACTGTTCAAGCTGATCCCGACAGTCGCACCGCTTCGATCCAAAAACATCACCTGTCAGGCACTCTGAATGGATTCTCACGGGAACATTTTCCCTTCCTGTGACATCTCCCCTCACAAGCACTGCATTCTCATTGATTTCCTCATTCTTGAACGTATATATTATAAAGTCGCCAAATCTTGTTGGAAGATTGGCCTTTGAGTACAATTCTAACATTTACACCACAAAATTACAACTCTCTATAAAAAGTTACATAAAGAAATTTAGGATTTCTTAGCTAATATAAACTCCATTTTATGCCTGAACAGATAAATGTCCTCCCTGCCTGTCAATTCTCTCTCGAGTCTGTTCTTCATCCCATAATATTCTCCGCTGTCGTTTATTCTGAATCTCATGAACACCCTTCCGGCATCAGCCTCCTTGAGCCTGGCCAGGAGATCGTCTTTCCCGCACACTGATATGGTAGTATATTTAGCCCCCGGGAAATCCCTGCCGAGGTCGATGTCAGACGTTAGAACAAGCCTGCGCTGATCTTCTGATATCATGATCATCTGTTCTATTGCGCTGATCTCGTGGATGAGGTCTGCCCTTACGATAGCTATGTCCGGCACGTAGATGAACGACATGGGTTTCTCTGCGGTATTGAACGACACTCTTCCGGCTGAACCCGTAATTACCCTCCCCTCCGGCAGGAGCACTGCCCTCCTTGAACTCACTGAGAGGGACCTGGAATAGTAAGTGAGCCTTGCGAGTACTCCATCAATGGAAATATACTCAATTTCCCCGTCCATACCTATTTCTGAGGAATTCATTCTAGGGGGCAGATCAAAAACAAAGTTCCTGGTTGCGTCCCCATATTTGCCTATCAGGTCCAGGGGGCTGGGGGACAGTGATGAAAGTGATCTGGGAACGGATGATTCAGTCCTCAATGGATCTGAAAATATGAGGGAGTACTGATCGATCCTGATGCTGCCATCATCAAATGGAAAATTCATATTGAGGCCCGTAAATCGATCGGATTTGTAGATCTGGGCATTCAGCAGGGACATCTCGAATCTCTCCTTCACTCTCTCTATTGCGGTGACGTCTGTGAAGAGGGAGAACATCACCGCCTGGAGCCCTGCACCTGCCCCAATGTCCACGATACTGTAATCCTTAAGCCGCCTGGCACGGTAGACGCCTATAATCTCAGGAGTTGAATACATGGAGGCATACTTATCGATCCATATCCTGTTCCATCTGCTGAACTTCCCCTTTACATGCAGCCTGGCTTTTGCTATTTCCATATACGTGTCGAGAAGGTCATCAGGCAGTCCGGTCTCCTTGAGAATTTTATACCTTCCTGAGCCTGAAATGATTTGATCCATGATAGAATCCAGTATCTCATCATTTCTCTCCCTGATTCTGCTGGAGAGTCTGGAGTCATGTAAAAGTTTGTACAGTTTCTCTTGCTGTTTTGACAATGCATCTCCCATTGTCCATAGATACATAACCTCATTGATCAGAGATGCGTTACTTTCCCCAGCTTTATGCCAGTTATGCCTGCCTCAGGTCCTGTTTGAAGCAAATATTATTTTCTCCCTAGGAATAACATGCCGATAACAGATGGAAATGATAAGGAGCGGTAAGGTAAAGGATGTCTACGATGCTGGCGATCACCTGGTATTCAAGTTCAGCGATAGAATTTCAGTTTTTGACAAGATCATTCCATCGCCCATTCCTGATAAGGGACGCTCTCTCTGCAGAACCTCCGCATTCTGGTTCAATCTCATCGCTCAGACAACAGATCTGAAAACACACTTCCTGAGCCTGGTGGATGACAAGACCATGAATGTAAGAAAGTTCAACGTGATTAATACCGCTCCTGATCGTTTCAGATCCAATTATGTAATTCCGCTGGAATTCGTTACAAGATACTATGTTGCCGGATCATTGATGGACAGGATAAAGTCCGGTTCCGTAGACTACAGGACACTCGGCTTCAGAAATATGCCTGAATACGGGGAGGAACTGCCCGACCCGTATTTTGAAATGACGACAAAGCACGAAAAGTTCGACAGGCCGCTCACCAGGGAAGAGGCTGCAATGATAGGCGGGCTCAGCAACCAGGAAATTGACTACATCAGAGAATGCACCTTTACCATTGATCGCAGAATACAGAGACAGGTAAGCAGAAACGGGCTCATTCATGCAGACGGCAAGAAGGAGTATGCCCTCGATCTTGACAGGTCACTGGTCGTAGTGGATACATTTGGTACTGCAGATGAGGACAGGTTCTGGGACGTCAGGAGCTACAATGAAAAGAAGATAGTTGAATTGAGCAAGGAGTCCGTAAGGCAGTATTACAGGGATATAGGTTATCACGATGATCTGTATTCTGCCAGATCCTCCGGCCTTAAGGAACCAGATATACCTGACCTGCCGGGGGATATGATAGAGAAGACCTCGTCACTCTACAGGAAAATGTATGAACTGATATCAGGCAACAAGTGGTGACCATGGAATTGCGAAAATTCGGGAAGACGGACATGAAAGTCTATCCCGTGGGCTTTGGAGCCTGGCAGGCGGGAATGCATTCCTGGGGTTCGGACTACAACGAGAATGATATCAGGGATGCAGTGGAGACCGCAATATCATCAGGGGTTAATTTCTTTGACACTGCGGAAGGTTACGGAGGCGGAACCTCTGAAAAGATTCTCGGCAGCCTTATCAGGGACAGGGAGGTTTATGTCGCCACCAAGGTCGCGGGCTGCAATGTCTCAAGGATAGATAAATCAATAGAGGGTTCCCACAGGAGGCTTGGACGTACGATTGATCTCTACCAGCTGCACTGGGTACCCAGCATTTATTCAAGCCTGAAGAAAACCATGAAATCGCTGGAAAACTCCATAAAGACCGGATATGCCAGATATATAGGGTTGAGCAACTTCCCCACCAGAATATTGAAAGAGGCAATGGAAATGCTGTCAAGGGAGGAAATTGTATCAAATCAGGTGCAGTTCTCAATTCTCGACAGGAGAATTGAAAATACCATGATGGACTTCTGCAGAAAGAACAGCATAGAGATAATTGCATATTCCCCTATGGCCAGAGGCAGGCTCACCGGCAAGTATTTTGACTCCAGGGGGCCGGGCGACTTCGCAAGAATGTTTGATTCAAGAAAGAGAAAAAACGTTCCTGAAGATCTGAAATCACTTCTCCGTAAATTGAGCACGATTCACAACTGCACCATAAGTCAGATAAGCCTTGCGTGGGTTGTTGCAAAGGGCGCTCTCCCAATTCCGGGCGCCAAGACCGGAAAGCAGGCAGCGGTGAATTCTGACTCCGCAAATATTTCACTGACTGCCGGTGAAGTGTCAGAGATTGATACTGTTTCTGCCAGATACAGGGAGGGAGAATACAGGAGCATTGTTCCCAGATTCATCCCGAACACGCTAGTAAGGCTTGGAATTGGAAGCGGCTTCTGATCACTGGATGCCCAGGTCAAGCTGGGATTCCAGATAATGCCAGAGCTGGTGTTCTATCTCGAAAGTCCACAGTGCCTCAGGAACTTCTACAAACACGACAAGTTCGGTCAGAAAAATCGCTTCAAGGGCTGCGACTCCAAGATCCTGAATCCACTTTCCAACTCCAATTTTCACAGTCAGGTTGTTGGCATCTCCCTCAATTGTAACCGTAAAGGCCCTGTCCATTGCAAGCAGTGTCCTGAATATACCACCCTTCTGGGCTTGAACAAGAACACCTTTTGGATGGACACCCATCTGCGTCTTGAACTTCTCATTATCAAAAAACTGCTTAACCAGCTGGCCTACTTTTTCCGGGTCTGCATTTTTTCCTGTATACTGTCTTACTGCCTCTTTCATTCGTGTTTATATCTTCATGGAATATAATCTTTGGTCGGCCAGTTCTCTGGCTCAAACCATTCTCATGGGTATTACTGGTTTACTGGATTACCAATAATCTTAATAACCAGTCAGCAATACAGCTTTATGGTAACTGAAAAGAAGAAGAATGAGACCGATGAAGACGATGAAACAGAAGAGAAGAGAACCGTGTCGATAAAAGGTGTCAGTGATCGCATTTACAGGAAAATGACGCAGATCGCCAAGGATACCGGAAAGACCATTGGCGAGATCACCAATGAATCCTACAAGACATTCCTGGGAGCGGTTGAGGGTGCAGTGGGAATATCAAAGGAATTTGTCAAGGGTGCCAAGTCCGCAAAGGTGGAAGTGGTTTCGAACTTCAAGAATCTTGAGATAACTGGAAAGGAACTCCTTGAGATCGGAAACAGGGTATCGTTCAGAAACATTGACAATCTTACAATATCTGACATATCTGAAGAGGACTTCAACAGTCACATCGATTCCTTCATCCAGATCAGGAATCTTGTAATTCCGGAGAATGTCAGGAAATCAATTGCTGTCAAGAAATGCAATTTTGTTGACAACCTTTCTGTCCTATCTGAAAAAACTAAAAAATAGCCTGAGTGAATCATGGATGAATGGGAAAGGAATATTTCCAGTTCATCCGTGAACTCTCAAAGATCATCGATCGAAAGAAGGTACTCTCATTCGATCTCGAGACTCTGGTTGCAGACAGCAATGGTTTTCTTACCAATGAAGAAATCATCGGCATTTCCGCGGCATATAATTTTCCTGACGTTCATACTGATGTTTTTATCTCCAAGCCGGAGGATAGCGTGAGGGAAGAATCTCTTCTGGGCAAGTTTGATGAACTTCTGGGTAATGTTCAGCCCCAGATAATAATTGGCTACAACCATACCGGATATGATATTCCGCTTATCCAGAAAAAGATAAGGAATCGTAATTTTTATAATCGTTTCAGGAACATTGAATACTTTTTTGGAACTTCCTGGTGCCTTGACATGATGTATGTCATAGCTGAAGATATCCAGAAGCTCACCGGTGATTATTACATAAGGAAACTGGACGACGTGGTCGTTCACGAGAGGTATTCCTCACTCCCGCTGAAACGCGTAAAAAACCTGGTTGTTCAACCTAACAGGAACAAGGGGGAGATCATCAAGGAGATGTGGATTAATAAGGATGAGAGATTAAGAGATTACGCGGCCGGAGACAGCCATGATATACTGATTATATTCCACGATATCTTCCAGTAGCAGGTTCAGGGATTTCCGAACCTTGATACAACCTCTGCGATGTTGTCCATATAATCCCTGAAAATTCGTATGATATCCCTTGATGTTATAACGCCGACAATCTTGTTATTATCAATCACTGGAAGCCTCCTGATTTTATTCGCCTGCATTATTCCCACAACCTTGTCAGTTGGCGTTTCCTTCGAGACTGAGATGAAGTTGGTGCTCATTATGTCTGATACCATGATATTCTTGGGATCGATCTGTGCCGCAGTGACCTTTGAAACAATGTCCCATTCCGTCACAATTCCAACAGGCTTCGAATCTTTTTCAATAATCAGAAAGCCTGAAGAGTCCCCCGTCATAATTCTGGCCGCGTCCAGCACAGTCAGGTTCGGAGATATTGTCCTGAATTCTTTCCGCATTATGTCTGAAGCATAAAGAACCATAGACTGTTATGCGTTACACATATAAAATAATTGAATCCTTATCAGGCCGGTTCTATCAGAATCGCAAGTGTGAACCGGATAATCTGTCAGGCTGAAATAGTGAGTCTGAAATTCATATGTGCCAGTCCACTTAAATACGGTACAGATTATTGTTAACCCACCTGAGTAAAAAGGATTTAATATAATAATAAAATGCACTTAAGACCTAAATAAGAGGGATTTTTTTATGAATACTCAACTGGAAACTGGAACAACAACAGTAGGAATAACGGTTAAAGATGCAGTGATAATGGCTACAGATCGACGTGTGACAATGGATCATTTTATTGCCCATAAGGATGGGAAGAAACTGCACCAGATTGACAGGTCCGCAGCGATGACCATCGCGGGACTGGTGGGGGATGCACAGGTTCTCGTCAGATATATGCAGGCAGAGCTTCAGCTTTACAGACTGCAGAGAAAAGTCGGCATGCCAATTGAGGCTGCTGCCACCCTCTTGTCCAACATACTGAATCAGTCAAAATACTACCCTTACATGGTTCAGATACTGATTGGTGGATTTGATACTGCCCCGCATATATTCTCTGTAGATGCTGCTGGCGGAAGCGTGGAAGACATTTTTGCCAGCACCGGTTCAGGTTCTCCATTCGTTTACGGTGTGCTTGAAAACAACTATTCGAAGGATATGAAGGTTGATGAGGGAATAGACCTCGTGGTGACTGCTGTTTCTGTGGCTAAATCAAGGGATTCTGCTTCAGGAGGAATGATCGATGTTGCGGTCATTGATTCCAAGAATGGATATACTCAAGTACCAGAAGACGATATTCTGGACAGAATTAAAAAATTAAAATTAAAATTTTAATATTCCAGATAAAATTATTCAAATTTACAGGTGTACATTGCGATGTCTTTTAAGGACTATTTATCAGATGCTAGATCGATATTCGACCGATTATATCCAGACAACAAGATCACGGAGATAGACTATGAGGGCCCCAACATTGTTGTTTATACAAAGGATGAGGAGCTGTTTGCAAAACGTGATGATCTTGCCAGGCAGATAGCTCAGGAAATAAGGCGCAGAATACTGATAAGGCCGGACCCCTCCATACTGGAATCAGAGGAAGAGGCGAAGTCGCACATCCAGGAAATAATACCAGAAAAAGCTGGCCTGCAGGATGTGTATTTTGAAGCTGACACTGGAGAGGTTGTCATAGAATGCGATGAGCCGTCCGTGGTAACAGCAAGGTCTTCCGATATAGTCCAGCTTATAAAAGCCAAGACAAAATGGTCTCCCAGGGTAGTAAGGGCCCCACCGATGTATTCGAGAACGGTGAAGGAAACCCGCGAACTGTTGAGGGATGTCAAGCAGGAGAGAAAAGAATTCCTTCACAACCTTGGCCTCAAGCTGAATGTGCCGACAATGCCTGGGGAAACGTGGATAAGGATGACAGCACTCGGAGGACACCGAGAGGTTGGAAGGAGCGCCACCCTGGTTTCCACCAACAACTCCAAAATACTCGTTGACTGCGGAATGCTCAACTCCACTGATGACGATGCTCCGTGGGCAGGTGCACCATACCTGTATCTGCCGGAGATACAGCCGTTCAGTTCCCTGGATGCGGTTGTCCTTACTCATGCCCATCTTGATCACTCAGGACTTCTTCCAATACTCTACAAATACGGTTACGATGGACCGGTTTATATGACCCCTCCGACAAGGGATCTTGCGGCACTTCTGCAGAACGACTACATCAAGGTTGCGCATATGGAGGGGCACAAGGCTCCATATGAGTCGAAGCATATCAGGGATGAAATTAAGCACTCAATAGTTCTCAAGTATAATGAGACCACAGATATTACAAGAGACACCAGACTGACGTTCTATAATGCTGGCCATATCCTTGGATCAGCATCTGTCCATCTTCACATTGGTGAGGGCATCTACAATATTGTTCTCAGCGGCGACGTTAAGTTTGAGAAGTCATGGCTCTTCAATCCGGCTAACAACAGATTTCCAAGAGTTGAAACATTCATGACCGAATCGACCTACGCTGGGAGGGATGATTATTCACATACAAGACAGGAGGCAGGTCAGACGCTCATTGAGATAATAAACAGGACGTTTTCAAAGGGTGGATCTGTTCTAATCCCTGTGTTCGCCGTTGGAAGAAGTCAGGAGGTTATGCTTGTCCTTGAAGAGGCCATGCGCTTGGGATCAATCCCGAAGACCACGGTATATCTCGACGGCATGATCATGGAGGCAACCGCTATCCATGCCGCTTACCCCGAATACCTCAACAGGGAACTGAGGGAGAAAATAATGATCAAGGGTGAGAATCCGTTCCTGAGCGATATCTTCAGAAAGGTGGAAAATTCCACAGAAAGAAGAGAGATATGCGACTCCACCACAAGCTACATTGTTCTTGCCACATCAGGAATGATGAACGGCGGACCGGTCATGGAATACTTCAAATCATGGGTTGACTCACCAAAACACAGTCTTGTCTTTGTTGGATACCAGGCGGACGGAACCCTGGGAAGGCGTATCCAGAGAGGAGCTACTGAACTCACCCTTTCCGATAATGGTAGACAGACAAAATTCCAGGTGAAAATGAACGTTGAAAATGCAGAAGGATTCTCAGGTCACTCCGATAAACGGCAGTTACTGTCGTACATCGCTACCATGCAGCCAAAGCCGCATAAGATCCTTGTCAATCACGGGGACGGCGAAAAAACCTATGAGTTCTCGAAACTTATAAGATCCAGGTTTGGCATTGAGGCCGTGGCCCTGAAGAATCTTGAAACCATAAGGCTCTACTAGCCTCCAGCGGATTAACGGTTTGATCCTTCTATTTATGTTGAGACCGAACCAGCACATTCAAGACCAAATCAGTTTAGCATGAGGATACTGCAAATGTGATCCAGAATCAAGAGCTCCAGATATTCCGGTGCCCAAGGGGTCATGTCCTGGTTGAATTGCATGCTCAAAATGATTAAATGAAATACATACATCATGTCCGTTCATGAAAATTCAGGGGATGCTGCTCTCTGCAACCAGAACTTTGAGATCGTCTGTTTTCACACTCCTTTCCATAGCAGCACCGTTTTACCTGGACACCCTTAGTCTGAATTATATCGAGATAGGACTTATTCTTCTTCTGAGTTCGGTCACCTCGACGGTTTTCATCTATGTCATACCGAGACTCAAGATTACTGCTACAAGCAAGGTGTTCCTTACGTGGGGGCTACTTTCCGCTTCCCTCCTATTGCTCGTCGTCAGTGACGGATTGCTGGAATTCATACTTGCCCTGATCATTGGAGGACTCTCGCTTACAGGAAAGGATATGTCTCCAAATACATCAATTGAACAGTACACCATAGGCAGTTACTATCCAGATCAGAGAGAGAAGAACAACCAGTTCTCCTATTACAATTTCCTTTCCTATGGCGGAAACATGGCTGCCTCACTGGCAATATTTGTATTCACAGGCCTGACTTTCAGATCAATATTTATGGCAGGGTTAATACTAACACTTCTGGAGGCTGTTCCATACCTGTTTGTCAAGTTCCCGAACCCGAAACCCAGGGCAAAGGGTCAGCCTCCCAGCAGGGATGAGAGGAGAATTGTGTCGAGACTCACAGTCCTCTTTGGGACGGATTCGTTCGGCGGTGGTTTCGTGAACACTTCCATGCTCTCACTCTGGTTTCTTGCAGTTTATTCGCTGAAGATTGGTGAGACCGGACTCATATTTGTTGTTGTCAATCTTCTGACAATGATATCCGTCCTCATATCCGGCAGGCTGTCAACGCGGATAGGCCTCATCAGAACAATGGTCTCAACTCATCTAATCAGCAATGCATTTCTGATAATGATGTCGTTTGTCCACATTCTCTTCCTGAGCGAGATATTCCTGTTTCTCAGGCAGACTACAAGTCAGATGGATGTGCCCGCAAGAGACAGCTTCATAAACACAATTATTGAGCCCGATAGCAGGATGTATACAAATTCCCATTTTCTTGCAGCAAGGAATCTCTCCAATGTACCGTCCCCTGCAGTTGGAAGCCTGCTGATAGATTTCTACCCGCTGGCGTTACCTGCTGTTGCCGGAGCAATCAAGAGCGCCTACGATATTGCTCTCTACGCGGGTTTCAGGAAATACAGGGTGTAGGAATCAGAGAGGGAAGCTCCCGTCAGGAAAAATTTTCTTCCAGTCATCCATGAACCTCAGCAGCCCCTCATCTGTCTTTGGATGCTGCGGCAGCTTCTTGAGAACCTCAAACGGCATTGTCACAACATCCGCCCCTATGAGTGCAGACCTGACCACATGAATGGGATTCCTGATTGAGGCCACCAGAATTTTTGTACTGATGTCGTAATTTGTGAAAATTGTCTTAATCTGTTCAATCAGGTACATTCCGTCTTCACCTATGTCATCCAGACGTCCTACAAAAGGTGAGACGTAACTTGCGCCGCTCTTCGCAGCGAAAAGTGCCTGGATGGGATTGAAAATCAGGGTGCAGTTCACTGGAATTTTCCTCTCCCTGAGCTTCTTAATTGTCTTGAGACCTTCCAGGGTCATCGGGATTTTTACCACAGCATTATCCCCAAGAGAGGCGATCTTCTCTGCCTGCTTCATCATACCTTCGTGGTCATCAGCAACCACCTCTATGCTAACAGGACCCGGGGTGATTTTCAATATGCTCTTTACGACTGCCGGGAAATCTTTAACTTTCTCCTTTCCCATCAGTGATGGATTCGTTGTCACTCCATCAACAAGACCCCATTCCACTCCCTGCCTAATCTCTTCTATATTAGCCGTATCAAGAAATATTTGCATTTTTCTTCTCCTCCCTGAATATACTTTCTGAAGCTTGAACTATATTTGACACACCCATATGAAAATAATCAAACAGTTCCCAGGCACTGCCTGACTTCCCGAATGTGTCGTTCATCCCTATTCTGCGAACATACACCGGATACTCCTGAGATACAACCTCGGCTACCCTGCTGCCCAGGCCGTTGTATATGGAGTGTTCTTCCGCTGTTATGATGTGGCCGGTTTCCCTGGCCGCCTTCACAATTGCCTCCCGATCTATTGGTTTTACCGATGACATGTTAATCACCCTTGTATCAATTCCTCTGGTCTTCAGCTCCTGGGCAGCCTGAAGCGAAAAGCTTACCATGGCGCCATTGGCAATTATGGTGACATCGCTGCCATCTCTCATGGTTGCTGCCCTGCCAAGGGTGAAATTATAATTCTCATCATTCAGAACCGGGAATTTTTCTCTTGTCAGTCTTGTGTATGACGGAGTTTTAACATTTTCATAAAGATATCTTATTACGCTCCTGGTCTCAATAGAATCAGCAGGAACGATCACCTTCATGTTAGGCAGTCCGGACATTATACCGACATCTTCCACAATCTGGTGAGTTGCACCATCCTCTCCCACAGTTATCCCCGCGTGAGTGACCACAAACTTCACATTAATATTGTTATAACACACCGACTGCCTTATCTGCTCATAAGTCCTTGAAAGGAATACAGCAAAGGTTGAGGCAAATACCTTCTTTCCAGAAAGTGCAAGACCTGCTGCGGTAAGTACCATGGACTGTTCAGAAATCCCCATGTTAAAAAAGCGATCCGGAAACTTCTTCCCGAAGTTTGCAGTTTTTGTTGAACTTGAGAGATCGGCATCAAGCACCACAACATCCCTGTCAGCCTCCCCAATGCGAATCAGTTCATCGCCATACGCCTCTCTCAGGCTTTCTGATTTCATTTTAATTCTCACGTATCTCCTTAAGTGCTCTCTGATACAGATCTTCTGACTCAGGAGGACTTCCATGGTACTTCGGGTTATTCTCCATGTAACTTACCCCCTTGCCCTTGATAGTCCGGGCGATAATCAGTGTTGGATATCCTTCTGATTCCTTGGCTTTTTCGATTGCAGAAATGATCTCATTATGATTGTGTCCGTCGATTTCAAGCACGTTCCATCCAAAACTCTCAACTTTACTTTTGATCTCAATCATCGGCATGATATCTTCGGTGAATCCGTCAAGCTGAATCATGTTCCTGTCCAGGATAACTATAAGGTTGTTCAGCCTGTATTTGTAGCCTGCCATAAATGATTCCCAGATGCTGCCTTCTTCAATTTCACCATCACCGATGACGACATAAACCCTGTTATGCCTGTTATCAAGTTTTGATGCAAGAGCCATTCCTACCCCCACACCCAATCCCTGTCCCAGTGAACCTGTCGAAGCTTCCACACCGGGAACGCCGTAATGGACGTGTCCCTCAAGTTTGGATGATATCTTCCTGAAGCCTGAGAGGAGATCCTCTGGAAAATATCCCCTTAAAGACAGAATCGAATAGAGTGCCGGAGACGCATGACCTTTGCTCAGAACGAACATGTCTCTTTCCGGGTCATTTGGATTCGCAGGATCAACTCGCATTTCCTTGAAATACAGTACAGTGAGTACGTCAATTATGCTCAGAGATCCTCCTGGATGGCCACTCTTTGCCCCGTATACCATTTCTATGATGTGCATTCTTGCCCTCTTTGAAATATCTCTGAGTTCGTTAAGAGAAAGCGATACATTATTCAATGCACATGCACCTTTTGATTGTACCTGAAAATACTATGGAAAATGCCAACTCTGGAGATCACGGTTGGTGATTTACTATTAGATTAAAAAGCTTTTTTCACTTCAGGATATAATTTCAGCCAAATTTGCAGGAGTTATTGTCTGAACACGAAAATTGTACAAGTAGCACTGAATACTGAAACAAAGTTTTATTTGCAGTTAGTGATTTATTTTGCTATGGAGAGCCCTACAGAATGCTTGAATATACCTTCAAATTATGCAGATTTAAGTATTTATAAGAAAATAGAAAATTTAATAGACACTTCTAAGATGAGGTGCTGTCTATGACTAAGTGTCCAATTTGTGCGATGACTTTTCCCAAATCAGATTATGATGGCCTTGCCAAGCACATTGTTCAGATGAGGGAAAAAAATGATCCTTTCCATTCAGGATGGCTCAGGGACTATCTTCCAAAGGATAACCCTAATGCCGCGGACTTAGCAGCCAAACTCAAGACATTCTATGGCCTTTCCGGAACGTCACTGTCTGACTGGATGTTCAAGGTATTCATAAACAGATTCTATGGGGAGAAACCACACCCATTTGTCGAGACAATGCAAAGACCCAAGAAATCGATATTTCTGGGATTTGGAGTCGAGTACTACTTTTTCTTAAAGGAGAAGATAAGAACTCTGTCCTATGTGATCGCAAAAACCGACAAGGACGATGTGCAAAAGTTTGAGGCTAGAATACTGCTGCCTGAACTATTGAACGACGGTAAGGATAGTAAATCCAGAACCACGCTTCTCTTTAAAATGTGCGACAGCCTTGGCGTGAACAGAGATGCACTGGCTTCTTCTGCTCCGCTTCCGCCCACTATACACTCTATTAAATTGTGGAACAGTATAGCTGAAACTGAAAACTGGGTTGAGGTCATGTCATCTATCAATCCCCTGGATATTCTTTACAGCCCTGCTGTGAAAGAGAAGGGTGCAAAGTTATTCTTCTATGGCGACTCCGTGATGGAGAATGAGTGGATTCCTGATACAGTCAAAGAATTCCTTGCCTATCTGTCGGATCCTGCTAACGACTATGCAGAGGCTGGACTGAAACTCATTGAGCAATATGCAAAGGAGATTGATGATGTTGAGGGTGTGCAATCTACATTTATCAGGTCAATAGATGCTCTTGACAGACATCTGATTGCCAGAGTGACCAGGGCAAAACAATACGAGAGCAAATCCTGAAATCTTTCTGAATTGAGGTTATGGTTTAATGGACGATCTGATCAGAAAATCTGTATATGTTAATAGTGAGAATGTTACTCTTGAATTGAGTTACAGAATGAATTTCGATGCGGAAAAGAGTTGTGGCTCACTGAAAATTTTCAGCGGTTCGCCTTCGGAAGATGAGGAGAACTATGAAATATATATGGAACTGCTCGATTGTGGCATGTCCGTGGAAGAATTGGACAGCGTAATTGCGAAGACCTTAGATCAAATTAAAAGTGGAAAGCTGGACGTCAAACTGTGATTCAGTCAACTACTCCCCCTTTCACAGGGGGTTTGTTGCTGCCTGGATGGCGCAACGATTGGCCGGTTGAGAGCAGCCTGAGCTACCCAGACTGTTTCCTGGTTTCAGCCTGCTTCAATACTTCCGATGGAGCATCTCTTACGATCTGGTCAAGCGCGGAGGGTAATAGTTACATCCTATTTCCTGTGTCTTTACAGGTCCCCCTGTTATGCCTGTTCTAATCGTGAGTATGTTATGAAACTCCATAGTACAGAACCATCTGGTGTGCTTCCCTGAATTGTCTGCCCGTTTCCAGAAGGGAATGATCATAAGGGAGTTTCTTCAATGGTCCTGAACATCAATTATTATATTTACAGCAAATCATTAATGTTCGCTTTCATCCACTTGGCGAGACAAGGGTCTTCCCGCTCACTTCAGATAAACTTTTACAGTCACAGTGTCGCCATCCTTGAGTGCCAATTTATCCCGCAAATAGTATTCTGATATGAGTTCCATTGTGTCGGTATGTATCGTTCTCTCTGGCATCAGAACAGCACAGTTAACGCCATTTATCTTGCATTTGAAGGCCTTTACCGGTCCAAAGCTCCTGTCCTCGGTGGTGAAGCCGTCAATGTGAATTCCTGGACTGTTCTTCAGCATTCCGAGGTGCACATCCTCATTTGGCTTGACCTTCACGTTAAGCGTCCCAAGAAAGGGAATGAACTTCAACTTTTCCTGAAACTGAATGATATAAAATTTTCTGGAGATATAGTACCTCCCTTCACCCAGTCCGCTTGTAACAATTCCCGTAATTTCGATTGTGTCCTCTGGGTTTAAAATTCCCATCAGCTCGTTAAGCTCAGTTATGAGCAGGTCCATCCCCTTTTCAGTCAGTTTAATTCTCTGTTTCCTGTTTTCCATCACTCGTGAAATTAGATCCTCTTTTCCCAGATTAATAAGGATTCTTGATGCTGATTGCTGACTGATTCCCAAGGTCCTGGCAAGTTTCATGCTGCTTACCACCGCACTGCTTGAATTGCCGCAAAGTTTCTTGATTTCCTTGAGAGCCTCAAATTCGATTCTGCTTATAGAAGTCATTTAAGTCACCCTTATGCAGGTACAATATTTCCATTTGTCCTAACAGAATATACCCCTATGCCTAAATTCCTGAGTCTTTTCTTCAGAACCCTGTCGTTTGTTAGCACAAACGATCCCAGCTCCCTTGCTGTTTGAATGATCGCTTCATCGCCCCTGCCCGATGTTCCATATTGTTTCATGCTGTTTGCTATTCCCAGTGCTGTCCGGAATACCTCAGAAGTTGGCGATCTCGCAACCAGAATTTTAAGTTCCTCGACGACAGAGGTTGGGATCAGTATCTCGTTGATCTGGTTTCCGATATTCCTTAAATTATCAACTTTCTTTTTCTCAACGAGGTAAATAATTGCATTGGTATCCACTATCAATCGATGAATCATTACTTTTCCTTGATCACTTCTGCTATTGCTGTGTCATGCATAATTTTCTTTATTCTGACATGCAACGTCTGGCCTGGCTTGACTCCTGGGATGATGATTCTGAAACCCCTGAACATTGCCTTACCTTCTCCGGACTTCCCAACTTCTGTCACTGTAACCGTATAATCCTTCCCTTCTTCAAGGCTTAATTCCGACGACTTGGATTCTCTGGTAAGTCTTATGGGATGCTGTGCCCCACACGCCTTACATACAAGAAGATCGACTCTGCCTACTTTCTGTATTTCAGTGTCAGGAGACTGGCACTCGTAACACTTAACGAACGAGTCCATATACTGTGAAATCTTGTCCTTAATCTGATCAATGCTCACTTTTCTATTGATCAGTAATCTCTTGGAATCAATGGTAACACCTATGCCCAGCTCTTTCATGAGGAACTTTGCCACATGCTTGGGATCCCTGTTTATCATATCCACAATATCCATGAAATTACGTACAATAGTAACTCTGCCCTCGTAAATAACATCTGGTTCAGGGACCTGCAAACGCATCTTGTTTCTGTCACCCTTGGAAAATGCACTTTCAGCCTTTTTCAGCAGATCTTCATATTTGAACTCACTCATATTTCAGGAGATGTCTTACAGCGTAATAATGTTTAAGTTGCAGCTTATATATAATATTCTGATCATAATTCATTGTACGGCACAGTTCAGGTTATCATTGCTAAGAAGATAAAGCCCCCATAGATGATATTAATTCATGGCATATGTATTTTAATATACAAATATTTAAAAATACTGATTTCTAGGGCGTGCGTCAATTATTTTATTTATATGAATAATCTGCATAAAGACGGTCATGTAAGGACATATGACCATTTTGTGTCAGCCATGCAACCAAACTTTTATATACTGCTTTCTTAATAGCTATAACGAACATCATGGACAAGGAAGAAAAGGTTACAATAAGGATCTCCGAAATGGACTTGCTTGAAATAGATCAGTTCCTTGAGAAGAATGTTGAGTACGGGAGCAGATCTGAGTTCATAAGGAAGGCAGTCTTTGACTTCATGACAAGAGGATCGAACGGAAGGATGTCCGACGGGACAGAGATAAAGCTTGATGGAAGCACAGAGGACACTCTGCGTAAAGCAGTAGACAGGGGCTTTTTTACCAGTATCAGCGAGGCGATCAGCATAGTTCTTAACGCCGCAAACAGCGAGGGCGTAATCAATGATATAATAACCAGGAAGATTGAAAAGAAAAAGGCAAGTGAGGATCTATTCGAAGAATACGACAGGCGCGTAAGGCCTGCTAATTCTTCGTCTTACGAACAGAAAAGTTGGAAAGTGAGGTGAAAAAAATGGTTGAGGAATTCGACAGGATACCAAGCGAGATGGAAATAAGGCATAACCTATCAGAAATATTGAAGGAATACTATGAGGAAAGGGCGGACATAACCATAATGTCCTTCGGGGATTGCGGCAAAAGGATACTTGGATATATGGTGCCCGACGAAATACCAAGGGCAAACATACATTCTGTGACCATGGACAATACCCCTGTTGTCAAAATAGAGAAGAAAAAGAGCACGTCGGGCATTCTTTCAAAAAAGACGAAAATGAGTTACTTCAAAGTGGATCTTGAATCAAAGAACAGTGTCAGCGGAACCATATATTCAGGTCCACTGATGCAGGAAATGCTTGTACAGACAAAGAATATCTCTGTTCTTGCAGATCAGTTCGAATCTTCTCCTGAACTGGTAGCCAGCGAGATCTTTGACGAAATCCCGAGATCCCAGGCATTCATTCTTGTGAGCGGTTTTGGTGGCAGTTTTGGACAGAGAATGCACATAGCATTTTCCGGAATACTCAACAAGAGAAACATTGCGCACGTTAACCTTGTGATCAAACCATCCAAGCTTGAAGAAGACAGAAGGAGGAAAGCCCAGGCCGGAATCATACAGCTGGTGAAGCAGAGCGGCGGGGTCAAGGTCTATGACAATGAGGAGTCTTCCAAAGAGATTAGCAAAATGCTGCCTCAGAACCCCCTGACTTATCTCGACAAAATAAACGAGAAGGTTGTACGGGACCTTAAATTCTTCAGCATGAGATTGTCAGAAGTAACCAGGGATATCAGAAGAAACCTTTTCTGATTTCCCAATCAAAACTTTTTTTAAAGATTTTGTAAAATTTCGTTTTCGTTAATCAACCGTTCACAGTAATAGCACTTCAGTGACAGCGGGTTCTTTGATCTGACGAGGAATCTCGGTTTTACCGGTTCCTTTGCGTTTGATATGCAGTTCTGGTTAGGGCAGTCTATTATGCCTGTGATTTCTTCTGGAATCTCCACGTGAAATTTCTCTGTTATCTCATAATTTCTGATAATACTTATGGCAGCGTTGGGCGCAGCAAGCGAGATCCTGTCAAGCTCTTCCTTTTCAAGGAACCTCCCTTCTATTTTTACTATGTCCTTGAATCCTGTTTTCTTGCTTGGAACATGCACCGCAACCGTTACTGTGTAACCGATGGAACTGTCAATATTCAGTATGGATAGCACTTTGAACGACTTGCCAGAAGCAATGTGATCAATTACTGTACCATCCTTTATTTTCGCAATAAGCAGCGTCTTATCCATCAGTTCACCCCCAGAATCATTGAGATCAGAGCCATCCTGACTGGAATACCATAGGATGCCTGTTTAAAGTATCTTGCATTCTTCGTGAAGTCAACTTCCGGTTTTATTTCATCTATTCTTGGAAGCGGATGCATGATTATTGCAGTTTTTTTGATGCTATCAACTGTTTTTAAATCAACTGAATAAGATCCTATGAGACTGAGATACTCATTCTTGTCTGCAAATCTCTCCTTCTGGATCCTGGTAACATAAAGCACATCTGCGTCCTCAACAAATCCTTCCATCTTCTCAGATTTCCTGACCTTAACATTTTCAGGGATTCTCGAAAAAAACTGTTCGGGTATACTCAGAGAAGGTGGCGAGATTACAGTGAGTTCAACATTGAACCTGGATAAGGCAAGTATCAGTGAATGAACAGTCCTCCCATACTTGAGGTCCCCGATGAGCGCAATTTTCAGACCATCGATTTTTCCGAATTCCTTCCACATTGTGAAAAGATCAAGAATTGTCTGAGTTGGGTGCTGTCCTGAGCCGTCCCCCGCATTTATTATGGGCTTTGATGAGAACTGGGCAGCAAGCCTGGCCGCACCTTCCAGCGGATGACGCATTACTATTATGTCTGAATACCCTTCAGCCATCCTTATGGTGTCGGCTAATGTCTCCCCTTTTGCAACGGAAGAGGAGCTTGCGTCCGACACAGATATGACGGAACCACCAAGTCTGTGCATTGCACTCTCAAAAGATAATCTCGTGCGGGTACTCGGTTCATAGAATAATGTTGCCATAATTTTAGAGTCCATCAGATGGGGATTCTTGTTTGATTCAACAATGCTTAGCATCCGATCGGAAAGAGTAAAAATTTCCTCCAGATCCTCGTTTGATACGTCATCTATGGAAACCAGACTCTTGTTTTTTAACATCCAGGGGATATGTTCTGTAAATTAATTTATCTTCGTGATCCTGAAAGATAATGGTAGTCCTGATGACCGTTGCCCAATCTAATATTTCATCATTTTCCGCAAAAAAGTTAATAAATCTGCGCATTCACTATTGTGGTCAACGAAGATAGTGGCTTCCACAACTTCAAAAATCTATCACCGAAGCAAAGACTAGAGATCATTGCGAAAAATTCAAGCCTGTCTGATGAGGACATTAAGATACTGTCAACCTTCGGCAGCCTGGATGGTGAAAAGGCGGGCAGCATCATAGAAAACGTATTCTCGACACTGGAAATACCTGTCGGGCTTGCTACAAACTTCATTGTGAATGGAAAACGATACCTGGTACCTATGGCTGTTGAGGAATCTTCCATTGTGGCCGCATGTTCCTATGCAGCGAAAATTGCAGCGTCATCCGGAGGATTCACTGCTCACTCAAGCAGCCCGGTGATGATAGGTCAGATCCAGCTGACTGATGTATCAAACAGGGAGAGAAGCACCATTGAGATACTGAAGAACGAAGAAAAGATTCTTGAAATGGCCAATAGCAGGAGCAAAACACTGAAATCCCTCGGCGCTGGAGCCATAAAGCTTGATGTGAGGATCATAGAAGAGCTCCCTGATCAGCTTATTGTCCATCTGCTGGTTGACGTGAGAGATGCAATGGGGGCCAATGTTGTCAATACAATGTGCGAACACATTGCGCCATACCTTGGCGAAATCACTGGAACTACTCCAATACTCAGAATTTTATCCAATCTCTCTGACCAGAGAATGGCGTATTCCTGGGCTACATTTCCTTCAGATCTTATTGGAGGGCCGGAAATTGCAGAACGAATCATCAAGGCATATCAACTGGCCAGGTATGATCCGTACAGGGCAGCCACACATAACAAGGGAATCATGAACGGCATTGATGCTGTTCTTCTTGCCACTCTGAACGACTGGAGGGCAGTAGAGTCTGGAGCACATGCGTTTGCTGCAAGATCAGGCAGATATTCCAGCCTGACCAGCTATTCACTTTCCGAAAATGGAGATATTACTGGATCAATAGCAATTCCGATTGCAGTTGGGACCGTTGGCGGTTCAACAGCAAGTATAGACAAGGCACGAATAATGAGGAAAATACTAAACGTTGGAGATTCAGCAGAGCTTGCCAGTGTACTCGCTTCAGTCGGACTTGCACAGAACTTTGCCGCCTTGAGGGCTCTATCATCAGAGGGGATACAGAAAGGCCACATGAAACTTCATTCAAAAAACGTGGCTATAAGTGCTGGAGCAACCGGGGACGAAATTAACGCCGTCTCTTCAAGAATGGTGGAAGAAAGAAATGTGAGCTTTTCACGTGCCAGGGAAATTCTGGAGGAACTGAGATCCAGAAATAAGAATTAGGTATTGTGTTATCAAATACCCTATTTGTTCATTTTCTTCTTCTGCTGGGTGTATATAGTTGCCGCTATTCCTATACCAGCTATGATCACTATGATCAGCACCTCATAGAAGTAGAATGGCAGAGTAAAAGGCTTCTTTGCAGGAGCTGGTGGCGGGGGAGGCGGAGGTGTCGTGGTGGTCTGGTTTTTGGCATATGTAACATCCATTACCACTCCTTTGCCATTCACAGTGAAATTTCCGTAGGACGTGGATGTTATGTGGTACCCGGCGACGTTTCCAATTGAATAGTCATAGGTTCCATTGGTGAGAAAATCTGTTATTGTGGTGTTATTGGTTGATGTTATGGCGCCGTCCAGATTGACCGACCATCTGGTGTTCGACGGGAGTCCACTTTCCTTGAACGTTACGTTGTATGTCACTTCTGTAAAGTTAAGATAGATTGTTAGAGGAGATCCTGAGACCGTGAACGTGCCTGAAGGAGGCGCCATATAGGTCTTGTTAACGGAAGTAACTGAATAAACATAACTTCCGTTGGTCAGGTTAAAATAGACGTGACTTACGCTGTAGGACGCGTTTGAGGAATTATAAAGCCCTTTAAGTGACAGATTCCAGTCATAGCCTGCAGGTAGGTTGTTCTCCACAAAAGTAACCTGGTAGAGAGATATGGCATACTTTACAATCTCAGTCAGGCTGGAGCCTTGAATTTCAACTATTATCTGCGAATTCACAGGGTAATATGCGTTGTAATCTTCGGTCACTAATACAAACGTGCCATTCTGAAGTGTAAGATTGATAGTATTGTGATGGTTCGAGAACAGAACAGCACTATTAAAGTCAATGGACCAGTTTGTGTTGTTTGGAAGGCCAGTCTCCTGAAGTGTCAGAGTGTAAACAAAGTCCCTATAGGAAATCACTATTGGTTTTGCTGCTCCAATGATTATGAAATAACCGCCTGAGGCAAAAGGATAGTAGGTGTAAACATTCGTGACCTCACCAAGATAGTAGATATATGTACCATTAGGAAGGTAGAAAGTGCTGTTTCCATGAAGAGTGTACACACTGTTTCCAATAACGATGGTCCAGTTGGTGGATGCTGGAAGCCCTGAGATACTAAAGGTGACTGGATACAGATTGTGCACAAATGTGATGTTAATCACTATATTATTTCCATTTATGTTAAATGATCCTGATCTGTTTGAAGCCGAAAAACCATAAAACGGAAGAACAGCGTAGAAATAAGTACCATTCAACAGACTGGTCTGTACTGTTCCATAGCCACTTGAATTAAACGATATTCCGTTAATATCTATGCTCCAGGCCGATCCTTTCGGAAGGCCCTTCTCAACAAACGTTACCGTATGTGATACAGGGATGAATGGTATTGATCTGAACAGGCTGGAACCATTTACAGCAACATATCCTGATCGTAATGACGAGAAGAATCCCGTGGTGTTCGAATTGGATATGAAGTTGTAATAGTAGGTTCCATTTGGAACGCTAAATGTAATTGGATTTGCACCAAGCGACTGTTGCGTATAGGTACCGTTCGAACCAACGAGCGCAACAGACCATAATGACGTGCTGGGAAGACCTGTCTCATTGAAAGACAGTTTATAGTAGTATGATGAGAAATAGATTGAGAAGGACGGGTATGCATTCACTGAAGAATTGTTAACTGTAAGATAACCTTGTGAAATATCAGGTTTGAATGTGCCCACTGGCAATATCCTGAATGAGTAGTGGCCGTTGGTCAGGTTTATGGAAAGAGGATTCCCATTGGAAGAATAACTTGTCGTGATTCCGTAGCTTGATGTAAGATCCAGAGTCCAGTTTAACTGTTGGGGCAGATCATGGGCAAAAAATTCTATATCATGCAGTTCCGATACAAACTTCACTGATATGTTCAGAAAATCAACACCGTTCCACGTCACATTGTTTGATCTGTTAACAATCGGTATGTATCCATTGGTTGGATAAACGCTGAAGTAATACTTGCCAGCCGGTAAACTCTGGTTACTGAAATAAATCGAGGAATATGACGAGCTTTCAAGTTCTGTTATTTTGCTTGTTGTGTTGTTAAGACCCACACTCCAGGTTGTTCCAGCCGGCAATCCTGTCTGCGAAAATACAAGATCCGGGTATAATGTGGAGGTTGTGGTGTATTTAAATGATGTTTTTCCCTGTGTATAAACATATGTTATATTTATCAGGTAAACAAACTGTTTGTATTTGCCGTTTACAACAAGCTGACTCAACGTAGGACTCGGTAGATTACCGGTCGAGTTGGTACTGATTGCAAACTCGCTTACAGGTTGTGCTGCGTAAGTATAAGTTTTACCTGAAAATATAGGCAGCATGAACAGTATGCTTGAAGTTGACGAATTTTCGACTGTTTTGTTAACGCTTACTGACCATACAGTAACATGCCCGGATATGTCGGGAAGACCTTTTTCAACAAATTCGGCATAGAAAAAGTCCGGAACGAACTCGACGTTGATCAGATTATCCTCCTTGTTCAGGGTGATCGTGCCGGAACCATTGTACGGGAACGCGGAATAATTGTTCAGCCTGTCAACCTGATAAGAATAGGTACCATTGGGAACGGCAAATTCAATTGTGGAACCTGTGGTATAGGTATTTATGATATGTCCAGAAGTTACATTTTTTATGGTTACTCCCCACTGCGTCCCGCCGTTTCCTGTGCTGAGACCTGATTCAGAAAACACCAACTTGTAAAGGTCCCTGGAAAAATACACAGGAACATTGTAATTGGAGTCTGAAACGGTGATATTCGCATGAGAAGGGATGGCAGTGTAATTGCTGTAACTTCCAATTGTGTAAGTATAGTTACCTTCTGGCAGTGAGAATACGACAGAAGAGCTGTTTGATGTCTCATTAAGATGAAGATGATAGCTGCTGTTCGATATGTCAACCCCCCACGAGGACCCTGAGCCTATGAACGGGAGTCCTGACTCGTTGAAGGTAACCCTGAAGAGCCTGCTGGAAAAAACAATTTCTTCCACATAGGGTTCACCACGTACTGTAATATTGCCTGAGGATGGTGAGGCGCTGTAGTTACTGGGATTTGCAATTCTGAAAGTATAGTTGCCATCTGGAACCTCAAACGAGAGATTTGAAGAATCCGAAGTCCTGCTTATCAATCCCGTCAAGGAATTATTGAGTGAAACGCTCCATGAAGGGATCATGTTCTCTGACGGATTCTGGTTATCCCCGAGGCCTGACTCAGAAAAAGTGATACTATAGAGAGTAGGTGAGAACTCAACCTTAATAAGCACATTGGATCCGCTAACATTGAATATCCCCTTAGATGGAGTGGAACGATATCCGGTCGAGGTCGACACGGTGAAATTATAAGTCCCGTTAACCAGACCGATGGTCAAATTGCTTGAATCCACATGATATATATCAAAACTGGACGGACTTGAGAAACTGGAAACATTCAGCGACCATATCTGAAGAATACCCGATATGTCTGGCAAACCCTCCTCTACAAACGTGACATTGTAGGTGTAACCAGAGGTGGAAGAGAACATGGTGGAACCTGGTACAGAACCTGGCGTTGGACTTGCTGAAGAATATAACTGACCTGACTGAGGTAAAGCTTCCAGAAGGAGTGCCATAATTATAACAACCAACAGTAATTTTGAAAATGTGTTTCTTCTTTTTTCGAAGAACCGAAAAATATCCCTCATTTGATCTGTAGGACATTCTCATACTAGTAAATAAAGTCTTTTTTTGATCCTGCAAATGAAAAAAAGCAAATGCACATTTTACGAAGAATGTACAATAAAAACTTTTAAGGTCCGTTGGATTGGAAGAACCATGTCTGTTTCCCCTATTGAATACCGTTACGGTCGCCCGGCAGTCAAGAAAATATTCTCAGAGAACGAGAGATATATCTACATGACCAGGGTGGAATCTGCGGCCATGCAGGCTCAGGCAGAATTTGGCCTGATACCCATGGAAGCTGCTGAGATGATCAGGAAGGTTGTTGATTCCAGAAGCATTTCTATCAACAGGATCAAGGAGACTGAAAAGGAAACAAAGCATGACATAATGAGCATGATAAAGGTTTTGACTGAAATGTCGCCTGAGGGGGGAAAATACCTTCACATCGGTCTGACCTCCAACGATGTGATTGATACTGGCCAGTCCCTGCAGCTAAAGGATTTCATGAAATATCTGCTTTCGGATTTTTCAGAAATCCAGGAGACGCTCTCTGCTCTGGTAGGCAGATACAGGAAACTCCCTATGATGGGGCGCACCCATGGACAGCATGCAAGTCCGGTAACGCTCGGATTGAAATTCTCGGTTTTCCTTGCAGAGTTCAATCGACACGCAACAAGGCTGATGGAAGCGAAAGACAGGATTCTCGTTGGAAAACTCCTGGGTCCGGTTGGGACTGGCGCCTCAATTGGCAAGGACGCACTTAAGATACAGAAGAGATGCATGGATATCCTCGGTCTTGGTGTTGAATCCAATCCCACGCAGATAACAGGCAGGGACAGACTGATTGAGTATTTGTCGATCATCAACAACACAGCAACCACGCTGGAGAAATTCGCAACTGAAATCAGAAATCTCCAGAGACCCGAGATAGGTGAACTCACCGAGGCCTTCGATGAAGAGAAACAGGTAGGGTCAAGCTCTATGCCAAGCAAAAAGAACCCAATCACGTGTGAGAACATAACAAGTCTATCCCGCCTTATCAGGGCTTTCATAATTCCTGAGTACGAGGCTGCTGTGACCTGGCATGAACGTGATCTGTCGAACACTGCTCTGGAGAGATTCACGATCCCGTACTCGTCAATATTAATAGATGATGTTATGCAGAAAATGATACGTGTGCTGAAGACCCTGGGGATACACGAAGACAGGATTAGGGAAAATCTTCTATCAGATTACCTTGCAATGTCTGAAAGCGTGGTAACTCACCTGGCAATGAACGGAATTCCGAGACAGCAGGCTCATGAATTGGTCCGAGAGGCTTCCATGAAAACTTCTTCAAAGGATGATTTTGTCTCGTTCATAGTCTCCGGCACTGGTAAATCGGTGAGTGCACAGTTTGTTATTAATGCATTAAAACCTGCTAATTTTATCGGGGTATCCGAAACGATCTGCACCAACACCATAGCCAGCACCAGAAAATTGAAAAGAAAAATTGATGGGATGATTAAGGAGTTGTGATAAATGGAAAAATTTCAAAACGAGACCAGACTGCGAGAACTTGTGCTGTCTCACCTTGCCAGGCAGGAAGATTCCATAGCTGGAATAATCAAATACCTGTCCACAGAGGGAATAAAGGTTCACAGGCTTGTCCTCACAGGGTACCTTAATTCAATGGTTGATTCGGGGGAATTGAAGGAGAGGCTCATGAGGCCTTCAAGGGTGTTTACAAGTCAGACGCCTGCGAACCATGACATATATTACAATGTTGGAAAAATTGCGAAGATTGTAGATGAAAACAATGAGGGCGACGTTGCTCTCCAAACACTGTTCTCAATATTCGGAAGACCCATTTTCATGAGGGAAATTGAAAGATGCAGTATTACTTTTCCCAAGAAATACAGAACCGTAAGTTCTCCCATGAGATCAGTATACCTGAAAGCAGTGGAAAAATATGGAATAATGATCCCGCAAAATAATGAACTGATTGAACCTGAATCCATATCACAGAATGTTATATTCAGGATGTTCAGGGAACTAATTTTCCAGAGCATGAATATAGGAAATCCATCATCTATGGACAATGAATTCCAGAAGACCCTGGATTGAACGAACTATGGCGAAGCTCTCAACTTGCCCTGCAACTGAAGATCATCCCTTAACACGACCAGATCATTTCTAATCGACTCAAGAAAGAAATTTTTCTTAGGTGCGGAACCAAAAAGTTCTTCCGGTCTCATTGGGATTACCTCAAATCCCGGTGGAAAATCCAGGGAGTCAAATCTCCTTCTGATGTTCTTATCGAAATCTGATATAATAATTATGTCCACGTCGCTCCACAAATTGAAATCCCCCCTTGCATACGATCCGAAAAGAAATACCGAACAGGGATAATTTAGCGAACTGGCATATTCTGCAGCATTTTTCAAGACTTCCTCCCGCTTCCTTATTCTTTCTTCAAGGAGTTCCATCTTCTCATCACCTCATCAATAATCGATTCTGCTATTTTTATTGTATTTTCAGCATCCACCATAGTATAATAATCGTCTGGTATTCCCTCAGGCCACACATCCGTATACCTGGTAGGGATGTAATATTTATCAAGAGACTTGGCCATCTCCATGAATTCTTTAGAAAAACCTATTTGTTGGGTCATCGCAGAAACCGAGCGACCAAAGGATGGGCTACCTGTTCCCCTCATAAACGCCTTGAGAGCAAATTCAGCAGATTGTTGCGCCTTGAAGCACGCCCAGTTATAAAACTCTGCAACCTGATCCGATTTTGCTGATTCAAGGGTTCGTTTTGCATTCTTAATCCATCGGCCAAATTCATCCTTATCAAGATAATGATCGCCCATTCTTCAGCTTCATGTTATACATTATCGTTCTATAACATTTCCCCGCAAATTCTCATGGACGAATGACAGTTAACTTTACGCTATGAATTGTTGTCTCTGAGATTGAGAGCCCTGACGTCGCAATAATAACAAAACAATTGTGATTCTGCGAACAGAGTACCTAGTTATTGAATCGATGAAATAAAAACTGCATTGCCAGTGAGAGATGGGGATAATGTTTATATCACGCAGCTTACTTAGCCGTTAATGAAGAGACTGGCAGGTGGATCAGCATACTCCGGAAAACTGTCACCCGGATGCACCATGTGCGCCAAGGGTGCAAAGATGGTATTATTCATCTCTGGAATCTGCGACGCCAAATGTTTCTACTGTCCTCTATCAGAGAACAGAAAAATGAATGACGTGATGTATGCTGACGAGATGCCGATCTCTGGTGTGAAGGACGCCATACTTGAAGCCAACATGATAAATGCCTCCGGAACCGGTATCACCGGCGGAGATCCAATGAAATACTATGAAAGGACTTCGGAATACATCAGAGCACTGAAATCTGAATTCGGCGACAAGCACCATATTCATCTCTATACAATCAGCGGATCGGAGATTGGGATCAGGAAGGTTGCCGAAGCTGGACTTGATGAAATACGCTTCCATCCCCCGGAAGAGATATGGCATATGATGGACAGAACAATCTTCAAGGACAGGATCAAGTGGGCAAGATCCGCAGGACTGGATGTTGGAATCGAGGTTCCAAGCATACCCGGGCGTGAAAAAGAAACTCAGCTGCTCATTGAGTTTGCACAGCAGATGGATCTTGATTTTGTCAATCTCAATGAACTGGAATTCTCTGAAACAAATTACACAGCACTGCTGGGAAGAGGAATTCAGATCCGGAGCGATACTTCTTCTGGGGCAAAGCAGAGTCGTGAACTGGCTATCGACATGGTGAAGACCTTTCCGGAATATGCTGTACACTACTGTTCCGCATCATTCAAGGATGGAATCCAGCTTAGGAACCGCCTGAAGAGAAGGGCCAGCAATGTAGCAAGGAGCATTGATGTTGTCACGAAGGATGGTACCATTCTCAAGGGTGTAATTCAGGGGGAAAATATCTCTATTATCAAGGAATCATTGCTGTCCCTTGGCATCCCGGATGATATGATATTTGTCAACACTGTGAAGAAAAGAGTTGAAGTCCCGTCCTGGATTCTTGACAGGCTACCCAAAGAAAATGGCTGGGAGATCTATCAGGTGGAAGAATATCCCACCTGGGACGCAATAGAGGTTGAGAGACTCAGGATCTAGACAATAACAGCATCAATTATCCTGAAGTAACCGTATGATTCATGCCATTCCACTTCGTGTTTCCTGATCTCAATTTTCCTGTCCGCAGATTTGTCTGAGATCACGAATGATTCATACTCACCACCCTCGCCAATTATATTTATCCCGTATCTCTTTCTGACTTGCAAGAGTTTTTCCAGCATCTCCTGATCGATCGGCCTTCCGAGGTAAGACTGATCCAGTCCTTCGGCTGAGACCGAAACGATTATTGCTTCAATGCCTCTCATCAGAAGTTCCTTCAGAAGCAGTTCCTGATCCTTTCTCCATAAAGGTGCATAGGAAATGACACTGGCATCGGTGCACATCTTTTCTATCCGTGTCTTCTGGTACTCTGATTCCACGGCGCCAGAAACCACCGCATCGATATCCCTGTTCCGGAGTTTATTCAAATATTCATGTATTTCTGTTTCCTTCAGGACCACCAGAGGTCTGCCGATCAAGGTACCTGGATAGCTTGACATTGCGGAATTCGGATAGTGATACATCATTGAGAATTCTTCCGGCACTACCGTTACAAGCTCCACTATATCAAATCCCTGCTCCATCGCTATCCTTGCAGATAAATATGAATCCTTCCCCCCGGAGAAAAGTGATATTGCTTTCACGGTAAAAGATACATAATCATTTTATAAACTTGAGCAATGAATCAGCAGGTGTATCAATGTCTGTAGAAATTAATCAAACGGCTCCGGATTTCACTCTGGTCAACAAAGATTTGAAAATAAAGAAACTGTCGGAATTCAAGGGCAAGAAAGTTATACTGCTTTTCTTTCCGGGTGCTTTTACCGGCGTCTGTACAAAAGAGCTCTGCACTTTCAGAGATTCAATGAGCAAGCTCAACAATGCAAATGCGACCGTACTGGGTATAAGCGTGGATCAGCCCTTCTCCCTTGCACAGTTTGCCAAGGAAAACAACCTCACATTTGATCTTCTCAGTGATGCGGATAGGACAGTATCAAAGCTTTATGATGTCCTTCACCACGACTTTGTCGGTGTACATGGCCTTTCAGCATCCAAGAGATCCGTGTTCATAATTGACCCCTCTGGCAAGGTCAGATACAAGTGGGTCAGTGATGACCCTGGAAAAGAGCCGAATTACGACGAGGTAATAAAAGAGGCTGAGAAAATAAAATAGGCCTCACCCCTGGTGTAGCAGAATTCCCTGCATAGAAATTTAATAACCTAATTAAGGATTTTTTAGATAGCATTCTCTTTTTCTTTAAAAGTGAGGATATTCCTTGGTTTCATATTGGAATGTTTTCAAAGACTTCTTTCCTGTGGTGAAAGTGGAGTCAAAATAATCTGCATAAATGTTTAATTCCTTCTATTTATCATGGCTGGTGAACATAGACGTTGCCAGGAGGATTATTTCCATAGCCTTTAACACCCGGAAAGACAAAGAAACGTTAACCTCTGGAGATTTTGTCAAAGAGATTGCCTATAAGAGAAAACTTCTCAGTCCAGACGACGTAACAGAATTTCTCAAACTTTCGGTGGAGTCCAATCTTCTGGTTCCCGTAAATGATGGGTATAAACCCACGTTCAGCACTTCGGGAGTAATTATTCCGCTTGATTTCTCTGTTGAACGCGATGACCTGTTTAAACAGAACGTCGATCTTCCGCTGGCGGAAAGAATGATGGAGGCTGCAATCGCCTCCGGAAAGATCCAGAAGGATGAGATAGTGAACAGGGTGCGCGATCTTCAGAAGCATTTAATGTATGTTCCTTACGAAATTGTTCTTGCCACTGTTGTTTCTGACGAGGGAATTGATATTTCTTCGTTCATAAAGGAAGTGGAAGCCCAGCAAAAGAAATAGGTCACTCTGAATTCAGTCTCTGCGCTATCTTGATGGCCTCTTCAACATTTTCGTTTTCCATTGATATGTCAGATGCAATGTCGTACATAAATGAAACTGACTTCCTGAAGTCCTTTCTATCCTTTTTGTTTTTTATGGACTTGCAAACTTCATCGATCTTGTCGAGAGAATCCATTGCAATCTTGAACGCCTCTCCAGAATTGTTTTCCTTGAGTATCCCGATATATCCATACATAGCCTCGAAGTAATTTTCCCATTCTCCCGCCTTTCGTGAAATCTCCGCAGATTCCAGATAGAGGTCCATTGCCTCCCTGGCAGTCTTCTTTCCTGAAGATAAGAATTCTGCGTAAGCGTTCATTGCCATGGATAGCAGAACAGGATCGGCCAGCTTCCTGCCCATTTCAAGAGCATCCTGGAGATGCTTTTTTGCCTCTTCACGTTTGCCCGCGTCTTCTTCGATATATCCCAGGTTAATCTCATCCATCACTTCAAGTTCTGGAATGTTGAGTTTCTTATGAATTTCCAGCGCCATGAGGCCGTATTTTAAGGAGTTTTCATCATTTTTAGGTTCGAGGGCATTGTATGCCTGGGAAAGCCTGGAATAAATTTCCGCCTCCACTTCATCGTTCTTTCCCTTTGCTATGTCTGCGGCCTTTGTATATTCTCTGATTGCATCTATGTACTTATCTTTCTGAAAAAACTGGTCTCCTGATTTAATAAAATCCTCTTCCTGAGACATATTTACTTCATGGGGATTTTCCAAACATATTTATAATGATCTTGACGTTTCAAAGAACTCGGAAACTGATCAACTTAATTGCGTAGAGGTCAAAATTTGATTAGAAATTAATATATCTTAGAAGAGAATAATAAGATTACCAATGAAATCTGTGCATAACAAACAAGACAATGCAGTCGCGGTTGTAATCGGTGCTCTTCTGGCCTTTGTGATAGTTAGTTCTCTCTTGGCGTCATTTGTTCTTTGGTACATTCCTGCAAATGGTACCAGCAATGATATAAAATTCGACACTCAGGTTGAAACCTCTTTGTTGAACTTACAGAACAAATTGTCCAACAAATCCGTTTACCCTGGATTGCCTGTTGTTCAAAATTTTGATGTTGGAATCCCGGG
>JBMFWA010000011.1:0-43985 GCA_049965715.1 Thermoplasmata archaeon
GATAATGCACTGTTCTGCACCGGTGTGTGGCACAATATGTTCAATATGGGTAGGTCTTAGAATAGTGTCCCACACCCAGTATTATAATAATATTTTTATTCATATTATCATGACAACGTCATGCCATTTATAAATATTATCGTAAACGATATCATAAAGTCTGATATCTGTAATAACATAGTAAAGTGTATAATTCGATAAGATCAATTTAAATGATTCACCTTCATCACCAAATTGCAGGATAATCACTTCTGTCTTGGGATAATCCTGTGCGATCTGTAAACTGAGTCTTCCATCTGATCAAGGGTTATACCCCGAGTTTCGGGAGTGAACAGAATGGTGAAGATGAAGGCACCAAGCATTACAATGAGCAATATGTAGAAAAACCACGCATCTCCCAGTGATGCTGCAATGAAGGGGAATTCAAACGCGCTCATGAAAGACACGAAACGCGTTACTGCAGTTGCGGAACCCATGGAGGTCGATCGCAGCTTTGTCGGTAAGAGCTCAATAGCGTAGAGGCCAACTGTGTTGCCAGGACCTATATTTTCAATCCCATACCACAGTAGAAGACCTGCCAGCCCGAAAACGATGATCAATAAACCATGCAAATCCAATGCTATGGCCATCAAGGCCATTCCCAGAGACATAAGGCCGAATCCCATAACCTGTAGCGGTCTCCTGCCAAATCTGTCGTTCCAGGACATCGATATCAGAGCACCTGCAAATCCCACAGCGTAGAGAAAAGCTGTAATGATGAATGTCTCGGAACCAAAAATTCCAAATGTTCCGATCAGAAGTGGCGCGTACAATGCAAAACCATAGGATCCAATATCGAGTAAAATCCATTGAATCCAGATAATCGTTGTCCTTTTCCCGTAATCCCCGCGAAATAATTCAAAAATGGAACTGTTAATTCTGCGAGTATTATTTCCAGATGCACCCGGAGGCTGTGTGGATACGTCACTGGAACCATAAGATGAATCCATCCTCGATTTTGTTCCTGCCTTTTCCCATCTGATGGATTCCGGCGATCCCAGTCTGTAAACAAGCACAATAACGGCAGGGATGGATATGATAGCGAACGCAAGCCTCCACGTGTTTACTCCATCATAGATGAACCCAATATATCCCAGCACAAATGCCAGACTTGCACCAAGGCTCCAGAAAGCCCAGACCAGTCCATATCCAGTCCCTCTCACATGATCAGGAATCATTTCCGTTGAATAGACCGGGCCAATGGCATAATCCGCCCCAATACCGATACCAAGCAGGAACCTGAATATAATCACCTCATTGATGTTTCTGGAAACGGCACACAGGATTGGGAATACAATAAAAAACACAAGGTAAAGAGCATAAATGTATTTCCTGCCAGCCAGATCAGAGTATCTGCCGAATATGAGTGCCCCAAACATTGCCCCCAGAAGTGAAGATCCGCTGGCAAAACCGATCTGTAAAGGTGTGTAGGACATTATCTTATAGGTTTCGATTATGAATGTAAAGACCGCAATAACCGTAAGGTTGTAGCCGTCCATGAGATAGCCCATACCGGACAGCAGGGCGTATCTCAGAAATACGGATTTTTCAGAGCCTTTCGAGGAAAAACCCACGCTGCTGTGATTCCAATAGAAGTATTGAATATTTGTGGATATCTCAAAAGTGTGTGACTATCCGGTATTTTTGCCACGGTAAAATAATGCTTCAGGAGTTATGGAAAATAGTTTAAGGAGTTTCTTTAAAGTTAAGCTTTTCAGTCGTTCTTTTCCAGCTTCAAAAGATCAGACCACCGTCCATCCACATCCTTCTGTATCTCCTCCTTCTCCTCAGTCGAGAGGTGTGAAAACCTGTTCTGTGCATCGAGGTATTCTGTCACTGGTACTGTTTTGGAGGGTTTGCTCAGGGTGAATTTCCCATTGACATACTCGAACAGCGGAAACATTTTTGACTGTACGGCAAGCCTTGAAATCTCGACAGTCTTTTCAGGAGAATAGTACCAGCCAGTGGGACATGGTGCCAGTATCTGAATGAACTTTGGTCCGTGAACTGCCTTGGCATTGTTTATCTTCCTGATCAGATCTTCTGGATATGCTATGGTGGCAGTCGCAACATATGGAACTTTCTGCGCGATCATAAGATCAGCAACAACCTTTTTCTTCTGCTTCTTGAAGTTTCTGTCCTTGCCAATGGGCGTTGTGGTCGTCTCTGCACCAAAAGGCGTGCTCCCTGATCTCTGGACGCCTGTATTCATGTATCCCTCGTTATCGTACATGATGTAGAAAACGTTATGCCCCCTTTCCATTGCTCCGCTGAGTGACTGAAGCCCTATATCAGCTGTTCCGCCATCTCCTGCAAATCCAACAACATTGTAATCCTCCTTTCCAAGCAGATCAAGGGCTTCCCTTAGTCCGGAGATTGACGCGCCCGTTGCGGCAAATGGAGTGTAGACCATCGGTACATCAAGTGTCCTGTTTGGCATTGCACCAGGTATCACTGCCCAGCAGCATGCTGGAACTGAAACTACTGTGTTCTTTCCCATGGCCTTCAACGTGAACCTCATGGCAAGAGTGGCTCCACAACCGTGACATGCTGTATGCCCTGGCTCCATGAGCTCCACCTTGGGTATAGAAAACGGCATTTTAATCGCCTCCCCTTACATTTATCCAGTATTTTCCAGGTTTTCCTGTCTTCAACGTATTAAACATCCCCTCTATCTGGTCCACTTTCACATCCCTTCCTCCAATACCCGCAGTGAAACCGAACAGTGGAACTGTGGATCTGCCGTAAAGCGAACTTGCAACCTCAATGTATGTGTTTCCTCCGGTCCCGAATGAAACTGATCTATCGAGAACGCCAAGAGCCTTGAGATCTTTGGTTGCCCTGAAAATCTCATCGTCAGGGAAAGGCCTGTAGAACCTTATCCTTATGAGCCCGACCTTCTGGCCCCTTTCCCTCATTTTCTGAACAACGTATTTACCTGTCGATGCTAGGCTTCCGGATGCAATAAGAGCGTATTCGGCGTCTTCCATCATGTATTTCTCGATAAGGCCGGAATAGTCTCTTCCAAAAGCTTCGGAAAACTCATCTGTGACCTTTGCGATTACGCCTTTTGATCTGGACATTGAATCCCTCATGTCCTTCTTCAGTTCCATGAATGGCCCATCAGGTGTGGAATATGATCCATAACCCTTTGGATGATCTGTGTCGATGCTGAAATCCAGGTCCAGTTCTGGCAGGAACGCGTCCACAGCCTTCTGATCCGGTATACTCACCGGCTCAGAGGTGTGGGACAATACGAAGGCATCCTCCATACTCATCAGCGGAAGCAATACGTTGTGGTTCTCAGCTATCTTATAACCCATGAGGATAGTATCCATTGCCTCCTGGTTTGATTCACAGTAAACCTGCATCCAACCTGTGTCTTTCTGGCTCATGGTGTCCGATTGATCACTCCAGATGTTCCATGGCGGCCCTATTGCCCTGTTTACAACACTCATGACCAGGGGAAGTCTCTGTCCAGCAGCCCAATGCAGCATCTCGTGCATATAGAGCAGCCCCTGGGAACTGGTGGCGGTATATGATCTCACTCCAGCAAGTTCACTTGACATGATTGCTGCCATGGCACTGTGCTCGCTTTCAACCTCCACGTACCTTGAATCAAGTTCCCTGTTCGCGATCATTGTCGCCAGTTTCTCAACTATGGTCGTCTGCGGCGTTATCGGATAAGCAGAAATAAATTTCACCCTGGCCAGTCTCACGCCCACTGCCACAGCTTCATTGCCTGTCATTATGGCATCATATTTTTGAACTGTTTTAATCAGTTTACTCACTTCCTTCCATTATCATATCGATGGATTTCTCCGGGCATTCATTTGCGCATATTCCGCAACCCTTGCAGTAATCGTAATCTATGACCGGGACCTCCAGTGATGCAATTCTTGTGTTAGGAGAAGGATAATCTGACTTTTCCAGGTAATTTATCGCATTATCCGGACAGAATTTCCAGCAAATCATGCATCGTATACAGGTCTCATAATTAATGACAGGTTTCTGTGTTCTCCATGAGTCGGTTTTATTTGCCCTGGAACTGGTTTCTGCAATTGGCAGTAGAACCATAATCATCCACCCATCCTTAAAGAATTATACGCCTCTTTGACAGCTTCAGCGTTTATATTCTGTTTCCTTGGTGAGCTCTGAATGGTGGCGTCAATGACGCTCTCCAGCGATACAATCTTTGTGGCTTTGGCAAAGGCACCAAGCATTGCAGTATTTATTATTGGGTTTGCAGCGTTTCCCAATCCAAGGTTCACAGCAATTGAGGTGGCATCAACTGTGAATGTTCTCCGGGGAAGATTAAACTCAGACGGATCTTTCCTCGAGTTTATGATAAATATCCCATCGTTCTTTATCCCGTCGGTAACGCCTCCTTTGGATAGTACGTACGGATCAAGGATGACAACTGCATCCGGTGTATAAATTTGGGTTTTGATCAGAATGGGTCCGTTGTCTATACGGGTAAAAGCTGTCACTGGAGCACCTCTTCTCTCAGTGCCGAAGAAAGGGAACGACACGGCATAATTTCCCTCGTCAAATGCAGCCATTGCAAGTATCTTTGATGCGGTGACAGCCCCCTGTCCTCCTCTTCCGTGAAATCTTATCTCATACATGATATCACATTTTCATTACTTTCTCATAGTATTTATAAACAAACCCTAACAAATTCAATGAGTTGTTAATGAATGCCCCAGTTATTGCAAGCAGGAAGTGTAATTTAAAAAAAGTATTATATATAAAAGAAGACTGCAATAAATTCTTTAGATAGAATGCAATTGCTATTATTACGAATAGTTATCTATCAAGGAATGCAGGATAAAAATATCCCTAAGAATTTCAGTTTTTTTAATTTTCTGGGCATTTTAGGAAAACTGCCATAATCAGTCTAGGCAAATTATTACGTCAGAAAGTCATTCATTATCCATGGTCAATGTGGAGAATCTTAAACAGACCGTATTAAAATGGCTTTCAAATGGGAAGGAGGATGCCAAAACTCTTGTCGATCTCCAGTGGAAATTGAAGTGGGACAGGTGGCACCTTATTCTTGAAAACGAGAAAATACCATTCAATTTTCTTATCGGTTTCCATGAGGAGGCACTGCACATCACACTTGAAACTGACATTGAAACCGCTGTCATGGATACGCAGCAGAGACTCGCGATTTATAGAGTTCTCCTGATCCTGAACCAGAGAATTGACCTCGCAAAGTTTATGCTGTTTGGAATAAACGAGGAGGTTATTGTCAGGGTGGACCTCGCCACAGACTCCCTATCCAGGGAAGAACTGAATCTTTCTCTCAACATACTGCTCTCTTCACTATACCTGATGGTCAACACCCTTCACCTGGAAGAAGAGATGCAGAACCTTGTGAGAGAAAGAATGTTGATGATGATACAGGACCTCATTTCCCAGGGGAAGAGCAGGGATGATATACTCCAGTTCATGACAAAGAACCTTGGAATAAACACACAGGATGCTGAAAGAATGCTGGACCAGATCATGCCGCAGCACAAGGAAGATCAGCAGGATTCTATGTACAGATAATCGGTGATATCCACAAATTCCATGGTACTACCGAGATTCGGCCTGAGAAGGATTGCATGGATGAATAGTAAAGAGAAGAAGAACCTGTGACCCATCTTAACAATTTTTTCAATAATAAAATTGAGACAAAATTCAGCATTAAGTGCAAGAAACTTCGCGATAATTCAATAAATGATGCCTTATTGCTTTTATAATGGCAGAAATGGAATCCTTCAATGGTCCCGCATCATTTCGGAACGGAAGATATTCTGTCATAAAGAAATTAGGAGAAGGGGACGAAAGAATTGTATACAAATATATGAATAATAGCCTTAACAAGACATACTTAGAACGTATGATTACCACGGAACAAATTTTATGAATGTCTAATCACGGATACTCTTTCTTTTATGATATTCCACATCTGTAACTCTTGAATACAGTATCTGCCCGAAGTTATGTAATTGCTGGTATTTGGATTTCCATTTTTTTTATCTTTAAGTACTCAATAAAAAATAGAGGATGTATGTTCCATAAATTGCATAAACTCCATGGACACTGCTGAGCTCATGCAAGCTGCTGGTATCCAGCCTGCTGCCCGTTATAGTAAGTGAGACTCCACGTTGATGGTGCGTCAAGGGTGAAGGGAAGCATATAACTGTTGTTCAGTGGAACCATGGAGGACATATCTGATCCGTAAGTCATATTGTATATGGAACCAGAGAAATGATAGTCAAGAATCTGTGGCTCCGCGACTGGCTGGAATTCAAGCTGCGTGTACGTTCCATAGAACTCACTTCCACTGTAGGGTATCGTAGCATTCCAGTATCTATCTTGACCGCTGACACTGAAGTCGATGATCTGGAACATTATCTCCTTGGCAGATGTAATGTCCTGTATAGTGAGACCGAGTTCTGTACCCATTGGTGTTTTGAATCCTGGCTGTACCGACGGGTTATTTGAGTTCAGGAAATAATGAGCAATACAATTGGTACCTTCAACATACCATGGAGATATGGTACCATTGGGATCAAGATCTATTCCAAGCTGGAAAAATCCGACACATGTCGATCTGAGTGTTCCCGTATTATTCATTGCATTGATCTGGAAACTGAGGATTCCATTCTGAAGGGTATTCCAGCTGTTGAGTACCATGTTTGCATGGAGGATAGTAAATGGATGAAGCAGTGAAACCAGAAGGCCGGAACCCTGGCCATAGCCCTCCATGTTGTTGTATCCCGCCAGGTAGATTGGGATCTCGTAAGTTGTGAAGATGATATCAGTGAAGTAGGCATGACCGCTGCTGGCCGAAATCTGAAGACCGGCATAGGAATACCCCAGCGGATCACTCACGTTTGCAAAGACAGACATGGTCTGGTCTACAAAGAGCTGCAATGTCCAGCTGAACTGTTTGTTTGTGCTGGTATTATAAAGATTCCCGGACACATAAACCCAGCCGTTAGGGTAGGCAGAATTCTGTGGCGCATATCCAGTTGCAGAAACATTATTCTGAGGGGATGTAACTGTCACTGCCATGCCCGAAACGCTTACGGATGCTATACTGTTTCCCATCGAATTTGTTACTGCAAAAGTGCCGGTTCCGGATGCAGCATTAACAGCAAACTGGAATGAGACTAACTGATCTCCTGCAGTAATATTTTCGCTGGTAACCAAAGAGGCGCGATTACCAAGAAATAGAGACGGTTCTCCAAAATATTGAACATGATCTGTTATTGATGCATGACCGCTGATCAAGTTCCAGCCATAATCTGAATAGGTACCACCGGAGGTGAACTCTGAAATATAAGCAAATGTCCCGGAAGTAGAAACAGCAGGTGCCTTTCTTTCTTCTCTAAGGTTGACATGATCAACCGCAGGTGAAATGGAAAATGCAAGTACTGATACAAAGGCCACAAGCACCACACAAGTTAACAGAATTTTTGAGGCTGCCATTGTGATCAACCACAACATTCTCATATATATACTTTAACTCAACATTCTATTTGATATTCGAATTCTGCCCCAGATGGATCACACTCTTTCTGCACAACTAACAAATTTTTGCTTTCAATAGTGAAATAGAAAGGATTTGCGCCTTCCCTGCAATAGAATCACTAAGTGATCAATAACCACATTTAATGATGTTTATCGGGATTATAGAAAAGGATGGGTAGCGAGGTTGAAAATCGCTCTACCATTTGTGATCGGAATGGAACCTTCAGGGCAATCAGGAGGTCCAAAACAAATCCATTTCATAAGATCTGATATTAACTGTAATGAAAAAATAAAACCGGAGAATATAAGTTTAATACCCCACAAGTACTGTATAATTGTGTCTGAAGAAAAAATGTGGGTTTGTAAGAAATGTGGCAAATCCGTAAAATCAGTTTTCCCTCCCAGCAGTGGTCAGTATGGCGAGTGCCCGGCTGGAGGTTTCCACAACTATCAGCCATTAGATTGAGCACCCAATTCAATCTATCGTTTCTTGTTCTGTGTGCCTGAAACAGGAGATACTTAACGGCCTGGAACAATACTATGGTATAATTGCAAAGGCGACGCGGGTCAGCGATCCATTGATGGAATTCGGCCAAAGGATTCTTGCAATAAATGATCTGTACTATTCGGTCATTGACAGACTGGATGCTGTTATTTTCGATATAACCGCCAACTATTACAGAAACTCAAACACTTTGAATTTCTGGCTTACCGTCCTTTTTGGTTCTCTGGATACCGGTATTCTCACTGAGAGCGTGGTATCAGTCTACTATTTTCACAATTTACCCGCTATAATTGCCTGGACAACGTTCATTACTGTACTGACTTCCATGATGATTTTTGCACTTCTTTGTGGAAAAACAGAATGATAGATAACACCTATGTGCACATCATTCCTTCTTTCCTAATTTCTTGCTGCTGGACTTCTGAGAGTCTGCGAGGACTGAGAGACTGGGGATTCCAAAAATAATATACGTGTTATCCCCGTCCTCATCCGGGGTCTTCTCAAATATATTCATCAGTGCTTTTTCATGCTCCAGCAACCGATCATATGTTGCATCTGATATCCGGCCGTAACTCATGAATATCCTCTCGCTCTGCAATAACTGCTTTATTTTGGGCGAGACCTCGTCTGAAGACATCTGTATCTCCTGAGCCATGATCTGTAGGTTCATTGACTGGGAGAGCAGAAATGACACGACTATGTCTCTTGACTGATCCTCAGTGAGCGACTGTAGCCTGTTCTTCCACCTTTCTGAATCGAGTTCCCTGAATACCGGTTCATTCAGTGTGTAGAATTTTTCAACATAATTTCTGTTAACCACGACTTCCGGCTCATTGACAATTCCACTACCAACAAGATCGCTAATGGTCTGATAAAGATTAGACCGTGTTGTGCCAATGAGCTTTGACATCTGAGTAACTGTCATTCGCTTTCTGCGAACCAGAAGAGTGATGATTGAGAGTTTGGTTCTATTTGATATGGCCGATATTAGGGTTTCGATCATCTGATTCTGGTCCATTATGGGATAAGTTTATCTATAAGCATAAACATTACGTATAAGTATACTTGTATGAATGATAAACGCTTATACGTAACGAAAAATAGATACATATTCTACAGATTTCTTATTGCCCGAAACCTGGCAAAGGCAAGCACGTTTCTCTTTTATGTATATTTTATCTGGCAGCTTGTTGCAAAATTCCATTCTGTTTTTTTAGCAGGGTTAGTTCCAGCTTTCTCTCTTCTGGGATACCTTATCATAGTGCTACCTGAAGGACATTTACTTGATAGGAGGAATAGAAGCATGGTCTTCTTCATTGCAGATGCTCTTCTTGTGCTGGCATATTCACTTCTTTTCATTGAAGATTCCATTCTGATTGTAATGGCAGTGGATTTAGTATCTTCCATGCTGGCCTGGATTGCTTCTGATTCCCTTCAGGGCATGATAAAAAGCATCCTGCCCGAGGAGCATTACGGTAAAGCCGTCTCATTGAACCAGACCGGAACAGCCTCTTCTGAAATACTTGGAATTCTTGGGGGCGGAGCAATGATATATCTTGGAATATCCTATCTGAGGATTTTTCTTCTGGTTCTTGCATTCCTGTCTGCCGCCTTGAGCTTTCCAATTGTCATGGAAAAGGCTGACACCCATGGGAAGAACTATGGTGAGGTATTTGTTTTCATTCGCAAAATGGCTTTCCTGCTTGCACTCAGCCTGATTCTGAACGGGCTCTTCATTTCACTCGACGTATACGGCTCTGGATTAATAAGAATGGTCCTGAATGCACCCGCTGTATACTATACCATGTTCCTATTAGGGTTCCCACTTGGCTCGGTGCTTGGAGGTCTTCTAATATCAACGGGGAGAATTTCTTCTGGGCTTTCTCTAATGATGGTGACGGTTGAGGTTGTTATTGTTGGAATCCTTCTGCTTGGGATTGCCTTAGATCCGGTTGTCCTGATTGAACCATTGCTGACACTTTGCATGGGAATGGATGTCATAGTAATCAACGTGCAGCTTAACGCGTTTACTCTAAGGGTAATACCAAATGATCTTACCGGAAGATACAATTCGTTATCCGTGCTCTTCTCCGCAGGCGCCTCGCCGGTAATGGCCCTGCTTTTTTCTGCACTTTCCAACATTATCTATTTTCCATTTGTTCTTGAGGGAGCGGCTATAATTGCCATACTTATGTCTCCGCTTACTTATTTCGCAATGAGGTCCATGATATCTGCCTTCGGGACAAAATCAGAGGGGCTCACGGCGGGCTGATCCATTCCTACATACATTGAGCAATAAATGAACGTGCACAACTGCGTTTTGATCTCATTTAAAATTTTTTCTGAATCCCATGTACGTTCACTAAGTAATAAACGAAGTTTATGCATTAGATTGAAGCCCACTGTATCTTTGAAACAGATAGGAAAATTTGCAAATTTAGGGGATTTGCACCCACATGCCCTGAGACATTTCTGCGCAACCAGACTTTTAAAGGCTGGAATTGACATCCGCAAAATTCAGGTCCATCTCGGACATGCAAGTATTCAGTCGACGCAGGAATACACGCATCTTCTGACCAGTGATGTCCAGGTGGAGATATATAACCTTTACGCTAAGGAGCGGGAACCCGGTTTTTTTCGGAGTGAGGAGGTAGCCGCAATATGAAAGGAAAAATCATAACTTTAGAAAAAAAGTCAGGGAATTCGATCGGTATGGGAGCACTGGGATTTGAACCCAGATCTACGGGTCTCTTCCTGGTTCATAGTTCCAGTCACTCATCACGATATCAGCTGACCTGTAGCTAATCAAAACCTGACTGGAGCCCGTTAGGATACCTGACTACCCCATGCTCCCCTTTGGTCTGCTTTTTATCCTGTAGCAGGAAATCTACATAATCTCGCATTATATGTATTTTTTCGAAAGGCAAAAAATGAAGACCTTTGAATCACGTACAGTGTAAAATTTGCCCGTATCATCACTGTAAATGTTTCCCTAAGATTGGAGATTTGCCTTTTATAGCTGGCACGTCAGATCCCGTATCCAATATCATGCTATTGGATCGTTCAAGGTTCGTGAAGCAATTGAAGGAAATATTTTGTTTATAATTCAGAAAATTACACGTTCCGGATGCGAATAAACCGTAAAACGATCATTCCGGACAAAGCATGCCAGTGTGATCCCCATGGATTCGCTGGCTTCCACAGCCAGGCTAGAAGGTGCTGAGACTGACGACACTACAGGTATCCCGGATAGTGCTGCTTTCTGGATTATTTCAAAACCGGCCCTGCCGCTGACTTGAAGTATCAGATCGTTACATTTCACCCTGTTCATCAGCGAAAAACCAACTATTTTGTCAACTGCGTTATGTCTTCCAATATCTTCCGCAACTATGATAAGATCTCCTGAACTGTTGAAGAGTGCGGCCGCATGAATGCCCCCGGTTTCCTGGAACACATGCTGCTTCATTCTCATAATTTCAGGAAGTGTAAGTAAAACACGGGATTTTATCCGAACTTTGGATCTTTGCACCTTACCGGCTCTCGAATAAATTTCATTAATATTCGATTTACCACATATCCCGCAACTGGAGTTCACATAGAAATTCCTCATATCCTTTGAACCTATAGATGGAGCACTGTCAGCAAGTGTCACAGTTAATGAATTGGATCCTGCAATGCCCCGATTGTCGGTGCCTTCGAATCCAAGTATATCAGATCCGGAACTGATCAAACCTTCAGAAAACAGAAACCCTGCTGCGAGGAAATGGTCCATCAGTGGGGTTCTCATCACAACTGCGATTTGCTTCGGATCCCATGATTTACTTTTTATCCTTATCTCAAGCGGTTCCTCCACAGCGAGCTTTTCTTCCGTTTCAGTGGGTCCAGATGTGACAGAATATGAGGTCGATGGAGATTCCTTTATGCCAGGAATATTATAATTCATCATCAGACTTTTCCGGCTCCTCCTATCATACCCTTCAGAATGGATAATAGCATCCTCATTCCAGCCAGGACATCCGGGTCCCTGAAATCAGAGAGAATCTTCGAAAGGCCTCCTTGCTGCGCGTTTTTGAAACTTTCCATATTACTAAGAGTTCTCGCTGTATTCTCAATCATTGGCCGGACTATCTCCGGATCAATGCCCGAAAGAAGACTGTACAATGACAGGGAATTTCGTATGAATCTGTTATTTTTACCGGAGTTCACCTCTTCTGTGAGTATCTGCAGTATATCATCCCTGTGAATCATTATGGACTCGAGAAGATCGAGCAATCCTGTCCTGTTTGCCACCGATACAATTTCAAGAATCTTATCAATACCACTTGAATAGCGGGTGATCATTTGCACCATATCCGTTTCCTGCACTGTTCTTTCCTGAAAATTTATACTTTCATCTATCATCTTTGCCATATAAATCATCCCGTTGCCAGTTCTTCATAATCATTCCTCTTCCATTTCTCTTCAATTCTGACTCCAATTTGAGGTACTGGTTTTGCGTTTCTAGGATTGTTCTTTGGAAGTGGAGAATCTCCATGAATTCTGGAAATTTTCTCCATCTTAACAGGCAATTCCTTGTAAGCTGGAGTATGCGCAGTCGGGTCCATGATTCTCCCAGTAAGCCTGTTGACCGCAGAATCGCCTGTGGAATTCATTGGCATATAGAGTTCTCTTCCTGATACCCTGTCCGTAACCAGAACCTTTACCTTCACGTTCCCCTGTTTGGAGGAAATTCTAACTGTATCGCCTGTCGAGAGTCCTCTTTCCCGTGCCAGGTCTGGAGACACCTCGACAAATGTATCCGGAACCTTTGACCTTATCCCTGCCGATTTGTATGTTTCATTTCCCTCATGGAAATGCTCAAGCAGACGGCCATTGTTCAGGTGAAGATCGAATTCATTGTCCTCCGAGAGTGGCGGAGAGTATTCCACGGGATACAGCACTGCTTTGCCGTCCTGGAAATTGAATCTCTCCTGGTATAGCAGCGGAGAGTCTCTTCCGTCCGGAAAAACTGGCCACTGAAGACTTCTGAATCCTTCAAGCCTGTCATATCTCACACCGGAAAACATCGGTGTGAGTGAGGAGGCTTCCTCCATTATCTCGGAAGGGTGAGAATAATTCCAACCGGCACCAAGACGATTGGCTATATCCTGAATTATCTGCCAGTCAGGCCTTGATCCCTCCATCGGGTCGAAAACCCTGTAGATTCTCTGGATTCTTCTTTCCGTGTTCACAAAGGTTCCCTCCTTCTCAAGGCTTGCGCTTGAAGGCAGTACAACATCTGCAAACTTTGCTGTTTCCGACATGAACATATCCTGTACCACAAGGAACTCAAGTTTCTCAAGCTGTTCCCTGATGAATCCTGAATCCGAACCTGTTTCTGCAAGTTCCTCTCCCACTACGTACATAGCCCTGATACTACTATCTCTAATTCCCTCGAGACAGGTATTATTGTCGAATCCGGGTTTATCCGGAATCTTGCAGTTCCATGCTTTTTCAAATTTCTCCCTTATTCCCCTGTCTGAAACCTTCTGATACCCAGGAAAATAGGCGGACATGGCGCCAAAATCGCTCGCACCCTGAACATTATTATGGCCCCTCAGGGGGTATGCTCCAGTTCCAGGCCTGCCGTAATTACCGGTAACAAGAAGAAGATTGGATATCGCAGTGGACGTATCACTTCCAGCCTGATGCTGAGTTACCCCCATTGCCCACAAAACAACGGTCTTTTTTGATTCGTGTATATATTCTGCGACCTTTACCATCTGTTCGCCAGAAATTCCTGTTATTTCTTCTGCGAATTCCATGGTGAAAGGATCAAGGCTCCTTTTAAATTCGTCAAAGTTATTGACCCTGTTCTTTATAAAGTCACGATCCTCCCAACCCTTTTCGATTATATACCTGGTAACTGCACTGATCCAAACGAGATCAGTACCTGGTTTGGGGTGCAGGAAAATATCCGCTCTTCTTGACATCTCATGTTCCCTCAAGTCAGCCACAACCAGCTTCTGGCCCCTGAGCTTGTGCGCCCTTTTCACCCGCGTGGCCAGTACAGGATGTGATTCTGCTGTGTTTGTTCCAACCGCAATAACAAGATCCGCCTCGTAAATGTCATTGATTGATCCAGCATCTCCGCCATATCCAACAGTTCGCCACAATCCAGTTGTTGCAGGGGCCTGACAGAATCTGGAACTGTTGTCTATATTGTTTGTACCGAATACCTGTCTCGCAAGTTTCTGCATTAGAAAGGCCTCCTCGTTGGTGCCTTTTGAGGATGCGATGAACTGTATGGAATCCCCGCCGTATTTTGTCTTGATTTCAGCCATTTTGTGGGAAACGAGTTCTAGCGCCTCTTCCCATGATGCTCTCCTGAACTTTCCGTCCGCCCGGATCAGTGGCGATGTTAATCTTTCATCGCTGTTAACAAAATCCCAGCCGAATTTCCCCTTGATACAGGTCGATATGCCGTTTGCAGGCGACTCTGGTTTTGGCTGGACCTTGAGGATTTCCCTTCCCTTGGTCCATATCTCAAACGAACATCCGACTCCGCAGTATGTGCAGACCGTCTTTGTCTTTTTGATGCGGGATTCCCTCAGCCTTCCCTCGATGTTGCTAATTGCCATAACCGGCCTCATGCCTATCTCAGGCTCGACCGATTTCACGATATCGATCATTTTCTGCTTTGTATCTTTCTTTATACCGGTAAGAAATCCTGCCCTTCCGAGCATAGTCTTCTCCATCAGAGCATTAACTGGACAGACAGTTACACAATGTCCGCAGGAGACGCATGATGAGTCGTTTATGGCAACGTCATTATCCCATACGACCCTCGGCTTCTCACGGGTCCAGTCAATGTGTAGAGTTTCATTAACCTGTACATCCTGGCATGCTTCCACACACCTTCCGCAAAGGATGCACTGATTGGGATCGTAAACGTAGAAAGGGTTTGTGTCATCCACCGGGTAGTTCTTCGGTTCAAATGGGTACTTCTGGATATCTATGCCCAAATCGTGAACTGTATTGTGGAGAGCACAATCGCCATTGTTATTCTCGCATACAGTGCAGTACATATCATGATTATGCAGAAGTCTCTGAGTAGCTTCTAAACGGGATTCCGTAGCCTTTTCACTGGATAATTCAACCGTTATGCCGTCCTCAAGGATTGTGGAGCAGGATCTCACAATTTTCCCGTCAACGCTAACCATGCATGTGTCGCAACTCTGAATCGGTCCAAGGTTCGGGTGATAGCAAACATGAGGGATGTCCAGGCCATTTCCAATCAATGCCTGAAGAATTGTTTGTCCATTTGCTCCTTCCAGAATTTTTCCATCCACCCTGAATGTAATTTTATTCGTATTCAAACTGTAACGACCCCATGAGATAGATACAATTCCATCTGATAATAGGAATAGTTATTATACCCTAATAATAAATAGTCAAAGAAAATACTTAAAGGTTACCTGATCACTTCAAATCGTATACCTGTTTGAATGCACGGTATTGTTTTTTTAGTACTTCTGAATCGGTCTTTTATGTCAACTGTGCTTTCCTTCACGAATAACTTCATTCCTGTGCCCCGCAGACTTTGAAATGACAGCGATCTTGATTCAAAAATAAGCTTAAATTAGTTGTTGCAATGTTGAGATGATTAGGATGGATTATGATGATTACTATTCAAGAAAATTGATCTCACTGAAGGAGAGGATTCCAAAAGAAAATCATGAAAGGGAACTGTGGTCAAAGAAAACCCTCGGACCCTGGAATAATTCGACAGGTTACGTGGAGGGAAATTTCGAGAACTCCTCAGGGATTAAAAGCGATTATTACTACAACAGCGGAGACCTGCCAGGAGATATGGAGAGCAGGGATCTGGGGAAACCTGGAGAGTTTCCCTTCACAAGGGGCATATATCCGAACATGTACCGCGGCAGGCTCTGGACCATGAGGATGTTCTCAGGGTTCGGAACTCCTGAGGACACGAACAGGAGGCTTAAATATCTAATAAAGCACGGTGAATCCGGACTGAGCATAGCATTTGACATGCCCACTCTCTACGGTTATGACTGTGATAATGACCGGTCTCACGGTGAGGTGGGGAAATGCGGTGTCAATGTTTCTTCTCTGAAGGATATGGAGGTGATCTTCAGAGGTATTGATCTTTCCAAAGTCAGCACTTCCATGACCATCAATGCTCCTGCGGCAGTTCTGACAGCCATGTACATTGCAATCGCAAAGAAACAGAAAATACCCCTCAATCAGGTCGCTGGAACGGTTCAGGCTGATATTCTCAAAGAATACATTGCCCAGAAGGAGTGGATGTACCCTCCCGAAGCTCACATACGAATAATAAGGGATATGATGACATACTGCACTGCAAACGTCCCCAAATGGAATTATATCAGCATATCTGGTTACCATATAAGAGAGGCTGGATCCAGTGCAGTGCAGGAACTTGCCTTCACACTGGCGGATGGATTCTACTATGTTGACCTGGGCATAAAATCAGGCCTCAATGTGGACGATTTTGCACCAAGGCTTTCATTCTTTTTCAACAGTTCCATCAACTTCTTTGAGGAAATCGCCAAGATGAGGGCGGCACGGAGGATATGGGCAACTGTACTGAAGGAAAAATATGGTGCGAAGAATAACAGAACAATGCTGCTGCGTTTCCATACCCAGACTTCAGGTTATACCCTGACATGGCAGCAGCCGCTTAACAATATTGTTAGGACCACCATTGAAGCCATGGCTGCTGTTCTAGGCGGTACCCAGAGCCTTCATACAAATTCATACGACGAGGCTTGGGCTCTCCCGTCCGAACAGGCGGTGAAGGTCGCCCTGAGGACACAGCAGATAATAGCCGAGGAGACAGGGATTACTCATACTATAGATCCACTTGGCGGTTCGTATTATCTGGAGTGGCTGACCGGTCAGATGGAGGAAAAAGCCTATGAATATTTCGATAAGATAGAGAAAATGGGAGGCATGCTTGAGGCAGTGAAGAAGGGTTACATACAGAAGGAAATTGCAGCCACATCATACAGGAGACAGATGAGGATAGAGAACGGTGAAGAGGTCATGGTGGGAGTCAACAAGTACAAGGAGGAAAACGAGAAGCCCATTGGTATACTGCGCATTTCCAAGAAGGCACAGGAAAACCAGATTCGGAGACTTGCAAGAGTTAAGAGCACCAGATCGGAGAAGAAAGTCAAGGAGTCACTTTCAAGGCTAGAGGAAGCCATGAAGAATCCCGATGAAAATCTGATGCCCTATTACATTGATGCTGTGGAGGCTTATTGTACGCTTGAAGAGATTTCCAATGTCGGGAGGAGAGTATTTGGTGGATGGAAAGAACCAGTCATTGTTTAAGGATAAACCGATTAAAGTTCTGCTGGCCAAGCCCGGCATAGACGGCCATGACAGGGGAATGTTTGTCCTTGCACGGGCATTCAGGGATGCAGGCATGGATGTACTTTATGCTGGCCTGCTTCCAACTCCTGAAGATGTTGTGGATACCGCGGTCAACGAGGATGTGGATGTCATTGCGCTCAGCCTTCTCAACGGTGCACATCTCACAGTCTTCAAAAAGGTCATGGACCTGATCAATAAGAGAAAAATCGATGACATAGCGGTTGTTGGCGGGGGGACGATACCAGATCAGGACAAACCCAAGCTTGAGAAGATGGGAATAACAGGTAACTATGGTCCGGGAACGCCGCTCAAGGTGATCATTGATCACATCACAGAGAGAGCGACCGATGCCAGAAGCAGGAAAAACAGGAATTAGCTGGTTTATTTGAACGTTGATGAGCTTTTTGAAGGGATAAGAAAAAAGGATCTGAGATCAATATCAAGATCCATAAGCATTTTTGAGGATGATCTGCAGTCTAAGAAAGCGGACGAATTGATGAAGAGAATCTATCCAATCACAGGCAATGCGCAGATAATTGGCATAACTGGACCGCCTGGCGTTGGGAAGAGCACCCTCATGGGCAGGCTTTCAAGGAGGATGAAAGAAACCGGGAAAGATCCTGCACTGATTGCCATCGATGCTTCCAGTCCATTTTCCCGGGGTTCATTTCTTGGGAACAGGATCAGGATGCAGGATTCTCTTAGAGAGAACGGGATCTTCATGCGCTCGCTCTCCAATCGCGGTTTCAAGGGCGGGCTTTCTCTCTCTGCTCTTGGGGCTGTGAAGGTTCTCGATGCGTCAGGTTTTGATCCAATAATAATAGAAACGGTCGGTTCGGGACAGTCTGATCTGGACATAATATCAATTGCTGATACAACAGCTGTGATACTTGCACCAGGTCTTGGCGATGAAATACAGGCCATAAAAGCCGGTATAATGGAGATAGGAGACATCTTTGTCGTCAATAAGATCGACAGAGAGGGGGCATTCCTTGCAATGAAGGATATACAGGACATACTTTCGCTTGGAAAATCCGGCGTATGGGTGAAGCCGGTGATAGGCACCAACAGCCTTACTGGAGAAGGACTGGATGAACTCATAAATGAAATTGATCAACACAGAAAATTTCTTGGAAATGGGCACGGGAGAGATTCCAAGCCTACATCTGAGCTGTACCTGCTACTTGAGAACAAGATCAGGAAACTTATTGACGGCTACGTCTCCAGTGATGAGGGTACAGCAGACATAATAGACCTTGTAAGGTCCAGAAAAATTGACCCCTATGAAGCTTCTGAGTCAATAATCAGGAAAAGTTTCAACCATGACCATGGGAATTGATTGGCTGACATATTTGGAATATGCGCTTTGTCTTCATGAAACATGTTCTGGAAATTTTCTCATTGTTCAGGTTTTCACTTTTAGCGGAAACTAACGGTTAAGTACCAAGATTGTAATCTGATCTTGGTATTTTTGACAAGGTGTCCTGTGTGTAATGAACAATTCGAGGATTCAGGCTTCGACAGCCTTTCTGCCCATCTAATAGAACAGAGCAGCAGAAGCAGTCCGGATCATGTGATGTGGCTCAACAGGGAGATTGGAAAGGAATCAATGAATATCGAAGAACTTTCTTACAGACTTGAAGGCTATTTTAAAAACAAATCGATCAGCTCCTGGATTAAGGATCACTTTCTTTCGAGATTTTACGGTGAGACTCCGCACAGGTTCGTGATTGCCATGCAAAATCCCTCGAGAGGGATGCTGGCAGGCTATGCCTACGAACATCATTTTTTCCTTAGGCAGTGGGTAAAATCCCTGGCCTATATTGTTGCGAAATCAGACATCGAAGATGTGCAAAGGAATGAGATCGACAACATGCTCGTTGAATTTTTTGGATACGGTGGGAGGCCGAGCCATCATGAACTACTGATCAGAATGGGGGAAGATCTGGGTCTGAAGAGGAATGATATAATCAACGGATCTCCACTGCCAAGAACACAGAAATCCATTGCTGTATGGGAAATGATATGCAGGGACAATCACTGGCTTGAAGGCATGGCAGCAATGCATTCACTTGAACTTGTTGCAAGCAGAAACCTCAGACAGATGGGTTCTCGGGTCCATTATTTCAACGAAGATATTCTCAGGAGCGACAGGTACCCCAGGAGCGTCGTTGAGTTTCTCAGGGAAGGCTATGAAGCCGATGTTGGACATTCCGAATCGTCTCTGCTTCTTGTTGACAGATACTGCACCGATGGAAATTTAAAACAGGAGATACTGGCATCATATCTTGAGTCAGAAGAGGCTTTTTACAGATATCTGGATGCAAGGTACCTGAGGGGGAAGGAATTTGAAGCGAAATTATGATGGTTGCGCCCTGTGCGATGCTACCTGGGGGAATTACTGGAGAGAGATCGAGGGGGAGAACACATTCTTCTGTTGCAATATCTGCGCTGATGCATATGAAAACATGGTTAAGAGAGTAAAGAAAGAGACAGGATGGAACAAGATTGATTATCTCGAGATTTCAGGCAACTACTCTGCCGGAAGAACGTGTTATGCAACCAGTGGTGATGAGAGACTTGATTTCTTTTTCAGGCATGAGGATGGCGAGATAACAGAGTTCAGGAAGCTTGCCAGAAACTAACAGTCAGTATAGGTTCAATATCCCCGATCTGGCAAAGCATGTCGTTGTAACCCTCAATTATACTTAAGTTTTAAATAAGTTTCTTCCCTTATTACACTATGTACGGTCCATTGAAGTATTATACAGAAGAATTTGTAAAGAACCTAGGTGACAGGGCAAAGGAAGTTCTATCATATATGTATCCTGCGGTCACCATGAGCGAGGAGTCTGGAGAGGTCCTGATTGAGGCCGATCTTCCCGGGTTTGACAAGAAAGATATAAAAGTGAGACTGGAAAACAATGCAGTGATTATCAGCGCGACCAGGAAAATTGAGCCTAAGGGGAACGTAATGATGAACCAGAGACCGGAAAAGGTTTACAAGAGGCTCAGAATTCCGTTTGAAATTGATCAGTCTGCGGACGTTAACGCGAAATATGCAAACGGTGTCCTGACAGTGAGAGTTCCTGCAAAGGGAATGAAGTCTGTTAAGATTGACTGAGCACTGATAATCTCACATTTTATACAAATACGTTATTTCTTTGAGGGATTTAGATAAGGTTTCTCAGACTGATTCCCTTTTTTGATCGGCCTTTAATTTCTGCATGATTCAACCCGTGTGACTAACCTTTGATCATCAAAACCAGGAATGCAATTATGTCCGCTATTATAGCTGGGTAACCGAGGATTGGATTCAGTCGGACCAGATATATGGCACCCAGCAACAGGAATCCAAGAAATACGGATCCTGGGACCTTATAATCTTTCCTTGTGATATGATTTGTGTCCTGTTCCTCCAGCCTCCTCTTAAGCAAAGGCAATACGTCCAGGCCCTTTTCAATTGATACCACTGCCTTCTTTGCAAACTGGGATAACTGGTATGAATACAGCTCATTCAACATGCCCTCCCTGTAAAGTATCTGACTGAGCACCCTGATAAACCTGAATTCAGGATCAAGCTGCTTGCATATACCCTCAAGAAGAGAGGACATTCTCATATAGAGAACCAGTGACCTGGGAAGCCTGAAGGGGAATTCGAATATGACGTTGTTTGCAACTGCAAGAATTTCCCTGATTTCCCGTTCCTCCGGGTTGACTCCCCTCATTCCGGCTATGGATAACTCTATTGTCCTTCGGATTATTCCACGGTTTGCGGCCGGTGAAAGAGCGTTCATGTCCAGCAGAGAATCAATGATGATATCGGGATCAGAATTCAGAAGCCCCATGTAGAGCGAAAGAAGATCGAATCTTGTCTTCTTGTCCAGTGAACCCACCATTCCGAAATCGTACAGAATAAGTCTTCCATCCTCGTTCACAGAGATATTCCCCGGATGCGGGTCCGCATGAAATATGTCATCCCTCAGCAGCATTCTCAGAAACAGAAGATCAAGATGAAACGCCAGCGATTTCAGATCGAATCCGGCAGATTTCAATTTCTCAACATCAGTGATCTTGATTCCGGGAAGGTATTCCATTGTCAGGACATGCTTGCCTGACACCTCCGGAAACACCTCTGGTATGATGATATTTTCCCTGTCCTTTATGTTTCGCCTGATCCTGTCTATGTTAGATGCTTCCTTCCTGTAATCCGCCTCGTCGAAAACCCTCGAAGAGAAATCCGCAATCACATTATCAATACTGAGGTAGAGGAATCTGTCCATCCTGTTCTTGCCAAGCTTGAGCAGCCTCTTAATGATCATAAGGTCCCTTTTGACTATTTCCTCTATCCTGGGGCGTGTAACCTTAACTGCAACCTTTCTTCCGGCATACTCTGCAAGATAAACCTGACCCAGGGAAGCTCCTGATATTGCGTCTTTATTGAAGTTCTTCAGCTCCTTGTACCTCTCTCCAAGTTCCGACCTGATGGTCTTCTCAACCTCGTTGAATGGAGCAGGGGGCACATTGTCCTGAAGATCCTGAAAGGATGCAAGATACTCGTTTGGTAATAAGTCTGGACGCGATGAGATTATCTGCCCAAGTTTTATATAAGTCGGACCCAGAGCTATAAATGTGTCGACAGCCTGTCTTCCATGTCTTTCCCTGACCGGATCCCATTCCTCTGCCTGTGATCGTTTAGCGGTTTTCCTGTCCTTCAGGTAATGCCTGAAAACCGGGTACAGCTTGATCAGAACTCTAAGCTCGGAACGCCTGATTCCCTTCAGATCGGTTTCTGAAGACATATCATCAGGTGAGACTATTATCACTTAATAATTATTTGAAGCGGAATACTGCAAAATATAATGCTGGATTTTTACCAGTAGTCCATGTTTATCAGATCATCATACAGATTCTGGATCTTGTTTTTTATCTGGAGGATTCCATCATTAATGGAACCTATGGTATTCTTGATCTTCTGATTTTTGTATTCTGCAAGAAGGACAGAAAGCATGGGAAGCAGATCATTATACATCTTGAGGGCGTTAAGAAGTACACTGCTGAGATCATCCACGTTGACCGGTTGATCCTCGATGATAAGGTGATCAAGCAATTCATAGTCCTTAACAACTTCATCTTCCGGAAGTTGATCATCTGAAAACTCCCCGGTTTCCTTTGCATTCTGTATTCTTTCTACTTCCATATTTTCCATGTTAATGAGATCGCTCAGAACAAGCCTTACGTTATCAAGTCTTGCCTTCTTCCTAAGATTTTCATGTATCGATATGTTCCTTCTGAAAAGTCCTGCTATTTTGTCCATCAGGTAGGTATTCACTTCCGCTGGATTCCGATTTGAAATTGTCTCACCATATCTTTTATCACTCATTTCAAGTCAATAGATACGGCCTCCTTTATAACCTTTTCTCACCTTTCGTGATACTGATTGTCATTAGGATGAAAGATCTGATAGGTTTGCCCTTGTTCCGTTTTCGGGTTAAGAAAACCTAATTAACTGGATAAAATACACTGGCGTGCTTGTTTCGCCCTCCATAGTTTCCTCCGATCTGCTGCACCTCTCGCAAGAGATTGAAAAATGCCAGAAGGCCGGGATATATTCATTTCATATTGATGTGATGGATGGACACTTTGTACCCAATCTTACACTTGGACCAGACTTTGTAAAAGCAATGCGCAGGTTTACCGACGTGAGATTTGATTCCCACCTTATGCTTGAAAGACCTGACAGGTACTACAGGTCATTCTATGATTCAGGTTCATCTGTTATACTCATTCATGTAGAGTCACCAATTAACACGGGCCGCTTAATCAGAGAGATGGGAGACCAGGGCATTGGTTATGGAATTGTCGTGAACCCGGAAACTGATCTGAAAAAATCCTTCCCCTTTCTAGACAATGCGGAGATTCTGCTAATCATGTCGGTACACCCTGGCTTTTCAGGGCAGGGATTCATAGAATCTGCTACAGACAGGATTGCTGAGGCAAGAAGATATATTGATGAAACGGGACTGAAGACAAAGATAGAGGTGGATGGCGGCATCAATGATAAAACTGGTAAACTTGCTGCGCAGGCCGGAGCAGACATACTGGTTTCTGCTTCGTACATCTTTTCAGGAGATGTAGCTGAAAGAATTTCTGTCTTAAAATCGATCACTCGCTAGTAGGTTCTATTACTATTCTGCCAGTGCTTTTTGACTTGAATTGTGTCATCGCTTCCCCGATGTCTTTCAGATCAAAGCGTTTTTCGACCGGCATCCTGATTTTGCCTGTTCTTGCTAATTTCAGAATATCGTTCATGTCATCCCTGCTGCCACCAGTTGTACCGAATATTGAAATTTCTGAACTGTATATTCTTGATATATCAAGTGTTGACTCCTTCCCGTTGTATATTCCAAATGTCACTATCCTCCCACCTTTCTGTACATGGTTCAGAGAGTCTGCGAAAACCGATCCACCAAGAGAATTCAGGACTATTTCTGCCTTGAGATCCTGAGGTATTTCATCTATCCTGTATACCTTATCCGCTCCGTATTCTGAAACCCAGGTTTTCCCAGACACTGCAATTACTTTCAAGCCCATTGATTTTGCAATCTGCACAGCCCATAAACCCGTATTACCTGACGCCCCATACACTAGTAAACTCTCTCCTTCTCTGGGCCTTGCCCTCTTAATTGCATGGTAAGCGGTAAGTCCTCCAACTGGGATGCTTCCAGCCAAATCCTTATCTATTCCAGATACCCTGTACACATTCCTTTCGTCCACATATATCTCCTCTGCATATGATCCATTAGTGTTCACACCGAAAAGCCCGCCATTTATGCAGAGTTCTTCATGCCCATCAAGACAGAAATCACAAGTTCCGTCGTAAAGCCTGGGATAGACGATCACACTATCCCCCTCTCTAATTGAATCCCCTGAGTTCAAGGCTATCCCATAGCATTCTGTCCCAGGTATATGAGGGATGGGATTGATTCCATAGATTATCTTTCCATGAATAAGATTGTAGTCAACGGGATTGATTCCTGCCTGGATGACCCTGATCCTTATTTTTCCTGCAGATTCCTTCTCTTCAACATCCTTAATTTTAAGAAATTCCAGGCCTCTTGGAGCTTCAAGAATCGCTGCTTTCACATTTATGCTATGATTATTTCTTATATCTATTTTAAGGCAACAGAAACATATGACTGTTGGGTTGAATCAGAAGTGCTTTCCCGTATAAGTTCTAAAAATTCACGTTTCATATCTTCAGTGCATGTCATGCGGTCCGCCCTCATGGGTGGCTTCGTGTGTCTCCTGTAGTATTCCGTTGATAAACTCGTTCATAACAGTATCCATTCTTCTTGCACCGGAAGCATATATCTTTATTCTTCCCTTTGCATATCTAAAACCAGGTTTCCCGATTCCAGCTGTGATAATGGCAGAAGCATGCTTTTCAATTGCAGAATTTATTGTATGAATCCCCTTCGTGAGAGTCGCATTCATGGCTGGATTTTCATATCTCTCCACTATCCTGTATTCATTGCCGGAAACCTCTATTAATACTACTTCCTTGCTGTCGCCTAGATCATCTATGATATCATCATTTACCGTTGCACAAACCAACATAGGTAGTTATCGGTTTCCGATAATAAACACTCGCACCTTATATCTTAGGTTCATTCACGTAAATATGCCGTGAGCCGGGATTGAACCAGCGACCCCCAGATCTTCAGTCTGGTGCTCTCCCTACTGAGCTATCACGGCCTGAGTGCCTGATCACTTCGTGATTTAATAACTTCCGCTTGTCAGGTCCATAACTACTTTAAATAATGAACTGACCACTCAGCTCGCCCGTCTCACATCATCGGTGTCAGCTTAGGCTGAATTCATCACGGTGGTCACTTTCTTCGGAATAACCAGACTCATAATAATCTTCCCATAAATTTACTTCCAGAGAATAAACATTTAGAATAACATACTGATTACCCATCAGAGATAAGGGGCTGTGGGGTAGCTTGGCATCCTACGGGCTTTGGGAGCCTGAGACCCCGGTTCAAATCCGGGCAGCCCCATTTTTTAGCGCTGTCATTTACAAAGGAAGAATATTTTTTGCATTTTCGTAAAGGAAACCTGCCATCAGATTCGCAATTGCTGTTTATCCTTTTTTACACCATGCTTGCTTCCATGCAGCAATAAATTTTCGCAACACAGATGATGCCATAGGTATTTATCAGAAGCCAGTATCATTGAATCAATGAGGCATGCCAGATTGGATGATTTGATACATCATGACCTCTTGCTTGAAAAGCTAAGATCAATTGACGGAATTCATGAAAGGACTCCGGGACATTTTTACTCCAAAGGAATGAATGTGATTCATTTTCACGTTGATGACGGTGAAATTTATGCTGACATAGGAAAAGTAAGATTACCTGTATCCCACGACAATTATGAAAAGATTATTTCACTGGTCACATCTTATATACAGTCAGGATAATTGCACAAATCTAACATAATTTTAATGCTCAGGATAATATTCGAGTGAACTCCTCCCCCGGCTTTCACGGGGAGCTTCCCGCTTCAAAGATTGCTGACTGAGTTTATATGGGCTTGAATTGTACTCAGTCAGAAGGTGCCCTGTCCGTAATGCTGAGCCAGACGACTTTACGGATGCAGGCAAGCATGAAGCAATATGCGATCCGATCTTTCTGATTCCTGTCTGCCAGCGGACAGATCAACATACTGTGAAAAATAACAAGGACTTTTCCCGTTTTCATCCTCCCATCTTATGAAGGGAGAGTTTCCTGCTAGCATAGGTTAAATTTCTTATAAATTATCAAATGCCTGGATTGGGCCATCTGGCGCATAATATTGCACACATTATTTCTCCCGAATATCATCTGTACTTTACATCTCGACTAGTAAAGTGTTCCCATTACTGGGAAAATTTCATATCAGAACCGAAATACTGTTCCATGGTTTTTACCATCATGTCTGTCCAGAACGCCTCCGGAACTTCCGTCGGAACACCACAGGTCTATGACACAATACTCCTTATTGTCATCATATTATTGCTGGTGCTGAGAAGATCAATCCGATCCATAAGGGGAAGGAAATTCTCCAAGCGTAGAATTATCCAGCGACCGCTTTTATTAGTTATTTTGAGTGCAGTTTTTCTTTTCTTTCCAGTATTTTATCAGAGCGACATCGTTTATTTTATCCTTTCAATCGTCGCTGGGACAATAATTGGAACAAGGCTGGGTACGTTATCGACCGTCTACAGTGACAGGGGAGATTTCTATTACAGAAGCTCGATAATTCTGACCTCTCTTTGGCTTGTAACGTATGTCTCAAGACTCATTCTGGAACTTTTTTTCAATGTCTCATCGTATTTAATAGATACCGTTTTCATCATACTCTTATCTTTTTCAGCAGGTCTTTTCTTGGGTGAAGCCATAAACCTCATAGAGAAATACAATGTTGCAAAAGCCACTTTGGAACAGCAGAGCCAGGATTCAGTGGAAAAGTAGAAAACGTCTCAGAATAACTCTTTATAACCTTAGAAATGTCTTTGGCATCGCGCTGGATAACTATGTCCGTCCGCCGGCTTTTTAGTTACTTATAAGGGTTAGAGAAATTTTTTATCATTTATACGTATGCTAATCAGTGAATGAGAATGAATTTGTGGAACTATTTCTGCAGATAACTCCGAAGATCATGAGAGGACACACATATAGAATGGTGCTTGTCAGGACAAATTCAAATTTCATCATTCCTCCCATAAATGAATCTATATATCTGGATATTCGAACTATTCCTTTATTGGATAAATACAAACTTGTTATCACATCTTTTACGCATTCACAGTACGAGAAATTCAAGATGGATTTCTCCGACCAGCTTGATTTTCTCCGTATACCTCGAGAAAAATTCCTGAATATTGTTAATTTCGCAATTGATCGAGGTTTCACATTTCATTCCTTTACCTCTGTGGGAAGGGGGAAAATTCACATCAAGGCGAAGGATGGAGAATCATCCTCCTGGGATCTCTACAATGAGATGATGGAGCTAATTCCCAGGGGTTTTGATCCATATATGCTGGAGTTCAGGGACTCCGGACAGTTTGTCAGCATCAGGTCTGACTTCAATCTCTTCGCCACCAGGATAAATCGTGATATAGTCCATCTTACATATAATGTGCTTTCCGAGATTCTTGCAGGAGAGAATGATTCCATCGAAAGGTACGCTAACTTCATACCTGAGACCAAGAATTCAGATAATATGTTCATCAAAATAAATCCAATAAAATTTTATTTCCCGAAAGAACCAAACAGGGTGGAAATCATCAGAAAACTGGAAAGGTTCTTCCGCATCGGAGAGAACCGTCAAGTTAATGACAGGAAATTCCTTGTTCTGAACAGGAAATCTGCAAACCCGGAATTCTTTGTGGCGGATAATGGCAAAACGTGGGAAATATTCCCTGCTGTTGATTGTGAAATTGAACCTCTCATTGTTTTCAATGACGTGATTCGGGAATACGGAGGCAGTCTTTCATGAACAGAAAACTTTTAAAACTGGATCGCTTGAAATCCATGGAAGTAGAGCAGGCGAGACATGAACTCCTATCTGCGGTTTTTTCTTCTCTACAGTCAAACTATGATGAAATCCACTACGCCGTAGAAAAGATAGACGACGCCCCGACCCACACTTTTACCATGAATGCATCCCGACTCGGGCCAGAGGGAAAATTTGTATTGCGGTTCTATTTTGTTGAAAATAAGGACGAAAAATATCTGAGAAGCGAGATTCAGTCATTCCTTGAAGAGAAGATCGATCCTGGCCTGAACAGCCTGGACAAGGTTGTTGTGGTTCCAAATGAAACTGATATGCGAAACGTAGACATATCAGAATCCATTTATAATACAGTGGTGTGGAGAGTGAACAGAATCACGTGGAAGATAACCAAACCTGCCGGGACCCACTTTGATACCACACTGAACTCTGCAATCAAAAACGGTCTTGGTTTTCTTGACATATTTCCGCTGCCTTACACAGAGTTTATGCATCCACTTCTGAAATACAAAATTATGAACCTGAATTATTTCTATACCGGAAAGCACAGAATTCAGGATGTAATTTCGAAAGCAACAGATTATGCTTACCTGAACTCTGTTGGCATAGAGAGGCAGAAAATAAAGCTTGACTTCACTTCACTGGTCAGGGTGATGATAAGGAGTGGTATCATATCAAGTTCGGGTGATTATTTAACCCTCTCCTCAGCGCCAGGTTTTGAAATCAAGTTTCTTAACAAATATTACGATTTTATAGAAAAATCCTCAAAGAGGACTCTTTTTGATTACGAATCGCTGGTTTGAGCCCGATTATTCAAATACAATTTCCGAAAAGTGATTCTAAATCTATTTATGAAGCTTAGATGATTACCTTTCATGGACGTCGAAGTTCAGAAATATTTGAAGAAACTTGAGCAGGATGCGGTGGAATTTATCCAGTTTCAGTTCACTGACCTGGCTGGTTTCGTAAAGACTGTAACAGTTCCGAAGAACAGGTTTCCCAGTGCCCTGGAAGAAGGAGTTGTTTTTGATGGCAGTTCCGTGGCAGGTTATGCACAGATTGAGGAGTCAGACATGCGTGCCCATCCGGACCTGAGCACTTATACAGTTCTGCCAAACGAGAATAATAATGGAAAGGTCGCAAGATTTATTTGCGATATTTACACCCCTGACAATGAGCGGTTTCAGGGTGATCCAAGGTTCATCCTCCAGAAGCTTGTAGAAAAGGTTCACAGGGACAAGCTGGATTTCTTCGTGGGACCTGAATTTGAATTTTTCCTGTTCAAGAGAGGGGCAAATGGGGAACCCACAAACACACCAAGTGATTATGGCGGGTATTTTGACAATACTCCCCTTGACTCATCCAGCGAGATCAGACAGGAAATTCTCCAGAACATGTATGCTCTTGGATACCAGCCTGAAGCTGCGCATCATGAAGTGGCTTACGGACAGCATGAAATAGACCTCAGGTACGCGCCTGCAATAGTGATGGCCGACAGAATTGCCATGCTTAAGAATATTATAAAAAATACAGCACAGAAATATGGTCTTTATGCTACATTTATGCCCAAACCCATAAATGGCGTCAATGGGTCCGGCATGCATATTCATCAGAGTATAATGGCTATTGACGAGGCCAGAAATATGTTCTTCGAGGAAGGAAAAAAATATGAAATCAGCGACCTCGGAATGCACTATCTGGGTGGGATTCTGTCGCATGTGAAGGAATCATCAGCAATATTGGCTTCATGGGTAAACTCATACAAAAGACTGATTCCCGGTTATGAAGCGCCAGTCTACATATCCTGGGCGAATAAGAACAGGAGTGCACTTGTGAGGGTTCCGGCAGGCAGATTTCTCAGAAAGAGGATGGAGCTCAGATGCCCCGATTCTGCCGGGAACCCTTACCTTCAGTTTGCATCAGTTCTTGCAATGGGCCTTGATGGAATAGAGAAGAAGATCGAACCCCCTGAACCGGTTGAGAAGGATATATTCCACATGTCCAAGGAGGATCGTGACAAAGAAGGAATTCAGGCGATGCCGGAGAGTCTTGGGGAGGCACTTTTCCATCTCAGGAATAGCGTTCTTCTCAAGAACACCCTTGGAAAGCATACATTCGAGAACTTCATTACCTTGAAATCAAGGGAATGGGACGCATTCAGATCACACGTGACAGAATGGGAACTGAATAGATATCTCCCCGTGCTCTGAGAGCACGGAGACTTACTTTATCAGATTGTTTATCACCATCTGGAGTATCCCTCCGTACCGGAAGTATTCATATTCCACCGGCGTGTCGATCCTCACCTTAAGTTCTTCCCTTGCCTCCTTACCTGCGGTGTCCTTGTAAAGAAGAACTGCACTATCAGGCTCATCCTCGTTGGAAAACTCTATACTGAATGGACCTGACAGGTCAGCATTGAGGGACTGGAAACTTCTGCCAGCCCTGAATTCAAGTGGTATGACACCCATACCAACAAGATTGCTTCTGTGAATCCTCTCGTAGCTTCTTGCAATGACTGCATTGATGCCAAGAAGATTTGTACCCTTTGCAGCCCAATCCCTTGAACTGCCGGTTCCGTATTCAGATCCTGCAAAGACTATTAGAGGAGTCTTTTGGGCTGAATATTCCACCGCAACGTTGTATATGAAGTCCTCTTTTCCCGTGATGACGTTCTTCGTAAAAGGCCCTTCCTTTGAAACCATCATATTCCTTATCCTGTTGTTTCCAAAGGTTCCCCTTATCATGACTTCATGGTTTCCTCTTCTCGAACCGAAGGTGTTGAAGTCTTCCGGTGCTACCCCGTGATCAATAAGGTATTTCCCGGCCGGGCTGTTCCTGGATATTGAACCTGCAGGCGATATGTGATCGGTCGTCACAGAATCGCCGAGCACTAAAAGCGGCCTGGCATTTGATATCTTCGAGAACTTTCTTTTTCTGTTGAGTGCAAAACCCTCGAAGTACGTCGGGTTCCTGATATAGGTACTCTTCTGATCCCATGGATAGGTCTTGCTGGCCTCCACGTCTATATTCTTCCAGTCTGAGTTCATCTCCTCAACATTGGCGTACTTCTCTACGAACATATCCCTCGTTATTATCTTCTCCATAACCCGTGATATTTCGCTTTCCTCAGGCCATATGTCCTTGAGAAAAACCGGTTTTCCATCTTTCCCGACCCCCAGTGGTTCCTTATCCATGTTTATCGTGACTCTGCCGGCTATTGCAAAAGCAACCACCAGTGGAGGAGACATCAAATAGTTCGCCTTCACGTCGCGGTGAATCCTGGCCTCAAAATTGCGATTCCCGGAAAGAACCGCGGCAGTTGACATGTCGTTGTCAACTATCGCTTTCTGTATCTCAGCATCCAGGGGACCGCTGTTACCGATGCACGTCGTACATCCATAGCCAACCAGATAAAAGCCAAGTTTATCCAGATATTTCTGAAGACCGGATTTTTCAAGATATTCAGTAACAACCCGTGAACCAGGTGCGAGGGATGTCTTCACATTCTCGCCGGTCATCAGGCCCTTTTCCACTGCATTCCTGGCGAGAAGTCCTGCACCTATCATCACACGTGGATTACTTGTGTTTGTGCAGCTGGTAATGGCGGCAATCACAATATCCCCTTCAGTGAGTGTGCTCTGCTTTCCGTTTCTGTTAATCTTCACCTTCTTCAGAAATACCTGTTTCTGTGAACTTGAACTCTCATGTGTGCTCTCCATATAATTCAGGAAACTGTTCCCTATATCTGACAGATTCACATGCTGCTGGGGGAGCTTTGGGCCCGCAACGCTAGGGGTTATCGAATCAAGATCTACATCTATTATCTCGCTGTATCTGAGACCTTTCTGGTCCCCAAACAACCCCTGCGCCAGAAGATATTCCCTTACCAGGTTTATGTGGTGTTCAGTTCTTCCGGTTGATTTCAGATACTGCAGCGTTATCTCGTCGACAGGAAAGAGAGCAAGTGTGGCTCCATACTCCGGACACATGTTCGAAAGTGTTGCCCTGTCAGTTGCAGATAATGAACCAAGACCGTCTCCATAAAACTCCAGGAATTTTTCAACGACCTTGTGCTTCCTGAAAATTTCTGTAAGTGTGAGAACAAGATCAGTCGCTGTAATTCCTTCCCTCAGTTTGCCGTGCAGGTTCACCCCTACCACACGAGGCAGCTGGATTGTTACATTTTCGCCCAGCATTGCAGCTTCGGCCTCAATTCCCCCAACCCCCCAGCCAAGGACCCCAATTCCGTTCACCATGGTTGTATGAGAATCAGTTCCTACAAGAGTGTCTGGATATGCCACTTTTTCTTTCTCACCACTTACCGTAACAACACTGGCAAGATATTCCAGGTTAACCTGATGGACGATCCCGATAGAAGGCGGGATAACGCGTAAATTTCTGAAAGATTTGCTTGCCCACTTAAGAAACCTGTAACGCTCGATATTTCTTTCAAATTCTTTCTTCCTGTTAAGATCAAGTGAGTCGTCACTACCATAGAAATCAACCTGCACTGAGTGATCGATAACAAGATCCACAGGGACCTTGGGATTTATGATATCTGAGTTCTTGCCGAGCTTTTCAACAGCGTCACGCATGGACGCAAGATCAACGACCGCTGGTACGCCTGTGAAATCCTGCATTAAGACCCTTGAAACCTTGAATGACATTTCCGTTTCTTCGGGCTGCTGCGCATTCCAGTTGATAACTGCCTCAACATCCCTGGTTGTTATGTTTTTTCCGTCGAAATTTCTAATCATTGACTCGAGTATAATCCTCAGCGAAATCGGAAGCGTCTTAATCTCAGGGTGTGCAGCCTCCAGATCCCTGATCGAATAGTATGTTATATTTTCTCCATCAACTTTCAGGGTCTTTTTGTGTTCCTCTCCTTTATAAGAACTCATGGGCAGATATTATTTACAGATAAATATGATTTCTGGAGACGACACACCGGCACTAGTTTAATAAGGGAAGGTGTATTTATTATTCTGTGATAATTGGAGAAAGAAGATAATATGTCAATTATGGATTATTTCAGGCATCCTCACGATTTAAAGAATCTCTCGCCGTCAGAAGTGAATGAACTTTCAAAAAATGGTAATTTAAGCGTTATAGATGTAAGGACAAGGTTTGAATTTAACAATGGCCACATCGATAAATCCTTGCATTACCCTCTTGGCCATGAGAAAGAGATAGCGAAACTATTCGGTGCTGGAAATAAAATAGTACTGGTTTGCAAGACCGGACACAGGAGTAGAGCTGCAGCCAATCGACTCCAAAGAATGGGAATAACCAATCTTCAACATCTTGAGGGGGGAATTGATAAATGGAGAAAAGAGAATTTACCACTGACCAGATAGGGTGATTCTTAATTCTCCGATGCAAAACAGTTTATGTTTGCAAGGATTTTTATAGATAATTTGTGTCCTGAAATGTTGGATTATTATAATCTGAACGTATTGGTGTTAGTATAAATGGCAGATGATAATGAGATAAAACGGTTATCCGAAGAGGTCAAGAATTTAATTGCAGCGACTAAAAGTAATTATGAAACGGCATTGAGGCTGCAGGAACGACTCAATAATCTGATGAACGCTGGAAAGAACTCGATAACTGGAGAGCAGCAGGAGATGGTGACCCAACAACAATCCTCATCTCCTGTCTTTTCGGCCACACAAGGCGATAGTACAGATCAGAGAGAACGGAAGATTTCCATGGGAAACGAAAAGATCGATGAGCTGCTCACCGGTGGTATCAGAGTCGGAAGCGGAGTTGTTTTAATAGGTCCTCCTTTCTCTGGAAAATACGTTCTTGCATGGAATTTTATTGCTCAGTCTTTGAAGGAGTCCATTCCTGTGGTTGTTGTAACTACAGATAAAGACATAAATGAAATTAAATATCAGGTTGGAAAAATATACCCTGCAGTGGACGAGGCTGAAATCAACGGTTTCCTAAAATTCATTGATATTTACTCCAGAAGCATACAGTCCCAGTCACCTTCCAAATATGCAACTGTCATAGACAGTATTACAAATATCAGCTCCCTTTTAAAAAACATAGATCAGATCGGGACGGAAATAAGGAAGAAGTATCCTTTTTACCGGCTGTTGTTCACTTCATTGACTTCTTATGCAACAGAACTGGACGAAAAACTGCTTCTTAAGTTCGTTCAGCAGTTTTCACAGAAGAGAAAATCAGAAAACTGCGTATCTCTCTATTTGATGGAAGCCGCCGTTTTTGATAAAAAGTTGATAGAGGCTGTTGCGTATCTAGTTGACGGAATGATTGAATTCAAAAACGAGGCCTCTAAAAGCTTTCTGAAGGTTACAGGATTGGGAAACGTTAGATCACGCGACTGGATTGAGATATATACAAATGACACGTCATTTGACCTCGGATCATTCACCCTGGAAAAAATCAGGTAGTTTCCTTTGCGTCCCTTACAAGTTTATATGCCCTTTAGATATTCATACTCGATCAAAAATGAGCAGACTCGTTTTACATGAAAGGGATCACCCATATGTTGTAAAGGTAGGCGAAGAAACCCTCCATCTGTGCGCATGCGGTTTGTCGAAAAACAAGCCCTACTGCGATGGCTCACATGCAAAGACGCTAAAAGAGGGATCTGATCTATTTATATATGATAAAGATGGCAAGGCAACCAAAATAGAGTCCTTCTATCCAAAATAACATTTCTCTTCCCAAAAAATTTTAGATTTATTCGGATAAATTTAACCCTTCTTTCAACAGTATATGATGAGAACTGAAAATATGTATCTGGTGAATGGACATCCTGATTTACACGGGTATTCATCGCGGCAATAATATTTCACCCTTTAAATTGGGACTTCCCTTGCTGATTTTTTTATTTTTGCACACGAACCGGTCACATATTTGTCATTCGTGATAAGAAAATGTCTTTCATTTTTCCTCATCAATTCAAACAGGGTTTATTGCTCTGCTTTTTTTGTTGTGATTCCTTATCTTTTCAATGTCTGCACGAGCTTTGAACTTTAATTCACTGCAACGAAAGTGACAGAGTAGGACAACTGCAAAAATCGTGAAATGAAGTTCTGAATTGAGTTTCGTTAATTCAAATTATCTTTTAAATGTTCTCCCGGTGATACAGCATCAGTAAGAGATCGCATATGTTGATGGGAATCAATGTATCTGGGACTAAACCGATGAAGATGGGGCTGCCCGGATTTGAACCGGGGTCACCAACTCCCGAAGCTGGAAGGATACCAGGCTACCCCACAGCCCCAACGCTTCGGTAACCCACGCTTACATAAGAATTTTCATCATTTATTGATCCCTATACAGATACTATCGCAACAGAATAATCCTTTCCTTCCCATTTTTGGGAAACTTTCCAAAAGAAGGTGAACTTTATCTCTTTTGACGTGGGAGAGGGTTTGATATCAACATAATGAATTCCTGATCCCGAATCCAGGGTTGAATCATCGTGTACGGTTTTCCACTGGTCATCGCTCCAGTGCACCAGTGATTCAGCAAGTACTTGGATCCGGAGAGTCTTTCCTTTCTCAATCACATGTTCCACATTGAAGAAGCTCCACATTACCCTATCTGTTTTGACATTGCTTTCGATATATCTCTTTCTGGTAACCTCGGGCATGTCGAATATACTTTTCTGATCGATAGATTTTACGAGCTTCAGGTATTCCGCGTGTGCCCAGACTAGTGGCATGGCCGAACCGGACGGTTTGCCATTGTACAGACCAAGCCTCGGTATATCCTCAGAATCCCAAACCTGTTCCGGAATCATCCCCCCAGGACTGGATTGATTTTCCATGACCCTGAGGAGATTCATCGCCTCATCGATTCTCCCTGCCGCAAGTTCATAATGCGCTCTCTCCCCAGCCAGAAGCGGCCATCCTCTTCCATGCCCCGTACCATCGAATGGAGATCCATCGGAGTGTTCTCCATATCCGTCGTTGTTATACCTGTGCCAGATTGGACCCGTCTTTGTGTTGGTCTTTAACAAATAATCAACCACCTTGAGTGAATCTGTTATTCTCTTATCTTCAGCTTTGCGAATTCCAAATCTGACTAGCGAGGTACTCCCCGTGCTTACGAGCTTGTCAGCCGGCACATAAGCGTCTGAAATTGGTCTGTTCTTGACCGGAACATAACCCTGAAGTGGTGAACTTGCGAAATTGAAGGATGAATCCCGGGGTGCGATCCTGACATAATAACCGTCAATCCCAAGTTCCTCTGAAATGGACGTGCCTCTGGCATAGTTCCAGAAATCTATCCTTGAATAATACATATCAGCGTTTTCCCTGATGAAATCTGCGGCCTTCGTGTTGCCCATTGAATCAGCAAATTCAGCCGCAGTTAGAAGCGCTGCTATTTCAGAAGAAATGGTGAATGGAGAATACCCGCTATCCTCTTCCCACCTATCTTCCATGGTTACCGGGCCGTATTTCATAATGAATGATGCTGCCCTGTTAACCATGTCATAATAGTCTTCTGCCTTTATTATGTTATACTTTTTCAGCATTCCTGCAAGGAGCACCGGGAACGCTGTTTCGTCCATCTGTATTCCCTTCCAGAATCCCTTTCCGTCCAGCCACATGTTCTGGCACCAGTGACCATCTGCCTCCTGTGTTGCCCTCAGGTAATCGAGTGCGGCGACTGCTCCTGCATGGTCACCGATTGCGATGAGAGCTTCTGCTGCTTCGACCATATCTCTAGGCCAGATGAGGTGGTATCCCCCAATATCATCATCTCCCTTATGATTTCCCCACGGGATGGAAAGGCTGGCTATAATTGCTCCTTGAAACTGGAATTTCGCCTGGTGGGATTTGATCACTGCTGCACTCGTTTTAGATAACTTACCAATTTTATAAGGAAAGTTACTAAAATGAGAGTCAATGTATTCTTTCCACTCTGAAACGTATTTGTCATAAGTGTTCTGGAACCCGTGAACTAGGGAGTTTGTCACCTTTTCCCCTGCTTCAAACTCGTTGGATCCAAATCCAATAGCTATTGTAAACCACTGATCCGGAATCATTTTAATGGACCCCGTAAATGCAATATTGCCGTCTTCCGCTCTGTCAAATTGAAATGTCATCCTGTAGTTTCTGCTGATATCCTGCCAACCGTCATTTACCCCGACAAATCCACAGCTCATGTTTTCGAATCCTGTCGAAACATAAACTGCTGCGGTAATTCCCTTCCTTGTGGCGAAGAACATCTTTCTTCCCTTGTATTCGCCAATCCACCCCGTATTACCATACCCCCCGTTAAGAATATGCGGCGCGAATAAGGCAAACAGTTTATATTTCCCTTTGTCCAGTGCCGAAAATTTAGAGTGCTGAAGGAGGACATCAGAGTTTGGATCAGCAATTATGATTTTTTCTATCCTGTATCGGTTGTCCCTGGATTCGTTCACGATGTGATAAGCAGGGATACCGTCTTCAACCATCTCAATCGTGTGGATAGTGTCCCTCCTTTCTTCAGAGAAAAAGCTCTTTTCATCAGATACGAGAAACTGAAAATCACGTGTATTTGCTATGTCTATTCTTGGATAGTAAATCTCGTTTATGATGCCGTGCGAAATAGTGAACCATATTCTACTCATAGATGAAATAGAAGTCCCAACCCCGTCTTTAGCGCTAGACGTCCATCTTGGCTGAATCCCGGGGGCGCCAGGTGCGTCCATTGTTCTTAATGTTCACCTAGAATTAAAAAGTTCCCTGTACGAACAACAAGATTCTATGTAAACATCTTCTAAATTTTCCCAGATGAGACTTCCTCAGGATCCGGCTTTCTGCTGATAACCCTTCCACCATCAATTATGATCTCGTTTCCTGTCATAAATGTGTTTTCGTCAGAAAGTAAAAATTTTACCAGATTAACCACTTCACTCATTCTTCCAAACCTTCCCAGCAATGTGGCTGCAGATCTGTCAATATTCTGAGGGGGTTCCTGGTCCTTCGAATATATTGGTCCGGGGATAAGGGTCATTACCTGAATACCGTATTTTCCCAGATCAACAGCCATGCTTCTCGACATTGAAACCATGGCACCTTTTGTGGCTGAATATGCCAGTGAGGACTGCAGGGGTGAAATATACTGTATCGCGCCAATATTCAGTATCTTGCCCTTTAATCCATTTCTGATCATATTCTTCGCTATAGCCTGTGATATAATCATGGTTGATGTCATCACAAGATTTATCATGTTCATCCATTCATCCATGTTTATATCCAGAATCCCAAAGCGTGAATTCCTTGATGCGTTGTTTACCAGACCATCAATATGATAGTTCTTCCTTGAAATCCAGTCCGAGAATTTCAGGACGTCGCTTGGAATCGACTGATCCAACTGGTAAAATACTGATCTGTCCGCTCCTGATTCTTTCACAATTTCGGATCCCCTTTCATTGGATCTTCCAGTGAAGATCACAGTATTTCCTGATCCTGTAAGGTACCTCACAATTTCTCTGCCTATACCTCCGGTTCCGCCAGTTACGACATATGTCTTATTCTCCACTTTTTCATCTCCATCCCTTTAATCAATCATGAAATCTCAGAAGTCCACCACTTTTCAGCTCTGGCAAAGGTTCTCTGGGGATAATTCCATGACCTTCGCCCGCAGGCTTTACGAAATCATTTGTACACATGTTGGTGTTTGTAAAATTTTCTTCAGGAATACAATTTGGAGGCGTCTCAAGTAAAGCGTCCGGGGATATTGCTGATGCAAGATGTGCTGTAGCAGCTATTCCAACCCAGCCATTGTGAGGTCTGCAGTGGAATGAGATAATTTCACCAGCTTCCCTGATCATTTTAACGATATCGGTTCCGCCTGTAATTCCTCCAGATTTCGTTATATCAGGCTGATAATAGGTAATCGCATGCATTGATAACACCCTTCGGAACTCATTCAAAGAGAAGAAATTTTCCCCTGCTGCTACAGGAACTATTTTGTTGACAACTTTGAGCGAATCGTAATCATCTGGAGGCCATATCGGTTCCTCAATCCATTTCATTTCCAGCTTCGAGACTTTCTGTGCAAAATCTTTTGCTGATTCCAGTCCAAAGCCACAATTCAGATCTGCCATCAGTTCAAAATCATAACCGAGCTCTTTTCTTATGCTCTGAATAGAGTCAAGAGTTTCAGATGGGCTCTGGTGAATCTTAATCATTTTGTATCCCGCGTCAAGGAGATTTCTCACTGCTTCCACCACATCTGCTCTTCTGTATCTGGAAAGCGAAATGTACCTCCTAATGGGATGCTGTTCACCGTCCAGGAGCTTATACAATGGCTGTTTTCGCTCTCTGGATAGTAAATCCCATATTGCGATATCAATTCCAGACAGGGAGGCCGTTGTTACTCCATATCCCCCGGAGAAAATATATTTCTGGATAAAGTCCCAAATCTCCCGCGGTTGAGATTCATCACGACCAATAATCAGTGGCGTAACCGTTCGGATCATCTCATAGTATGCTGATGGGTCGTTTCCAGCCGTTGCAAGAACCTCCCCCCAGCCCGTCGCTGTTCCTGAACTGATCTTGACATAGAGCTGCCTGCTCCACTGATCGATCCACAGTTGTTTTGGACTCGTTGCAGTTAGCGGAACGGAAGATTTAATTGGTTCTACGCTTTTAATCAATAACAGGAAAACGCTTTGACGTTTAATTAATTTGCCTAATTGTTTTTCACATATATATCAACATTCGCATCCATAAATTTTCAATGCATAAGATTAATAAATGTTCTAAACATTACATTCTATGGTAGTGCAATTTTTAATCCATAACAAGGGGGATGATGTTGGTGTAGCCACATCAGACCTTAAGAAAGGAACTGAAGTAGAAGGCGCATACCTTGACACTAATGAGAAATTAAAGGTCAAGGCGCAGGAAGATATACCGCTGGGTCACAAGATTGCCCTGAAGGATATGAAAAAAGGACATGAATTGGTTGAATACAAGAATATAATAGGAAGTGTTGTGCAGGACATAGCAACTGGACAGCATGTGCACACACACAATCTAAAATCCAAGAGGTGGAAATAATGCCAACATTCAGAGGATATGAAAGAGAAAATGGAAGAATTGGAGTAAGGAACCATGTACTGATCATACCGGTTGACGACCTTTCAAACAGCGCTTCTGTCGGTGTAGAGCATCTTGTAAAGGGAACCATAGCGGTTCCTCATCCATATGGCAGATTGCAGTTTGGGGAAGACCTTGATCTTACTTTCAAAACCCTTGCAGGTTTCGGCATGAATCCCAACATTCATTCAGCAATAGTTATAGGGATTGAGGACAACTGGACCAGCAGAATAGCGGATCAGATTGCAAAGACTGGAAAATGGGTAGAAGCAGTCAGTATCGAAGGAAAGGGGGACTTGAAAACCATTGAGACCGCTTCCAGAATAGCGAAAGACATGGTTCAGAAGTCCAGCGAAATTCACCGTAAAGATTTTGATGTATCAAATCTGGTTGTCAGCGCCAAGTGCGGTGAATCCGACACTACGTCGGGGCTTGCGTCAAATCCAACTGTAGGCGTCCTTTTTGATATGCTTGTGGATCAGGGAGCAACCACAATATTTGGTGAAACATCTGAACTGACAGGAGCTGAGGGTGAGATTGCAAAGAAGATTGAGGATCCCAAACTCAGGGAAAAATTCATGAAGATTTTCAACGATTATCAAGAAGAAATAACCAAGCATGGTGCCGATTTACTCGGTTCCCAGCCAACGCAGGGAAACATTAAGGGTGGTCTCACAACAATTGAAGAAAAGGCATATGGAAACATCCAGAAAGCCGGAAACAGAAAGATTGTTGACGTGCTGGATTATGCCGATCCTCCCACTAAGAAGGGGCTGAATTACATGAACACATCATCAGCAGCTGCGGAGGCTGTCACATTGTTCGCTGCAGCTGGTGCGGTAGTACATGTATTTACCACAGGCCAGGGAAACATTGTAGGCAATCCAATTGAACCTGTTATTAAACTCTCTGCAAATCCCAAGACTGTTGCTTCAATGAAAGAGCATATAGATCTGGACGTTTCCGGTCTGCTAACATTCCAGTACGATCTTAAGGAAGCTGGTAAAAAACTGTATGATCTTACCCTGAAGACTGCTTCCGGAAGACTCACCAGTGCCGAAGTATTGAGGCATGTGGAATTCAGTCCCACGAAGCTCTATATCTCTGCCTGAAAACTAAATAATTTTTTTCAAACCTTTTTCTTTTATATATCTTAAAACGTTGTTCTGATGCTGCATCATTATGTTCCAGGCTGCTTCAGGATCATGCCTTGCTATCGCGTTGAAAATTTCTGAATGTTCTATAATCTCCATCTCTATCCTGTCAAGGCTTGTAAAAAGTGTGGCCCTTACAACCTTCAATTTCAGTCTTATCTCCTTACTGTATCTTTCAAGGTAGTCATTCTTGCTTGCCCTTGCCACCATTGAATGAAATTCACCGTTAAGATCTGAAAGCAGTATGGCGTCTCTTTTCTTACGCTTGCTCATTTCAGTTATGCTGTCGATCAGGTTCTCCATCTCTCTGAGTTCTGCTGCGGTGGCACGTACAGCTGCAAATCTTGCGGCCTGTGCCTCAAGTACCTCGCGAACCTCATAAAGGGATATGATGTCATTCTCCGACATAATAAATACTGAGTAGTAACGTCCCTGTTTACAGATTAAACCCTCGCCCTGCAGTTCCATAAGAGCTTCTTTAACTGGCGTTCTGCTAATGTTAAGTTTCGCGGCAACGGTATCGATATCTACAGTTCTTCCTGCCTTAAGTGGGCCACTCACAATTGATTGCACTATAAAATCGTAGGCAGTTTTCTTGAGATTCTGCCCATTCTGCATTCTTAGAGTAAAAGTCTTAAAGTATTTAATTTATTGTCGCTTGATATCACATTACCTGCATATTCCTTTTTCCTCTCATAATATATGCCATTGTAACAATATGCTCTGTTTTATCTCGCTTCCGGGCTTTGATACTGTCGCATCGATGGCCTGATGTTTCTCTCCGCAAACCAGGTCCAATTTACCTGTATTAAAGTTTATGCGAATAGGAATTTCCAAAGAGAAAAATGTTAATAGATTTCTTGGCATCAAGTGGGAGACCACTATTTGGTCTGGTGACTGTCATGACTGAAAGTTTTGGTGTATATAACCCATTTAATGGGGAACTGTTGCGGAAAATAAATACTATGGATATAACCGAGATCAGATCAGCAATCAACAGGGCTGTTACAGCTCAGAAAGAACTGCAGTCCTTGAGTATAGCTGAAAGGTCTGCAATGCTGATGAAGTGCTCACTCGAGATCATTAGAAAAAAGGATGATCTTGCCGCCTTGATGTCCAGAGAAATAGGAAGGCCCATAAAAAGCTCCAGGGGCGAGATAATCAGAACCTCTGAGATATTTAAGATCGCTTCGTCTGAAGTAGTACACATTATGGAGGGTAGGTTTCTGAGTCTGGGTTCTTTTGTTCATCCTCCAGGAAACGAAAGAAGAATTGCAATGGTGATCAGAGAACCTGTGGGAGTGGTTGGATCGATAACACCGTTCAATTTTCCTGCGTCCAGTTTTGCACAGAAAGTTGCTCCGTCTCTAGCCGTAGGCAATACGGTTGTGCATAAGCCTGCAAGAGCTGCGCCACTAACACAGATGGAGCTTTCCTCGATCATACTGGATTCTGGTTTTCCTAAGGGATCTGTTGAGATAGTTCACGGTGTTTCGTCAGAAATAGGCGATGAGTTCATTTCCAACCCCGAGATAGCGGCGATCACCTTTACAGGATCAGAAAAAGTCGGACTCGATCTTGCATCCAGGGCCATAAAGAATGGTAAAAAAGTTGTAATGGAATTAGGCGGCAGCGATCCTGAGATAGTCCTAGACGATGCTGATCTGGATAAGGCAGCAGACGCCGTTGTTGTAGGAAGATTTGATTATGCAGGACAGTTCTGCAACGCCACCAAGCGGCTTATAGTTCAGGACTCAATTATTGAAAAATTCACAAAGATACTTTCAGAGAAGATGAACGGACTGAAGATTGGTGACCCGATGAACGAAAATACTGTGATGGGACCGATGATTCATTCTGATGCCATCAAGGAAATGTCCTCATTCCTTGAAGAGACAAGGTCAAAGGGCGGGAAAGTTCTTTATCAGGGGAAGACGCCAGATGACAGGGTCTTCTTTCCTCCAACCATCATAAGGATAGACAGGAACGCCCCTGTGCTTGATCATGAGGTTTTCGGACCATTGATTCCCGTGATATCTGTAAAGAATGATGAGGAGGCTGTTGAGAGGGCGAATGAAACCGAATACGGTCTTGATGCTTCTGTTTTTACCGGTTCCTTTGACAGAGCATATAGAATGGCCGGGAAACTGAAGACTGGGACTGTTATAATAAATGATACAACGAGACTAAGATGGGACAGTCTGCCATTTGGCGGCGTGAAAAAAAGCGGCATTGGCAGAGAGAGTGTACCTGATTCCATGAGAGAGCTAACAAATGAGAAAATGATAGTTTACAGGGTGGGAGATTAAGATGAAAATAAAAAATATAGAAACATTCCTGGTTGCTGCTGTATGGAGAAACTTCATAATTGTGAAGATCTCAACCGACAGTGGCGTATCCGGATATGGTGAAGCCACCATGGGAGATTTTGAGAAAACTGTTGAGGCAGCAGTGAATGATTTCAAGCCATTCCTCATTGGCAGGGAGATTGATATACCTGAAATTACCAACTTCCTATACCGGAATTTCTTCTGGAGAGGAGGACCCATTCTCATGTCAGCGATCAGTGCAGTTGATCAGGCGCTCTGGGACGCTGTTGGGAGGGATGCAAACATGCCAATCTACAAGCTTCTTGGTGGAAAATCCCTCAGGAAAGTTAAGGTCTATGCAAACGGTTTCATTTCTGGAAATGCG